>NZ_KB906073.1:0-778824 GCF_000381165.1 Agrobacterium sp. 10MFCol1.1 | reverse complement strand
GTGTTGTCTCATTAAAACGTGACCGTCAAAGTCTATTCAATCAGAGCCTGAATTCCTTCAGACCCCGCAAGCTTCGCCGCCCACGTTTCTCTTTCTTCTCATATTCAATTGTCAAAAAACAGACCGCTCATGGCAGTCACAAAATCAAACCCCAAAAGCTAAAAGCCCCTGGAAAACAACAAGCAGTCAGCTCATCAACATGATTTCTTTAGAACGAAAGACTTCGTCGCCAGCAGCGCCGCCGCCCTCGTTCAGTGAGCGGACTTATAAGAGATCACCCTCAAACAAGTCAACACACCAAAATACAAATTCTAAAAAAAACATTCAGATCATTGATTTTAAAGGAGAGTTTGAAATTAGTCATACAAACTAACAGATTTTAACGTTTCGGAGCTGCATGACGGGAGCTAGGGCTTTTCCTACCACGATGAGGGCGCTCTCTTGGGCATTGCAGGCATTGCGCCCTTCCCAGTCTTATTCGGAAGACGGGCTGAAACGGGCGACCAGAGCGTGCGCATTGCCGGGATAGGTGAAGCGTACATAGGTGACGGCACCCGAATTGCTCCATGTGCGCCGCTCCACGACAAGGCAGGCCTGCCTGTCGGAGATACCCAACAGGCGTGCCACATCTTTCGAGGGCGTTTCGGCACTGATGCGGTGTTCGGCATTGCTCCAGGGAACATGGCCAAGCAGCCAGGGTCCGGGTGCAATCTCCGTGAAGTCGATTTCAGCGGCATCGGGAACGGTTGCCAGATTGACGAGACGCTGCTCGATACAGAATTCCCGCGTGCCCGCAAAATGAATGCAGACGATATCGAGCAGCGATGTACCAATGGCAATATCGAGACTTGTCCGATCCTCACGCTTTGCGACACGCTGTGTGCGCTTAAGGACCTTGAAGCCATATTCCAGGCCAAGGGATTCGACTTCCGCCCTGATATCGTGGATTTCGAGAACCGCGGACTGAATCTGCGGCTGGCGAACGAAACTGCCGGATTTCTTGCGGCGCTCGATCAAGCCGGCCTTCACAAGCTGGCCCATGACCTTGTTGACGGTCATGCGGGAGCAATCGTAGTGGGCGGCGAGATCAACCTCGAAAGGCAACCGGTGACCCGGCGGCCATTCGCCCGATACGATCCGGCCCTCTATATCACCGAGGATACGCTGGTGCAGGGTTTGCCCGGCCGATGCTTTCGTCACGTCCGCAATGCCTTCCAACGGCTCGATGTCATTCCTATCGAGCGCATATCAGCTATCGACAAGTTCGGCCATGACCTTGTTGAAGCGATCCGATATTTCATGGCGATGGACGTGCCGGCCCGCTTGCACCAGTTTTTTACCGCGCACCCAGACGGTATCGACATGGACGCTACTCGCGAACATCCACTGGTCGAGAATCTGGGATGCCGGAAGATGGGGAACGGCCGAGCAATCAAGCGCGACAAAATCAGCGCTTTTTCCCGCTTCTATCTGATTTTTTGAATCCAGCGCCCTGCCACCGCCTTGAAGCGCCTGCTGGAACAGTTTCTCGCCCGTGGAACGGCCGGCATCGGCGATGACATTGCGCGCCCGAAGCGATAGGCGCTGCGAATATTCGAGCATCCGCAATTCTTCCGGCACGGAGATCAAAATGTTGGAATCCGAACCGACACCGTAATGGCCGCCTTCCGCGATGAAACCGGGAGCGGGGAAGATGCCGTCGCCAAGATTGGCCTCGGTGATGGGGCAAAGGCCGGCAACGGCACCACTTTTTGCCATGCGGCGGGTTTCGGCTTCTGTCATATGCGTCGCATGGATAAGGCACCAGCGCTCATCGACCGGCGCATTCTGCAAAAGCCACTCCACCGGCCGCGCACCTGAAAAGGCGAGCGAGTCCTCGATTTCCTTGACCTGCTCCGCCACATGAATGTGGATCGGGCCGCCTTTCGCCAGCGGTTCGATCGCCGCCAGTTCTTCACCAGTTACGGCACGGAGACTGTGTGGCGCGATGCCGAGCGTTGCACCCGGAAGCCCATTCACCACGGCTTGGGCGCCCTGCATGAGCCTTTCGTAACTGTCAAGCGAATGGATGAAACGTTTCTGACCGTCGATCGGCGGCTGACCGCCGAAACCGGAATGCGCATAAAATACCGGCAGCAAAGTCAGGCCGATCCCCGTTTGCGAGGCGGCGGCACCGATACGCTCGGCCATTTCGGCGATATTGCCGTAATGCGAACCATCCATATCGTTATGCAGGTAATGAAATTCACCGACCCGTCCAAAACCGGCTTCCAGCATTTCCATATAAAGATGTGCAGCAACGGCCTCGACATGATCCGGTGTCATCGACAGCGCGAATTTGTACATGACCGTGCGCCAGCTCCAGAAGCTGTCATCGGCAGGTCCGCGAATTTCAGCAAGCCCTGCCATGGCCCGCTGAAAGGCATGGCTGTGGAGATTGGGCATCGCCGGCACGATAACGGCATGCCGTTCATCCTGCGGCTGCGGAGAAACACCGGTTTCGACGGATGAAACAGCACCGCCCATGCAGTGGATGCGAACATCTTGCACCCACCCATCGGCCAGAAGTGCTGCGCCCGCGTGAATTACCGTCATGCCACCCTCTCCTCTTGATCTCTTCTGACAAGGCGACGTCGCATACGAAATTGCGGCTTGCCAACGTGATTATTATGTATATACATTTGGCACATAAAAGAAAGGCGAAAAGCAAATGCCAGGGAACAAATATACAAAGGGAATGGCGACGGGTGACACTACCGCATTGTGGCGCAATGCCCGGCTGGCGACGTTTGATCCTACCATGGAAGGCATCGGCGCTATCGAAAATGCTGCCATTGCCATACGCAACGACCGCATCGTCTTTGCCGGCGCTGAAAGCGATCTGCCCGCCGACCTGGCAACGGCCGACGAGATAACCGATTGTGAGAGACGCTGGATCACCCCGGCCCTGATAGACTGCCACACACATCTGGTCTTCGGCGGCAACCGCGCCATGGAATTCGAAATGCGCCTTAATGGCGCGACCTATGAGGAGATCGCCAAAGCGGGCGGTGGTATTGTTTCTTCGGTACGCGACACGCGCGCCCTCTCGGAAGAGGCTTTGGTGGCACAGGCATTGCCCCGTCTGGATACGCTTCTGGCGGAGGGTGTCTCGACCCTCGAAATAAAATCCGGTTACGGTCTTGATATCGAAACCGAACTGAAAATGCTGCGCGTCGCCCGCAAACTTGAGACGCTACGGCCCGTTAGAATCGTCACCAGCTACCTGGCCGCGCATGCGACACCGGCCGAATATAAGGGCCGTAACGCCGACTACATTATGGACGTGGTTCTGCCGGGGCTGGAAAAAGCCAGTGCGGAAGGACTGGCGGATGCGGTTGACGGTTTTTGCGAAGGCATCGCCTTTTCCGTTGAGGAAATGACCCGGGTTTTCGAGGCGGCAAAACAGTACGGTCTCCCCGTCAAGCTGCATGCCGAACAGCTTTCCAACCTCGGCGGTACGGAGCTTGCCGCATCCTACGGTGCGCTTTCCGCCGATCATCTGGAATATCTTGATGAGGCCGGTGCAGAAGCACTGGCTAAAGCGGGAACGGTGGCCGTGCTTCTGCCCGGGGCCTTTTACGCGCTCCGGGAAAAACAGCTGCCCCCGGTTCAGGCCCTGCGCGATGCAGGCGCTGACATCGCGCTGGCTACCGATTGCAATCCTGGCACCTCACCACTGACTTCCCTGTTGCTGACCATGAATATGGGTGCCACGCTTTTTCGCATGACGGTGGAGGAATGCCTGACGGCGACCACACGCAATGCCGCAAAGGCGCTCGGCCTGCTTGCGGAAACCGGCACGCTGGAAGCGGGAAAATCCGCTGATTTCATCATCTGGGATATCGAACGCCCGGCTGAACTTGTCTACCGCATCGGCTTCAACCCGCTCCACGCCCGCATTTTCAAGGGACAGAAGGTTTCTCCATGACTATCACGCTTCACCCCGGCAATGTGACCCTTGCTGAACTTGCCGCAATCTACTGGGATAACGGCAGAGCGAAACTCGACCGTTCGTTCGATGCCGGCATAGAAAAAGCAGCGGCCCGCATCGCCGAGATCGCCGCCGGCAATGCGCCGGTCTATGGCATCAATACCGGTTTCGGCAAACTCGCCTCGATCAAGATCGACGCAGCCGATGTTGCGACGCTGCAGCGTAACCTCATCCTGTCGCATTGCTGCGGCGTCGGTGCGGCGCTTCCGGAAAATGTCGTGCGCCTGATCATGGCGCTGAAGCTGATTTCGCTTGGTCGCGGCGCCTCCGGCGTGCGGCTGGAACTGGTGCGGCTGATTGAGGACATGCTGGAAAAGGGTGTCATCCCTTCCATCCCGGAAAAGGGTTCGGTCGGAGCGTCGGGGGATCTCGCGCCGCTTGCCCATATGGCCGCCGTGATGATGGGCGAAGGCGAGGCTTTCTATGAAGGTACGCTTCTGCCCGCCGGCGAAGCTCTCACTAAAGCCGGGCTGACCCCGGTCGTGCTCGCCGCCAAGGAAGGGTTGGCGCTGATCAACGGCACGCAAACCTCGACGGCGCTGGCGCTTGCCGGTCTTTTCCGCGCTCACCGCGCGGCACAGGCAGCGCTGATAACAGGTGCGCTTTCCACCGATGCCGCCATGGGTTCTTCGGCTCCCTTCCATCCCGATATTCACACATTGCGCGGCCACAAGGGCCAGATCGATGCGGGGGCTGCACTGCGCAACCTGCTGGAAGGATCCGAAATCCGTGTCAGCCATATCGAAGGCGACGAGCGCGTTCAGGATCCCTATTGCATCCGCTGCCAGCCGCAGGTGGACGGCGCCTGCCTCGATCTTCTGCGGCAGGTAGCCCGCACGCTTGAAATCGAAGCCAATGCCGTGACGGACAATCCGCTGGTGCTTTCCGACAATTCCGTCGTATCCGGGGGCAACTTCCACGCTGAACCGGTGGCATTTGCCGCCGACCAGACGGCGCTTGCCATCTGCGAAATCGGCGCGATCGCGCAGCGCCGCGTGGCGCTGCTTGTCGATCCGGCTCTATCCTATGGCCTTCCGGCATTTTTATCGAAAAAACCGGGGCTGAATTCCGGCCTGATGATTGCCGAAGTCACCTCCGCTGCGCTGATGAGCGAGAACAAGCAGATGGCTCATCCGGCTTCGGTCGATTCGACGCCAACCTCAGCCAATCAGGAAGACCATGTCTCCATGGCCTGCCACGGCGCGCGCCGCCTGCTACCGATGACGGAGAACCTTTTCGCCATCCTCGGCATCGAGGCGCTTTCGGCGGTTCAGGGCGTTGAGCTGCGTGGGCCATTGAAAACCAGCCCGGAGCTGCAAAAGGCAATCGCCGTGCTGCGTCAGGCGATCCCTTCACTGGAAGAGGACCGTTATATGGCACCCGATCTGAAGGCGGCATCCGACCTTATTGCTACCGGCGCTCTTGTGTCCGTGATTTCCGACGGCATGCTTCCGAAGCTGGAGGCGTAAGATGCGCGTCTTCGATATTAAAGAAGGCACATCGCCCGTCATTCTCGGCCTGCCCCATACCGGCACCGATGTTCCCGCAGCGATTTGGCAACGCTTGAACGACAACGGCAAGATGCTTGCCGATACCGACTGGCATATTCATGATCTCTACGCGGATCTGCTCCCCGGCGCGACGACGGTTCGCGCCACCTTTCATCGTTATGTGATCGATGCCAACCGCGATCCTGAAGGCGTTAGCCTCTATCCGGGACAAAACACCACAGGCCTTGTTCCGGAAACCGATTTCGACGGCAAATCGATCTGGAATGAGGGGCAGGAACCGAATCAGGACGACATCGTCTCTCGGCTGGAAACGTTTCATGCACCCTATCACGCGGCCCTTGCCGCGGAAATTGAGCGGGTTAAGGCCATTCACGGCATCGCCATTCTCTATGATTGCCATTCGATCCGCTCGCATATCCCGTTCCTGTTCGAAGGCAAGCTGCCGGATTTCAACATCGGTACGGATATGGGCAGGACCTGCGACCCAGCCATCGAGACAATGGCGGTCGAAGCAACCGCTACGGCAGAAGGTTACACCAGCATTCTCAACGGTCGCTTCAAGGGTGGCTGGACGACACGCCACTACGGAAAGCCCGAAACCGGCGTGCACGCCATCCAGATGGAACTGGCGCAATCCACCCATCTAACGACAGAGGCACCGCCGTTTGCCTATGACGACGCCAAGGCCACCAAGCTTCGTATCCACCTGAAAGACATTCTCACGCGCATCGAAACGACTGCGCTGACACTCGCACACACCAAAAGGGGAACCAAATGACCAATCCTCGTCACAATATCCGCGACGTCCGCGCTGCGCGTGGAACCGAGCTGACCGCGAAATCGTGGATGACAGAAGCGCCGCTGCGCATGCTGATGAATAATCTCGATCCTGAAGTGGCCGAGAACCCGCATGAACTTGTGGTTTATGGTGGCATCGGCCGTGCCGCCCGCACCTGGGCGGATTTCGACAAGATCGTCGCGACCCTGCGCGACCTTAACGAAGACGAAACGCTCATGGTCCAGTCCGGCAAACCGGTCGGCGTCTTCCGCACCCACAAGGATGCGCCGCGCGTGCTGATTGCCAACTCCAACCTCGTGCCGCACTGGGCGACATGGGATCATTTCAACGAGCTGGATAAAAAGGGTCTTGCCATGTACGGCCAGATGACCGCCGGTTCGTGGATCTATATCGGCAGCCAGGGCATCGTGCAGGGCACCTACGAAACCTTCGTCGAGGCCGGTCGTCAGCACTATAACGGCGATCTCACAGGCAAATGGGTTCTAACCGGCGGCCTTGGCGGCATGGGCGGCGCCCAGCCACTTGCCGCCGTGATGGCCGGTGCCTGCTGCCTTGCCATTGAATGCAATCCCGATTCGATCGATTTCCGTCTGCGCACCCGCTACGTCGATGCCCGCGCCGAAACTCTTGATGAGGCGATGGAGATGATTGAGCGCTGGACAGCCGCCGGTGAGGCGAAGTCCGTCGGCCTGCTCGGCAACACCGCTGAAATCCTGCCGGAAATGGTCCGCCGCGGCATCCGTCCAGACATGGTAACCGACCAGACCTCGGCGCACGACCCGATCAACGGCTATCTGCCGAAGGGCTGGACGATGGCCAAGTGGAAGGAAAAGCGCGAGAGCGACCCGAAAGCCGTCGAAAAAGCTGCCCGTGCCTCGATGCGCGAACATGTCGAAGCGATGATTGCCTTCCAGGACATGGGCATTCCGACTTTCGACTACGGCAACAACATCCGCCAGATGGCAAAAGAGGAAGGGCTGGAAAACGCTTTCGCCTTCCCGGGCTTCGTTCCGGCCTATATCCGCCCGCTGTTTTGCCGCGGCGTCGGCCCGTTCCGCTGGGCGGCACTATCGGGTGATCCGGAAGACATCCGCAAGACCGACGCCAAGGTGAAGGAACTGCTGCCCGACAACAAGCACCTGCACAATTGGCTTGATATGGCCGCCGAGCGCATCGCCTTCCAGGGCCTGCCGGCGCGTATCTGCTGGGTTGGCCTCGGTGATCGCCATCGTCTCGGTCTTGCTTTCAACGAAATGGTCAAGAACGGCGAGCTCAGCGCTCCGATCGTCATCGGCCGCGACCACCTCGACAGCGGCTCCGTCGCCTCGCCGAACCGCGAGACCGAAGCCATGCAGGACGGTTCGGATGCCGTATCCGACTGGCCGCTGCTGAACGCGCTGCTCAATACCGCATCCGGCGCGACATGGGTTTCCCTGCACCACGGCGGCGGAGTCGGCATGGGCTTTTCCCAGCATTCCGGCATGGTCATCTGCTGCGACGGCACCGATGACGCGGCCCGCCGCATAGAGCGCGTGCTGTGGAACGACCCGGCAACCGGCGTCATGCGCCATGCCGATGCCGGTTACGAAATCGCCGTGGAATGCGCAAAAGAGCAGGGCCTGCGACTGCCCGGCATTCTCGGTAACTAAAGAAAAAACTCGGCGCAGTCTTCAGGCTGCGCCGTTTATCTGATCCGGGAAGAGAGCCGCGATCCACCCATCGTACAGTGCCGACAGCGGTGCCGCATCAGTTTCGACGCCGCTGTCGGCGCCCGGTGGAACTTCTGTTCTGTCTGCGGCTTTCTTCCGTTGCTGTTTTTAACCGACCGACTGTATGCTCGTTTGAAAGCCGCGCTAACCGTTAGGCAGGCATGAAGGACATGGTAGATCAAAGAATGGCGTACAGGTTCCTTCCGCTTGCATTTACCCTCCTGCTCGGGGCACTTCTTCCGGTTTCCGCTACGAATGCCGTGGCGTCCGAAAAGCAGCAAAATGTTCCCGTGCGGATCGATGTGGGCGGCTACAAGCTGAACAGCATCTTGGTCGAGCCGGGAAAAAGCGCCGAGCTTCCGCCGATCCTCTTCATTCACGGGGCAAGCGCCAGTCTCTATGACCCGATGTTTTCGTTTCTCGAAAAGCTGAGAGGCCGTGCAAAACTGCTATTTGTCGACAGGCCAGGGCACGGCAATTCGGATATCGGCGGCAAGGCAAATATTCTCCCGGATGGACAGGCGGACGCCATTGCCCAGCTTATGAAAAAGCGAGGCGTCCCGAGAGCGATTATCGTCGGACATTCCTTTGGCGGCGCCATCGCGGCATCGTTTGCGGTCCGTCATCCGGAGATGGTCGCGGGCCTCGTATTCCTTTCTCCCGCTGTCTATCCATGGGAGGGTGGCATCGCCTGGTATTACACAGCGGCAAATGCGCCCTTTACCGGTCCGCTGTTCAGCACCTTCATTGCTCCGCCCGCCGGCCTCCTGGCATTGGATCAGGCAACGCGCGGTGTTTTTGCACCCAATTCCAGACCCGCCGGTTATGTGGAAGCAACGCATTCCGTAGCGGCCCTGCGGCCCAGGGCCTTTCGGCACAATGCGCAGGAGGTCGCGGCTCTCAATGAATGGGCGCGTGGAGCTTCCTCGGAGTATCGGCGCATCACGGCACCAACCGTCATCATAACCGGTGATACGGACACGATCGTCTCGCCAGAGGTGCATTCCCGTCATCTCGCCAGAGATATTCGCGGCTCCACTTTGATCGTCGTGCACAATCTCGGGCATAAATCTGACTATGTCGCCAGTGACCTTGCCATTGCCGCGATCGAAAAGGTTGCCGGCCGGCCATCCGATTTAAAGGCGGTCCAAAAAACGATTGAGCGACGCATCGAGAATGATCGCGGATCATAAACTTCCGCCCCCGCTCCCTTAACGACCCGATTCTGGACATCACATGAGAATATTACGCGCTTCCGAATACAAAACCATGCCGTGGAAAAATGGCGGGGGCGTTACGGTGGAAATCGCCATCCATCCGCCGGGTGCTTCCGTGGATGCATTCGACTGGCGCGTCAGCATGGCGACCGTTGCTCAGGACGGGCCATTTTCCAGCTTCCCCGGCATAGACCGCACGCTTGCGATTATCGAGGGAAACGGCCTTGCACTCGCTATTTCGGGTCATGAGCCGGTGGCGCTGACGACGAAGAGTACCCCCCTGCCCTTTGCCGCCGATGTTCCCGTGGATGCGACCCTGATGGACGGCGCGATCGTCGACCTGAACGTCATGACCCGCCGCTCATCCCTCGCCCACAGCGTGCAAAGACTATCCGGCAGCCGCTCGATGCAGGCGGCAACGGGAACAAGGCTGATCCTCGCGCTCGATCCTCTGACGGTCGCCGTCAACAACGACACAGCCCGGCTGGAGAAGCTGGATAGCGTTTTCATCACGGAAAGCGTGCCCTTCACCATCGATTCAGATCATGGTGAAGGCATATTCTTTCTGATCACGCTACAAGATATCTGAAGCGCCGCAGCCTCAGTCCAACCCCAGCGGATCGGCCACCCGTGGCCATAGCTGGAGGCTTGCCTTGCGATAGGCGGTTGTGGCCGGATCGGTCGGATAGGAAGTGGGCGCGGCGATATAAACGATCTCGGAAGCGACCGGCGCAAAACCCGCATGGAAGTGGTTGGTGGACTTCACCAGCAGCACGTCTTTCCTGGCAAAATCAATGCCGAGATTGGAAAAGATATCCGGCTCATAAGTTTGCGTGCGGCTGGTAATGAGAATGATATCGATTTCCGTTCCGACCGGTCGAACGACGGCGGCGCGGCCGAGCGTGACGCGGCTATTTCGGAAACTCTGCCACCCTGCTTCTGCAGTGCGCATGACCCTGATCCGGAAATCGAGCGGCTCGCCACCTTCGGGACTGGATTTGCCGCCAATACGCAGATCAATCTCCGCCCCCTCGCCTGCCGCGTGACAGAAAGACACAGCAATCGGATCCCAGATCGTTGCCACACCGATATTGTCCATGCCGCGCTCCACCATGCGCCGCAGAATATGGGTGGCATCACCCGCAACGCCGCCACCGGGATTATCCCATATATCCGACACCACGACCGGCATATCCGGATGCTCACTACGAATGGCGAGAGCCCTGTCGAGACCCGATTCCGTGTCGAGCATCGGCATGGCAGTCAACTTGCGCATGGCATAAAGCTCATGGCCGAGTTTTTCGGCCAGTGCGTCGCCTTTTGCCCTGTCATTATCTGTCACGACGACGATACGCGTGCCCATATCTGGTACATCGCCTGCCATGAAACCGTGAATGACGGAAATAGACAGCACGCCGTCCTTACCCTCCAAAGCCTTCAAACGGTCAACATAAGAACGCATCGGTTCGCGGCTGGTGGGGTAAATGGTGATCATGCGGCAATCGAAAGTGGAAATAACCGGCCTGATTTCTCCGCGCAGGGTGCGAAGTGCCAGTTCAACGACGTGCTCACCACGTTCCTCAAAATCCGTATGCGGGAATTCCAGAAACGTCGCCATTATATCGAGATTTTGGACCCTTAAAGGGGTCAAATGGCTGTGGGGATCGAATTCCGCCGCGATCAGTACGTCGGGACCAACAAGCGTGCGGACATGTGACAGGAAATCGCCTTCCGGATCGTCATAACCCTGCGCGACCATGGCGCCATGGAGACCAAGAATTACCGCATCGACCGGCAGGGCGGCGGCAAGCTCGGCAAGAATTGTATCGCGTAGCGTTTCATAGGTCTGGCGCTGTATCAGCCCCGCCGGTTCCGCCCAGCAGGAGGTACCCTCGATTACCGTAAACCCTTCCGCTTTGCCGCGCCGGCGCAGAATTGGTACCGGTGAGGAGCACAGTGTCGGCGTTTCCGGATGTTCGCCGGGCCCAGCGTAAAAAGCCGCGCGAAAGGCGTCCATGTCCGTCGGGACGGGTGAAAACGTGTTGGTTTCGGTGGCAAGCGATGCCGTGAATATGCGCATGACTGTCATTCTCGTTGCCGATGCCCGCATTTCGGCAGCATCTTTTTTTGCAATTTAATTAGCCGGGTAATGTTACCAGACGGTGCCGCGTGCTGCCACGTCTTCCACCCGCGTCACGATACCGTTTCGATGGAAGACCATCCTGTCGAAAAGATTAGTAATGACGCAGGTGTGGTTCGGCACAACCTTGACCAGCTCACCGATTTCCGGCCGGCCCGATGTGCAGCCCGACAAATCGACCACCGCATGTTCTTCCGAAAGCGACATGATTTTCGCGCCTTCATACCCTTCAATCAGCCCGTAATCGCTGAACCCAAGGAGATCGGAGGTCAAAGCCTTGGAGCCACAATCGAGCACAGCGCGATCAGCTGTCGGTCGCGACACCACGGTGGCAAGAACATGCATTGCTAGGTCGCCAGCGGTACAATGTCCGGCGCGCAGCATCGAACGGTCATTATATACATAGGTGCCCGCCCGATATTCGGTTGCGGAGGGAACGAGGTGAGCAGAGAAAAAATCCGGTGAGCCGCCACTGGAGCGAACCGGGCAGTCGATGCCCTTTTCCGCAAGCAACGCCATGGTTTCCCGAATGAAGTTCTCCACCTTTTCAGCGCCACCGGGTGCCGGATAGGTCAAAATGCCCTTGAAATTGAGGCCCGGTGCCGCGACGATCTTTTCTGCAAGCTGCAACACGGCGTCCCGGGTCTGCACACCGCAGCGTTTTCCGCCGGTATCGCATTCGACAAGAACGGAAAGCGGTCTTTCCGCATCGAATGTGCCGGCAAGGCCGGCAATCGTCACGGCGCTGTCGGCAACCACGCTCAGTTGCCCGATACGCGCATTCAATGCCCTCAGCCGCGAGAGTTTCGCCACGCCGAGGATATTGTAGGTAATGAGGATGTCGTCGAAACCGGCATCCGCGAAAACTTCCGCCTCGCTGACCTTCTGGCAATTGATGCCGATGGCGCCCGCCTGAAGCTGCTGCTTCGCAATGGCTGGTATCTTATGTGTCTTTATATGGGGGCGAAAAGCCATGCCATGTCCATCAAGATAGGACTGCGCCCGCGCAATATTTGCGGCAAGTCGGTCCTCGTCGATCACGGGCATCGGCGTCGAGATCGCATCGAGTGGGGTACCTTCGTCAGGCCAGGGGTAGGTCATCGTCAAACGCTCTCAGGATCGGAAATTGGCAATCAAACCAGTGGCTTATAGGCTATAACATCCATTTCAACCTTCGCATCGACCATCAGGGGCGACTGCACGGTTGAACGTGCCGGTGGATGATCGATGAAATATTTCTGGAAGACCGCGTTGAAGCTCGAAAAATCCCGAGCATCATCCAGCCAGACATTGACCTTGACGACATCGGCAAGTGTACAATTCGCAAGCGCCAGAACATCCATGATATTGGCCACAACCTGCTCGGTCTGAGCCACAATGCCGCCAGTTACTACTTCACCATCGACTGTTGGCACCTGTCCAGACACATAGACGAAATCACCGGCCCGCACGGCCTTGGCAAAAGGCCTGCGCTGTCCGCCAGCCTGAGCGTCAGCCGTCTCGAATCGTACCAGTTTCTGCTTTTCCATAGATGCCTCGCAAATAATTTTCATAGAAATCGTATTTTTAAGGGTTTAATAGCTCGTTTTGCATCAATATTCCATAAGTGATGTAAATAATTTAGCAATTATGTAAATCATCAACTCTCGGACGGATGGACTTCACGGTGAGCTATTCGTATCGCCGCACGTTGTCGAACCGAATGATGAGACCCAAAACCTATTGTCTATCGCGATCTATGGAAGCGGCTATTGGCTGAGCCACGGCTCTTACTAACCCTTAGCTCTATCGCGTAATGAGGAAGCCCGGTACATTCGGATGGCTGCCTGATGAAAGAAATAGAGAGGTTAGCCGCGGCAAACCTCAGTATCTGAAAAGTTAGAGGAACAGTCTCAAGCGCAAAATCTTCAAGACCTGGCACTGTGCGAGTGTTCTTTCCGTCACATCAACCGTGTGCCGAAACCCGCCGGTCCGACACTACTCTGTCCGTGACAGCTTGCGCGATCTTTTGCGCCTGCACGCGGATATCCGGCACGGCGGTTATCTCCCAAAAGCGGCCCGCCGTCAGCGCCCCGGCGGCAAACAGGCCAGGCCAGACCTGCCCGTCCGAGCTTGACAAGCGCGACTGGCCATCGACCTCGACCCCAAGACCAAAGGCGTCGAGCAAAAGCACGCCATCGTCCCGCATGGTTTCCAGAAGCCGTGAATGACCGATCCCCGCCCTCTCCATTCCGGTACAATTAACGACCCAATCGACCTGAAACTCTCTAAGCGTCTCCGTATGCCGACGGCGATAGAGTACGGCGATCCCCTCGTCCTGCTCGTCAAGAGAGCGGAGATAACCGGCGTGAATCTCTAGAACGCCGTCAGATAACAGCTTTTCAAAAGCCTTATGCACTTCGGGCGCGATTCGGTGCCGGTGAATGTTCCACCACGGCAAAGCATGGCGAAGAAACCGGCTTCGCTGCTCAGATGTCAGGCTCTGCCAAAGCAGCTGGGTCTTCGGCCGTAGACCATCCATGACAGTACGCCACGGCGCACCATCTTTCACCTGCTTACGCAGAGCCTGCACTAACCGGCTGATCTCGGTCGAACCTTCTGGTAAGCGCGGATCAGCTGGCGACAGTGGCGGGCTGATATGTGGATGCGGCACAAGTCCGCGGCGGGACAATACGTGGATTGGGCCACGGTGTCCCTTTCCTCGAAGCGTCAGGACCTGATCTATCATCGTCAGGCCAGAACCCAGAATACAGATGCGGTCCCCCGCCTTTACTTTCGACAGCCATCCGGACTGCCAGCAATGCCCGATAATGCGATGCGGCGCGTCGTCATCTTTCGTCAGAGTTTGCACCGGCAAACTCGCTGCGCCGACACCAAGACATAAGACAACATTTTTAGCGCGCAGCTTCTCACCATTCTCCAGTGCAAAAGAGAAACCGCCATTCCCATCCGGGCGACAGGCTGAAGCCTTGGCACGGATGAAGTCCACCCTCGCCCGCTGATCCCGGCTTCTCAGCAGACTGGCGAGCCTGTCCCTGAGATAGAGGCCGTAATCGCCACGTGAGGCAAAAGCCAATGGATCATTGCCGAGCCCATTCTCCGTCAGCCAATCGAGAAAGTCATCAGGCCTGTCGGGGAATACGCTCATCCGCCCTGCCGGCACATTGAGCCGGTGATAGGGCAACTCGGTACGATAGGCCGTACCGCGCCCGAAATCCGACTCGTCGCCGACAATGGCGATCGACGCGTCCCCGGGCAGGAATGATAAGAGATGAGCGGCGGTACAGATGGCCGAGAAACCCGAACCGACGATAGCGACATCATAGGACATTTATTCCTCCAACCTGCGACAGCACGAAAGGTCAGGCGGTGGGCGCCGGACCCGTTGATACTCTAGTTGATAAGTAGAGATTAAACATCTGCCAATGTCTACCCTTCACTTTCCGCCGACGGGATCGCGCCTTGCACATTTGGTACGCGGGATTCCCAAAGTTAGCCGCGGCAAACTTTCGCTCTGATCGCTCCATGGCAGTTTTAAGGGAAGCCAAAAAACGCGTCTCAGCCAGAACGGGGACGAAGTTAGCCGCGGCTAACCGAAAAACTGTCACAAAAAGCAAAACTGATTCTTCCACAATGCCTTAGCGGTACTTCTGCATACGGAGAAAAAGCCTATTGCGCCAAAAAGAGAATCGGCGCTTATATCTCAGTTGCGGAAAAAACCGTCTTTTTCGAAAAAAACCGCAACTGCAATATCGAGCGAAAGTAGATCCATGACACAGAGTGCCGACTCAAGATTTGCTGCAGGGGCACCCGACCTCACGAGCCTTATACAACAGCATTCGGCTGCATTGTCAGCCCAATTGCAGGCGCATAATGCGAATACGTTTTCGCCGCATACCGAAAAGAGTATGCGCCATTTTTCGCCGGCGGAAACCGCCCGGCTGATTGGCATCGGTGAAGCCTATCTTCGTCAGATCGCCGCTGAGCGTCCGGAGCTCGATGCAGCGCAGGCATCCGGTCGTCGTTCCTATTCGGTAGAGGATATGGACGAGATCAGAAAGTTTCTCGATCAGGGCGCGCGCGGCGCGCGGCGCTATCTGCCCCACCGTCGCGACGGCGAGGAATTGCAGGTCATCGCCGTGATGAATTTCAAAGGCGGTTCGGGTAAGACCACGACATCCGCGCATCTGGCGCAATATCTGGCACTGCGTGGTTACCGGGTCCTGGCTATCGATCTCGATCCGCAGGCCAGTCTCTCCGCTCTCTTCGGTCACCAGCCCGAAATGGATGTCGGCCCGAATGAAACGCTCTACGGCGCGATCCGCTACGATGACGAACGCCGGCCGATCGCCGAGATCGTTCGCGGCACCTATATTCCCAACCTTCATATCGTTCCGGGCAATCTGGAGCTTATGGAGTTCGAACATGATACCCCGCGCGCACTGATGCGCCGCGCACCGGGCGACACTCTGTTCTTCGCTCGCATCGGCCAGGCAATCGCCCAGGCCCAGAACTTCTATGACGTCGTGGTCATCGATTGCCCACCGCAACTCGGTTACCTGACGCTTTCGGCGCTGACGGCAGCAACATCGGTTCTCGTGACCGTTCATCCGCAAATGCTTGATGTCATGTCCATGAACCAGTTCCTTGCCATGACTGGCGATCTTCTCGCTGAAATCGGCAGGGCCGGAGCACGCTCCGATTATAACTGGATGCGTTACCTCATCACGCGTTTCGAACCGAGCGATGGGCCGCAGAACCAGATGGTGGCTTTCCTGCGCTCGATCTTCGGTGAAAACGTCCTCATTCACCCGATGCTGAAGAGCACGGCCGTTTCGGATGCCGGATTGACCAACCAGACGCTTTTCGAGGTGGAAAGAACCCAGTTCACGCGCTCCACCTATGACCGCGCACTGGAAGCCATGAACAACGTGAACGCTGAAATCGAGGGATTGATTAAAAAAGCGTGGGGTAGGGCAGCATGAGCAGAAAACAGATTTTCGCCAATCTTGGCACGCCAGGCACAGACAACGATACCACTCCCGAGCGGTCCCGTCCGCGTGTCAGACCCATCCTCGGTTCTCCCGAACTGGTGACGGATGTGTCGAACTCGCCAGTCGGCATGATCGGCCAGTCTCTGAACGAAGTGTCGGAACGCTCCAAGCGTGCTGAAGAGATCGAAAAACGGCTCGCAGAGGGCCTTACGATCGTTTCGCTCAATCCTGCTGATATCGATCCGTCCTTCATACCCGACCGCATGCCAGCCTCAGAAGAGGCGGATGCAGGCCTGGTGGAGGCTATTCGTCAGCAGGGCCAGCAGGTTCCCATTCTGGTGCGCCCTCATCCCGAATTTCCGGGACGTTATCAGGTCGCATTTGGCCATCGCCGTCTGCGCGCCGTTTCCAACCTGGGTATTCCGGTCAAGGCCGTGGTTCGCGATCTCAGCGACGAACAGCTGGTTGTCGCCCAGGGACAGGAAAACAACGAGCGCCGTGACCTAACCTATATCGAAAAGGCGCGCTTCGCCCAGAAACTGCAGATGCGGTTTCCGCGTGATACGATCATGGCGGCGATGTCCCTGCACAAGGGCGATCTTTCCAACATGCTATCGGTTGTCGGTCGCATTCCCGAGGATCTGGTCGATCTTATTGGTCCGGCACCCACCGTCGGTCGCCGTAACTGGATGGATCTCGCAGATCAGCTCTCCTCGTCACAGGTCAAGGAAGCTGCGCGCGCTTATGTAAGGGAGCCATCCGTCGCCGCTCTTCCGTCCGAAGAACGCTTCAAGTCGCTTCTGGATTTTCTGAAACCCAAGGCACAGGCAAAGAAAGCCGGTGTCTGGTCTTCGGAAACTGGTAGCAGACTGGCAAAGGTGGTCGAAAGCGACCGCAAGCTGGATATATCCATCGACAAGAACGAGGCGCCGGAATTTGCCGATTTCGTTCTGGAACATCTTCAGGCGCTGTTTGCCGAATACCGGTCCAAGCAGTGATTGTTAATACCAACGACTAACAGGAGACGCATTACAAAAGAAAAAAGCCCCCGAACGTTGCCGCACGGAAGCCTTTCTTTGATCTAAGCAACCAAAGAATCTCATTTCCGCGAATCATAGTCAAGAGTCTTGGCATCGAATTTTTCGGTGAGCGATTTTCTTTTGCCTTGTGAAAGGTGAAAGACATGGACAGCACATGTGTAACGACGCCCTTTGGGCGGCGAGCGATGTCGTTTGGCGTCCTCGCAACTCAGTTTGCCGCGCAGAAAAACAAAAAGACCGAGGCGGTCGATAAATGGAAACTCTACCGTTCGGTCTGTGAAGCCAGACCATTGCTCGGCGTGACCGATCGTTCTCTCGCGGTCTTGAACGCCCTTCTGAGTTTTTATCCGAAAAATGAACTCTCCAGCGAAGCCGGATTGGTCGTCTTTCCGTCGAATACGCAATTGTCATTGCGAGCACATGGAATGGCAGAACAGACATTGCGCCGCCATCTCTCGGCTCTCGTCGAGGCCGGTCTCATCATTCGCAAGGATAGTCCGAACGGAAAACGCTACGCCCGTAAGCACAGGGGCGGGGAAATCAGCGAAGCCTATGGTTTTTCGCTGGCACCGCTTCTCGCCCGCAAATCGGAAATCGAGGAACTCGCCGAACGCATCGTTCGCGAGCGGCTCGACCTTCAGCGGCTTCGTGAAAACATCAGCCTGTGCCGCCGCGATATCCAGAAGCTTTGCGAAATGATAGCCGCCAGCGGTGAAGTCGTAACGTCAGAAGGATTCCAGGCGCGCTACAATGCCATTGCCCGGTCTCTCGGCCGTAATTCAAAGCCTGTCGAACTCAAGGAAATCGCCGGATTTTTGGTCTCCCTGCGTGCAGAAGTGACCAACTATCTGGAAAATATTGAAAATTCGGAGAAATCGGGCGGCAATGACTGCCAAAATGAGCGCCTCATAAAGAATTCAGAATCCGAATCTATATCTAAACCGCAAAATTTGCGTGAACCGGTAATCGTCGCACCTGCCGACACGACAGTCTCACAGCCAGAATACGCCGTACCCGTCAGTGCAAAGCCGTCATCGCAACAGCCAAAGCCTGTTCTTCATAAGCAATTTTTTGTTCCTGATATTGTTTTGGTTGTGAAGGCTTGCCCGGACATTTCACTCTATGCACCCGGAGGAGCAGTGACTGGATGGCGTGATCTGGAAGTGGCGACATCAGTCATCAAAACCATGTTCAACGTTAGCCAGTCGGCCTACCAGGACGCCCTCACCACTTTCGGTCGACAGGGAACAGCAGCGATTCTTGCCTGCCTGCTGCAAAAGGCGGACCAGATCAGCTCGCTGGGCGGATATCTGCGCAATCTCACCCGTAAGGCCCACGAGGGCGGGTTTGATCTTCAGGCCATGCTTCTGGCGCAACTGCGGGGTCGAACTGACGGGATGGAGAGAAGCATGGCTGTATGAGTTCTTAAGGACGAACAGAAAATGGCGTCGGCTTGCCGAACTCCCAGTCTGCAGCTACATTGACGCTGTTTCTGCAAGACATCGAAGATTCGCTGTGAGGCTGCCAGTGTTTACGAACAGACTGTGCTGGCAGGGGTTCCTATGGTTAATACAAAGTAATGAAAGTTAAGCCTTGATTGACTTTCGTTTGAGTTATTCCATGATTGGTTTCAATCGCTTGAGTCCGGGTATCTTTTAGCGGTAGTGCGATGATACGGGCAGGAAAAGCGCGATTTTTACGCGTTTCTTGCCTGACTAGACTGGGGTAATGCAGATATCTCGATATGGCACGATGTTGGAACTGAACCTTCCCTAAGATTGTGCGTTTCCGTGTCGATGTTGGAAGGGGGCCTTGAGCCTATGGTTTTTCCAGACGATATGGAGCTGGCTGTCGCTGTTTACATGGCGGACATTGCATTGCCTCGAGATACCGCCATCGAAAAGCTCTTGAAGGCGGGACTTGAAGAAGCCGGTTATTTGACCGGAGGTGAGGGGCGGCCGCCGGAAATTATCGACGGGCAACCAAGTTCGGACTATGTGCAATATCGCACATATCTGGACGAGGACAGCTGAAAGACGGCTGGAACCAAACCGGGCGAAGGCTGTTTATGGCGCAGTCAATTGTGACAGGATGTGCCGATGTTCTCCAAGTCCCTCTTTATCGCGACAATTGTCATCTCCGCGACGAGCCACCCGATATTTGCTCAGCCATTAGAGGTCAGCATATTGGAACCGACCAAGACCCGTAGCGCCGAATTCTCGCCTGGGGCGACCGCATCGAATTATATTACCGATGTCTCCGGCAAGACAGTGCGTCTGGTAGGACCGCGTTTTTACCCCGACAATGCGCGGGCGCTGCAGTTTCCCGGCCGGGACTCGAATGTTAATTCTTCGGATGAAGTGCAACGCTAACGCGATCGCAATAATTCATATTGACGAACAGGGGCAGAATGGGAACCGAAAGCGAAACGTCCGGGCAGAAACCGGATGCGCAAACCTGGATCAAACAGGACGGGCACGAAGCAGAAAAGGCGACCTTTCCTGAACTGTTCTTCGATCTGGTTTTCGTTTTCGCGCTCATTCAGCTTTCCCATGCGCTAGCAAAGGACTTCGGACCGACAGCGGCGCTTGAGGCGGGCATACTGATATTGTCACTTTGGTGGTTGTGGATACACACCACCTGGATCACCAACCTGCTGAATACCGAAAAGGAGCCTGTCCGGATTCTGCTTTTCGTCCTGATGTTCGGCGGGGTTCTTTTGGCCATCGCGCTGCCGGAGGCTTTTGCGGAACAGGGTTTCGTGTTTGCCCTTATCTACAGTGCCATGCAGGTGGGACGGAGCCTGTTTGCACTTTATGCCTTTAAGGGAGAGGACAGGCAGTCTTTTCTGGTTTTTGTGCGCGTGACGATCTGGCTAGTCGTATCGAGCCTGTTCTGGATGGCTGGTGGGCTTGTCGATCTGACGGATCGAATCCTCCTGTGGGGTATAGCGCTCGCGATAGAATATGCCGGACCCGCTTGTCGTTATGTCGTCCCGGGATTGAAAGCAAGCGATGCGGACAAGCTGCATCTCTCCGGCGAGCATCTTGCGGAGCGCTGTGCGCTTTTCGTCATCATCTGTCTCGGGGAAACGATCCTAACCACCGGCCGCACGGCCACGGAATATATGAATTCTGGCCTCACATTCATCGTCTTTTGTTCGGCCTTCGTCAGCACCGTCACAATGTGGTGGATCTATTTCCATCACGGGCAGGAAGAGGCCTCCAGAAAGGCCGAACATGCCGACGAGAAAGCGAAGATTGCCCAGAATCTTTTCAACTACGGACATTTGCCTATCGTGGCCGGCATCATCCTTACGGCAGTTGGAGAGGATTTCAGCCTGTCCCATGCCCATGAAGGGACGACGATGAGGGAGTCACTCGCCATTCTTGGCGGCCCGATCCTGTTTCTAGCCGGTAATATCGGCGTCAAGATTGCTGCCACCTATCAGCGGCCGATCTCGCATTTTGCCGGAGTAGCGGCGCTCTGCCTGCTTCTGCCGGTGCCGGGCGTGCCGCTTTTTGCGCTGCAACTGGCAAGCACGGGGATTTTGCTGCTGGTGGCGCTGTGGGAATATCTGGCGCTGAAAAAATCAGTCGCCAACGCCTAAGCAGTGGCGAAATCGCGTGCCCTGTCGTTCCACAGCCGCAGGCTGCGGGCATAGGCCTCTTCGAAAGGCAGAACCATATCATTGACCAGCATCAGGGCAATGGCAGCGGTGGAGACGATGATGGTTTCCGCTCTCTCGTCTCTGGCCGCCCCCGTCCAGACGGCGCGCCAATATTCGAAGGTGGTGAACATGGTCGGCATTTCGGCCGGTGGCGTTTCGCGGGCGGGAATGACGAACTCGACATCTTCGCCCTTGGAAAGACCGAAGATCCGGGTGCTGCGGAATGGAGTAAATTGCGCGAAATCCCGCGTATTGCCGAGAATGGCAAGGCTCTCGACGGAAAGCAGCCGCGCCGTATCGCGATGAAGCTCCTGATAGGAGGGCCGGGCGACGCCGATAATGGTGCTTCTGGCGCGAAGCGGATTGAGAAGATGCACGACCGTATTGAGCGGCAGGCGCATTTCCAGAATGCCGTGCAGGCCAAGCAGGCTCTGAAACTGTAACGATAGTCCACCGATCGGCAGATAGGCGATGCCTTGCGAGGCAGTGGCCTTGGCCGCCTGCGAAAGTGAATGGCAGAGCGGTATGCCGCAGGCTTCAGCGGCGAGTTCGAGCTTACCGCCATTTTCTCCCTGGCCCACATGGCCGTGTAACAAGACGCTATATCCCGCCATGGAAACGAGACGCGCGGAATGCAGGAACCAGGGTGCATCACGATGTTTGGGCGACATATAGGCCGGCCAGTCGAGATCGACCGATGCGGGCGCTTGCTGGTCTCTTTTTATATGGCCCCACATGGCTTCGATAAAACCGGCAAGCTCTGCCGCGGTCACACCGCGATATTGCATGGTCGCAAGTAGGGCTCCTATCTGTATGGGATCTGCATCGCCTTCGAGAATGATCGAAAGCGCGTCCATCGCCTCTTGCTGGCTGAGCGGGCGGCTGTTGCCGATGCCCATCGCCGAGGTCGCTATATATTTGGCGAGCCTGTGCTGCGGATCGGCATTGTGGCCGATGCGGGCAAGGCGGTCCGCTATATTTTCCGGTGTCGGCTGACCTTCCAGAAGAACGCTGGGGCGCAGCGAAAGAGGCGGCGCCTTCATCAGCACCGGCCGTTCCCAGCCGCTAACATTGGCGGCGGCGGGAGCTGCCGCTTTTTCCTGTGAATAATCGATCAGGTTTTCCGCCTCCGCCGCCAGCGAACGAATGCGTAGCCGCATGGTCTCGGCAAAGGGGGTGGGTCGCAAACCCTGGCCGGTGCGTACGAACAGCTGGTCGCCGTATTTCTCGCGCAGCTGCTGTAGTATCCGGCTCATCGATGATGTCGGCAGTCCCATGCCTGCCGCTGCGCGGCTGACGCTTCCTTCCCGCAACAACGCATCGAACGCGACAAGTAGTTTCAGCTGACCAAGCCTGTCGGGCTTTGTCGGGGAAGCTGGTTCTTCTTTTCTCTTGCCGGTTGTCATCTTGCTGTTTTTTTACCCCGCCCCCGATTAGAGGGGGCCTTTTTGCAATTTCTGGAATTTAGAACTGTTCGAAAACAAACGCGTTGCGCCAGACCTCCCTCCTAAATAAGTGGGGGTAAATTCTCAAGTTAAATGCGGGGGCGTAACATGGAATTGAAGTACCGCGGGCAGGATATGGCCGCGACGATAATAAAGGCTGGCATTTCCGTCGCTATGGCGGGAACGGCGCTCAGCGTTGCCTTGCCTGCTGTCGCGCAGCAGGCGACCGACGGAACCACCGTTCTTCAGCAGATCGTGGTGACCGCGTCCGGCTTCGAGCAGAATGTAAAGGATGCTCCGGCCAGCATCACGGTTGTGACGCGAGAAGATCTGGAAAAGGGGTCTTATCGCGATCTGACAGACGCCTTGCGCGAAGTTCAGGGCGTGTCTGTCACCGGCATTGCCAATGAGAAGGATATTTTCATTCGCGGATTGCCCGGCGCTTACACGTTGATCCTGGTTGACGGTAAGAGGCAGAGCACGCGCGATGCCCGTACCAATGGTAATTCCGGCTTCGAACAGAGTTTCGTACCGCCGGTTTCGGCGATCGAACGCATCGAGGTCGTGCGCGGCCCGATGTCCTCTCTTTACGGTTCCGATGCCATGGGCGGCGTCATCAACATCATCACCCGCAAGGTTGGCGATGTCTGGTCTGGCTCCGTCACCAGCGAGGGTACGGTTCAGCAACATTCAAAATTCGGTAATAGCGGTCAGGTGTCCTGGTATGCCAATGGGCCGATCCTGAAGGACCGGCTGGGGCTGCAGATCTGGGGCAGGGGCTTCACGCGCGGCGAAGACCGCATATTGAATGGTACGACGGGCGCGAAGGAATATGATTTCAATGGACGTTTGACCTTCACGCCGAATGAGGATCACGACATCTATCTCGAGGCTGGCAAAGCACGGTTGCGCCGCGATGCCGAGTCCGGCGAGACGCTGGCAGCCAATGCAGACGGCACCTACAACACCAATACGCGCGACCATTGGTCATTGTCGCATACCGGCCGGTGGGGACCGACCACGTCTGAATTCTCCTTCCAGCAGGAATGGGCCGAGCGCACCAACTTCACCAGAAACTTTCGCACGGGACGCATCACTGAAAATCCGCGCTCGCCGGAGGTTCGCAATAGCGTTCTCGACGGCAAGTTCACCACGCCGTTCGAACTGTTCGGCAACCATACGCTCGTCACCGGCGGTCAATATTTCGAGGCACAGCTGAAGGACCAGAATCCGGGACGCCGTACCGGTCGCGACGAAACTTTCTCGGCGACGCAATGGGCGCTCTTCGTCGAGGATGAATGGCGCATCGTCGATAGCTTTGCGCTGACGGGCGGCCTTCGTCTGGATAACCATGAAAAATATGGCAATCATTTCAGCCCGCGCCTTTACGGCGTCTGGAGCGCAACCGACGATCTTACGATCAAGGGCGGCATTTCAACAGGTTTCCGCGCACCGGAAATCCGCCAGATCGCACCGGGTTACGCCTATACGACTGGCGGCGGTGGGTGCACCTATGCCTCGAACGGTACCTGCGGCGTGATCATCGGCGATCCGGGTCTGGAGGCGGAAAAAAGCACGAGTTATGAATTGGCAGCACTCTGGGACAATGGTGATGTTGCCCTCGGTGCCACTTATTTCTACACAGATTTCAAGGACAAGATTTCTAACGCGCTCGTGCTCAATCCGGATGGTACGCCTGCCCGCTGGAGCGAAGATAGCAATTATCGCCTCTGGTACAATTACAATATCGACGACGCGGTCATTCAGGGCATAGAACTGACGGCAGCATGGTATGCGACGCCGGAACTGACATTGCGCGGCAACTATACCTATACGCATTCCGAACAGAAGACGGGCGATTACGAGGGTTTTCCGCTGGCGCGGACGCCGGAGCACATGGCCAATCTGAGAGGCGAATGGGTCACCCCGGTGGACGGGCTGGAAGCCTGGGCGTCGGTGAATTATCACGGATCGGAAATCAATGCGGGTCCGCGCATCGGTACGAACGGCAAACCGGTTACGATCAACGGCAAGGCCGGGCGTAAATATGACGCTTACACCACCCTCGACATCGGGGCGAAATATGCGGTGGCCGAAAATGTCGATCTCAACGCGGCGGTTTACAATGTATTCGACAAGGAAGTCGGCGCTGACGATTTCAACACGGTCATGGAAGGCCGCCGCTTCTGGATCAGCATGACCGCCAAATTCTGATCCGCGATATTTATGAATTCAGAGGCGCCCGATGGGCGCCTCTTTTTACCATCCATCCTATTGACCTCAACTATGGTTGAGGAATTATACCGGCTGCTCTCTAGTGTGTTTCCGCGTTTTTCAGAGCGGAGGCCGTTCAGAAAACGGAGCCGGCATGGAAAATACCATCTTTAAACACAGCCTTACGGTTGGGGAGGTTGCGCGTCGTAGTGGCGTCGCCGTTTCCACCATCCATTTTTACGAGGCGAAGGGATTGATCGAAGGCTGGCGCACCAGCGGGAACCAGCGTCGTTATCATCGCGCCGTCTTGCGGCGCATTGCCATTATCCGCATTGCGCAGCGGGCAGGTATCCAGCTCAGCATCATCAGGGACGCCTTGGCGGATTTGCCGCAGGACAGGGTGGCGACGACGGCTGACTGGCGCGTGTTCTCGCAGTCCTGGCGGGAAATGCTGCAGCTTAGTATCAACAGCCTGATTATGCTGCGCGACCAGCTTACCGGCTGTATCGGTTGCGGTTGCCTCTCACTCGATGATTGTCCCTTACGCAATCCAAACGATGTTCTGGCCGATGCCGGCGCGGGCCCGCGCCGTCTCGTATCCGTCAAATGAGCAAGGTTTCCGGCTGGCCGCTTTAAAAGCAATTGTTCCTACTCGACGTCGGCCGGAACCCAGACACTGACGCTGCCGCCATTGGTGGAAAACAGACCCTTGCCATGCTCGTCAAGGGTGATCTGTTCGTGATGGTGACCAAGGAAATCGCGCCATACAGCTCCCGCCTGCTCAGGGCCGAGATCTATCTGTTTTTCCGCCGCCTCGCCGTTCGACATCACCACAACGCAGCCCGGCTCATCGGCGGTACCGTGGCGAATAAACGCAATGCAGCTCGGGTCGTCGAAAATATCCGTCTGGGCACCGTTGGAAAAGCGGCTGCGTGCCTCGATAAGCTTCGGAAGGCATTCGATAGCCGGCATGACGATCTCATGGTCGTTGCCGTCATTGCCGGTGTCTATATACGTCGTACCGAAAAGATCGGGATAAAAGACGCAAGGCACACCTTCTTCGCGCAGCAGAATGATCGCATAGGCAAGAGGCTTGAACCAGGGTTCTACCGGCGCTTCCAGAGATTGCAGCGGCTGCGTGTCGTGGTTGTCGACAAGCGTGACGGCGTGATCTGGAACAGCGGAAAGCAGCGAACCATCGAAGATAGTGCGCATGTCGAAATCGCCGCCCTGCTTAGAAGCGTCATGAAAGCGGTGGTGTAGGGCGACATCGAAGAGCATCAGCTGCTTGTCGACCAGATCGAGATAGCTTTTCAGCGCGTCTATATCGGGGTGCCAGTATTCCGCCACAACGAAGAGGTCGGGATTAATCGTGTCGCGCATATGGCCTACCCAGTCGCGGAAGAACCATGCCGGAATATGTTTGGCCGCATCCAGACGGAAACCATCCACCTGCACCTGTTCGGCAAGCCACCGGCCCCAATATTTCAGTTCCTCGTAGACAGCCCTGTTTCGGAATTCGACATCCGCGCCCATGAGATAATCGAAGTTGCCGTTTTCCTCGTCGACCTCCTCATTCCATTCGCCGTCGCCATATTCGTTGACGAGACGGAAAATGCCGTCCTCATCAGGCTCTTCGATGTGGTCGACGCCGCTGAAGCACTTCAGGTCCCAGATGAATTTGGAATGTGTGCCGTTTCGGCCGGGAAAGGTGAAGCGCGTATAGGCGTGCGCCTCGAAATCCTCGTCCTCTATCTCGGTGCGGTCATCGGGATTGACGCGGCGAACCCGCACCTTCTCCCGTTCATCCGCGCCCATCTTGTGATTGAGAACCACGTCGTGAATGACGCGGATGCCGTTTTCCTTCAGCGTCCGACCAGCCTGTTCGAGGGCAGCGCGATCACCGTATTTGGTCGCGACTGTTCCCTTCTGGTCGAATTCGCCAAGGTCGAAGAGATCATAGGTATCGTAACCTACCGAAAAACCGCCGGCAGAACCCTTGTAGGCCGGCGGTAGCCAGACGTCGGTAATACCCATTCGGGCAAGGCTTTCCGCCTTTTCGGCCACCTCGCTCCATAATTTCCCTCCGTCCGGATAGTACCAATGGAAGAATTGAAGCAAGGTGCGTCCGGCCATATTTCCCTCATGATGGTTAGCAGGTCGCGCCATAAACGGCCCGGCGGCGAAAGGGTTCCGCCGCCGTATTGACCAAACTTCGATTGTGAGGGGACCACCTTCCCTGATCCGTCCGGTGGCCTGGTCTATGCGTTATTCCGCAATTTCGAGAAGTGCCGCGCCCGCCTGAAGATAGTCGCCTTCCTTGACGATCAGGCGGACCTTGCCGGCCTTCGTCGCCACGATTTGCGTTTCCATTTTCATAGCTTCCATGACGGCCAGAAGATCGCCTTTGGAAACAGTTTCGCCATCGGTCACCTTGAACGATTGCAAGGTGCCGGAAACGGGAGCGATAATTTCACCTTCCTTCTCCTTGAACGACGCGCCGGGGGCAGCAGCATTGCCGCCGGTGACAGCGCCGAGGCCGGAGAGCAGCAGGTTCGGCAGGCCGACAGAAACACGCTTGCCGTCGATTTCCAGAAAGGTGCGCGTGATGGAAGGGTCTTCAGCCGGTGCAGGACGTTCCATCGCGTCAGGCATGGCGGCGAAATCGGTCTCGATCCAGCGGGTATGAACCTTGAAACCGTCGGTGCCGATGAAGTCGTCCGTCTCGATTGCGGCGCGATGGAACGGCAGAACCGTGGCAATGCCTTCGATACGGAATTCTTTCAGCGCGCGGCGCGCGCGGCGCAGAACCTGATCGCGGTCGGTACCCGTAACGATGAGCTTCGCCATCAGCGAGTCGAATACGCCAGGCACGCTGGAGCCGCTGACGACGCCGCTATCCATACGGATGCCGGGGCCGGAAGGAGCATCGAAAATCGAGATCGTGCCGGGTGTTGGCAGGAATCCTCGGCCGGGATCTTCGGCATTGATGCGGAATTCCATAGAGTGGCCGCGCGGTTCCGGCGTTTCAACCACCCGCAGGGTGTGGCCCTCGGCAATGCGGAACTGCTCGATGACGAGATCGATACCGGTGGTTTCCTCGGTAACGGGATGTTCCACCTGCAGGCGCGTATTGACCTCCAGGAAAGAAATCGTGCCATCAACGCCGAGCAGGAATTCGACGGTGCCGGCACCGGAATAGCCCGCGGCGGCACAGATCGCCTTTGCCGCGTCGTGGATTTTTTGTCGCTGTTCGGCAGACAGGAACGGGGCCGGAGCCTCCTCTATCAGCTTCTGGTTCCGACGTTGCAGCGAGCAATCGCGGGTGCCCAGCACCAGCACATTGCCGTGCTTGTCGGCCAAAACCTGCGCCTCGATATGGCGGGGCCGGTCGAGGAAGCGTTCGAGAAAGCACTCGCCGCGACCGAAAGCGGCGGTCGCTTCGCGAACGGCGGATTCGTAGAGATCGGCGATCTCTTCCATCTTCCATGCGACCTTCAGGCCGCGCCCACCACCGCCATGCGCCGCCTTGATGGCGACGGGCAGGCCGTATTCTTCGGCAAAAGCGGTGACTTCGGCGGCGGTAGAGACGGGGCCGTCACTGCCGGCCACCAGCGGTGCGCCGACGCTGGTGGCGATGCGCCGCGCTTCCACCTTGTCGCCCAGCGCTTCAATGACATGTGGGTCGGGGCCGATCCAGCTAAGGCCGGCATCGATAACCGCCTGCGCAAATTCGGCGCGTTCGGACAAAAAGCCGTAACCGGGATGCACGGCATCCGCGCCGGCGCGTTTGGCAATCGCGATCAGCTTGGCGATATCGAGATAGGTTTCGGCGGGGCGGACGCCTTCCAGCGCATAGGCCTCATCCGCCAACCGAACGAATAGCGCATCCTGATCGGGATCGGCATAAACGGCAACCGATTGCAGGCCGTAATCACGGCATGCGCGGATGATCCGCACCGCGATCTCGCCGCGATTGGCAATCAGCACTTTTTTCATCGCTATTCTCCCTACAGACTTTTAGCCGCCGCGATTTCGGCAAAAGGGCCGATCGGGCGGAACTTGATTTTGGCATTGACGGGGATTTGCCCCGCAAGATCGAGATGGTATTCCGCGACCGCGCCGATGACGGGATAGCCGCCGGTCAACGGGTGGTCGGCAAGGAAGAGAACGGGCTGGCCGCTATGGGGAATCTGGATTGCTCCGGTGGCCGTGCCTTCGCTCGGCAATTCGGCACTGTCCCTGCGCTCCATCGGCACTTCGCCGGCAAGGCGGATGCCGACGCGGTTCGATTGCGGCGTGACCTGCCAGAGCTGGCCGGTCAGCGTATCGAGGCCCTTTTGCGTGAACCAGTCGGTACGCGGTCCGAGAACCACGTCGAGCGTCACAATATCGCCGGTTGCTGGCGGATCGAAGGCCGGAGCCTCGTCGACAGACACGCTGGAAAGTCCTGTCTTTTCGCCCTTCAGCGGCAGACTAGTGCCCGCAGTCACGCTTTCTGGACCGACTACGGCGAGCGTATCCGTCGCATAGCTGCCCAGCACGGGCTCGATATCGAACCCGCCACGCACAGCAAGATAACAGCGCATGCCCTTCGGCGGCTGACCCAAGGTTACGATATCGCCGGGTTCGAGAGACACGGGAACATGGGTTTGTGCGGTGAAACTGCGATCTGCGGTCTTGACGGTGATGGGGCAGGGCGCGCCCGCAATGCCGATGACGGCGCGGCTCGTGCTTTTGAAGGAAAAGCCGCCGAGCGTCAGCTCGAGACACGGCGAGTTAACGGGATTGCCGACGATACGGTTGGCGGCGTTAAACGCGCCACGATCCAGTGCGCCGGAGGCGGAGACGCCCTGTCCGGTTTGGCCGAAGCGGCCGAGATCCTGAAAAATGGCGGGCATGGGGGCCGCGAGCACCTCGAAATGCGGGCCTTCTCTTGTCATCTCAGGGCGGGCGGTGCGCGGCGCTGAGGTGGGAACATCAACCGTTCTTCCGGCCTTGTCCATATCGAAGAAACGCACGCGATAACCCGGCTGGAAAAGCGCGCCGGGATCACGGTCTATATCCCACATCTTCACCGGGGTGGTGCCGATGATCTGCCAGCCGCCGGGGCTGTTTTGCGGATAGACGCCGCTGAAGGCGCCAGCCAGCGCCACCGAACCCGCCGGAATGCGGGTACGCGGGCTTTGCCGGCGCGGCACGTGAAGAGCGGTATCGCCGCCAACCAGATAACCGAAGCCGGGCGCGAAACCGCAGAAGGCCACGGTGAATTCGCTTTCGGTATGACGGCGGATGACTTCGTCGATGCTCATGCCGGTCAGTTCGGCAACGTCGGCCAGATCTTCGCCGTTATAATGGACGGGTATTTCCACCAGATTGTCCGAGGGCGCGATTTTTGCGGAGAGATCGCGGCTGGAAAGCCGTGCAACCAGCGCCTCTGCGCCAATCTTTTCGGGGCGGAAACGGATCATCAGGGTGCGGGCAGCCGGAACCGTTTCGTCGATGCCCTCGATCGGATCGTTCTGAAGCGAGGCGAACAGGGCCAGCGTTTCATCGAGATCGGCAAGTTCGACGAGAATGGTGGTGAGGCTGACGGGGAGAAAACGCATCATATCCTCACGCGTGATAGGCAGAATCGGGAATGTCGGTGATGAACATGTGCCCGGGCGCATGGGTAATCGCGAACGGCACGCCGGACGCCATGACTGCAGCCTGAGGCGTCACGCCGCAGGCCCAGAAAACTGGAACCTCGCCGGGTTCAATCCGCACGGCATCACCGAAATCCGGCTTCGCGAGATCCGATATGCCAATTTCTTCCGGCGCGCCGACATGCACGGGCGCACCGTGAACCGCCGGAAAACGTCCTGAAATTGTCGCGGCATCGGCCACGCGCGAAGCCGGGATCGGTCGCATGGAAACGACCATGTTGCCCTTAAATCGGCCGGCCGGCCGGCAGGGGCGGTTGGTCAGATACATCGGAACGTTGCTTTTGTCGGTCATGTGACGGATTTCGATACCCGCTTCGACCATTGGCGTTTCAAAGGTAAAACTGCAACCGATCAGGAAAGCGACGAGATCGTCACGCTCTGCCCAGGCGGCGGTCGCATCCGCCGTTTCCTCGGCAAGTTTGCCGTCCCGCCAGATACGGTAAAGCGGCAGGTCGGTCCTGAGATCGGCACCGGGGGCAAGAAGCGTGGTTGGTGAGCCGGGATCTGAAACATCGAGCACCGGGCAGGGCTTGGGATTACGCTGCGCATAAAGCAGGAAATCGAAGGCCCAGTCGCGCGGCAGCACGATCATGTTGGCCTGTGTGAAACCGGGAGCGATGCCGGAGGTCGGCGCAACGAGGCCGCCACGATAATCGGCGCGGGCCGTCCGGGCGGCATGCGCATTGGTGTGGCTCAGAAAGGATAAGGGTATCGTCATTGGTCGCCCTTTTAGAGAATGGATGCAAAAGAGCGGATTTCGATGCCCTCGGCTTCGAAACGGCGGCGGATTTCCTGGGCGATCGCCACCGCGCCGGGGCTGTCGCCATGCACGCAGATGGATTGTGCTTCGATCTTGATGCTGCTGCCGTCGATGGCTTCGAGTGTTCCTTCGCGGGCAAGCTGCACCATCCGGTCGGCGATTTTGGCAGCGTCGTGCAGTACGGCGCCCGCCTCACGGCGCGAGACGAGTTGGCCTTCGGGCGTGTAGGCGCGGTCAGCGAAGGCTTCCGCGACGACAGCAAGGCCTGCCTTGCGGGCGAGATCGAGGATGGGCGCATTGGCAAGACCCATCAGCACCAGCAAGGCATCGACGGCCTTTATACCGTCGATGACCGCTTGTCCCTGTTTCGCGTCATTGGCGATGCGGTTGTAAAGCGCGCCATGCGGCTTCACGTAACGCACCGTGGTTCCGGCAGCGGCGGCAACACCCTTCAGTGCGCCTATCTGGTAGATGACATCGGCGATCAGCTCTTCGGAGGTCACATCCAGATCGCGGCGGCCAAAGCCGACGCGGTCCGGGTAGGAAACATGGGCGCCGACGACCACGCCTTTTTCGGCAGCGGCCTTGACGGTCCGGTAGATGCCGGCCGGGTCACCTGCGTGAAATCCGCAGGCGATATTGGCGCTGGAAACGATGGCAAGCATCGCCTCGTCATCTCCCATGCGCCACGCGCCGTAACTTTCGCCAAGATCACTGTTGAGATCGATAGCGGCCATGTTTGCCTCCCTTTAGAGCATTTCCAGCAAAAGTGCGTAGCGGTTTTGCGTCGGGAAAATGCGTAATAACAAATATATAGAGCGTTTCCGCTTTTCTCCGAAATGCGGAAACGCTCTAGTTTATTACAGGCCGAGCAGGCCAAAAATGGTGCCGGCGGACTTGTAGCCCATGTACCACGTCAATGCGCATGTCAGAACGCCAAGGCCGAGCAGAATGCGCGAGTAGCGATGGCCGCCCATCAGGTCTTCGCGCTTCCATGCGGCAAACAGGAAGATGCTGAGGCCGATGGGCAGGATAAGACCGTTCAGGCCGCCGACGAAGACCAGCATGGCGGCGGGCGGCGTCGTGATGAGCAGGTAGCAGACGAGCGAGACAGCGATGAAGATGACCGTCGCCATGTTGCGGGCGCGTTCGGTCATGTCCTGCTTGAACACGGGCAGGAACGAGACGGAGGTATACGCCGCGCCGATGACGCTTGTGATGGCCGCAGCCCAGAAGATGATGCCGAATAGGCGGAAGCCGAGATCGCCCGCGGCCGACCGGAAAGCCTGTGCGGCGGGATTGGCGGCCTGGCCCGATGTATCGATGACGACGCCGCTGGCGACAACGCCGAGAATGGCGAGGAACAGCACGTAACGCATGATGCCGGTGACAGCGATGCCGGTCAGAGCGGCGCGGTTGACGGCGGGCAGGTTTTCAATGCCGACCATTCCCCGGTCCAGCAGGCGGTGCGCGCCGGAATAGGTGATGTAGCCGCCAACGGTGCCGCCGACGATGGTGGTGATGGTCGCGAAATTGATCGTGTCCGGCAGGAAGGTCTGGCGGAAGGCATCACCGACCGGAGGCGCGGATACGAATGCAACGTAGAGCGTCAGCACGATCATCAGGATACCGGCGAAAATGATGAACCGGTCGACGGCGAGGCCAGCCCGTTTGGAAACGAAGATGGCGATGGAGAAGATTGCGCTGATGGCGCCGCCGATTTTCGGATCGAGCCCGAAGATGGCGTTCAGGCCGAGGCCGGTGCCGCCAATATTGCCGATATTAAAGAAAAGGCCGCCGATGATGACGAGAATGGCGAGAAGATAGCCGGAACCCGGAATGGCAGCATTGGCGATGTCGGACGCACGCATGCGCGTCAGCGTTACGATGCGCCAGATGTTGAGCTGAACAACGAAGTCTATGAGGATGGAAGCAAGAATGCCGAAGGCGAATGCGGCACCAAGCTGCATGGTGAATGTCGCCGTCTGCGTGATGAAGCCGGGACCGATGGCAGATGTTGCCATCAGGAAGATTGCTCCCAGAAGAGATGCACGTTTTGACATTTTGAGATCGGCAGTCGGGGTGAGCTTTTTCTGCTCCATGGATTTTCTCCGCTCCTGTCGCAATCCGCCCCTCGCGGATGCTTTATGACACCGATCTTGTCTTGTTCCGTGAGATTGTCAATATTGTTCAACAATAAATGATAATCGTTCTTTTATTTTGTCTATTTGTTGGACGTTATGAGTATGAATTCATCACGTTTTTTTGGCGCTTTGCTGAAGCTTTGTGCTATGGGCAATCATGCCGTGTCCGAACATGCCTGTCACGGAATTCCCAATGTTGCATTGCTCTTAAGGAAAGCGCCATGACGGAAACGATAGAGGGTCTGCCGCTTGCGGATCGATTGGCAAAGGGTATTCGCACCCTGCTGATCTCCGGTGAACTGATGCCGGGCCAGCGTCTTTCGGAAGCAGCCTTCAGCGAACGTTTCGAGGTCTCCCGCAATTCGCTGCGTGAAGCCTTTCGTCTCCTGACCAAGGATGGTCTGCTGCGTCACGAGGCCAATCGCGGCGTTTTTGTCGCCGTTCCCACCCTGGCTTCGGTGATTGATATTTACAGGGTGCGGCGCATGGTGGAATGCGGGGCGCTGCGTCAGGCCTGGCACAAGCACCCGGCCATCCGCACAATGCGCACGGCGGTCGATGATGCCAGGATAAAGCGCGACCAGGCAGACTGGTTAGGCGTGGGCAGCGCCAACATGAAGTTTCACGCCGCCGTGGTCGACCTTCTCGACAGCGCTCGTCTCAGCGATTTTTACGAGCGAATCGCCGCTGAGCTCAGGCTTTGTTTCGGCCTGCTGAAAGACCCGGAACAGCTCCATTCCCCCTTTGTGGACATGAACAGCAAGATCCTGTCACTGATGGAAGAGGGCAAGGCGGCTGAGGCCGGTGACGAGATGGAAATCTATCTCAATCTTTCCGAGCGGACGGTTTTGAAGGCGCTCGAACGTGCGTCCTGAGAAATCAGGCGGAGCGGGATGAAAACGTCCCTTTCACGTCCGCTCCATTTTTATATCGGCGCCTGATTGCCAAGTTTGTTGCGGTGCGTCATCAATGCCGACATGACGCTTCGCGACCTCACCATTCTCGTTATAGACGAAAACGCGATCCGCGCCTCGATCATCGAGGAGGGGCTGCGCGAGGCCGGGTATCATCGCGTGACGGTCATCCATGAGGTGCACGGCGTGGCGCGGACCATCGAGACGCTGCAGCCCGATGTCATCTTCATCGACCTTGAAAATCCCAACCGCGACATGATGGAGCATCTGTTTCAGTTGACACGCACGGTCGGCCGGCCGATCGCCATGTTTGTCGACCGCTCCGATACCGCGTCCATCGAGGCGGCCGTTGAGGCCGGTGTTTCCGCCTATGTCGTTGACGGGCTGAAGAAAGAGCGCGTCAAACCCATCCTCGATATGGCGGTCAGCCGCTTCAACGCTTTCAGCCGTCTGCGACAGGAACTTGCCGAAGCAAAATCGGCGCTTGAGGAGCGCAAGGTCATCGAGCGCGCCAAAGGCATTTTGATGAAAATGCGTGGCCTGTCCGAAGAGGAGGCTTTTGCGCTTCTGCGGCAAACGGCGATGAACGAGAAAAAGAAAATATCCGAGATCGCGCAAAGCGTGGTCACCGCGGCCGGTCTGTTGATGTAACGAACCCGCCGGCGGGACAGTCGAGGAGTGTATGATATGGCGGCACAGGAAAAATCGGCCGGTTCAAAAGCGGGCGCGCCGGCAATTGTTGGCAGCGACCGGCAAAAAATCCTGCGGGCAGGTTTTATTCCTCTTGTCGATGCGTCCGTCCTCATTGCTGCGGCGGAATTCGGCTTTGCCGAGCGCGAAGGCCTGACGCTCGATCTCGTCAAGGATGTGTCCTGGGCGAATGTGCGCGACCGGCTGGCATTCCGGCAATTCGACATTGCCCATATGCTGTCGCCGATGCCCGTTGCCTCCATGCTCGGACTCGGCTCCAACCCTTCGCCGACGATCACGCCGTTTTCACTTGGGCGCGGCGGCAATGCGATAACGCTTTCGACGCGGCTTTTTGCCCGGATGAGGGCGTTGACGGGGCTTTCCGAAACGGCGGGGGCGCTGGAAAATGCGAAGGCCTTAAAGCAGGTGCTGGATGACATGCGAGCGCGGGGCGAAGCTACACCGACGCTCGGCATGACCTACCCGTTTTCCTCGCACAATTACGAATTTCGCTATTGGCTCGCCGCTGGTGGCATTCATCCCGATCACGACGTCAAACTGGTGGTCGTACCACCGCCATTGACGTCGGATGCATTGGCGGCGGGCGCCATCGATGGTTTCTGTGTCGGTGCGCCGTGGAACATCGTTGCTGCCGAGCGCGGTGTAGGCAGGATCGTCGCTGCCAAGCAGGATTTGTGGCCGTCTGCGCCGGAAAAAGTGATCGGGATGCGGCCTGAATGGGCCGAAAACCAGCAGGAAACGGTCAGCCGGCTGTTGACGGCGCTCGATGCCGCCGCACGTTGGTGCGACCTTGCGGAAAATCACGATGATCTGAGCAGGACACTTGCCGATCCGCGTTATATCGGTGCGCCGCAAAGCATCATCCGCCATGTGCTTGCCGGTGAATTCAACATCGACAGCCATGGCAACCGCCGGGTCATCGACAAATATTTCCTCTTCCACGGCGGCCATGCCAATTATCCGCGCCAGAGCCAGGCATTGTGGATTTACAGCCAGATGATCCGCTGGGGGCAGACGGAGTTTTCGCAAGGTGGTGTGGAGGCCACCCTGTCCGCTTACCGTCCAGATATTTATCGGGCGGCACTGGGCGATGCCAATGCGCCAGATGATGCCGATATTCGAGTCGAAGGGCAGGAGGCGGGTGACCGGTTCGTGGACGGTTTTGTTTTCGATCCCGCAGACATTGCTGGCTATGTGAATGGCTTTTCCGTGCGCAGTTCTGCCCCGTTTTCCATCTCCCAAGGCGAGGTCTGACAGCCGTCGGCCGGGCAAGCTGCGCAAATTTCAAGCTCGGAATTTATCCATCTGCGCAAACCATAGACAAAATTTCTACTGATTAAAATTTAATCGTCCGATCCAATCTCGGAAATTCCGTTTTTTTCCAAGGCGATAGCTTCCACAAGTAAAACTGGCACGCCTCTTGCGTCTTCGTCTTTGCACTGGTCAACGGCGATCGGGGCGAGCAGGGCGCGGCATAAGCGCTTTCACAGACATAGACGTCGCAAGGTTTTGCTGCCCGGAACACCTCCCGTTCCGAAGGCGCAAACACCGAGCGGCGTTTTTTTTATTTTCAGGTTTTTTCGCAAGCGAACGCGCCACCCGTGCGGTGGTCCAATAAGGGGAAGATGCGAATGAAAAAGATATTCTCGGGCGATGTCAGCCGCCGCACCATACTGAAGACGACAGCCACCGCAGCCCTTGTTACCGCCGTGCGCACCGCTTTTCCGTCAGGCGCTTTCGCAGCCACGGCTGAGCCGGAAGTGAAGGGCGCGAAAATCGGCTTCATCGCGCTGACCGACGCCGCCCCGCTTATCATCGCGGCGGAAAAGGGACTGTTCGCCAAGCATGGCATGCCGGATGTCGAGGTTCTCAAACAGGCATCCTGGGGTGCGACACGTGACAATCTCGTGCTCGGCGGCGCATCGAACGGCATTGATGGCGCGCATATCCTGACCCCGATGCCCTATCTCATGCATACCGGCAAGGTGACGCAGAACAACGTGCCTGTGCCGATGGCGCTTATCGCCCGCCTCAATCTCGACAGCCAGGGTATTTCCGTCGCCAAGGAATATGCTGAAACCGGCGTTCAGCTCGACGCGTCCAAGCTGAAGGCAGCTTTCGAGAAGAAGAAGGCAGAAGGCAAGGAAATAAAGGCTGCCATGACATTTCCCGGCGGCACGCATGATCTGTGGATCCGCTATTGGCTGGCCGCCGGCGGCATCGACCCGGACAAGGACGTCTCCACCATCGTCGTTCCGCCGCCGCAAATGGTCGCCAACATGAAGGTCGGCAATATGGACGTCTTCTGTGTGGGCGAACCCTGGAACGAGCAACTCGTCAATCAGGGCATCGGCTTCACTGCCTGTACCACCGGGGAACTCTGGAAAGGGCATCCCGAGAAGGCGCTCGGCATGCGCGCCGACTGGGTGGAAAAGAACCCCAACGCCACCAAGGCATTGCTGATGGCCGTGATGGAGGCCCAGCAATGGTGCGATGAGATGGCGAACAAGGAGGAGATGTCCACGATCCTCGGCAAGCGCCAATGGTTCAACGTGCCACCGAAGGACGTTCTTGGCCGCCTCAAGGGCAATATCAATTACGGCAACGGCCGCGTGCTGGAAAATACCGGTCTGCAGATGAAGTTCTGGCAGGATCACGCGTCCTATCCCTTCCGCAGCCACGACAGCTGGTTCATCACGGAAAACATCCGCTGGGGTAAATTTGCACCCGATACGGACGTGAAGGCGCTGGTTGCCAAGGTCAACCGTGAGGACATCTGGCGCGACGCTGCAAAGGATCTCGGTGTTGCCGATATTCCCGCCTCCACGTCGCGCGGCAAGGAAACCTTCTTTGACGGCAAGGTCTTCGACCCGGAAAACCCGTCGGCCTATCTCGAAAGTCTTTCCATCAAGGCAGCCTCCTGAGGAGGAGACACGGGTGTCGCCCCTCCTCCGCCGGGTTGCCATTTAATGATGGACACCAAAGGCCGGATGAGGGGCGAGACCCTGACCGCAACCGAAATCCAAAGGAAACGCCATGTCCGCATTGGCTCGAAATTTCAAGGAACAGCCGCAGCAACCGGTGGTACAAAAGGCAAACGTCGTGACCCTTCCGCCCAAACATCCCTCGCGGTTCAATCTGCGTAAACTGGGTGCTGCGGCGGCCCGCAATATCATACCGCCATTTGTCGTCCTCGCCGTTCTGCTGGGCGTCTGGCAAATGCTCTGTTCCGCCCCCGGCTCGTCCCTGCCGCCGCCAAGCCAGGTATTCGAGGAAAGCTACGATCTCATCGTATCGCCGTTCTTCCATAATGGTTCGCAGGATATCGGCCTCGGCTTGCGCGTGCTGGTCTCGCTGGAGCGCGTGGCATACGGTTTCGGCCTTGCGGCTATCGCCGGCATCATTCTCGGTGCGGTCATCGGCCAGTCGGTCTGGGCAATGCGCGGCCTCGACCCGATTTTTCAGGTCCTGCGCACCGTGCCGCCGCTCGCCTGGCTGCCGCTTTCACTTGCCGCCTTTCAGGACAGCAATCCGTCGGCCATTTTCGTGATCTTCATCACCTCCATCTGGCCCGTCATCATCAATACGGCGGTCGGCGTGCGCAACATTCCGCAGGATTATCGCAACGTTGCGAAGGTGCTGCGGCTCAACCAGATCGAATTCTTCTTCAAGATCATGCTGCCGTCGGCCGCCCCCTACATCTTCACCGGCCTGCGCATAGGCATCGGCCTCTCCTGGCTCGCCATCGTGGCGGCGGAAATGCTGACCGGCGGCGTCGGTATCGGCTTCTTCATCTGGGATGCGTGGAACTCCTCGCGCCTGCCCGACATCATCGTGGCACTCGCTTACATCGGCGTTGTCGGCTTCATGCTCGACAAGCTGGTAGCGGCGCTCGGCAAGGTCATCACCCGCGGCGCTGCGGCCAACTAAAAGGGCGACCATTATGAACGCTTATCTGAAACTCGATCATATCGACAAATATTTCGACAAGGGCGGTTCGCGCGCCGAGGTGCTGAAAGGCATCAACCTGACCATCGGCAAGGGCGAATTCGTCTCAGTCATCGGGCATTCCGGCTGCGGCAAGTCCACCATGCTCAACCTCATCGCCGGGCTGACCAAAGTCTCAGCAGGCGTCGTGCTTCTGGAAAACCGCGAGGTCAACGAACCTGGCCCGGAACGCGCCGTCGTATTCCAGAACCACAGCCTGCTCCCCTGGCTTTCGGTTTATGAAAACGTCAACCTGGCCGTCGCGAAGGTCTTCAGCAGTACCAAGACCAAAGCGGAACGCCACGACTGGGTCATGCGCAATCTGGATCTCGTGCAGATGGCCCATGCCAAGGACAAGAAACCGTCTGAAATTTCCGGTGGCATGAAACAGCGCGTCGGCATCGCCCGGGCGCTCGCCATGGAGCCGAAAATCCTGCTGCTGGACGAGCCTTTCGGCGCACTGGATGCGCTGACTCGCGCCCACCTTCAGGACGCCGTGATGGAAATCCACGCCCGGCTTGGCAACACCATGGTCATGATCACCCACGATGTGGATGAGGCGGTGCTGCTGTCCGACCGTATCGTAATGATGACCAACGGTCCCGCCGCCCATATCGGCGAAGTGCTTGACGTGCCGCTGCCGCGCCCGCGCAACCGCATCGAGCTTGCATCCGACAAGACCTACCTCAAATGCCGCGAGGCCGTGCTGAAGTTCCTTTACGAACGTCACCGCTTCGTCGAAGCTGCGGAGTAACCACTATGGCGCAAAAACTCGTCATCATCGGCAATGGCATGGCGCCGGGGCGCATGCTGGAAAACCTTTTCGAAACCGCCCCCGGCCTCTACGACGTCACCATTTTCAACGCCGAGCCGCGCGTCAATTACGACCGCATCATGCTCTCGCCAGTACTCTCAGGCGAAAAGAGCTATGAAGATATCGTCATCCACAATGACGAATGGTACGCGGCCAACAATGTGACGCTGCACAAGGGCGCCAAGGTCACCGGCATCGACCGCGACAACAAGACCGTAACCAGCGAAAACGGCATCACCGTTTCCTACGACAGGCTGGTGATCGCCACCGGTTCCCTGCCCTTCATCATTCCCGTCCCTGGCCATCAATTGCCGGGCGTTCTCGCCTATCGCGATCTCGACGATGTCACGAAGATGCTTGAAATCGCCGAAGGCAAGGGTCGCGCCATCGTCATCGGCGCCGGCCTTCTGGGTCTGGAAGCAGCTTATGGGCTGAAGCGCCAGGGAATGGACGTCACCGTCATCCATCTGATGCCGACGATCATGGAGCGGCAGCTCGATCCGGCAGCGGCCTATCTTCTGGAAAAGGCGCTAAACGAGCGCGGCATCGACATCATCACCAAGGCCAATACCAAATGCATTCTCGGCGCGGAGAAGGTCGAAGGCATCGAGTTGGAAGACGGTCGCGTCGTTAAAGGCGACATGGTGGTGATGGCGGTCGGCATCCGTCCCGCCTCGGGTCTCGCCAAGGAAGCCGGCATCGCCGTCAATCGCGGCATCGTCGTGGATGATGGCATGATGACGTCGGATGCCTCGATATATGCGCTTGGCGAATGCGCCGAGCATCGCGGCATGTGCTACGGGCTGGTCGCGCCGCTTTATGAATCTGCGCGGGTGCTGGCGGACCGGCTTTGCGGCGGTTCAGCCGAGTATCATGGGTCTGTCACCAATACCAAACTGAAGGTCACCGGCATCAACCTGTTTTCCGCCGGCGATTTTGCCGAGGGCGACGACCGCGAGGAAATCGTGCTGCGCGATGCCACCGCCGGTGTCTACAAGCGCCTGATCCTCAAGGAAAATCGCATCATCGGCGCGGTTCTTTACGGCGAGACGGCGGATGGTTCGTGGTTCTTCGACCTGATGAAGAAATCGACCGACATTTCCGCCATGCGCGAAACCCTGATCTTCGGCCAGGCCTATCAGGGAGGGTCCCCGCTGGACCCTATGGCGGCCGTTGCAGCCTTGCCGGATGATGCGGAAATCTGCGGCTGCAACGGCGTCTGCAAGGGCAAGATCACCTCGGTCATCACCTCGAAGGGGCTGACCTCGCTGGATGATGTGCGCGCCCATACCAAGGCATCCGCCTCCTGCGGCAATTGCACCGGCCTTGTCGAACAGCTCATGACGCTGACGCTTGGCGACAGCTACAATCCCGCTGCCGTGCAGCCCATGTGCAAATGCACAGATCTCGGCCACGATGATGTGCGCCGTCTCATCAAGGCCAAGAGCCTGAAGACCATTCCCGCCGTGATGCAGGAACTGGAATGGAAGACCTCCTGCGGCTGCGCCAAGTGCAGACCGGCGCTCAACTACTATCTCGTTTGCGATTTTCCCGACGAATATGCCGACGACTACCAGTCGCGTTATATCAATGAGCGCGTCCATGCCAATATCCAGAAGGACGGCACCTATTCCGTCGTTCCGCGCATGTGGGGCGGCGTCACATCTTCCTCCGAACTGCGGGCGATTGCGGATGTGGTCGACAAGTTCGAAATCCCGATGGTGAAGGTGACAGGCGGGCAACGCATCGATCTTCTCGGCATCGAGAAGGAGGATTTGCCGGCGGTCTGGGCCGATCTCGGCAAGGCCGGTTTCATTTCCGGCCAGGCCTATGCCAAGGGGCTTCGCACCGTGAAGACCTGCGTTGGAGAACAATGGTGCCGCTTCGGCACGCAGGATTCCACCGGCCTCGGCATCCGTATCGAAAAATTCATGTGGGGCTCATGGACGCCCGCCAAGCTGAAGCTTGCCGTTTCCGGCTGTCCGCGAAACTGCGCTGAGGCGACATGCAAGGATATCGGCGTCATCTGCGTCGATTCCGGTTTCGAAATCCACTTCGCCGGTGCCGCTGGTCTCGACATCAAGGGTACGGAAGTGCTGGGCCTCGTCCATACCGAGGATGAGGCGCTGGAGCATATCGTGGCGTTGACCCAGATGTACCGCGAGCAGGCGCGCTACCTCGAGCGCATCTATAAATGGGCCAAGCGCATCGGTTACGACGAAGTCCGCCGCCAGATCATGGACGATGCCGACAAGCGCCGGGCCTATTTTGACCGCTTCGTCTTCAGCCAGAAATTCGCGCAGGTCGATCCTTGGTCGGAACGTGTGTCCGGCCACGACAAGCACGAATTCAGGCCGATGGCGGCAATCGGTTTCAACGAGGCAGCGGAGTGAGAACGATGGACAGCAACTGGATCGATATTGGCGACATTTCCGACATCCCGCTGCGCGGCGCGCGCTGCGTGAAAACGCCTATGGGCAAGATCGCCGTGTTTCGCACGGCTGAAAATCAGGTCTTCGCCATCGAGGATCATTGCCCGCACAAAGGCGGCCCGCTGTCTCAGGGCATCGTGCACGGGGCTTCGGTGACATGTCCTTTGCACAATTGGGTCATTTCGCTGGAGACCGGCAAGGCGTTGGGGGCGGATGAGGGTGAGGTGAGGACCATTCCTCTCCGCAATCTCGACGGGCGGCTTTCGATTGCGCTCGAAACTTTGATGATTGCGGCGGAGTGATATCAGATGTTGGCGACGATACCCCCCTCTGTCCTGCCGGACATCTCCCCCTCGAGGGGCAAGATCGACAAGTGGCACGCTTCTCGCTTCATCTCTGTTGTCGGAGACGCAAGCTGTGAAATAGAGCCGGTGCCGCAATTGATCTACCCTTTTGAGGGGCAGATGTCCGGCAGGGCAGAGAGGGGTGAACGCCACTTGCTCAGGGGGCAAACCCATGCCCGTTGAAACGAAAACCACCTGTCCCTATTGCGGTGTCGGCTGCGGTGTCATCGCCACCGTTGCCGATGACGGCATCGTTTCCGTCAAAGGCGATCCGGACCACCCCGCCAATTTCGGCCGGCTGTGTTCCAAGGGTTCGGCTCTGGCCGAGACCATCGACCTCGACGGACGGCTGCTCCATCCCGAAATCCACGGAAAGCGGGTGGCATGGGACGAAGCGCTTCAACTCGTTGCTTCAAGATTTTCCGAGGCCATTTCCGAGCACGGCCCGGATTCGGTTGCCTTTTACGTTTCCGGCCAATTGCTGACGGAGGATTATTACCTCGCCAACAAGCTGATGAAGGGTTTCATCGGATCGGCCAATATCGATACGAATTCACGGCTTTGCATGTCGTCTTCGGTCGCCGGCCATCGCCGCGCCTTCGGGGCCGATACGGTGCCCGGCACCTATGAGGATATGGAGCTTGCCGATCTGGTAATCCTCACCGGATCCAATCTCGCCTGGTGTCATCCCGTCCTCTATCAACGGCTTGCTGCCGCAAAGGCGGCGCGGCCGGACATGAAGGTGGTGGTCATCGATCCGCGCCGGACGATGAGCGCAGATATTGCCGATATGCACCTCGCCATCCGCCCGGATGGAGATGTGGCGCTGTTTACCGGTCTTCTGGCCCATCTTTCCGGCAGTTCCGCGTTCGATAATGCTTATGTTGGAAACCACACTGTAGGCCTCGATGCCGCGATGCAGGCAGCGACCGGGCACAGCCTGCCGGAGATTGCCGACAAGACCGGTCTGACAATCGTGGAATTGATTTCCTTTTACGAATTGTTCGAACGCACGCAAAAAACCGTCACCTGCTACAGTCAGGGTGTCAACCAGTCGCAAAGCGGCACCGACAAGGTCAACGCCATCATCAATTGCCATCTCGCCACAGGCCGCATCGGCCGGCCGGGCATGGGGCCGTTTTCGCTGACCGGCCAGCCCAACGCCATGGGCGGACGCGAGGTGGGCGGGCTTGCCAATATGCTGGCGGCCCATATGGCCATCGAGAGCGCTGAAGACCGCGACCGCGTGCAGCGCTTCTGGGCCTCGCCGGCGATTGCGCAGAAGCCTGGCCTCAAGGCCGTGGATATGTTCCGGGCGGTTGCCGATGGCCGCATCAAGGCGCTGTGGATCATGGCCACCAACCCCGTCGTTTCCATGCCGGATGCCGGTGCCGTCGAAGAGGCTATCAAGGCCTGTCCCTTTGTCGTGGTGTCCGATCTCATCGCCAATACCGATACCGCCCGCCACGCCCATGTGCTGTTGCCATCGCTCGGCTGGGGGGAAAAGGACGGCACGGTCACCAATTCCGAACGACGTATTTCCCGCCAGCGCGGTTTTCTTGACGCGCCCGGCGAAGCAAAGGCCGACTGGTGGCAATTCGCCGAAGTTGGACGGCGCATGGGTTTTGACGCCGCCTTCGGCTTCCGGCAACCTTCTGAGGTTTTCGCCGAGCATGCCGCTCTCTCCGGCTTCGAGAACGCCGGAAGCCGCGATTTCGATATCGGCGGGATCGACCGTGATTCCTACGATACGATGACACCGTTTCAATGGCCAAAAGCCGGACCCGGTGAAGCCGCCAATACCCGCTTTTTCGCGGATGGCCGCTTTTTCCATGCGGATGGCAAGGCCCGTTTCATCGCCACGGCACTGCCGGAGACCCGCAGGACATCGGCGGACTACCCGCTGACGCTGAACACCGGCCGCATCCGCGACCAATGGCACACCATGACCCGCACCGGCAAAAGCGCGCGGCTCACTGCCCATATCGCTGAACCCTTTGCCGAACTTCACCCGCGCGATGCACAGTTGCTGGGAATCGAAAGCGCCGATCTGGTGGAGATTGAAAGCCCGCACGGCAAGGTCCTGCTGCGGGCTCTGGTCAGCGCGAGGCAGGCACGGGGAGCTGTGTTTGCGCCGATGCACTGGAACGACCAGTTCGCCTCGCAGGCCCGCATCGATATGCTCGTGCCAGCGGTCACGGACCCGCATTCCGGCCAACCCGCTTCGAAGAATGTCGGCGTGAGTGCACGACGTTTTGTAGCGAAAGCCTATGGATTTGCGATTGCCCGCACCCGGCCTGATGCGCCGGACTGCGCCTATTGGGCAGTTGCGAAGGCGGATGGCGGCTACCGCATGGAGCTTGCCTTCGAGGAACAGCCGCAGGACTGGACGCTCTGGGCGCGACGGGTTTTCGGCATCGATATCAGGGTTGAGCCTCTGGGTTACAGCGACCGGCAGACGGGCGATCTGCGGCTTGCTTTCTTCGACGTTAATACCTTGCTGGCAGCGCTGTTCGTCGCCAGAGAGCCGGTGGCCGTTGCCCGCAACTGGGCGATTTCACAGCTGAACGAACGCCATGAGGATTTGCGCATGCGTTTTGCGCTGGTCGCCGGGCGTCCCAGTGCCGGTCGCGCCGATCCGGGGGCGACGGTCTGCTCCTGCTTCAATGTCGGGGTCAACCAGATCACGGTCTCGATCCGCAATGGCTGCCACAGCGTCGAAGCCATAGGTGCTGCGTTGAATGCCGGAACCAATTGCGGCTCCTGCCGCGCCGAGATCAGGGGGATCATCGATGGATGCCTTAAAACCGCAGCGGAATGAACCGAACCGCATGGAGAAGCTCGCCAAGTTGCCGGTCTTCTGGGGGCTTGAGGGCAAGCGCGTGGTGCTGGCGGGCGGATCGGATGGGGCCGCATGGAAAGCGGAACTGCTGCTTGCCTGCGGGGCGGAACTTCACCTCTATTGCGAGGAAAGCGAGCTTTCGGAATGCTTTGCGGCGCTCGTCTCGACAAGCCAGATGCTGACATGGCATGACCGTTCCTGGGGTCCAGATAGTTTCAAAGGCGCGGAACTGGCGCTGGCGGATTGTGAGACCGACGAAGAGGCGGGAAGATTTTACAATGCCGCGCGCTCAGCCGGCGTGCCTGTCAATGTCATCGACAAGCCGGAATTCTGCCAGTTCCAGTTTGGCTCCATCGTCAATCGTTCGCCGGTGGTGGTGTCGATCTCCACCGATGGCGCCGCACCCATTCTGGCGCAGGCCATTCGCCGGCGCATCGAGACTTTGCTGCCGCTCGCTCTCAAGGATTGGGGGGCGCTTGCCCAGACCATCCGAGAGCGGGTCAATATACGCCTCGCGCCCGGCACGGCGCGGCGATCATTCTGGGAGAAATTTGTCGATCTAGCGTTTACCGAAAGGCTGGATGAGGGCAGCGAAGGAAGGCTGCTGACAGACATCGGCACGCAGGCCGGTCGGAGAGGATCGGGACGTGGCCTTGTGACGCTGGTCGGTGCCGGACCGGGCGATGCCGAGCTGCTGACGCTGAAAGCGGTACGCGCCCTGCAGGCGGCGGATGTCATTCTGTTCGACGATCTCGTTTCATCCGAGGTGCTGGAACTGGCGCGGCGGGAGGCGAAGCGCATGCTGGTTGGCAAGCGCGGCGGCCGGGAAAGCTGCAAGCAGGAAGATATTAACGACATGATGATCCGCCTTGCCAAGGCCGGCAAAAGGGTCGTGCGGCTGAAATCCGGCGATCCGATGATTTTCGGACGCGCCGGCGAGGAGATCGCGGCGCTGGAGGCTGAAAATATCCCGGTCGAAATCGTACCCGGCATCACCGCGGCAAGCGCCATGGCTTCGCGGCTCGGCGTTTCCCTCACCCACCGCGATCACGCCCAGTCGGTCCGCTTCGTCACCGGGCACTCCAGACAGGGCAAGCTGCCGGAGAATATCGACTGGCAGTCGCTGTCGAACCCTTCTGTGACCACGGTTTTTTACATGGGCGGGCGAACCGCTACCAGCATCGAGGAAGCCCTTCTGGCGCATGGCATGCCGGCCTCGACGCCCGTCGCCATCATGATTTCCGTCAGCCGCGAAAATGAGCAGCGCTGGTGCGGTTCGCTCGTGCAACTGGCTGCGGCGGTTGAGCGAATGGGCGTGAACGAGCCTATATTGATCGGCATCGGTGATGCGTTTGGTGCGGCAATCTCCGCGTTTTCCGAGATCGGCCTGCCGGAGCCGGTCCCGATGTCAATTCAGAAAGCCGGCTAATAATCTTGCTGGTCCGTGCGGATACGTTTTTCGCATACCTCCGCAAGTGGACCTGATCGGCGCCACAAAACCGTCCCTTGACATTGGTTTTTCGTTCGCTCTTCAATAAAACGAAAAAATTGAAAGAGGAGGGAGGCTGAAATGATGCTCACACCGCGTCAGGATGAAATCGTTGCGCTGGCGAAAGCAAGCGGGCGTGTGCTGGTGGACGAGTTGGCCACGCGGTTTTCGGTAACGCCACAGACGATCCGCAAGGACCTCAACGATCTCTGCGATACGCGGGTGCTGACGCGCATCCATGGCGGCGCACTTTTTCCGAGCGGCAACGAAAACGTCAAATACGAGGCACGCCGTGCGATCGCCTCCTCCGAAAAGCAGGCGATCGGCGCCGCTGCCGCTGCCCTCATCCCCAACAACTCCTCGCTTTTCATCAATATAGGTACGACGACCGAGGCGGTGGGCGAAGCGCTGGCGGATCATCACGAGCTGATGGTCATCACCAACAATATTAATGTTGCCAATAGGTTACGGGTTTTTCCGGGCATCGAGGTGGTGATCGCTGGCGGCGTCGTGCGCGGTTCCGATGGCGGCATCGTCGGTGAGGCCGCAGTGGATTTTATCCGCCAGTTCAAGGTCGATTTCGCCGTCATCGGCGTTTCTGCGATCGATGAGGACGGCGCTTTGCTGGATTTCGACTTTCGCGAGGTCAAGGTTGCCCAGGCGATCATGTCCAACGCTCGCCACGTCATTCTTGTATCGGATTCACTGAAGTTCGAGCGGACGGCGCCGGTGCGCATCGGCCATCTTTCACAGGTGCACACCTTCATTACCGATCATTGTCCGGTCGATTCGATCCGATCCATCTGTGCCGATCATGACGTCAGGTTGATTGAAACCGAGGTTGGGGAGCCTTGATACGAACCGCCCCGGAATTTCGTTTGACATTCGTTTTGTCTTCAAATTAGATGTCCTTGCTTTCAATATATCGATGAGGAGAGCGTCGATGAAAGCGCGGGAGGGTCCATGTCTGACGAGGCAATCCACGATGTTTTCGTGATCGGCGGCGGCATCAACGGCTGCGGCATCGCGCGTGACGCTGTCGGCAGGGGTTATTCCGTTGCGCTTGCGGAAATGAACGATTTTGCCTCCGGCACCTCTTCGGCCGCCACAAAGCTCATTCATGGCGGTTTGCGTTATCTCGAACATTACGAATTTCGTCTGGTGCGAGAAGCGCTGATGGAGCGCGAGGTGTTGTGGGCCATGGCGCCGCACATCATCTGGCCTATGCGCTTTGTTCTGCCATTCCAGAAGGGCGGCGTGCGCCCGGCCTGGCTCGTGCGTCTCGGGCTTTTTCTTTATGACCATCTCGGCGGCCGCAAGCTTTTGCCCGCCACCCGCTCGCTCGATCTGCGCCGTGATCCCGCAGGGAAACCGCTGAAGCCGATTTTTGCCCGGGCTTTCGAATATTCTGACGGCTGGGTGGACGATGCCCGTCTTGTGGTGCTGAACGCCCGCGATGCCGCCGATCGCGGCGCCTTGATCCTCAACCGCACGCAGGTCGTTTCGGCACGCCGCGAAGGCGCCTTCTGGCGGGTCGAAACGAAAAATGGTGCCGGAGAAACCGCGACCTACCGGGCGCGCATGCTGGTAAATGCGGCAGGCCCCTGGGTGGACAAGGTTCTGGCTGCGACGTTCGGTAAAAACAATGTCCACAACGTCCGCCTCGTGCAGGGCAGCCACATCATCGTGCGCAAGAAGTTTTCCGATCCGCGCGCCTATTTTTTCCAGAACCCGGACGGGCGCATCATCTTCGCAATCCCTTATGAGCAGGATTTTACCCTGATCGGCACGACGGATCGCGACTATACCGCGGACCCCCGGGCTGTTAAGATCAGCGACGAGGAGATCAGCTATCTTTGCAACGCGGCGAGCGAATATTTCGCTGAACCGGTGACGTCGGCCGATATCGTCTGGACCTATTCCGGCGTGCGGCCGCTCTTTGACGACGGCGCATCGAAGGCGCAGGAGGCAACCCGCGATTATGTGCTGAAAACCGAAGGAGCTGAAGGCGAAGCACCGCTTCTCAATATCTTCGGTGGCAAGCTCACCACCTATCGGCGGCTTGCCGAACATGCTCTTGAAAAAATCGGTGATGCGCTGGGTGAAAAGGGCTCGCCGTGGACGGCAGGTTCACATTTGCCGGGCGGAAATTTCGGTGCCGAGGCTTATGCGGGAGAGGTCACGGCCCTGCGGTCGCGTTATCCTTTCCTCGATGAGCGGCATGCGAAGCGGCTCATCCGCTGCTACGGAACGGACGCCGCGTCGATTATTGGCAATGCCGGGGACATGGCAGGGCTGGGACGGCATTTCGGCGGCACGCTTTATGAGGCCGAGGTGCGCTGGCTGATGGCCCGGGAATGGGCGCTGACGGCGGAGGATATTCTGTGGCGCCGCACCAAGCAGGGGCTTTTCTTTACCCAAGAAGAGGTGCGCGGGCTGGAGGATTATATCGATGACATTGCAGGTGGACGCTTGAAGGCAATCTGACGATCCGAATCAAAAAGCGGAGGAGGCTTTGGATCACCATGCTTGAATTGCGAAACGTCTCGAAGATGGCCGGCGGTGAATATCATATTCACCCGACCGATCTGACGTTGCAGCGCGGAAGCCTGAACGTCCTGCTTGGACCGACACTTTCGGGCAAGACGACACTCATGCGGCTGATGGCCGGGCTGGACAAGCCAAGTGGCGGTACGATTCTCTTTAATGGGGAGGACGTGACGGGCTGGCCGGTTCAGAAGCGCAACGTCGCCATGGTCTATCAGCAGTTCATCAATTATCCGGCGCTCAGCGTTTATGAAAACATCGCCTCGCCGATGCGCGTTGCCGGCAAGGACAAGGCAACGATCGACAGGGAGGTGAGGAAGGCCGCCGAGCTTCTGAGGCTGACGCCCTATCTCGATCGTACGCCTCTCAACCTCTCCGGTGGCCAGCAACAACGCACGGCACTTGCCCGCGCCATCGTCAAAAACGCCAATCTGGTGCTCCTCGACGAGCCGCTCGCAAATCTCGATTACAAGCTGCGTGAGGAGTTGCGTGAGGAATTGCCGCGCATCTTTGCCGAATCCGGTGCGATCTTTGTTTACGCCACGACGGAACCCTCCGAAGCTCTGCTGCTTGGTGGCAATACCGCGACGCTGAACGAGGGCAAGGTAACGCAATTCAGCCGCACGATCGAAGTTTACAGGCGTCCGGTGGATATAGTAACCGCGAAAATATTTGCCGATCCGCCACTCAACACCATCGAGGTCATCAAGACGGGCGGCGCCTTCACGCGCGCCGACCATGCGGTTGTGCCGGTGCCGGCGCATCTTGCTGCCATGCCTGACGGTCCAGTGACCATTGCCTTCCAGCCACATCATCTTTTCCCCCAGCAAAAGGGACAGGCGGCGCAATCCATCCGGGCGCGGACACTGATCTCGGAGATCGCCGGATCGGAAAGCTTCGTACATGTGGAATTTTCAGGCCAGCGTTGGGTGATGCTGGCGCAGGGCATTCACGACATCGAGCCGGACACGGAGATCGAACTGTTTCTCGATACGCGGCACCTGATGGCTTTCGATACGCACGGCCACGCCATCGGCGAAGCGGCTTAAGGGGAGATCGATCATGGCACGCATCACGCTCGATCATATTCGCCACGCTTACAACGCCAAGGCGCAGGCGGCAGGTGATTATGCCCTGAAGGAAGTTCATCACGAATGGGAGGATGGCGGTGCCTATGCGCTGCTTGGCCCTTCCGGCTGCGGCAAGACCACGTTGCTCAACATCATTTCCGGCTTGCTGCGCCCCTCGGAAGGCCGCATCGCCTTTGACGGAACGGATGTCACCGATCTTTCCACCGAAGATCGCAACATCGCCCAGGTATTCCAGTTCCCGGTCGTTTACGACACGATGACAGTCTATGACAATCTGGCTTTTCCGCTGCGCAACCGGCAAGTGCCGGAAGCCGAAGTCGACCGCCGTGTGCGGGAAATTCTCGAGATGACCGATCTTTCCGGCATGGCCAAACGCCACGCGCGCGGACTTACGGCGGACCAGAAGCAGAAAATTTCGCTGGCGCGCGGGTTGGTGCGATCCGACGTCAATGCCATCCTCTTCGACGAGCCGCTGACGGTGATCGATCCGCATATGAAATGGGTGCTGCGCTCGCAGTTGAAGCGCCTCCACCGCCAGTCCGGTTTCACCATGGTCTACGTCACGCACGACCAGACCGAAGCGCTGACTTTCGCCGACAAGGTGGTGGTCATGTATGACGGACAGATCGTCCAGATCGGCACACCCGCCGAGCTTTTCGAACGCCCGGGACATACGTTCGTCGGTTACTTCATCGGTTCGCCCGGCATGAATGTGATGCCTGCCAGCATCGATGGCGCAACGGCGGTTGTCGGCGGCCTTGGCGTTCCGCTTGCCGGCGTGCCGGTGGTGGATGGATCGAAGCGGATCGAAATCGGCATCCGCCCGGAATTCGTTCGGCTGGAGCGGGGTGGCATGCCCATCACCGTCGACAAGGTCGAGGATATCGGCCGGCAAAAGATCGTTCGCGCCCGGTTCGCCGGCCAAAAGCTTGCGATTGTCGTTCCGGAGGAGGAGGACATTCCGGCAGAAGCGGGTGTTCGCTTCGATCCGGCCGCTATCGGTGTCTTTGCCGATTCCTGGCGTGTGAAGATGGGGGCCTGACCATGGAAAAGACCTGGAACAACAAAGCGTGGTTCATGGTGCTGCCGGTTCTGGTGCTGGTCGCCTTTTCCGCCGTCATCCCGCTGATGACGGTCGTGAACTATTCGGTGCAGGATACCTTCGGCAACAACCAGTTCTTCTGGGCGGGAACCCAATGGTTTCAGGAAATTCTTGGCTCCGACCGTTTCTGGAACGCGCTCGGACGCAATCTGGTATTTTCCGGCATCATATTGGCGATTGAAATTCCGCTCGGCATATTCATCGCGCTCAAGATGCCCAAATCCGGCATCGGCGTGCCGGTCTGCCTCGTCACCATGGCGCTGCCGCTTTTGGTGCCATGGAATGTGGTAGGCACGATCTGGCAGGTGTTCGGTCGCAGCGATATCGGGTTGCTGGGTTATTACGCCAATCAGCTTGGGCTTGATTACAACTACGTCAATGATCCCGTCGACGCATGGATCACCGTCGTCATCATGGATGTGTGGCACTGGACAAGCCTCGTCGTCCTCCTTTGCTACGCCAGCCTCGTCTCCATTCCGGATGCCTATTATCAGGCAGCAAGGATCGATGGCGCATCGCGTTTTGCGGTTTTCCGGTTCATTCAGTTGCCGAAGATGAAGCGGGTGCTGCTGATCGCATTCCTGCTGCGCTTCATGGACAGCTTCATGATCTACACCGAGCCTTTCGTCGTCACCGGCGGCGGCCCCGGAAATTCCACCACCTTCCTGTCCATCGATCTCGTCAAGGTAGCGCTCGGCCAGTTCGATCTGGGTCCCGCGGCCGCCATGTCGCTGATCTACTTCCTCATCATCCTGCTGTTGTCCTGGGTGTTCTACACCGTGATGACCAGCCACGACGCGGAGACTTGAGACATGAGCGCCTCTGATGTCACCACAAGCGTGGAACTCAACGGTATCGGCAATCCACCGGTAAGAGCCAGTTCGGCGAGAATATCAGGCCTTGCTTCGAATTCGCGATCGCGCCGCCGCCACGGGCCATCGCGCTTTTCCTGGCTGGTGCCGACGATCTACATCATCCTGCTGCTCGTGCCGATCTACTGGCTTATCAATATGAGCTTCAAGACGAACACGGAAATCGTCTCGTCGATGACGCTTTATCCGCACCAGCCGACGTTGCAGAATTATCGGACGATCTTCACGGATTCATCCTGGTATTCGGGTTACATCAACTCGATCATCTACGTCGTCATGAACATGGTGATCTCGGTCTCGGCGGCACTCCCGGCGGCCTATGCCTTCTCGCGTTACCGCTTCCTGGGCGACAAGCACCTGTTCTTCTGGCTTTTGACCAACCGCATGGCGCCACCTGCCGTCTTCGCGCTGCCCTTCTTCCAGCTCTATTCCGCTTTCGGGCTGATCGACACGCATATTGCCGTGGCGCTGGCGCATTGCCTGTTCAACGTGCCGCTGGCGGTGTGGATTCTCGAAGGTTTCATGTCGGGTGTGCCGAAGGAAATCGACGAGACCGCCTATATTGACGGCTATTCCTTCCCGAAATTCTTCGTGAAGATTTTCATGCCGCTCATTGCCTCCGGCATCGGTGTCGCCTGTTTCTTCAGCTTCATGTTCTCGTGGGTCGAGCTTCTGATCGCCCGCACGCTGACGACGACCGACGCCAAGCCGATCGCCGCGACCATGACGAGAACCGTTTCTGCCGCCGGCATGGACTGGGGCCTGCTTGCCGCCGCCGGCGTGCTGACACTCATACCCGGTGCGCTGGTGATCTGGTTTGTTCGCAATTACATCGCCAAGGGCTTTGCGCTGGGGAGGGTTTGACATGACGAAGATGCCCGATTTCACCTGGATGGCATGGACCTGGCAGACGGCCGCGTTTTTCGGTGCCATCGCCGTGTTGCTGGTTGGGATGTGGTTCTGGGAACAGCTCTCGCCCGGCGGCAACCCCCGCTTCGGCCTGCTGCGTTTCGAGACAACGCGTGGCGACAGGTTATTCATTTCGCTGCTCGGCAGCGCTTTCATTCATCTTGCATGGCTCGGGCTGGTCGGCCCGAACCTGTGGTGGGCTCTCGCTCTGTCGGCGGTTTACGCAATTGGCGTTTTCCGTTTCGTCTAGAGCAGGAAGAACGGTGCGGCGGAGGAAAACCGCACCCGGCAGACTTCGTGCAATCGCAACCCTTGGGAGGACTGATATGCGACGGCATCTGATGACGACGACGGCAGCCATGCTGCTGGCAATGACAGGTTCCGCTTTCGCCGGAATGGAGGAGGCAAAGCAATTTCTGGACAAGGAAATCGGCGATATGTCGTCGCTTTCGCGTGCAGATCAGGAAAAGGAACTGCAATGGTTTATCGATGCCGCGAAACCTTTTGCTGGCATGGACATCAAGGTCGTTTCCGAATCCCTGACAACACATGAATATGAATCGAAGGTCCTGGCTCCGGCGTTTACCGCTATTACCGGCATCAAGGTCACGCACGACATCATCCAGGAAGGTGACGTCGTCGAAAAGATTCAGACCCAGATGCAGACCGGCCAGAACCTCTATGACGGTTGGGTGAATGACAGCGACCTCATCGGCACGCATTGGCGTTACCAGCAGGTGCGCAACCTCACGGATTTCATGGCCAATGAGGGCAAGGACGTCACCAATCCCGGCCTGGATCTCAAGGACTTCATCGGCAGCGCCTTTACGACGGCACCGGACAAGAAGCTCTACCAGCTTCCCGACCAGCAATTCGCGAACCTGTACTGGTTCCGCTACGACTGGTTCAACGACGACAAGAACAAGGCCGATTTCAAGGCCAAATACGGCTACGACCTTGGTGTGCCCGTAAACTGGTCGGCTTATGAGGATATTGCCGAATTCTTCACCGGCCGTGATGTCGGCGGCAAGAAGGTCTTCGGCCATATGGACTATGGCAAGAAGGACCCGTCGCTTGGCTGGCGCTTCACCGATGCCTGGCTTTCCATGGCCGGCAACGGCGACAAGGGCCTGCCAAACGGCCTGCCTGTCGATGAATGGGGCATCAAGGTCAACGACAAGTCGCAGCCGGTCGGCTCGTGCGTGGCACGCGGCGGCGATACCAACGGTCCGGCGTCGGTCTATTCCATCGAGAAATATCTCGAATGGCTGAAGAAATTTGCGCCGCCAGAAGCGCAGGGCATGACCTTCTCCGAATCCGGTCCGGTGCCGGCGCAGGGTAACATTGCCCAGCAGATCTTCTGGTACACAGCCTTCACTGCAGATATGGCCAAGCCCGGCCTGCCTGTCGTGAACGAGGACGGTTCGCCGAAATGGCGCGTCGCACCTTCCCCGCATGGCGTCTACTGGAAGGACGGCATGAAGCTCGGTTATCAGGACGTGGGTTCGTGGACGCTGATGAAATCCACCCCTGACGATCGCGCCAAGGCCGCATGGCTTTATGCGCAGTTCGTAACTTCCAAGACCGTGGATGTGAAGAAGAGCCATGTTGGTCTGACCTTCATTCGCGATACCACCATCCATCACAAGAGCTTCACGGACCGGGCCGCCAAGCTTGGTGGTCTGATCGAGTTCTATCGCTCGCCCGCTCGCGTGCAATGGTCGCCAACCGGCACCAACGTGCCTGACTATCCGAAGCTGGCGCAGCTCTGGTGGCAGGCAATTGGCGATGCATCTTCGGGTGCCAAAACCGCTCAAGCCGCAATGGACTCGCTCTGCGCCGAGCAGGAAAAAGTCATGGCCCGTATCGAGCGCGCCGGTGTGCAGGGCGATATCGGCCCAAAACTGGCGGAAGAACACGATATCGACTACTGGAACAAGGACGCCGTTTCGAAGGGCAATCTGGCACCGCAGCTGAAGATTGCCAACGAAAAGGAAAAGCCGGTCACCGTCAATTACGACGAGCTGGTCAAAAGCTGGCAGAAGTAATGTCTGCGTGAAATCTTAAACCGGGGCGGCTTTGCCGCCCCGTCATTGCGTTTGAAAGGGAGTGACATAATGGGCGGTTATATTCTGGCGATCGATCAGGGGACGACATCGACAAGGTCGATGGTCTTTGATCGCGACATGCGGGTCATCGGTGTCGGCCAGCGAGAATTTCCGCAGCATTTCCCGGCCTCCGGCTGGGTCGAACACGACGCCGAGGATATCTGGAAGAGCGTGCTTGAAACAATCCGGCTGGCGCTTGCCGATGCCGGTATCTCCGCTTCCGATATCGAGGCGATCGGCATCACCAACCAGCGCGAAACGACCGTGCTGTGGGACCGTAATACGGGTGAGGCCGTGCATCGGGCCGTTGTCTGGCAGGATCGCCGTGCTGCACCAATTTGCGAGGATCTGAAACGAAGGGGGCTGGAGCCGCTCTTTTCGAAAAAGACCGGTCTGCTGCTCGACCCCTACTTTTCCGGCACGAAGCTGAAATGGCTTCTCGACAGCGTCAGCGGCCTTCGCGAAAAAGCCGTGAAGGGCGAAATCTGCTTCGGCACGGTTGACAGTTTCCTGATCTATCGCCTCACCGGCGGTCGCCGCCATGTGACCGACGCCACCAATGCCTCGCGAACGCTGATCTACAATATCGAGGACAATGCCTGGGATGACGAATTGCTGTCCATCCTCGACATTCCCCGCGCCATGCTGCCGGAGGTGCTTGATTGCGCTGCCGATTTCGGCGTAACGGACAAGGCGCTTCTGGGTGCGGAAATTCCGATCCTCGGCGTCGCCGGTGATCAGCAGGCTGCCGTTATCGGTAACGCCTGCTTCGAACCCGGCATGATGAAATCGACCTATGGCACCGGCTGCTTTGCGCTTCTCAATACCGGCACCGACCGGGTCGCCTCGACAAACCGGTTGCTGACGACCATTGCCTATCGCCTCGATGGCGTGACGACCTATGCACTCGAAGGCTCGATCTTCATTGCCGGCGCCGCCGTGCAATGGCTGCGTGACGAGCTCGGTTTCATATCGGTCGCGTCTGAAGTCAGCGCGCTTGCCGAAAAGGCTGATCCCAAGCAGCGGGTTTATCTCGTGCCGGCCTTCACCGGCCTTGGCGCGCCCTATTGGGATGCCGAAGCGCGGGGCGCGATTTTCGGCCTGACGCGCGGCACCGGCCCTGCAGAGTTCGCCCGCGCGGCACTCGAAAGCGTCGCCTATCAGACTTTCGATCTTCTGGACGCCATGCGCAACGACTGGGCGGGCGACAATGGCAAGACGGTGCTCCGGGTCGATGGCGGCATGGTTGCCTCGGATTGGACCATGCAGCGGCTGGCGGACATTCTCGCTGCACCGGTTGACCGGCCGGTATTTCTGGAAACCACCATTCTCGGTGCGGCATGGCTCGCAGCATCGCGCGCCGGCATCTGGCCGGACCGGGAGGCCTTTGCCGCCCATTGGAAACGGGATCGCCGTTTTCTGCCAGATATGGATGAGACGGAGCGTGAGAGCGCCATCGCGGGGTGGCGTGATAGTGTTGGCCGCTGCCTCTCGAAACGGGAAGATTGACGCAAGCAAGCGTCTTTTTTACGCAAAACTGCCCGGTGCGATGCTCTTGCTGGATACCAGATCGGAAAGGGCGCGCACCAGTTTTGTGTCCGCGCCCTTACTTGGCTGAAGCACGAATTCCACGTCTTCAAGCGCCGGCAGCACATCAGCCGCAATCTCCCTGAGGCCGGCTGGCGCCATGCTGCGCGGTTGCACGAGGATGCCCATGCCCGCTCTTGCGGCAGCGGTCAGTCCGCTAAGGCTGCCACAGGTGCAGACGATCCGCCACGCGAGACCTGCCCGATCCAGCGCTTCCTGTGCCGCCTTTCGAGTAATGCTTGGCGGCGGAAAGGCGATCAACGGCAGGGCGTCCGGTTGGCTCAGCATTCGCTCCGGGTCACGCGCGAGCCATACCAGAGGTTCGCGGTACAGGAAGTGGCCGAGCTTATCACCGAGTCGACGTTTCGCGAGCACGACGTCCAACTCGCCATTATCCTGCATCTGGTAAAGCACGCCGCTCAGCGACACCGTCAGCTCCAGATCGACCAAGGGATAGAGGCGGATGAATTCTTCCAGAATGGCGGTGAGCCGGCTGGCGACGAAATCCTCGGAAACGCCGAGCCTTAAGCGCCCGCGCAGGCGGTTTTCGCTGAACAGCGATGAAACCCTGCTGTCGATCTCCAGCATATTGCGGGCATAACCGAGCAGCGCCTCGCCTTCGCCCGTCAGCTTCACCTGATGGGTGCTGCGCGCAATCAACCGACGGCCAAGTGCCGCCTCAAGCCGCTGAATATGCTGGCTGACGGTGGATTGGCCGATGCCCAGCCGCTCGGCAGCCAGCGTGAAGCTGCCGGTTTGCTGAAGCATCACGAAGCTGGCAAGATGTTGAAGGTTCAGCATTTATCTCATATCGTGATAACTGTTAGTCTTTGCATCCGAATTCATGATGAGCGATAGTATGGGATATTTCAAGCAAAACCGATGTCGGAAAGACCTCCCATGACCCGCTTCCTGCCCGACCGTTTCACCATGATGCTGGTGGCCACCGTGATGCTGGCTTCCCTTTTGCCGATCAGCGGACAGCCAGCGGTGTATTTCGGGCTTGCCACGAAACTGGCAATCGCATTGCTGTTTTTTCTCCACGGCGCGCGGCTGTCGCGGGATGTGGTGATTGCGGGTATCTTGCACTGGCGCCTGCACATGGCGATCCTTCTCGTCACCTTCGGCCTTTTCCCATTGCTGGGCGTGGCGATCGGTTTCATTCCCGAGAGCATTCTGCCGGCACCGCTTTATATGGGTGTGCTGTTTCTCTGCGTCCTGCCGTCGACGGTGCAATCGTCCATCGCCTTCACATCCATGGCAGGCGGAAACGTGCCTGCCGCGATCTGTTCAGCCTCCGCCTCGAATATTTTCGGTATGGTGCTGACGCCGCTGCTGGTCGGGCTGCTGTTCACGGTCGGTGGCCATGGTGGTGGATTTTCGCTGGATGCGTTCCTGCAAATCTTCCTGCAACTGCTCTTGCCCTTCCTCGCCGGCCAGGTGCTGCAGCCGTGGATCGGTGACTGGATCAGGGCACGCAAGAAATTGCTGTCGCCGGTCGATCGCGGTTCCATCCTGATGGTGGTCTATCTTGCCTTCTCCGAAGCAGTTATCGAAGGCATATGGCAGACGTTTTCCGTGCGCGATATCGGCGTTGTCATCGGCATCAATATCGTTCTTCTGGCGCTTGTTCTCTGCGTGACGATGTTCGGCAGCCGGGCGCTCGGTTTCGACAAGGCGGATGAAATCACCATCACCTTCTGCGGGTCGAAGAAGAGCCTTGCCAGCGGCGTGCCCATGGCAGGAGCGATCTTCGCCGGCCAGAGCATCGGCGCAATCGTATTGCCAATCATGCTCTTCCATCAGATTCAGCTGATGGTCTGCGCAGTGCTGGCCCAGCGTTATGCCCGCAAGGCCCATGAAAAAGCAGCGATAACGGAAACTGTCGCTGCGGAAGGCGCGGCAGTATCCACCCGCTGAGGGATGAATTTTCGGCAAACAAAAACGGCCCCTTAACGAGGCCGTTCGTTTGATATCCGGATCGGCTTAGTTGACCTGGGCCGGCGTGATCTGTGCTTCGATCGTCTTCGGCGCATCTGCGCTGTCGGAGGAGATCGCGATACGGCGCGGTTTCATGGCTTCCGGAATATTGCGGACGAGATCGATGTGAAGCAGGCCATTCTTCAGGGAAGCGGTCTGGACTTCGACATGATCGGCCATCTGGAAGCGGCGTTCGAAAGCGCGCGTGGCAATGCCGCGATACAGGAACTCGCCTTCAGACGACTTCTCATCTGCAGCCTTCTCGGCTTTCACCGTCAGCGTATTGGCACGGGATTCTATGCTGAGTTCCGTTTCATCGAAACCTGCAACCGCCATGGTTATACGATAGGCGTTTTCACCCGTCCGCTCGATGTTATAGGGCGGATAGGACTGGGCCTGTTCGGGCTGGCCGAGGCCGTCGAGCATCGAAAAAAGACGATCGAAACCGACGGTGGAGCGATAGAGGGGGGAAAAATCGACGTGACGCATGGTGTCCTCCTTATGAAGCGACTGTTTGCGGTTGATCCGGCGTCCCGTTCTGGCGACGGCCGGACATATGGCGCGGCCCCGTTCTGGCTGCCGCATGAATGAGATGGGAATGGCTTGGCGCTCCGTCAAGGGGGCGCTTTAAAGCGGAAAGGGCGACAACAAGATGAACCATCGCTGAACATCCGGTTCCAGCATCGTTCAGTTTGAGAGCCATAAATATCCGTCATCGGAGACATGCTCCGTGGCAGAAGCAATAACGTCCCTTCTTCTTCTGCCCTATTCGCCGGAACCGCGACTGCTTTAACCGACGGTTCCGGCAATTTTTTCTTTGACCTTCCGCCGCCGCCGACCTATCCCGAAAAGGCAGAGAAGCCGGAAAAGACCGATGATCGAAGCCACATTGCGCGAGAGCGAAGACAACCCGGTTCCCGGCAACCATACCGCCGGTTATTTCACCGGCCACGGCGGCAAACAGCTTCGATACGCGATCTTCCGCGCCAGCCGACACATTGCGCGCGGAACTGTGGTTCTGCTGCATGGTCGCAACGAATGTATCGAGAAATATTTCGAGACCGTCAGCGATCTGACGGCCATGGGATTCTGGGTCGCGACCTTCGATACGCGTGGGCAGGGCGGTTCCGAACGGCTGCTGAAGAAGCCAGGCGCCGGGCATGTACGACGTTTTTCCGACTACAAGCGCGACATAAGTTTGTTTCTCGAACAGGTGGTGCTGCCGGATACCCGGCTGCCATTCTTCATGATCGCCCATTCAACCGGCGCACTTGCAGCACTGGCCGCAGCACCCGGCCTGTCGAACAGGATCGACCGTCTGGCGCTTTGCTCGCCCTTTATCGAGCTGGACAGCCAGCAATCCGTTCCTTCGTCCGTCATCCGGCTGGTCGCGACCGCTTTAAGCCTGTTGGGTCTTGGAAAGCTTCAGCTCGGCAGGGATCAGCGCGAACGGGATTTCGATGGCAACCCGCTGACCTCTGACGCCAGACGTTTTGCCAGAAATCTTGCGCTGCATCGGCAATTTCCGGAACTCTTCATCGGCGCACCGACAGCGCGATGGGTTTATGAAGCGCTGAAAACAATGGGTCGCGTGACCCGTCAGGACCATCTGACGGACATAACCATTCCCACCCTCATTCTTGCGCCGATGCTGGATACGATCACACCCTATAAGGCGCAGGAGGAACTCTCGCGCAACTTCCGCGCGGCGCAGCTTCTTCCCATAACCGGTGCTCGCCATGAATTGCTGCATGAGCGCGACGTTTTCCGCAAACAGTCGCTGGCGGCCATCGACGCCTTTTTCGCGCCGGAATGACGCGGCGATGATGGGGATGGCGCGGTTTGCGCCATCCCCGTCAGTCGCACCATCTACAGTTTTGAAAGAATGGCGAGCGCCTGTTCGTGCACGGCTTTGGAACCGGCTGCCAGAATGCGGCCGCCATTTTCCGGACGACCCCCATCCCAGGTGGTGATGATGCCACCCGCCTGTTCAATCACCGCAATGAGCGCGCCGACATCATAGGGCTTCAGGCCCGATTCGATCACCAGATCGACATGGCCGGCGGCAAGCAGGCAATAGGCGTAACAATCCACGCCATAACGGAAAAGGCGCACCTGATCCTGCACCTTGTCGTAAAGGGGCTTTTCTTCCGCCGTGAAGATATGGGGTGTCGTGGTGAACAGCACAGCATCCGATAGCGAAGCGCATTCGCGCGTGCGGATCTTGCGCTCACCATCCGGCCCGAAATACCATGCGGCCTCGCCGTCGGCGAAATAACGCTCTTTCGTGAAGGGCTGGTCCATGATGCCCATCGAAGCGCGGCCGGCCGACTGGAAGCCGATCAGCGTGCCCCAGACCGGCACGCCGGAAATGAAGGCGCGTGTGCCGTCAATCGGATCGATAACCCAGATATGTTCGCGATCGAGACCGACATTGCCGTGTTCTTCACCAAGAATGCCGTGTTGCGGGAAACGTGCCTCGATGAGGGCGCGAATGGCGCTTTCTGCTGCCTGATCGCCTTCCGTCACCGGGTCATAGCCGCCGTCCTCCTTGTTGGTGACGGCAATGCCTGTGCGGAAGCGGGGAAGCGTTTCAGCGCTGGCGGCTTCGGCAAGTTTGAAGAAGAAATCCCGGTCGGGCAGCATGCGAAACCTCATTGCCTGAATTATTGGGCCTGAATTGTATGGCGAAATGCATAGACCGGAATTGCACCCGCCGTCCACACGTACGGATGCAGGCACGGCCGATTCCAAATTTTCAGCATAAGCCTAAAAAAAGTGCATAAAATAAAATGATTGACAATTGTGCATATAATGCGTAGCGTGACCTTGCAGTCTTTGACTGTAAATACCCTCCTTGGGTGTTTCCTCCCTAGACTTGACCGCGCCAAGGCGCGGTTTTTTTTGCCCGCGCGTGGCCAGGCGGTCTGGAACAGGGATCTGAAATATCCTGGAATTTGATGTGTTATTCGGCGGCGAGCGAGGTTTCGATCGCGTATTCCGAAACGAAAGCGCCGAGCTGGCGCATGAAGATTTCAAGCGATGCCTGAATGGCTGGAAAATCTGCTTTCTTCGAAAGCGTTTTTTCATCGACGTACAGCGCCCGATTGACCTCGATCTGGAGCGCGTGAAGAGAGCGGATCGGTCGGCCGTAATGTTCCGTGATGAAGCCGCCGGCATAGGGCTTGTTGCAGACCGCAACGAAACCCAGTTCTTCAAGAAAATGCAGAGCGGCGCGGGAGACCTCCTGGGAAGCACTGGTGCCGTAGCGATCGCCTATAATGACATCCGGCCGCAGGTTCGAGCCGGCAACGCGGATATTGCCCGGCATCGAATGGCAATCGATCAGTACCGCCATGCCGAAATTGGCGTGGGTGCGTGACAGCAGCCGGCGCAGGCAGGCGTGGTAGGGTTTGTAAATCGTCTCGATCCGTGACAGCGCCTCGTCCACCGGCAGGCGGTGGGCATAGATGTCCATATTCTCGGCGACGATACGGGGTACCGTTCCCAGGCCGCCGGCGACCCGCATGGAGCCGATATTGGCATAGGGAGGCAGAGCGCCTTCGAACATGCGCGGATCAAGCTCGTAGGGCTCGCGATTGACGTCGAGATACGCGCGGGGAAAATTGGCTTTCAGCAGCGGCGCACCGATGTCGGGCGCAGCGGCGAACAGCTCGTCAACGAAGTGATCTTCCGAGCGCCGGATCTCGTGCGAATCAAGCCGTGCCGATTCCAGAAAGGAGATGGGGTAACAGCGACCGCTATGGGGTGAATTATAGACGAATGGCAGGGTTTGAACGGCAGGTTCCGTTACTTCGAACAGCTCGTATTCACCCGTTATCCAGTCCATTCAGTGCCATTTACCATGTCGTAAACTATCAGGATGTTCATGTTGCCAGTTACGGTGCGGCAAGTCCATACTATCGACCATGCAGCGCTATACCGATTCTTGTGTTCACATGATATTTACCGTGAAAATCCTATAATCGGGCTAGGGTATCTCAAACATTGAGCAGTTACGGTCACTTATGATGAATCAGAAAATTCTTCTCGCTGAAGACGATAACGATATGCGCCGCTTTCTCGTCAAGGCGCTGGAAAAAGCCGGTTACAAGGTTTCTTCCTTCGATAATGGCGCAAGCGCTTACGACCGGCTTCGCGAAGAGCCTTTCTCGCTGTTGCTGACAGATATCGTCATGCCCGAAATGGATGGCATCGAGTTGGCGCGGCGCGCGACTGAACTCGACCCCGACCTGAAAGTCATGTTCATCACCGGCTTTGCGGCCGTCGCGCTGAACGCCGATTCGAAGGCTCCAAAGGATGCCAAGGTGCTTTCCAAGCCGTTCCATCTTCGCGATCTGGTGGATGAGGTCAACAAACTCCTTGTGGCGTAAGGGGTCTCAAAAAACCTTCACAAAACCGAAAAAAAGCAGTTGACGCATGAACCGGTTTTGTGGTCTATCCGCCGCCACGGAGGGCGTGTAGCTCAGCGGGAGAGCACTACGTTGACATCGTAGGGGTCACAGGTTCAATCCCTGTCACGCCCACCATCCGAATTCTTAAATATCAAGGCCTTGCGAGAAATCGCAGGGCCTTTTTGCATAGTGGCCCCAGTGTCAATCGAACCTGTCCCCTATGGAGTATGCGTCAACGGTCCCATCACAGGAACCCGCTGCGGCGCCATCATAAATACCACTCCAACTAGGGCAAAGAGGATCGGCAGGAGGACTTTGCGGCCTTCCATGCGGCATGGACATGGAGGAGGGCGTGATGAACCGAAGCGTTTACGCGCTACCCGCCATTTGGCGTCCTGAGTGCATCGCGCCTAGCCATCCCTTGGTCTTAAGACATCTGACTGCCGCCAGCTGATTGGTATAGGCACGTTTATTGACTACCTATTCGATCCACTGAGTTCGCTCGAGCGACGGGCTATCCTGAGGCAGCCTCCAAACTATCCATGCGCTCCGCAATAAATTTCACTAGAAAAAATAAAATGCAAACCGGATTGACGCTTGCCCGGTTTCCCGATATCTCAAAGGTCATGCAATAAATTACACGACTTAAAATTTATTGCGGATTGGTCATTGTCCTTGGGAGGGGAATATGTTGGCTTTTCTGAAATCGACCGTTGCCGCGGGTGTTTTAGCCGTGGCGATTTCCGCAGGTGCCGGCTCTCAGGCCGCTGCTGCGGGCAAATTCGCCTGTGAACCGGGCGAGACCTATGTGATGAACGTCATGGTTTCGAGCCACCCCTATTGGGTGCCGGTCTTTGAAGGTTTCAAGCAGGCCGCGAAGGCCTTGGGCTGCGAGGCCGTTTTCACCGGTACGCCCGAATACGACATCACCAAGCAGATCGCTTCCTTCGAGCAGGAACTGGTGAAGAAGCCGAAGGGTATATTGCTGCATCCGATGCAGGCCGATCCCTTTATCGAACCGATCAACAAGGCGATCGACTCCGGTGTTTCGGTGACGACTTTTGCGGCGGATTCGCCGAAGTCAAAACGCACCGCCTATATCACCTCGGACAATGTTGCCGAGGCGAAATTTGCGGCTGACGAGATCGTCAAGAAGCTGGGCAAGAAGGGCGAATATGCCGTTCTCGAAAATCCGGGCCAAAGCAACCATGATCTGCGCGTCACCGCACTGATCGATTACATGGGGCGCACTTATCCGGAAATGAAGCTCGTCGGCCGCCAGGCGACCAACCAGGATGCAAACGTCGCCTATCAGGCGGTGGGCGCCCTGTTGCAGGCCAACCCCAATCTAGGCGCATTGTGGATTCCTGAAGCCGGCTCGGCTGAAGGCGCAACGACCGCTGTTCTCGAGGCCAAGAAGAAGGTCCTGATCCTGCATGCGGATATTACTCCGGCGACGCTGGAGCACATCAAGCAGGGCAACATCTACATGTCCATCAATCCCAATCAGGGCGTTCAGGGCTTCATGGGTTTCATGAACACCTTTCTGGGTGCCCATTCGGATCTGATCGACCCCTTCAACGACTACAAGGTATCGGGCTTCAACCCGATGCAGGTTCCTTCGATGGACAATGGTTTCGCCGTGATTACCAAGGCGAACGCCGCTTCCTTTGATCTCAATGACTATATGAAGGGGCGCTGACGCGCCGCCCTGAAACCGGCGAGGTTTACGCCTCGCCGGCAAAGGGGAGCCACGTTCGGGAGGGGCGTTATGGGCGAGGTCATCCTCAACATGACGAATATTCACAAGGCGTTCGGGCCCGTGCGGGCGTTGCGCACTGCTGCCTTTGAGCTGCGGCGGGGAGAAATCCATGCGCTCGCGGGTGAAAACGGCGCCGGTAAATCGACGCTGATGCATATTATCGATGGCATTTTGCAGCCTGATGGCGGCGAAATCCTGCTGGACGGCAAACCGGTCAAAATATCCTCGCCCAATGCGGCGAACCGCCTCGGTATAGGTTTCGTGCATCAGGAGATTGCGCTTTGCCCGGAAATTTCGGTTGCCGAAAACATGTTCATGTCGGAGACCGGCCAAAGCAAATCCTGGTTCATGAATTATCGCGACCTTGGCAAGCGGGCGGCAACCATCCTGAAGGAAATCGGCGATATCGATCCCGCCAGCCGCGCCGGTGATCTGTCGATTTCGCAACAGCAGATCGTTGAGATTGCCAAGGCGCTGACGCTGGACTGCCGTATCCTGATCCTTGATGAGCCGACGGCGGCTTTGACCGAAACCGAGGCCCAGACCCTTTTCCGGATCATGCACCGGCTGGCGGAACGCGGAATTGCGATCATCTATATCTCGCACCGGATGGCGGAGATTTTTGAGCATTGCGACCGCATCACGGTGATGCGCGACGGTTGCCACATCAGGACGGAGAATATCTCCGAGATTTCTCCGGAGGAAGTCGTCAACAGCATGGTGGGACGGGTGCTCGACAAGCTCTACCCACCGAAACTTGCAGAAGAAGAGAAATCGAATGACGTCATTCTCTCTGTTCGGGGACTGAACGAGGGAAAGCGCGTTTTCGATGTCGATTTCGATCTGCGCCGGAGCGAAATCCTCGGGCTCGCCGGCCTGATCGGCGCAGGGCGAAGCGAAATTGTCCGTGCGGTCTGCCGGCTGGAGGGAAAACCAAAAGGCGAGGTCACGTTGCGCGGCCGGCCGTTGAGGCTCAAGGACTATCGCGACAGCATTCGCGAGGGGCTGGTCTATCTGTCAGAAGACCGCAAGGGCGACGGGCTGTTTCTCAACATGTCCATTGCCGCGAATGTCTCGGCGCTCGATGTCGGCAGGATATCAAACGGCATGGGCTTTATCGAACGGCGCAAGGAAATTAAGCGCGCCGACGAGTTGGGACGCCGGCTGAAATTGCGGGCAAACAGCGTCGGTGACGCTGTCTCCACCTTGAGCGGCGGCAACCAGCAGAAGGTGGCACTGGCAAAGATGCTGTCGGTGGAGCCACAGGTCGTCTTTCTCGACGAGCCGACACGCGGGGTGGATGTGGGCGCAAAGGCCGAAATCCACCGCCAGATCCGGGAATTGGCACGCGAGGGTGTGGGCGTGATCGTCATATCCTCTGAATTGCCGGAACTCATCGGTGTCAGCGACCGCGTACTGGTCGTGCGCGAGGGGCGCATTGCCGGCGAGGTTGAGGGTGAGGACATGACGGAAGAAAAGATCATGCAGCTTGCATCGATCAATATTGCAGAGAGCCCGGCAGGGGCCTGAGGGAGCGGGAAAATGGCAACATCGGAAACACCTTCGGGCATTGCAGAAGTGGCGGTTCGCCGCACAGGCTGGTGGGAACCGGCGCTCAAGGCACGGGAAACCGGACTTATCGTCATCATCCTCGCCCTTTTCGCGGTGATGTCTTTCATATCCCCGTATTTCCTGACGGTCGACAATCTGCGGGCCATGGCGATGGTTTTCGCCATCGAAAGCATCGTCGTGGTCGGCATGACGATCCTGTTAATCTCGGGCGGCATTGATCTATCCGTCGGTTCCGTCACGGCGCTTGCGATGGTTGCGGCTGGCTGGCTATTCCTCAACGGTGTAGATCCCTGGGTCGCGGCCGGGCTGGCAATCTGCCTCACCACATTGGTCGGCATGGCCATGGGATTTCTGACAACGGTCATCGGCCTGCATCACTTCATCGTATCGCTCGGCGTCATGGTGATTGCGCGCGGCGTCTGCCTGCTCGCAACGGGCGGCCGGCCGCTCGGTCTCTACTCGCTGCCGCCGGAATTCAAATTCATCGGCCAGGGCGCGCTTGGCGGCATTCCGCTGGTGCTGATCATATTCGCGGTGGTGGTCGTCTGCTTCGATCTCTTGCTGCGGCGCACGACGGCATTCCGTAAGGTGTTCTATACCGGCAGCAATCCGAAAGCGGCGGCTTATTCCGGCATCCGCGTCGGCCGGGTGGTGTTTGCCACCACCACGCTTTGTTCGATGCTGTGCGGTGTCGCAGGCGTGATCTACATGGCCCGCTTCGGGTCAGCACAGCCGAGCTTCGGAGTCGGCATGGAACTTAACGTGATTGCAGCCGCGGTCATCGGTGGCGCCAGCCTTTCGGGCGGCTCGGGCACCATTCTCGGCGCAATCCTCGGGGCGATCCTTCTGTCGGTCGTTTCCAGTTCGCTTGCCTTGCTCAATGTGTCTGTCTACTGGCAGGACATCATCAGGGGAAGCATATTGCTGACGGCGGTCCTGTTCGACCACTATCTTGTCAAGCGTCGCCGCTGAGCGCCTGTGGTAATTGGAGATATACGATCATGCTGGATACCAAGGACGATTTCGATCAACAGAGGCAGATGTACTCCGTCCTGGTGCTGCATTTCATCGAGGGCGTGAAGCAGTCGGAAATTGCCGAGCGGCTCAATCTTTCCCACACCAAGGTGAACCGCATGATAGCGGCGGGCCGCAAGGCAGGCATGGTAAAGATCACTATCGCCAGTCCCTATCAGAGGCTGGTGGACCTCGAAAACGAGATCACACGTCGCTTCGGCCTCAGACAGTCGGTGGTGACACCGACGGTGTCCGACAATCCGGAAACCGCGCTGCAGATGGTCGGACGCGTGGCCGCCAACCACTTGCTGGAGACTATCCGCGACGGCGACGTGATTGCGATTACCGGCGGCAAGGCGGTGAGTGCCGTCGTCGATAATCTGGAGGCCGAGCGCCGTTTCGATGTGCGGGTAGTGCCGCTGACCGGCGGTGTCCAGGGCAAGCACTATACGGATGTCAATCATCTGGCCACGCAACTGGCGGAAAAGCTCGGCGGCAGCGCGTCGCTCATTCATGCGCCGCTGTTTGCCGAGGATGAGGAACAGCGTGATCTCCTGATGAATGTCGCTTCGATCCGTGAAGTGTTCGACTTAGCGCGGCAGGCGCAGGTGGCACTGGTTGGCATCGGTTCCGTGGAGGCGCCCGGTTCCGGTTATTACGATCTGCTGCCGGATGTGGCCCGTGGCGGGCAGGCGCTGGTGGATGCGGGCATTGCCGGGGAATTCCTTGCCCATCTCACCATGGCGGATGGGCAACTGGCGCGGATCGATCTCAACTCGCGCGTGGTGGCGCTGGACCCCGGGCAGCTTGCCCGGTGCCCGAACATCATCGGCGTGGCGGCCGGGGCCATCAAGGCCGGACCGGTGGCAGCCACGCTTGCCGGCCGCTATCTGACCTCGCTCGTCGTGGACGAGGCGATCGCCGGCTATTTACTGGATCAGGAAGAGGGGGAAACTTCGTGACGGACAATTCAATATTGACCCGGACGATTGGGGGCAGCGGTATCAGCGCATCAGCCGTGGGGCTAGGCACCTGGGCCATCGGCGGCTGGATGTGGGGCGGCACCGATGAGCGGCAGTCCATCGCCGCTATCCAGGCCTCCATCGATGCGGGCATTTCCCTGATCGATACCGCGCCGGCCTATGGGATGGGTCTTGCGGAAACCATCGTCGGCAAGGCGATTGCCGGCCGGCGCGACAAGGTGGTGCTGGTCACCAAATGCGGGCTGGTCTGGCATGTGAACGAGGGCGCCTATTTCTTCCACCAGGATGGCAAGCCCGTTCACCGTTATCTCGGCGCCGCTTCGATTCGCCATGAGGTCGAAGAGAGCCTGAAGCGGCTTGGAACCGACTATATCGACCACTATGTCACCCACTGGCAGGATGCGACGACGCCGATTGCCGAGACGGTGGAAACGCTTGTGCGCCTAAAGGACGAAGGCAAGATCCGTTCGATCGGCGCGAGCAACGTCTCGCCGGAGGATTTGGTAGCCTATATCGCCACCGGCGCGCTGGATGCCATCCAGGAAGAATATTCAATGGTGCGGCGGGACATCGAGACGACACTTCTGCCGCTTTGCCGCACGAGTGCTGTTTCGGTCCTGAGCTACTCGTCGCTGGCGCTCGGTCTTCTGTCCGGCAAGGTCGGACCCGAACGGGTTTTTGCAGGTGATGATCAGCGCAAGGGCAACCCGCGTTTCAGCCAGGCAAACCGCGAGAAGATCGCGCGGCTGACGCGGGGTCTGGAGCCGGTGGCCAACGCGCATGGCGCGTCGATTGCGCAGGTCGTGATTGCCTGGACGATTGCCCAGCCCGGCATAACATTCTCGCTGTGCGGGGCGCGCGATCCGGCTCAGGCGGTTGAAAACGCTGCTGCGGCCCGCCTGCGCCTCGCGGAAAATGAACTGGCTCTTATCAGCGCCGGCGTTGCCGAGCATCTCGTGGGGCTCGATGGGTAAATCATGTAGCTGAGACGGGGCTTCAGGCGAATATCGCATAATTTTCGCCACCCCTCTCTCTCGTCGCTTTAAACGTTTAACAACATTGGGACGCTGGTTGTTAGCCAGCGAACGGTATTCCTATGCCCAGTTTTCGCGAGGACGCTCTACGCCGCATCCGGCAAGACGGTGATTTCGACGCCGTCGTCATCGGTGGCGGTATCAATGGTATCGCCGCCTATCGCGATCTCGCTTTACAGGGACTGCGGGTGCTTCTGGTAGAGCGCAACGACTTCTCGTCCGGTTGCAGTGCTGCACCCTCGCGCATGATCCACGGCGGCCTGCGGTATCTCGAAAATGGTGAATTCGGCCTTGTGGCGGAATCGCTGCGGGAGCGTGATGCGCTTCTGACGCTGGCACCGCATATGGTTCATCCGCTGCCGACGACGATCCCGATATTTTCAACCTTCAGCGGCCTGTTCAATGCGGCTGCGACCTTTGTGGGTTCCGGCGGAAAACCCGCCAGCCGGGGGGCACTGGCCATCAAGGCGGGCCTCATGCTCTATGATTTCGTCACCCGCAAAAATCGCATCCTTCCCCGACACACCTTCCGTAACGCACGCAAGACGTTGCAACGCTGGCCGGGCCTGACGCCAGGCATCAGATATTCGGCCACCTATTACGATGCGTGGATCAGCCAGCCCGAACGGCTTGCGCTGGAGCTTCTGATCGACACCCGGGCCGATGCGCCGCAAAGCATTGCGCTGAACTATGCCGAGTTTGTCCGCGCTGGCGGTGATTATGGTCTTAAGGTGGAGGGCACGGACGAAACCTTGCCCGTCCGGCCACGCATCATCGTCAATGCGACGGGCGCCTGGATCGATGAGACGATTGGAGCGCTAACGACCACACAGGCTGCGGGGAGGGCGAAACCGACCGTTTCCGGCACCAAGGGATCGCATCTGATCCTCGCCAACGAGGCGCTCTTTAAGGCCTTGAACGGCCATATGATTTTTTTCGAGAATGCCGACAACCGTGTCTGTATACTCTTTCCCTATCTTGGCCGGGTTCTCGCCGGTTCGACAGATATCAAGGTGGATCGTCCCGAACGGGTGCGATGCGAACCGGAAGAGCGTGATTATATTCTCGATGCGGTCCGTCAGGTCTTTCCGCATATTTCCATCGACCATTCCGACATCGTCTACAGTTTCAGCGGCATACGCCCGCTGCCGCGCAGCGACGCGGCCTTTACCGGAAGAATATCCCGCAGCCATTTCATCCACCGCGTGGAGGGCGATCCGCCGCAGCTCTGCATGATCGGCGGCAAGTGGACGACGTTCAGAGCCTTTGGCGAACAGGTGACCGACGAGGCTCTGGCCTTTCTCGGACGCAAGCGGCTGACTGGCACAATGAACCGCCCGATCGGCGGCGGCAGGAACTTCCCCAGCGGTGCCGGGCGCCTGCCGGCCCTGCTGTCGGAGGAATTTTCGATCGACCGGGACCGGGCCGAGTATCTGGCATCGGCCTATGGTTCACGTGCCTTCGAGTTGATGGGTTTTTGTCGGGGCCGTCCGGATGACAGTCCGCTTTGCGAAAAACCGCCGATCACGGCGGCAGAGGTGGTCTGGCTGATCCGCTGCGAACATGTCCGCCATCTGACGGATATCATCCTGCGCCGCACGACGCTTGCCATTACCGGCGTCATCGATGCCGATCTGATCGATGCGATCCTTGGCGTCGCAGCGCGCGAGCTGGGATGGGCGCCACAGCAGGCGGCGGACGAACGGCAGCGGCTCGTTGATGAACTGGAGACCTTTTACGGGGTCACGACGGCAATGCTTAAACACAGATGCAAGGAGAATGCATGATGATGCGGATTTCGAAAAAGGCGCGCATGAACCGGCTGTTCCGCAATGGTGGATGCTTGGACGTTGCCATTGATCACGGGGTTTGCAACGAGCCGAGCTTCCTCGTCGGGCTGGAGGATATGGCTCAAACTGTCGACAGGCTGGTGGAAGCAGCTCCCGATGCCATCCAGATGACCTACGGACAGGCGGACCTGTTGCAGCAAAGGCCGCAGCGCGACAAGCCGGCGCTCGTCATGCGCATCGACATGGGCAACCCCTATAATTCAACGCGCCACAGAGCCATGTGGTCGCAGCTCCAGAATTATCACGATCCGATCATCGGCGCGCTGGAGATGGACGCCGCCTGCGTCGTCGCGAACCTGTTCATGTTGCCGGACGAGCCGGAACTGTTTCGCCAATGCGTCGAGAATATCAGCCGCGTGCGCGCCGATTGCCATCGTTACGGCATGCCGCTGATGATCGAACCGCTGGTGATGTTGCCCAATGACGTGCGCGGCGGTTACCAGGTGGATGGCGATGCTGAAAAGATCGTCACGCTGGTGCGTCTTGCCTCGGAAATGGGAGCCGATATCATCAAGGCCGATCCCACCAGCAATCCGCTGGATTTTCACAAGGTCATCGAGGCAGCGCGGTGCCCGGTTCTGGTGCGGGGCGGGGGGCGTGAGGACTTGCGCAACGTGCTGGCGAAATCAGCGGCACTGGTGGCCGAAGGTGCGAACGGGATGGTCTATGGACGGAATATCTACCAGCATGACAACCCCAAGGCCGTCGTTGCCGCCTTGATGGCTATCGTCCATCAGGGTGCGGGCAGCGAAGAAGCATGGGACATCTATAATCGTGGCTGATAAAAATCATATATTGGGTCTGGATGTCGGCAACACGGTGATCAAGGCGGTGCTGTTCGACACGGCCGGCCGGCAGGTCGCGCAACACGCCATCGACGGCCATTCGACATTTCCGCAGCCCGGTTACGTCGAGCGCGATCTGGAGGAGTTGTGGCGCAACGGATGCGAGGCGATTCGCCAGCTTCTGGCAAAATCGTCCGTCGATCCCCGGAGCATCCTCGCCGTCGGTTGCGCCGGCCACGGCAACGGTCTCTACCTGCTGGACAAGGATCAGCAGCCCCTGATCGGTATCCAGTCGCTTGACAGCCGAGCCGCCGATGTGGCGGTAGAGCTTGACCGGAAAAGCGGCGCGCAACTACAGAACCGTTGTCTGCAACGGCCTTGGCCCGCGCAAACGCCCAGCCTGCTGGCCTGGGTGAAAAGGCATGCGCCCGATACATATGCCCAGATTGGAAAGGTGCTGTTCTGCAAGGATTTCCTGAACTTCCGCCTGACCGGTTGTCTTGCCAATGATATTTCCGATCTCAGTGGTGCGGGGTTGCTTGCCTTCCCCGAAGCGAAGCTCGACCGGGAACTCCTGTCGCTCTACGGGCTTGAGGATGCCGTCGCCTTTTTTCCGCGCCTCGTAGAATCGGCGGATATCGTCGGCCATGTGACAGCTGAGGCTTCGGCTCTGACGGGGCTTTCCGAGGGCACACCTGTTATCGGCGGTTTTTTCGATGTCGTCTCCAGCGCCATGGGGTCGGGCGTCATCAACGCCGGGGAGGCTTCTATCATCGCCGGCACCTGGAGCATTAATCAGGTTTTCGCGGATAAACCGGTCATCAGCCCCGATGTCTTCATGGTCACGACCTTTGGACGTGGCCGCTATGTCAATATCGAGTCCAGCGCCACCTCTGCGGCCAATCTTGAATGGTACGTGCACCGTGTTCGCGGTGACCATGGTGACCATGCCTTCGAGCGCTGCAACGATCTGGTCGGTTCCGTTTCGCAACGCGCCGACGATCCGTTCTTCCACCCGTTCATCTTCGGCTCGCGACTGGGCGCGGAATTTCGGGGTGGGTTTTATGGTCTGGCGGGATGGCATGGCGAAGGCCACATGCTGAGAGCCCTGTTCGAGGGTGTGTGTTTCGAACACCGCCGCCATATCGGCGTTCTCAGGGAAGCGGGGCTGCCGGTCGACAGTGCCGTCATGTCCGGCGGCGGTTCCCGCAGCCAGCATTGGCCGCAGATCATGGCGGACGTTCTTGAAATCCCGCTGCGTGTCGCGGAGGCCCGCGAGACCGGCGCGCTTGGTGCGGCCATCGGCGCGGCCGTGGCGGTCGGTCTCTATCCCGGCTATGAAGCGGCGGTCGCAGCGATGACCCGCGTGGCCAGTGCCTACCGGCCGGATGCGGGGCAACTCCCGCATTATAGGCGGCGCTACGGCCTCTATACACAATTGACCGACCAGTTGCGCGGCTTCTGGAGTGATCTGCGTTTGCAGGACTAAAGGCCCCCGGTTTTCCTGATCAGCGGCACGCAATGATGCGTGCCGCATGAGCTTGCTCGTAGCTTGCAATATATGCTGGCGTTTCGGAAGGTTCGGATATCGCGTAATATTTTGTTTGTACTGTAATATTACGGTTTTATAATTTATTTCTGTTTTCTTAATTGCGCTAAAAATATGAATTAAAGTAATTTTTAAGCATAGTTTTCTAATATTATCGTCTGGCCTGGTTGCTGACATTTTGGGCTTGCGCGCAGCGACCTCAGCCGTCGCGGCCGGGATTTTTTGTGGGGATGTGACATGCTGTTTAAATCGACAACGGGCCGTAATATCTTCGCAGTCGCCGCGTGCGGCGTCGTTGCAACGATCGCGGCTTCGGCCGTGCTGTTTTATCGGTCCTTTGAGGATACGAGGGCCAACAGTATGGAGCGTATGCAGCAGATCGCGCAAGCCGAAGCCCTGACGACCGAGAAAAATATCGGCGGCATGATTCACATCGTCAATAGCCTCGGCTCGGTTCTGGAATCGATGAAGCAGTCGGGCGATGCCGATCGGAGCAAGGCCGATCAGCTTATCCGGCACATGCTGGCGAACAATCCCGATTTGCTTGGTCTCTGGACCGGATGGGAGCCCAATGCCTTCGATGGCAAGGATGCGGACTTCGTCAACAAGGAGGGATATGATGCGACTGGTCGTTATGTACCCTATTGGGTGCGGAGCGGAGGCAAAATAAGCAACACCGCATTGACGGATTATACCACCGCGGGTCCAGGCGATTATTATCAGTTGCCCTTCACATTGAAGAAAACAGTCGTCATCGAACCCTATTCTTACGCAATCGATGGCAAGGAGGTTCTGATTACCTCGGTCGCGAAACCTGTCATCGTCGACGGTAAAACTCTGGGCGTCGCCGGCCTCGATCTGTCGCTGGAGGAAACGAACAAGGCGTTGTCAGCCGTCCGGCCGATGGGAACGGGCTTCATGAGCCTTGTGAGTGGCGGCGGCAAGATCATCAGCCATCCCGATGCGACGATAATGGGTAAGAACCTCGCAGATGGCGGCGCACAAACTGCAGGCTGGGATAAACTGATCGCCAATCCCGGAAAAGAGCTGGAAATGACGGCACAGGACGGCACGGTTTCCCTCGCCGTCGCCTTGCCGGTCATGCTCACCGGCGACATGAAATGGTACGCAATCGTCTCGGTTCCGGAAGACACGGTCTTTGCGCAGCTGCATGCAATGATGCGTGACGCCGTCCTGACGATCGTAACGGCGGCGGTGCTGCTGGCGTTGGCCGGCTGGTTTATTGCACGGCGGTTCATCAACCGCATCACGAATGTCATCGATGAGACCGCCCAGATCGCTCGGGGAAATCTCCAGCTGACATTGAAGGATATCGAGACCAGGGACGAGATCGGCGATCTTGCCCGCTCGCTTGACGTTTTGCGCGAAAACAATCGTGAAAAAGCCTTGCTGGAGCAGGAAGCGGAAGCCAACCGAACTCTTGGCGAACAGGAGCGGGTGGCCCGCGAACACAAGGCGGCCGATGAGGCGAGCGGCATCCGTTTCGCGGTTGACAGTCTGGCTCAGGCGTTGGCCAGGCTCGCAGATGGCGACGTGTCCTGTCGTATCAACGATCCCTTTGTCGAGCGGTTCGATGCCGTGCGCAACGATTTTAACGGTTCTGCCGGGAAGTTGCAGAACGCGCTTCTGCGGGTATCGGATAATGCCGCCGGTATTGATGCCGGCGCTAATGAAATCAAGGCAGCCTCCGATGATCTGGCAAGGCGGACGGAGCAGCAGGCTGCTGCCGTGGAGGAAACCGCCGCAGCTCTTGAAGAGATTACAATAACCGTGAAAGACGCCGCGAACCGTGCGCACGAGGCGGGCCGTCTGGTTTCCCGCACGCGCATCGGTGCGGAACGATCGGGCGAAGTCGTGCGTCAGGCCGTAATCGCGATGGAGCGGATCGAAAAATCCTCGAACGAGATTTCCAGTATCATCGGTGTGATCGACGAGATTGCCTTCCAGACCAACTTGCTTGCGCTCAATGCCGGCGTGGAAGCGGCGCGAGCCGGCGAGGCGGGCAAGGGTTTTGCCGTGGTGGCGCAGGAGGTGCGCGAACTTGCACAGCGTTCTGCCGGCGCGGCGAAGGAAATAAAGTCGCTGATCACAAAATCGAACCAGCAGGTCGAAGAGGGCGTGCATCTTGTCGGCGACACCGGCAAGGCACTCGACGCGATTGTCGCCGAAGTGCAGGAGATCAACCAGCACGTCGCCGCGATCGTCGAATCCGCGCAAGAGCAGTCGTCCGGCCTTCAGCAGATCAATACCGCCGTGAATCAGATGGATCAGGACACGCAGAAAAATGCCGCGATGGTGGAAGAAATGACCGCCGCAAGCCACAATCTTGCAGGCGAGGTCGATGCGCTGAATCGGTTGCTCGGCCAGTTCGAGCTGGGTTCAGGCGCACTTGCTCATCGGGGGGCTCTCAAGGCGGCTTGATCGGCCGCCACGGGGTTTAGTTCGCTTCACGTTCAGCGTCGCCAACCATAGGAAGCGGCCTGACGAAGCGCTGTTCCAGAACCTCGCTTCCCCACTGGCTGCCGGGACGTTCCTCTACACAGGTAAAACCCTGGGCCTCGTAAAGATGCCGTGCCGCCAAAAGTCCGTTGAAAGTCCACAGATGGGTTTCGGCGAATACTTTTTCGTCCGTGAACGCAAGGGCGGTTGCCAACAGCCTTCGCCCGACGCCGCCGCCACGCACGCCATCATCGACGATGAACCAGCGCAGATGCGCGGTTCCCGGTCCCAGATCTTCACCGTCGATTGCGACGGAGCCGATGATATCGTCTCCACGCATTGCGACCCAGATCGCATTTTGCGGGCTTTCGAGCCGGTTGCAAAAGGAGGCCAGACCTTCGGCAACAACGGATTCGAAGCGCTGGCCGAAGCCTGATGTCCGGGCATAATAAAGCGCATGCATTTGCGTGATACGGGCAATAAGGCCGGGCCTGTAGCCCCTGACGATTTCGATCGGGGGAGCCGCGGCGTCGGCCCGGTCTCCCAGCGCGTCGGCATAAAGGCGAAGCCCGTCAAGGATTTTTTGGCCATCCGCAGGCGCGAGCCGCGACAGTGCGTTTGATACCTGTCGGTTGGCAAAGGTGTGGATGGCTTCGACCCGCTTCTGCCCTCGCCCGGCGAGGCGCAACCGCTTGATACGACTATCCTCTTCGTCCGTTTCTTCCAGAACATCGCCCGAAAGAACCAGTTTGCGAAGCATGCGGCTGATGCTCGACTTTTCAAGCCGAAGCATCTTTCCCAGATCGCGTGCGGAAATGCGTGGGCATGCCTCGATCTCGATCAGGGCGTGCACGGCGGAGGGCGGCAGATCGGTGCCGGCAAAGTCTCCACCCATGAAGCCGAGTTCGCGCACGAGCCGACGCGAGGTGGAGCGGATATCGTTTATGGGAAAGGGTCTTTCGGACATGCCAAAATCCATTATGGTTGCATCATGCAACCATAATCATATTCGATCGGTCTTGCCAAGGTCACCACTGCGCAGCGCCGATAGCGTGAAAACCTCTCGAAACCGCTGGTGGTATCAAAGGGTTCATTCGGTACGGGTGATTATCCGACTATATTGTCGATAAGCTCGACAGGCCTCGATTTTCTCGCGCTGACACCGCTCTAGTTACGAAACCGCAGGTTCCGGCGTGTCAGTTGGTCGACGGTGGTGCAGCCCATCAGCTTCATGCCGCGCTCGATTTCGATGCGCATCAGCTCAAGCGCCCGCTCGACACCCGGCTGTCCGGCGGCGGCAAGCGGGAAAAGGTAATAGCGGCCAAGCCCGACGGCCTTCGCCCCCAGAGACAGGGCTTTGAGGACGTGCGTTCCGCGCTGAACCCCGCCATCCATCATGACATCGATACGGTCACCGACTGCGTCGACAATCTCGGCCAGTTGGTCGAAGGCGCTACGCGAACCATCGAGCTGGCGACCGCCGTGATTGGAAAGCACGATGCCGCTGCAACCGATATCGACGGCGCGTCTGGCGTCCTCCACGGACATGACACCCTTCAGACAAAAAGGGCCGCCCCATTCACGCACCATCTGTGCGACGTCGTCCCATGTCATGGATGGGTCGAGCATTTCGGTGAAATAGCGACTGATGGAGAGCGCGCCGCCGTCCATTTTGATGTGGCCGTCGAGCTGGGGCAGGCTGAAGCGCTCATGCGTCAGATAATTGATCCCCCAGGCCGGCTTGATGGCGAATTGCGCAATGCCGGAAAGATTGAGCTTGAACGGAATGGCAAAACCGGTGCGCTTGTCGCGCTCACGGTTCCCACCCGTGATGCTGTCCACCGTCAGCATCATCGTCTGCACACCCGCAGTCTTGGCGCGCGCCATCATATCGCGGTTGAGACCACGGTCCTTGTGGAAATAAAACTGATAGACCTGTGGGCCGCCGCTGATCCGGCGCGCTTCCTCGAGGCTGGTGGTGCCGAGTGAAGAAACGCCGAACATCGTGCCGAATTTTCCGGCTGCGGCCGCAACCGCCCGCTCCCCCTGATGGTGGAAGAGACGCTGAAGCGCCGTCGGGGAACAATAGACCGGCATCGCCAGCTTCTGCCCCATGACGGTGACAGACATGTCCACATCGGCCACGCCCCGCAACACGTCGGGAACGAGATCGCAATTGTCGAAGGCGGTCGTGTTTCTCCGGTACGTCACCTCATCGTCGGCAGCACCGTCGATGTAGTTGAAGATCGGTCCGGGAAGACGCTGTTTTGCCATTCGGCGAAAATCGTGGAAATTGTAGCAGTCTTTAAGTTGCATTTGTTAGTCCACCGATCCGCTCTGCAAACGTTAAAAGATGAAACCTGTCCCGGGAATTCTGCGTCTCATACGTCCGTCAAGCTGCCTCAGCTGCGCAGGCCCGGCGCTTCCTGTCCGGTGCTTTCTACATATTCCGTATATCCGCCGCCAAATTGGTGGATACCGTCAGGCGTCAGTTCCAGCACCCGGTTGGAAAGGGCGGCCAGGAAATGGCGGTCATGCGAAACGAAAAGCATCGTGCCTTCATATTCCGACAGGGCCTTGATCAGCATTTCCTTGGTGTCGAGGTCGAGATGGTTCGTCGGCTCGTCCAGCACGAGGAAATTCGGCGGGTCGAACAGCATGGCAGCCATGACCAGACGGGCCTTCTCACCGCCGGACAAAACGCGGCAGCGCTTCTCCACATCGTCACCGGAAAAACCGAAGCAGCCGGCAAGGGCGCGCAGCGGTGCCTGCCCGGCTTTCGGGAAACGTTCCTCCAGCCATTCCAGAATGGTGCTGTCGCCGTCCAGAACATCCATGGCGTGCTGGGCGAAATAACCAAGCTTGACGCTGGCGCCGAGAGTGACATTGCCGGAATCCGGCGTGGTCGTGCCAGTCACGAGTTTCAGCAAGGTGGATTTTCCGGCACCATTGACGCCCATGATGCACCAGCGCTCCTTGCGCCGCACCATGAAGTCCAACTCGCCATAGATCGTGCGGCTGCCATAGGCCTTGTTCACTTTCTTCAGCGCGACGACATCTTCGCCAGATCTCGGCGCCGGCGCAAATTCGAAAGCGACCGTCTGGCGCCGCTTGGGCGGCTCGACGCGGTCAATCTTTTCGAGTTTCTTGACGCGGCTCTGCACCTGTGAGGCATGCGAGGCACGCGCCTTGAAGCGCTCGATGAACTTGATTTCCTTAGCGAGCATCGCCTGCTGGCGTTCGAACTGCGCCTGCTGCTGCTTTTCGTTCTGCGCACGCTGCTGTTCGTAAAAGCCGTAGTCGCCGGAATAGGTGGTGAGGTTGCCAGCGTCAATTTCGATGATCTTGGTAACGATGCGGTTCATGAATTCGCGGTCGTGCGAGGTCATCAAAAGCGCGCCGTCGTAGTTCTTCAGAAAATCTTCGAGCCAGATCAGGCTTTCGAGATCGAGATGGTTCGATGGTTCGTCAAGCAGCATCACGTCCGGGCGCATCAGAAGGATGCGGGCGAGCGCTACGCGCATCTTCCAGCCGCCGGAAAGTTTGGCGACGTCGCCATCCATCATTTCCTGACTGAAGCTCAGCCCGTCCAGAACCTCGCGCGCGCGGCCCTCCAGCGCGTAGCCGTCCAGTTCTTCATACCGCGCCTGCACTTCGCCGTAACGCTCGATGATGGCATCCATTTCGTCCATCCGGTCGGGATCGGACATGGCGGCTTCCAGCTGCCGGAGTTCGGCTGCGACTTCGCTGACCGGGCCGGCGCCTTCCATGACTTCGGCCACGGCGGAACGGCCGGACATTTCGCCGACGTCCTGGTTGAAATAACCGACCGTCATGCCCTTTTCGACGACGACCTGTCCCTCGTCGGGCTGTTCCTCGCCGGTCATCATTCGGAACAGTGTGGTCTTGCCAGAGCCGTTCGGGCCGACAAGGCCGATCTTCTCGCCGCGATTGAGCGCAGCGGAGGCCTCGATGTAGAGAATGCGGTGACTGTTCGACTTGCTGATATTTTCGATGCGGATCATGACAGGGGCCTGTGAATGGGAGCGGCTCTCCTATGCCATGTGTCGCCGGCGCTGTCACCTGCCGCGCACGCCGTGCCAGCCATGCAACCCGGCAAGGTCGCCCCGGGAACATTGCTCCCCGGAAGCGAGGTCGTTTCCGGGGAAGCTGGCTTGATTTTCCGTTAATTGGTCAGCGTTGCCAAACTGCCGGCAGCCTTGCGGGCAATTTCGCCGAAGGCGGTAACGATCTGCTCCATATTTTCAGGCGCGTAATAATTGTCGAGACTGGACGCACAATGTTGCAGCAGCGACTTGCCCTTGTCCGGCGCCATGAACGCGACGCTGAAAATCTTGATACCGTCTTTCTTGGCCGTATCGCAGGTATTGCGCACGGTCTGGTCGATGCTGGAACTCCAGGAGGAGCTGTTCCCCGTCATTTCGCCATCCGTCATGAGAACGATGTATCGCTCGAAGGATTCGCTTTTCTTGTCCTTGTGTTCTTTCGCTTCAACGATATTCGCTTTTTTAAGGGCGTTGTATGCGGCATTCAGACTGCTGCGGGCATCCGTACCGCCAGACGGAAACTCCGGGATCTGTTTGTCGACATAGGTGGCAACGCTGCTAGTACCCCAGGTGATAGGCTGGGCCGCGTAGGTCTCATGCGTATAGACCGAGGCTCCTGTTCGAACCAGTTCGGAACCGCCGTTGGCGGTATAAGTGGGATCGGCCTTGTTCAACGTCGCGACGAGATAGCCGACCGCGGTTTTTAGTGAAGTAGCCTTGTTGACGTAGCAGGGCGATGTATTTTTGAGATTGGGATAACTCCCCCAGTTATCGACCGTGTAGTTCTGGCACGACGTTTTCTTGGTGTTGAGCGTATCGGTCTTGAAGGACATCGAACCCGAGCGGTCGAGCACCAGATACATGGAGATCGGCGCGCCCTTGTTGACAGTGCTTACCGCGGTGCCTGTCGCGGCAAGATCGAGTGTTTTCGCCCCGAAGAACCCCAAGAGCGGATTAAGCTGCATCTGGTAGTTTATCGTGGTCTGGATGGTGTAGGTCTTGCCGCGCGCATCGTCCGTTGTGCCAATATTGACTGGAGAGTTTTTCTCGAGCGCCTTCTTCTCCTCCTCGGTCAGGGTCTTTTCCATCTGGCTGGCGATGAAGGCCTTGGCGATTTCCTTGATTTGTTCGTCCGTCAGAGCGCCTTCTTTCAAGCGGGCCTCGGTCGCCGCCGCGAGAGCCGCCGAATCCGCCGTGTTCTGCAGGTCCGCTTTCACCTGCATCACATTCGCCAGCTCCATGCCGGCTCCCGCAAAACCAAGCAGCACCGGCAGCAATATTGCCGTCATCATGCCAAAATTGCCGCCCGTATCGGCAAGGAAACGGCGCGTCATTTTTTGATATGCGGAGGAGATCATAACGGGCTCACTAATTAGAACATTAGACTGAGCGCAGGAAACCCGCAAACGATGTAGAATCCACTAATGTAGACGGTTAAATTTTATACGTCGCTCAAATTGGTGCAGTTTTTCAAGTATTAATTCGAGTATGCTCATAATAACACGTAATGTATCATTACTGGACGGGAATGACGTCGACGGCCTGTTTGATCTGCTGGTTGCCGTAGCTCTTCAATACGCCGATCACCGGCGCGACATCGGAATAGTCCCGGCCATAGCCAACGACGATATGGTCGCTGCCGGCAACGATATCGTTGGTGGGGTCGAGCTCCAGATAACCGGCAGCCTCACCGCACCATACGCGAACCCAGGCATGCATCGCATCGGCACCTTCCAGACGTTCCTTGCCCGTCGGGGGGATGGTGCGCAGGAAGCCGCTGACGTAACCGGCGGGAATGCCGAGGCTGCGCAGCGCCATGATCATGATATGCGAAAAGTCCTGGCATACGCCGCGTTTCAGCTTGAAGGCTTCCGACGGTGTCGTATCGACAGTCGTCGCTTCACCGTCATAGGTGAAGTCCTTGTGTATGCGTTTGCACATCGAGAGTGCGATTTCGCGAATGGTCATTCCGGGCTTCAGCAATTCCCGCGCATAGGCCGATATCGCCGTATCCGTCCCCAGTCTCGGGCTGGCGCCGATGAAGTGATGCGGTGACTGGAAGTCGACCGACCAGACGTCGGCAAGGTCTTGCGGCAGGCGTGAAAGCTCGGGTGAAAAATCTGCCGTCAGCGCAGGTGCCTCCACCATCACACGCGCCTGCATGCGGATATCCAGCTTTTCGTGCGGTGCGCGCAGATGCACTGAGGTGGCCGATTGATGAAAGAAATCCTCAAAGACCGCCCGTTCTTCCGGCACCGGCGAAACATCGATGGTGCCGGCGATGAAGCGCTGACGGCCCGGGATCGACAGGGGCAGCACGCGGATGATGTGGCGCGCGCCATGGGCCGGCGTGTCGTAGGTGTAACCCATATGCAGGGAAAGGTCATAAAGCATCGGGTTATCCGAGATATGTCTGGGCCAGAACATCGGAGAGATGTTCCATGTCCGTTTCGAGCTGTCGGTAGATCGCGCCGTTCATGTTTTCCGGCGTCATGACGGCAAGGCCGGAATGCAGCCGCATCGCCTCGCGGTAAAAGGGCGACATCTGGCCGTTCGTAAAGGCGTTCGGCAGCTGCTCCACCTCAGTACGAATCTCGTTCAGCTGAAACAGGATGGACCGTGGGTTGAGCGGATCGAGCGCCAGAAGATCGGTGACGGTCAGACCCGCCGTGCTGACATTGTAGCGGCGGCGATGGGTCATGACGCTATCACCGATTTCGAGCAGCATGTCATAGGATCCATCTGGCGCATCCGGTCCGGTCATATGGCCGAGAAGCCTTGTCATATGCAGGCCACGCTCGAGATAGCGGCCGATCGACAGGAAACGCCAGCCGGTGAAACGATACATGTTTTCGTGCACGAGACCGGCGAAGCCTGCAAGCTTGCGAAGGAGGATCGTCATGGCATGGGTCGCGTCGTCCCCCGGCGAAACCTTTGCGTGGAACCGACGGGCAGTCTTGGCAAGGTCATTTAGAGCAAGCCATCCGTCCGGCGAAAAACGGTCTCGGATGTTGCTGGCGGAATAGAGCGCGCTGTTGATGTTGTTCAGCAGGCTTTCCGGCACGGCATCGTTCATTTCCACATCCAGCGCTTCGAGATAACGCGTCACATGCGCAAGCAAGGGCTGACGTGGGTCGGCGGATTCGGCATAACGTCCGTGCCAGGCGCGCAAGATGCGCAATGCGCCTTCCGAACGTTCGATATAGCGGCCGAGCCAGAAGAGATTGTCCGCCGCACGGCTTGGCAGGCTGCCCGGCATATTGCGGGTGAAGCTTTCTTCCGCCGGTAAAAGCGTGGTGCGTTCCACCGGCTTGTCGCTGACGATCCAGACATCCGCGGCACTGCCGCCTGATTGCATGGCGATGGCCGATACATCGTTGCCGCTGCCGATCCGCGCAAAGCCGCCCGGCATGATCTGCCAGCCATCCTGGGTGCGGGCGGCAAAAACGCGAAGGCTCATCGGGCGCGGCACGAGCTTGTTGTCGATATAGGCCGGCGTGGTGGAAAGCGTCACCACCTCTTGGCCGACAAGCCTGTGGCCATCGGAAGCGAGCCAGTCGCTGATCGATTCCTTCGCCGTTTCACGCAAGGACGAGCCGAGCACGGACTGACCGTTGTCTTCGAAGAAGGGCAGCCGGGAATAGGCCGGGCCGATGACCATGCCCTCGATATTGCCGGCAACGTGGCGGCGCTCGGATTCCTGTCCGCACCACCAGGTCGCGATGGACGGCAGTTTCAGGTCTTCGCCAAGCAGGTGGCGACAGACGCGCGGCATGAAAGACAGCAGGGCCCGTGTTTCGAGAATGCCGGTGCCGAGCGCGTTGACGATTGTCAGTGCTTCATTGCGCAGCGCCTGCACCATGCCGGGCGTACCGATGTGGGATTGCTGGTTCAGTTCCAGCGGATCGGAATAGGAGGCATCGAGGCGCCGCCAAAGCACGCCGATCGGTTTCAGTCCGGCCACGGTCCTTACCATCACGCGGCCGTTGACCACGGTCAGATCCTCACCCTCTAGCAGCATGAAGCCGAGATAGCGGGCGATATAGGCGTGTTCGAAATAGGTTTCGTTGGCGGGGCCGGGCGTCAGCACGGCGATGCGGTCATCCGGATGTTTTCTGTGCGACTGCAAAGTGTCGCGGAAAGCGCCGAAGAATGAAGCGAGACGGTGAACATGGGTTTCGGCATAGATGTCGGAAAGCGCGCGCGTGGTCGCCACCCGGTTTTCCAGCGCAAAGCCTGCGCCGGAAGGCGCCTGTGTCCTGTCGGCCAGTACCCACCAGTTGCCATCAGGTCCGCGTCCAATCTCGAACGAGCAGAAATGCAGATAATGGCCGCTTGCCGGTTTTACGCCGACCATCGGCCGCAGATATTCCGGATTGGAGGCGATCAGTGCCGGCGGTACGTAACCTTCCTTCACCAGCCGGTTTTCGCCGTAAAAATCGGCGACCATGGCTTCCAGAAGATTGGCGCGCTGTTTAAGCCCTTCGGAAAGAACCGTCCATTCCTTGTCGTCGATCAGCACCGGAATATGGGAGATCGGCCAGTTTCTTTCGCTGCTGCCCTTGCTGTAATCGCGGTAAAACACGCCCGCATCGCGCAGATAGCGGTCGGTGCGGGCAAAGCGCTCATGCAGTTCGCGTTCCGACATGCGCGACAGGGCACCGAGCAGGGTTTTCCAGACCGGTCTGACCTTGCCGTTGGTATCGAGCATCTCATCGGCCACGCCGGGCAAGGTGGAGTAGTCAAGCCCGCGCGATTGCGCGCTCGTTTCCGTCTTGCGTTCCGTGGCCGGGGCTTTGGACAATTTACACTCCGTATGGCCGGCGCAGATCGAGCGTCAGCGGAAATTCTGGCGACACGGTTTCCGCCATCAACGGATATTGCCCGGCCGTATGTCCCCATGGTTCGAAACGGGCAAGGCGGCGTGCCTCGGCCTCGTTGCCGTTGACGGGAAAGGTCTCGTAATTGCGACCACCCGGATGAGCAACATGGTAGATGCATCCGCCGATCGATCGTCCCGACCATGTATCATAAATGTCAAAGGTCAAGGGCGAATTGACCGGCAGAACGGGATGCAGGCCGGAAGAGGGCTGCCACGCCTTGAAACGAACACCGGCGACCGCAACGCTTCGGTTTTCCGTCGGAGTTAGCGGAACGGCGCGACCGTTGCACGCCACGGTATAGCGCGCAGGGTTGGAGGTTTCGAGGCGGACCTGCATACGCTCGACGGAGCTGTCGACAAAACGCACGGTTCCCCCGATGGCACCCTGTTCGCCCATAACATGCCAGGGCTCCAGAGCCTGGCGCAATTCCAGCTTCGCGCCTTCGTATTCCACCTCACCGAAGAAGGGGAAACGGAACTCCTGCTGGGCTGTGAACCATTCCGGCTTCAGGTCGAAGCCATTTTCCCTCAGGTCTCCGAGCACGTCCATAAAGTCCGCCCAGATGTAGTGCGGCAGCATGAATCGGTCTGCAAGTGCCGTGCCCCAGCGCACGAATTTGCCGGCGGCGGGGTTTTTCCAGAAACGGGCGATGAGGGCGCGCACCAGCAATTGCTGGGCGAGCGACATGCGGGCATTCGGCGGCATTTCGAAGCCGCGGAACTCCACAAGGCCAAGGCGGCCGGTCGGCCCATCCGGAGAAAACAGCTTGTCGATGCAGATTTCGGCGCGGTGGGTGTTGCCCGTCACATCCGTCAGGAGGTTGCGGAACAGGCGGTCGACCAGCCATGGCAGCGGCGGCGCACCCTGGCCAGGGGCAGGCACCTGCGCCAGCGCGATCTCCAGTTCGTAAAGACTGTCGTGGCGGGCTTCGTCGATGCGGGGCGCCTGACTCGTCGGTCCGATGAACAGGCCGGAGAACAGGTAGGAAAGCGACGGGTGCCGCTGCCAGTGCAAGACAAGGCTTTTCAGAAGGTCGGGACGGCGCAGGAAAGGGCTGTCATTCGGGTTGGCCCCGCCCACGACCACATGGTTGCCACCACCGGTGCCGGTGTGACGGCCATCGATCATGAATTTGTCAGCGCCCAGACGCGTCTGTCGCGCCTCTTCATAGACCGCCGTGGTGATGTCGACACAATCCTTCCAGCTTGCGGCCGGGTGGATGTTGACCTCGATGACGCCGGGATCGGGCGCGACACGGATGACATTGATACGCTCGTCATGCGGTGGAGCATAACCTTCGATATGGACGGGCAGCCCGAGCTCGGCCGCTGCCGCTTCTGCCGCTGCGACCAGTTCCAGATAATCCTCGATGCGTTCGACAGGCGGCATGAAGACGCAGAGCCGTCCATCGCGCGGTTCCACCGACATGGCTGTGCGCACCGCGCCGCCGATTTCACCAAGCGTCTGCTCGATGCGTTCCTGGCCGGATGCCTCATCCGCATGGAAAGACGCTTCCGGCATGGTGCGTCCGGAGGGCTGGAATTTCTCGGGAAGCGGCCCTCGCGGGATCGAAGGGTCAGCTTCATGGATATAAGGATAAGCGGATGGCGGCACATGGGGCAGGGTGCCAAGCGGCAGGCGGTAGCCTACCGGGCTATCACCCGGAACGAGGAAAATCTTGCCGCGCCGTGTTTTCCATTTCTCGCTGACCCAGCGTTTGTCTGTGGTGGGCTTAGCGTTCCACGCCTGCACCGGAAGAATATAACCCGTCGGTGTCGTCAGCCCGCGTTCGAACACGCGGGCAAGGCGATTGCGTTCTTCCGGGTCTTTCAGTTTCGAGTTGGACGGATCGACATTTTCGGGAAGACTACCTTCCTTGATGATCCATTCGGCCGGATCCTCATAGGCCGGAAGCACCAGATCCGGCTCCACACCGAGATGAGTGGCGATACCGCTCAGTAGCTTTTGCGCGTCGTCGGCCGCAACACCGGTATTTGCGCCTTCTTCGGCAATCAGCGCAGGGTTCTGCCAGATCGGCAGACCGTCCTTTCGCCAGTAGAGCGAAAATGTCCAGCGCGGTAGGCTTTCGCCCGGATACCATTTTCCCTGCCCGTAGTGCAGGAAGCCGCCGGGCGCGAAACGTTCGCGCAGGCGGCGGATCAACACGTCCGCTTTTTCGCGTTTCGTCGGTCCAACCGCGCCGGTGTTCCATTCCTCGGATTCGAAATCGTCGATGGAAACGAAGGTCGGCTCGCCGCCCATGGTCAGCCTGACGTCATGGGCGTTCAGAACCTGATCGACCTTTTCGCCGAGTGCATTGAGGCTCTCCCAGCTCTCATCGGAGAAGGGTTTGGTGATGCGCGGGGTCTCGGCAACGCGCCGAACCTGCATGTCGAAAGCGAATTCCGTATTGGCCTCGCCGAAATAACCGCCGGAAATCGGTGCGGCATTGCGGAAATGCGGCGTTGCCGCCAGCGGAATATGGCTCTCGCCGGTCAAAAGCCCCGAAGTGGGGTCGAGACCGACCCAGCCGGCGCCCGGCATATAGACCTCGGCCCAGGCATGCAGATCGGTGAAATCGACCTCTGTCCCTGACGGGCCATCCAATGCCTTGAGATCCGGTGTCAGCTGGATGAGGTATCCCGACACGAAACGTGCGGCAAGGCCGAGATGTCTCAAGATCTGGACGAACAGCCAGCTGGTGTCGCGGCATGAACCCTTGCCGGAAGCCAGCGTTTCTTCCGGCGTCTGAACACCCGGTTCCATGCGGATGACGTAACCGATTTCCTGCTGCAGACGGGCATTGAGGCCAACGACCATATCCACCGTCGGCTGCCCGGGTGTGTGGTCCACGGTGGCCATGAAGGCGGAAAGCAGGGGGCCGGTCGGTTCCGGTTTCATGTAGATGGACAGATCTTCCCGCAGCTCCTGCGGATAATCGAACGGCCACTTGGTCGCCTCTTCCTCAACGAAGAAATCGAACGGATTGTAAACCGTCATATCGGCGACAAGATCGACCTCGATCTTAAATTCCGTCGCCGGCTCGGGAAAAACGAAACGGGCGAGATAATTGCCGTATGGGTCCTGTTGAAGGTTCACGAAATGATTGGACGGTGAAACCTTGAGAGAATGGCTGATAACATGGGTTCTGGAGTGCGAGGCGGGCTTCAATCTTATGATTTGCGGTCCAAGGCGAACCGGATTGTCGTATTTATAATGCGTCAGATGATAGATGCTCGCTTTGATCGCCATTAATCTGCCTTGCCCGGTTTTCCGGTTTATGCGGTTTGTCCGCCCCTCTGAAATTATTTGGATTTTGTGCAATGCAGGAAAAGAAAGCAAGGATCATTTCCGGAGGCAACCGCATTGTTGGCCGAGGCGCCGATGTTTGCCGGCGCGAAGAATTGCCGCGGCTTTTTAATTGTCTCCCTGGGGATTTCTCCGCGGTTGTGGACAAGGTTGAACGGCGTGTTATTGCTGGGCATCGCAAGGTGCAGGATCGCAAACCGCTTTCCTTGCCGACTGACGTTTCGGAATGGAATGAATGGCAACAACGGTGACCGACGATCAGCGCAAGAGTGCGGCGAACCTATCGGGCTTCGATCTCGATTTTCGTTCGCAACTGCGCATGATGGGCAATGCCTTCTGGACGTCGCCGGTTCGCAACCGGCTGATATTGCTGTCGATTGCCCTGCTCACGGTGATATTGCTCACCGCTTACGGGCAGATCAGGCTCAATGAGTGGAACGCGCCTTTTTACAATGCGCTGGAGCGGCGCGATCTTGACGCCTTCCTCCACCAGCTCGAAGTCTTCGCGATCATTGCCGGGCTGTTGTTGCTTCTCAATGTCATTCAGACCTGGCTTAACCAGATGACGGCGCTGAACATGCGCGAGGGTCTTGCCAAGGATATGGTGGACCAGTGGCTGAAACCGGGGCGCGCCGCCCGCCTTGCCGGTTTCGGCACGATTGCGATCAATCCGGACCAGCGTTTGCACGACGATGTCCGCAACCTTGCGGAAAGCAGCACGGCGCTTTCCATCGGCCTTGTGAATGCGACGATCCTGCTCATCAGCTTCATCGGCGTTCTGTGGACATTGTCGGCAGGCTTTTCCATCACGATCAACGGCGATCCGGTCGCGATTCCCGGATACATGGTCTGGGCGGCGATCCTTTATGCGGGCTCGGCGTCCCTGCTCAGCAACCTTGTCGGCTATCGTCTGGTCGGCCTGAATGCTGAACGTTATTCAAAAGAGGCCGAACTACGCTTTTCCCTGATGCGGGCCAGCGAAAATCTGGCGGCGATTGCGCTTGCGCGTGGTGAAAAAAACGAGCGGCGGCGGATCGGCGTCGATATCGATGCCGTGCTCGGCGTAATCCGCGGGCTCGCTTTAGCAATGACGCATCTGACCTGGGTGTCGTCGGGCTACGGCTGGTTGGCGGTTGTGGCGCCCATTCTTATCGCAGCGCCGGTCTATTTTTCCGGCAACCTCACCTTCGGCGGGCTGATGATGGCCGTCGGCGCCTTCAACCAGGTCAATACCGCACTTCGCTGGTATATCGACAATTTCGGGCCGATTGCCAGCTGGAAGGCGACGTTGCAGCGTGTTTCGGTGTTCCGCAACGCTCTGATCCAGATGGATAGCGTTGAACAGCACGGCCTCGCAATCGATCTTCAACGGAGTGCCGACAACGAAAAAATCCGCCTTCGGTCGGTGACTATCTGCCGTGATGCGGGCGGGCAGGATCTGGAGCGGGGTTTCCGGCTGCGTGAGGCCGAGGTTGAAATCGGGCGGGGTGATCGTCTGATGATCAATGGCGAACAGGGCGTGAACCGGCGGCTGCTGTTTGCCGCCATGGCCGGCCTGTGGCCATGGGGGCAGGGCAGGATCGAAATGCCCGAACAGTCCGACACGCTTTTCATTGCCCAGCACGGCTATTTGCCAACAGGTACGCTGCGCGAAATTCTGGCCTATCCACGCGCGCCCCAGCGGTTTGCGGAGGCAGACTATGTCGCGGCGCTGACCGCGTGCGGTCTCGGTGAAATGGCGCCACGGCTTGATGAACACATTCGCTGGGACAAGAAGCTGGATTCGGATGAACAGGCCAGCATCAGGATCGCCAATGCCCTGTTGTTGAAGCCGAAATTCATCGTCATCGACGATTTGCTGGAAGGGCTGGAAAAACAGACACAGGATACGCTGGCGGAGGTTCTGAATGGGATCGACGGCGTAGCGATTATCTATATCGGCAGATCAGAGACATTTCTGTCGGTTCTTACCCCGGCTTTGGCCCATCTGGACCATGCCTCCATGAAGGAAAATATCGTAAAGCCGGATATCGCTCCAAAATAAGCCGCCGGGTTATGCTGCTGTTGACATTATCGTGCGGATCAAAGCCGCAAATGCCATTTTTCGAGGTCCAGCCGTTGCTGTTTGGCAAGGCTTATTGTGCCGTCCGGCTCCATCTGCGAGCGCAGAACAAAGGTGCCGGTCGCCAGGCTGATGGCAATGACGCTGGCAACCGCGAGAATGATACGGTCGTAGCGCTGCTGTATCTTATTGTTTCCACTCCAGTCATAGGCCATTCGCACGCCCTCGCGGTTTTTTGGAATCGTGCCGCATCATGGTTAACCGAAGCTTACGATGGCTTCGTGATTCCTTGCTGTTTTGGAAGGGCTGCCGCGAAAAATCGGCTATTGGCTGAGCGGGCGCGGTTGTTTAAATCCGGCGGCGGGAGGTTCTTGAAAGGAATTTGATATGGAACAGCAACCGCCCGCCGATATGGAACTCACGCTCAGAACGCTTGCCATGCCGGCTGACGCCAATCCGGCCGGCGACATTTTCGGCGGTTGGGTGATGTCGCAGATGGACCTTGCCGCCTTCGTCCGCGCCAATGATGTGGCAGGCGGGCGTACCGTCACAGTGGCGGTTCATGAAATCGTCTTCAAGAAACCGGTCAAGATCGGCGATACATTGTGTGTCTATACCAGGATCGAAAAGGTTGGGCGCACCTCCGTCACGCTCAAGATCGAGGCCTGGACCCGCAGGCACTATCAGGATTCCCGGGAAAAGGTTACGGAGGCCGTCTTCATCATGGTAGCGGTGGATGACAAAGGCGAGCCGCGCCCTGTGCGTAAAGAGGTGTAAGGCGCTTTCCTTCGAAGGAAACTTCCGACCGTTCGCAGGCAGCCGAAAGAGCATGAGGCTCTTCGGCTCCGCCAATTCGATCTCCGAACGCGCAATACTTTAGAAATATCCAATTTATTTATCAATTTTTGCGATCAAGGTATGGAATAGGCGGGGATCAGGCTGTGACCATTCCAGGTGTTGTTATTGTTGGTGGCGCTCACGGCACGCTTGCCCTTGCCCGCAGCCTTGGCGCCCTTGATGTGCCTGTGCACTATATCACCCATGATTCACCGCTGCCGGGCTGGTCGCGTTTCGTGAAGAACACGATCCGCTGGTCCGGTCCTCTTGATGCAGGGGCGATGGCGTTTTTACGCGATATGGCAGAGAAGCATCATCTGAAAGGTTGTCTTCTGGTGCCATCAGGGGATGGCGAGGTTCAGCTCGTTTCACAACATCGCGACGAGCTTTCCGCCCTTTACAAAATCGTCCTGCCTGATTGGTCCTCCCTTCAATGGTTGTGCGAGAAACCGCTGCTCTACAAACGCGCGGCGGAACTCGGTGTCAGCTTCCCCCGGACCTATGCCATGACCTCGTCCGATGACGCCGATGCGCTGGACGTGACGTTTCCCGTTATCCTGAAGCCGAATATGGGCGGCGGCGATACCGCGATTTCCCGGGCGAAGGTTATCCGCGCCGATGACAGGCAGGCCCTGAAAGCCGCTTTTGCCGCTGCGAGCGGCGAGATCGGCGCGGGCAATGTCGTCGTGCAGGAGCTCATTCCCGGCGGGGGAGAAAGCCAGTTTTCCTATGCGGCGCTCTGGCGCGATGGCGAGCCTGTTGCAGAATTCACCGCCCGACGCCTGCGTCAGTATCCCGTCGATTTTGGTTACACCAGCACCTATGTCGAGGTTGTCGACAACCCTCAAGCGATCGATGCGGCACGGAAAATATTGAAATCGGCCGGTCACAGCGGGTTGGTCGAGGTGGAGTTCAAGCGGGATGGCAGGGATGGATCGCTGAAACTTCTCGATGTCAATCCGCGCCCATGGTCGTGGTTTGGCCTGTGTTCAGCGGCCGGCATCGATCTCGGCGCGCTGCTGTGGCAGGTTGCCAACGACATGCCGCGCGGCCAGATGCTAGATGCGCGGCAAGGTGTGTCATGGTCCTATCTTGTCCGTGATGCCATTGCCGCATTGACGTTGAATCGACGGGGACAGGCGGGAATTGGGGACTATGTCGCCTCTCTGCGCACAATCCGCAGCTGGGCGGCTTTTGCGGCGAACGATCCTTTGCCGGGCCTTATCGACCTGCCGCTCACGGTCTGGAGAGTCATCAAAAAACGGGTTCTGCCCGGTTTGAAGTTGCGGTAATCGGTAATGGTGTTTTTGCGGTCGGTAAAACGCTCTCTGAAATATGGGGTCATAAGGGCGGGGCTGGAGATAGCTTCCCTGCCGGCAGTTCGTGCGGCTTTTCCGGCTCTCGCCGGGCGTGGCGTGATCTTCACGCTGCACCATGTTCGTCCGGACGAGGAAGCGTCAGCTTTTGCGCCGAATGCACACTTGTCGATCACGCCACAATTTCTGGAAGAGGCGATAGAGGCGGCGCTCGAATGTGGTCTCGTTCCCGTTCATCTACACGATCTGCCGGGCCTGCTCGCCGATAATTCCGAGAAACGGTCGTTCTGTGCTTTCACGCTTGATGACGGCTATCGCAACAATGCCGAATATGCTGCACCGATTTTCCGAAAATATGCCGTTCCTTATACGATTTTCATCACGCCGGGTTTTGTGGAGCGGACGCGTAGCGTGTGGTGGGAAACCACTGCCGCGCTGACGCAGAAAGCCACGTCCTTTGAATTCGATTTCGGGTCAGGGCCGGAGGAGATTAAATCCGGCAGCCTTCCACAAAAAGCGGAAGCCTTTGCGCGTCTGGAAAACTTCGTCCAGATATTCGCGGAGGACGAGGCGGTGGAGAGGATTGACCGTGTCGCGGGGCAACATGGTATCGATCCGATCGCGATCGTGGAAAAACTCGTCATGGATGCGGCCGAACTCAAGGCGCTGTCAAGCGATCCCCTGGTCCATCTCGGCGCGCATACCATGATGCATGTGAACATGCGCAAGATCGATGCGGCGCGTCTGGCCTACGAAATCGAGGAATCGACAAGGCGGGTGGAGACCTATGTCGGCCATCGGCCGAGGTCCTTTTCCTATCCCTATGGCTGGATAAAGGCCGTGGGAGAACGCGAGGCGAAAGCGGTGTTTGATGCGGGATTTCCCGTAGCGGTTACCACGCAGGCCGGTGTTCTTGGGGCCCATAGCCTTGAAAAGCCGATGCTGTTGCCGCGCGTTTCGCTGAACGGTCGCTTTCAGAAAAAGCGCTTTGTCAAAGCGCTCATCTCAGGCCTGCCTTTCCGGTTCGTTTAGGGATCAACCTCTCCATGCCATCTTTCGCCGATGACGACGACGTGTGTCGGTGCGGCTAATCGATCTGTCGTGTTGTTTTTGTTATTCACATCCATTTATCTATTGATTATAAATAAATTTATCGAAGGAAAACATTACAACTTTTCTTAAGGTTTCGCCCGTGCTGTTGATATTTTCCGATGACCTGACCGGTGCGCTTGATGCGGCCGCCCCCTTCGCCGGGCGTGGGCTTTCGACTGAAGTTGCGATCGGTCTTGAGGGCGTCCCTGCAGCGGTGGCCGATGCGCCGGCCGTCCTCAGCGTCAATCTGGGGTGTCGGGATGGCAAGGCGGATGAAGCCCGCCGCCGCACGCAGGAACTGATGGCACTGGTTCCGGCCGATACAATTCTGTTCAAGAAGATCGATTCCCGCCTGAAAGGACATATCGCCGCGGAAATGGATGCTGTTTCCTATCGGCATGCGCTTGTAGCGCCAGCCATTCCGGATTTTGGACGCATCGTCGTAGACGGTTCCGTGTCCGGCTTTGGCGTTGACGGCACGATTTCGGTTCATGAAAGACTGGGCGGTCACGCCAGCCGCTGCGCAATCCCAGACACCCGATCGCATGCGGACATCAGGGAGGCTTTGCTTGCCGGGCGCGCAAACGGGGTTGATCTTCTGGTGGGCGCGCGAGGGCTGGCCGAGGCGCTGGCCGAAATGATGACAGCGCAGGCAGTGCCCGAAGCGGCATCTATTCCCGCGGGTAAGGGGCTTTTCGTCATAGGTTCGCGCGACCCGATCACCGTTGAACAAATTGAAATCCTTAAAGGAACGGGGTTGGTATCGGTCACCGATGCACCCAATGGCGTCGTGCCGTTTCACGCGCATGCTCGTTCCAGGCTGACGCTTGTTTACGCGACGCAAGGGGCGGAAGATCTTTCCCCGCTCGAGGTTTCAGACCGGCTGGCGTATGGCGTCGTGCCGCTTTTCACCACCGGGACCGACACGTTGCTTTTGTCCGGCGGCGCCACGGCCGAAGCGGTGCTGCTTGCCATGGGGGTATCGCGTCTGCGCCTTGCCGGCGAGTGCCTGCCCGGTCTTGGTGTCGGCTGGTCCGGCGACCAATGTATCATTGCGAAGTCAGGTGGTTTTGGGCAAGCTGACACGTTGAAACGGATTGCGAAAATGATGCTTGGCGAAAATGACGCTGGAGAAAGCTGACCAGATGGGGCTGATGAAAGAAACGGCGCGCAAGGCACTTCCGGACATTATTTTCGAGAGAATGCACCGGGCGATCAAATCCGGCGCCTACAAGCCGGATGAACGGCTTCCGACCGAACATGAACTCGCCATGGAATTCGAAGTGTCGCGACCGGTGGTCCGCGAGGCGCTTCGGCGGCTGCGCGAACAGGGGTTCATCTATTCGCGAAGGGGTTCCGGCAGCTATGTGCGGGCATTCGGCCTGCGCGAGCCGCTGGGCTTCGGCCAGCTCGAAAATGTCGCTGACCTGCTGAACTGTTATGAATTCAGGCTGACTCTGGAGCCGGCAGCTGCTGCGGCGGCGGCCTTGCGGCATGATGGCGAGAGGCTCGTCGCAATCAAAAAGGCGCTCGAGCTGATGCGGGACGCGACCAATCGCCAGTCCCACCGTGAGGATGCCGATTATCAGTTCCACCTTGCCATCGCACGGGCGGCACGGAATAGCTATTTCTCGACTGCGATGGAGGCTCTCAAGGACCACATTGCGGTGGGAATGAAGTTTCACGGCATGTCGGTGAAGCGTGAGGCATCCGGCCTTACCCGCGTGTTTGCCGAGCACGAGGCGATTGCGGTGGCGATTGCCGAAGGAGATGCCGAGGCCGCGCGGCGGCTGATGCACGACCATCTGACGGGATCACGTGACCGCCTCTTCGAGTCTTCGCATACGGATTGAGGGAAGTGACGGCGAGCCGGTGCGCGCGATAGCGCACCGGACTTTCGATTAGAAAGCGCGGCGGTAAATGCCGAGCACGTCATCAAGGCTCATATCGACGGGATTGTTGTCCATCAGCCGGCGGATTGCGTGAGCGTCTTGCGCATAACGGGGAAGGTCGGTTTCGCTTGCCCCGTGCCGCGCAAGGGACATTTCAATGCCGAGGCCGGCGCAGAAATCTGTCGCTGCCTTGCGAAGATCATCGGATGAAAGATGCTCGCGAAGCCCAAGCGCTCCGGCCACCTCCGCCGTCTTTGCCGAAACCGCGTGCTGGTTGAAAGCCAGAACATGCGGGAAGACGATAGCGTTTGCCAACCCGTGCGGCAGGTTGAGAAGCGTGCCGAGCGGATAGGCGATGGCGTGACCCGCCGCCGTATTGACCGGGCCAAGGCAGATGCCGCCATAGTAGGAGGCGAGCATCATTCCTTCGCGGGCTTCGGTATCAGCGCCGTCGCGAACGGCGCGCGCCAGATATTTGCCCACCAGCGAAAAGCCCATGCGGGCAAAACCGTCGATCATCGGATGGGCCTTGCGATTGGTGAAAGCCTCCACGCAATGCGCCATGGCATCCACCCCCGTCGCCGCTGTCACGGCTGATGGCACGGAATAGGTGAGTTCCGGATCGAGCACCGCGAAATCGGCAATCAGATGAGGGCTTTCGACCGCGACCTTGCTGCCCTTGACGGGATCGGTGATGAGCGAGCGAATCCCGGCTTCCGAGCCGGTTCCGGCGGTGGTGGCGATCTGGACGAGCCTGGTGTCGCGCCCTGCGACCCTGTTCGGTCCTGCCACATCCTCAAGCGTTTGGCTGGAATTCCAGAGTGCGGCGACGAGCTTCGCCACATCCATCACCGAGCCACCGCCGAGGCCGATGACGAGATCGGGTTTGGCGGCGCGCGCTGCGGCCAGTGCTGCATCGAGCGTCCCTGTGTCCGGTTCGCCGGGAATGGCGTCGAAGACAGTGAAAGGACCCTGCAATTGCAGCCGGTCGGCAAATTTCGCGGTCAGCGGCGTGGCGATCACCAGGGTCGAAGCGGTTTTGACGGCCCAGGCGCCGACCTGAGAAATGGTGCCGGCGCCAACGGCAAGCCTGCGCGGCTGATGGATGAGAATGGCGGCTGTGGACATGGTGTTCATCCTCTTGCGCCCTTGCCCGCCACGAGCTTGCGCGCATAGGCTATGGCCTCATTCATGTTGCCGTGATTGGCGATGCCTTTGCCGGCGATGTCGAAGGCCGTTCCATGATCGACCGAAGTGCGATCAATCGGCAGATCGACCGAGACATTGACGGCGGTATCAAAGGCGACGAGCTTGATCGGGATATGGCCCTGATCGTGATATTGCGCGACAACCAGATCGAAAGTGCCCGAATAGGCGCGGTGAAACACGGTATCGGCGGAGATCGGCCCGTGTACCTCGATGCCTTCAGCGCGCGCGGCGGCAACCGCTGGCGCAATCTGGTCATCATCCTCGGTGCCGAACAGACCGTTTTCGCCGCAATGCGGGTTGATACCGGCAACCGCGATGCGCGGCCGCTCGTAACCGATGCGCTTTAAATGAGCATTGCCAGCGCGGATGGTCGCCAGCACCCGCTCCGTCGTTGCCCGTCGAATGGCTTCCTGCAGGGACACGTGGGTCGAGACGTGAATGACCTTCAGCCGCTCGGAGGCAAGCAACATGTAGGCGGCTGAAGAACCGGTTAGGCTGCGCAGCATGCCGGTGTGGCCGTCATAATGGTGGCCCGCAAGATTGAGGGCCTCCTTGTTAATCGGAGCAGTGACGATGCAGCCGATTGCGCCCGCTTCGGCATCCCGCACCGCTTTTTCAATGAAACGGAAAGCGGCGTCTCCGGCAACCGGCGACAGCGTGCCCCATGGCAGCGGCGCACCCTCCACCGGCAGATCGACCACATTCCGAGTAAGATCGATGTCGATGCCAAGCGCACCCCGCGCCGCTTTCAGCGTGGCAAGGTTGCCATAAATCCGCGTTGCTTCTCTATGCGGGGCGGACATTTCCGCAAGCGCGCGGACGGTGATTTCCGGGCCGACGCCGCAGGGGTCACCCATGGTGATACCAATGATGTTGCTCATCCGATTCTCCCGTCCTTGGCGTCTGCCCAGCCGGGCGCCAGCCGGACATATTTGATTGCGCGGCGATGATAGGTGTAGCTTGCGTGCAGGGTACCGTCCGCTGCCTCCAGAAGCCATGGATAGGACATTTCCAGATTGCGGCCGTTGGTCGAATCGTTGGACAGGCAGGTGCCCGGCCCGTCCTCGATCAAAATCCGGGTAGGAAAGCTGCGGCCGTCGTCATCGGACAGGCAGATGGAAACCGGCGCGCGTGGCACGCCCCATATGGGCACACATCCACCGCTCGGATCGGCATCCGGTCTGTCGTCTTCCTCGCCCAGTTCGTCATAAAGCGAGGCGCGGCGATCGCTGGATTGCGCGGCGTTGACGGGGTTGCAGATCATCGCCAGCCTGCCGTCTGCGAGCCTGATCGCGGCGATGGAGGAATTATTGTTCGGTACGTCGGTCGGCAGCGGTTCTGTCCATGAGCGACCGCCATCTGTGCTTTCCGTGCGGTAAACGAAATCGGCCTGACGGCGGCGAAAAAAAGCGGAGTAGCGCCCATTCGTGCCCCCAACCGGGCTCATATGAACGCAGCCGGTCGAGCCCGCTAGCTCCTGCAATTGCCATGTGAGGCCGTTGTCTTTCGATATGCCGAGTGCTGCGGTATCGTGGCTGCCGTTCCATTTCTGGCCGGGGCGTTGGACGCAGCAGAAGATCGGCAGAAGCCAGGCGCCGTCATCGCGGATGCGAAGCGGCGCACGGATGAAGCAGCCTTTCGGAAGATCGAGAAAACGGCCATCTTCGGCGGACAGCTTTTCCGGCGTTGCCGGGTCGTGGACGACCCGCGCCATGCGGATGCGGCATTCGTCCTGATTGCCGGATGGCTGGGCGGTGTGAAACAGCCAGAGAGTGCCATCAGGTGCGGTGAAAATAACCGGGTTCTGTTCGGAATGGGCGGGATCGTTGCTCAGGCGCTGCGGCGCTCCCCACCGGCTCGCGCCGGGTGTGAGCGCGGACGCGAAGATCGAAATATCCGATTTTCCCTCCAGCGTTCCGCCAAACCAGGCGCACAGCAGGGTGCCGTCCTGCAGAAGGTGCAGAAAGCTCGCATGGTTCTGGATCATCGGCGATGGCAGGAACGCTTCGTGCCGGTTTTCCGAAACGGCATGGATGGCTCCGGTCATGGCGTGAGCAATGTCATCAGGGGTCATCGTGGTCTCCTCTTGGTCTGATGAAAATGACATATTCAAAAAGTTGTCAAGTTTATTTAAGACAAAATGAGGTCCTAAAATTTTTGATGACTTAAAATAAATATATGTTTTATAACGATAAAACTTCTGTATTAGGTCTCAATAAAAAATCCTTCTGAAAAATAATTTGACAAAAAATGTGATAGCGTCGATGCTTTGATAACGGGTGGAGGAGACGATCATCCGCACGCCATGCTCCTCAATGCAGGAGACGGGGCTTTTGAATGCCTCTTGCGGCACGCCGCCATGTTGCTGAATTTCTGATCTGGGAGGAGAACGGAATGAAGAAGTCATTGATTGCGGGCGCCCTTGTTATGGGTTGCCTTAGCGCCGCGGTTTCGCCGGCGCTTGCGGCGTCGGGGCCGATCAAGATCGTACTGGCGGAAGAGGCTGACCTGCTGGAGCCTTGCATGGCGACCCGCTCCAATATTGGTCGTATCATCATGGAAAATGTCAGCGAGACGCTGACCGAGCTTGATGTGCGCGGCAAGAACGGCGTGCAGCCGCGCCTCGCTGAAAAATGGGAGCAAAACGCGGATGGCAGCTGGCGTTTCCACCTGCGTGAAGGCGTGAAGTTTTCCGACGGCACGGGTTTCGATGCCAAGGATGTCAAGCATAGCTTCGAGCGCATCATGAGCGACAAGAATGCCTGCGAATCCCGTCGTTACTTCGGCGGCATGACCGTCACCCCCACGATTGTCGATGACCATACGATCGACTTCAAGACAGAGCCAGCCCAGCCCATTCTGCCGCTCCTGATGTCGCTCGTCACCATCGTGCCCGAAGAAACCAAGATGGAATTTATCCGCGAGCCTGTTGGCACCGGACCTTACAAGCTGACCAACTGGACACCGGGCCAGCAGATTGTTTTGACTGCACGTGACGACTATTGGGGCGCCAAGCCGCAGGTGACGGAGGCGACCTATCTTTTCCGCGCTGATCCCTCGGTTCGCGCCGCCATGGTGCAGACCGGCGAAGCCGATCTTTCACCCTCCATTTCGCAGCTCGACGCGACAAACCCGAAGACCGACTTTTCCTATCTCGACAGCGAGACGGTCTACATGCGCCTCGACCACAACATCGCGCCGCTGAATGACGTGCGGGTGCGCCGTGCACTCAACCTCGCCATCGACCGGCAGGCTTTCCTCGGCACGCTGGTTCCCGAAGGTGCAGTGCTGGCCACCGCACTCGTTCCGCCGACCACCCTCGGCTGGAACCCTGATGTCAAGGTTTTCCCCTACGACCCTGATGGCGCGAAGAAGTTGCTGGAGGAGGCAAAAGCTGCTGGTGTGAAGGTGGATACGCCGATCACCATCATCGCGCGCACCGCGAACTTCCCTAATGTCACCGAGATCATGGAGGCGATCCAGCAGCAATTGCAGGAAGTCGGCTTCAAGATCGACCTCAAATTCGTGGAAGTGGCCGAGCACGAAAGCTATTATTCCAAGCCCTTCAAGGAAGGCCGGGGACCGCAGATCGTCGCTGCCATGCACGACAATTCCAAGGGTGATCCGTCCTTCACCATGTTCTTCAAATATGCCACCAAGGGCACGCAATCCGGCTTCTCGGACCCCAAGGTGGATGACTTGATCGAACGAGCATCTGCAGCCGTCGGCGATGAACGCGCCAAGCTCTGGTCCGAGCTCATCGCCTACCTGCATGACGATGTCGTGGCGGATGTGCTGCTGTTCCACATGGTTGGCTTCTCACGCGTCTCCGAACGGCTGGACTTCAAGCCCACCATCGCCACCAATTCGATGCTGCAGCTTTCGGAAATCGGCATCAAGTAAGCCGGTATTTCATCTGCCAAAGAGCGGCGGCGGAGCTTTAGCTTCGCCGTCGTGCTGAACACCGGAGGTAACCATGCTGAGCTTCATCCGAAAACGTTCCGTTGCGAGCCTGATCTCCCTGATCGGCCTCATCGTAATGGTTTTCTTCCTCTCCCGCCTGACGGGCGACCCGGCCGCACTGTTTTTGCCGGTGGAGGCTTCGGAGGAATTGAAGCAGCAGTTTCGTGCGCTGCATGGGCTGAACGATCCGTTGATGGTGCAGTTCCTGCGCTACGCGGGCGACGTGATGACGGGGGATCTGGGTGAATCGCTCAGGAAAGCCCGCCCTGCGCTGGATGTGGTGCTGGAGGCTTTCATCTGGACGCTGTGGCTTGCGGTCATCACCATGTCGCTCGTCACCACAGCAGCAATCGTCGTCGGTTCGCTTGCCGCTTTCCGCTCCGGTGGCTTCTTCGATCGCATGGCCTCCACCATTTCGCTCATCGGCGCTTCCGTGCCGGATTTCTGGCTCGCGATCGTGGCGATCGTGGTGTTTTCCGTCAATCTCGCCTGGCTGCCCACCTCCGGCACCGGCTCGGTGCTGCACTGGATACTGCCGATCTCGGTTCTGTTCGTGCGCCCCTTCGGCATCATCGTTCAGGTGGTGCGCGGCTCGATGATCGGTGCGTTGTCCTCTGCCTATGTCAAAACGGCGCGCGCCAAGGGTGTGAAATCGGGTCCGATCATCTTCATCCACGCCTTGCGAAACGCCATGCTCCCGGTCATCACCGTCATCGGCGATCAGGCGGCAAGCCTTCTCAACGGCGCGGTCATCGTCGAAACCATCTTTGGTTTCCCCGGGGTTGGCAAGCTGATGATCGATTCCATTCTTCAGCGCGATTTCAACGTCGTGCTGGCAGCAATTCTCGTGACCGCGCTTGCGATATTCCTGATGAATCTTCTGATCGATATCGCCTATGCGTTGCTCGATCCACGTATCCGGCACTGAGGAGACGTTCAGCCATGAGCCTTTCGAACGCCGATACAGAAATCATTGATGAGCCATCCTTTGCAATGCGCATGCTGCGCATGTTGTGGGCGGATAAATTCGCCCTCTGCGCCGCGATCTTCCTCGTCGTCGTCATCATTCTCGCCTTTGTCGGCCCGGCGTGGCTTGGCGAGCTGGCGACGAAGCAGAACCTGCGTGGACGCAACCTTGCCCCGTTCGAATGGCAACGCGAATGGTATTTCTGGCTGGGGGCGGATGCGCTCGGTCGCCCGCTGCTGGCGCGCATCGTTGCCGCCACGCAAAATACGCTGATGATCGCCGCCGGTGCCGTTTTCCTTTCCGCCGTCACCGGCACCGTGCTTGGCCTGATCGCCGGTTTTTCCTCCAACCGTGTTGGCCAGATCATCATGAGGCTCGCGGACGTGATCATGTCGTTTCCGTCACTGTTGATCGCGGTCATCGTGCTTTATCTGCTCGGCTCCTCCATCCTCAACCTGATGCTGGTTCTGGCGATAACCCGCATCCCCGTTTACATCCGCACCACAAGGGCCGAAGTGCTGGAGGTGCGTGAACGCATGTTCGTACAGGCGGCGCGCGTGATGGGCGCTTCGGGCAAACGTATCCTGTTCCGCCATATTCTACCCGTCGTCCTGCCGACGCTGACAACGCTTGCGACGCTCGATTTCGCCTATGTGATGCTGGCGGAAAGCGCGCTGTCTTTCCTTGGTATCGGCATTCAGCCGCCGGAAATCACCTGGGGCCTGATGATCTCGCAGGGGCGGCAGTACCTCACCAACGCCTGGTGGCTGTCCTTCTGGCCGGGCCTTGCCATCATACTCACCACCCTGTCGCTCAACCTGCTGTCCAACTGGCTGCGCATTGCGCTCGACCCTGTGCAGCGCTGGCGGCTGGAAATGAAAGGCCGCAAACATGGCTGACCATCTTCTCGATGTGCGCAACCTTTCCGTGGAGTTTCACACCGCAGGCGGTGTCGTGCATGCGGTGAAGGATGTTTCCTATCATATCGACCGTGGTGAAACGCTTGCGATCCTGGGTGAAAGCGGCTCGGGCAAATCGGTATCGTCCTCGGCCATCATGAACCTCATCGACATGCCGCCCGGACGTATCAGCGGCGGCCAGATATTTCTTGATGGCAAAGACCTTCTGACAATGCCGGCTGAGGCCCGCCGCGAGATCAATGGCCGGCGCATCGCCATGATCTTTCAGGACCCGCTCAGCCATCTCAATCCGGTCTATACCGTCGGCTGGCAGATCCGCGAGGCGATGACCACCCATGGAATGGACAGGGTGAAAGCCGAAGCGGAGGCGAGGCGGCTTGTCGCGCGCGTTGGAATTCCTGATCCGGACGGAGCCTTGAAGAAATATCCGCATGAATTTTCTGGCGGCCAGCGCCAGCGTGTGATGATCGCCATGGCGCTTGCGCTCCGGCCCGATCTCCTGATCGCCGACGAGCCGACCACGGCACTCGATGTGACGGTTCAGGCTGAAGTTCTTGCCCTGCTCAAGGAATTGCAGCGGGAAACCGGTATGGCCGTTCTCATCATCACCCATGATCTTGGCGTCGTTGCCGAAATCGCCGACCGCGTGGTCGTGATGGAAAAGGGCGTGCTGGTGGAGGCAGGCACGGTTCGCGAGGTCTATCGCAACCCAAAGCATCCCTATACCCGCAAGCTCATCAGCGCCGCCCCCGGCAGGGGCGAAATGCACGAGCCGAATGCGACCGGCGAACCGCTGCTCCGTGTGCGCGATGTGCGCAAACGTTATGGGGCTTTCGAGGCACTGAAGGGCGTTTCCTTCGACCTTATGGCGGGGGAAACCATAGCTGTCGTTGGCGAAAGCGGTTCCGGCAAATCGACACTCGCGCGCATTCTGCTCCGGCTCGACGAGCCGGATGCCGGCAGCGCCGAGTGGAAGGGGCGTGATCTCTTCAAGCTTTCGCCTGCCGAACTCTTTGCCCTCAGGCGTGATTTACAGATGGTGTTTCAGGATCCAACCCAGTCGCTGAACCCCCGCATGACTGTGTTCCAGCTGGTTTCCGAAGCCTGGGTGATCCATCCGGACATACTACCCAAAGCGAAATGGCGCGAACGGGTCGCGGAATTGCTGCATCAGGTCGGCCTCTCGCCGGAACATATGCGCCGTTATCCGCATCAGTTTTCCGGTGGGCAGCGGCAGAGGATCGCGATTGCCCGCGCGCTGGCGCTGGAGCCGAAGCTCATCATCTGCGATGAAGCGGTCTCGGCGCTCGACGTGTCTGTCCAGGCGCAGGTTGTTGCACTTCTTGACAAGCTGCGCCGTGAAATGGGCCTCTCCTTCATCTTCATCGCGCATGACCTGCCGGTGGTCCGCGATTTTGCCGATCACGTCATGGTCATGCAGCGGGGAGAGGTTGTGGAATTCGGGACTGTCCGGCAGGTTTTCGAAGCGCCGCGCGAGGCCTATACGCGCGCACTTCTTTCCGCCAGCCTCGATCCCGACCCCGATATGCAGTCTGTGCGTCCGATCGATGCCGATCACACTATTGGAAATCCAAGCGGAGTTCTTTCATGACCAAACAAGCCTTCGTCGCGCTCGTGACCTGTTTCAACCAGGACGAAACCATCAATTACGAAGCGACCCGTGCGCAGGTGCGCCGTCAGGTGGCGGCCGGCAACAACATCATGTGCGCCGGAACGAACGGCGATTTCACCGCACTGACGCATGAAGAAAAAATCCGGCTGACGGAAGAGGTGGTGGACGAAGTTGCGGGCCGTGCGAAGGTCATCGTCAACGCCGGCATGCCCGCCACTTTCGAAACGCTGCAACTCGCCAAAGCCTTCGACCGCATCGGCGTAGACGGTATTGCCGTCATCACACCCTTCTTCATCGCCTGCACCCAGGATGGGCTGATCCGCCATTTCTCGACTGTGGCCGACGCCGTCGAAACACCGGTCTATCTTTACGATATTCCCGCCCGAACCCAGAACCACATAGAGCCGGAAACCGCCCGCAAACTTGCCGCCCATGGCAACATTGCCGGCATCAAGGATTCGGGCGGTGCGCAGCAGACGCTGGAAGCCTATCTACAGGTAGCAAAGGAGATGCCCGGTTTCGAAGTCTATTCCGGCCCGGATCATCTCGTTCTCTGGTCGTTGCAGAACGGTGCCGCCGGCTGCATCTCCGGCCTCGGCAACGCGCTCCCGCATGTACTTGCCGGCATTCTCAATGCTTTCAACGCCAGCGATATCGCCGAGGCCGAACGCCAGCAGGCGATCTATACGGATTTTCGCACCGATCTCTATGCGCTCGGTTTTGCGCCCGCCATGGTCAAGCGCTCGCTTTACCTTCAGGACCCATCCGTCGGCGCCAGCCGGCAACCCGCCCTTCTGCCGGATCAGGAACAGGACGATCGGATCGTGGAAATATTACGTCGTTATCAACAGCTGTAACGCCACCGCCCGAATGTGACGTGCAGGAGTGACGCGGTATGGCGCCACGTGAAAAATATCCACAAAACGGCCAGAAGCCGAAGCATTTATACAGCCTTGTCCGTGACGAATAATTTGTGACACAAACACGAAATTTCCCTTGTCAGTCCCGCCATTGATGTTTATGAGGAGCGCGCAACGCAAGCGTTCGCGCATGCGGAGAGGTGGCAGAGTGGTCGAATGCACCGCACTCGAAATGCGGCATACCTGCAAGGGTATCGTGGGTTCGAATCCCACCCTCTCCGCCATAATTTACGCTGAGCCGTAAGATTTTTCCGAGATAGCCTGATTCATTCGTTGGTCGCTTTGATGCTGCAGTCCGCTAGCGAAGCCGGTGCCGCTTTGCGCCAGCGGAGGCAGACTGGTTGAGATAGCCGTTGGCTTCCATTTCGTTGCGTCCCACCCGCGATCTTCAGCACCTGTTGGAAGCCCACATGGTGACGATCCCGAAAAATTGGAGTGCCGGCAAGTGCTCGCTCATATCCGCCATTGCCTCTTACGGCAGAGGCGCTATCATAATTGTGTTGTAGGACGATAAGCTTTGGGAGGAGCGATACGTGAGACGGATGTGGCCAGACGAATTTGCCTTTCTGCTGGACGGCGCGGAAGAGGTTGACCTGCATATTCCATCGGGGGCACACGACGACAGTTCGCCCGAAGAAACGATATCCAAGAAGGCTTTGAAAGCCCGCATCAGCCAGCAGGATTTTGAAAAGATTTGGCATCTTGCAGAGGCTCGCTATCGGCTGACCGGCAGGTTTTCGGGCAAGGCGATTACGCTGATCGCCAACAATCCTCACTATCAGAAATGGCATCCCTCCGACGGCGGCAGCGTCGAGAGCGTGTCCGATAGCGGTCAGAAATACACGACGCGCTATGTGATCGTGCATTTTCTCGTTGATGATGTTCGCGAGCTGGTCGAAGCCTGAACTCCGCAGGAACGGTTCTTGCCATTGACTGGTCGAAGGGCCTTTCGAAATCCAGCGGTGCCGGGTAATTCTTAGCACCGCTTGGCGGCGTGTTAGAGGTGAGCTTCAATATCTGCGTAAGACTACGATGGACAGCGCGTGTCCGTAGTCCACTGAAATGCCTCTATACTGGTGCCGTCTTTGACCTCTCCGATGGCAGGGTGACGTACTGACCTTCCGCAGGCTTTACCGCTGCTGCGATGTAAAAATTTCCTCCGAATTAAAATAGTTTTCCTTTAAAGAAGGAAAACACGTTATGCCGGAGGATCACATGGCAAAGGACAGCACAAAGACCGAGCCTGCGCTTTTGTCGCAGGACCCGCATGCGGTTCGCGAGCCGAGGGTCAATAATCTCGAAATGGCGATCGGCCATGAGGTGCGTGCCTATCGCAAGAAGCTGGGCATCACGGTCACCGATCTCGCATCGGCCACCGGTGTATCGGTGGGAATGCTCTCAAAGATCGAAAACGGTAATATTTCGCCGTCCCTCACCACGCTGCAGACGCTTTCAAAGGCGCTCGGCGTGCCGATCACGGCGTTCTTCCGTGGCTTCGAGGAGCCGCGCAGCGCCACCTTCGTCAAGGCGGGCCAAGGGGTGAACATCGAGCGTAGAGGCACCCGCGCCGGCCATCAGTACAGCCTGCTTGGCCATATCGACAACAATACCAGCGGCGTCACCGTCGAGCCCTATCTCATCACGCTAACGACGGACTCGGATGTATTTCCTACCTTCCAGCATGAGGGCATGGAGTTCCTCTACATGCTGGAGGGAGAGGTGGTTTATCGCCACGGCGAGCAGCTTTTCACCATGCAGGCGGGTGACAGCCTGTTTTTTGATGCTGATGCGCCGCACGGCCCGGAGGAGCTGGTGAAGCTTCCCGCTCGCTATCTGTCGATCATTTCCTATCCGCAAAGGCGGCTGACAAATGATTGAAAATTTGCCTTAGAAGAAAAAAATATTCCTGATAGTTGACGAGATGGAATTCCATATGCTAGCTCTTCATTCAGAAACGAATGGAGGTGCCTGTCGATGTGCGGCATTGTTGGACTATTCCTGAAAGACAAAAGTCTTGAACCGCAGCTGGGTGAGCTGCTTTCGGACATGCTCGTGACCATGACGGATCGTGGACCGGATTCCGCCGGCATCGCGATCTATGGAAGCGCTGCCGATGGCAGGGCAAAAGTGACCATCCAGTCAGCCGATCCCGTCGCCGATTTTTCGGGCCTTGCCGAAGCGCTGAAGGAAAATGGCGTTGAAGCTTCGGTTGCGGTGAAAAGCACCCACGCGGTCCTGGATATTCCATCGGCGAAGCTCACGGAAATTCGCTCGGTCCTGGCTGCCATCCGCCCGAATGTGCGGGTGATGGGCTCCGGCGACAGCGTGGAAATCTACAAGGAAACCGGCCTGCCGAAAGATGTCGTCGCCCGTTTTGGCGTGCGCTCCATGGCGGGCAGCCATGGCATCGGCCACACCCGCATGGCAACGGAATCGGCTGTGACGACGCTTGGCGCACACCCCTTCTCCACCGGTGCCGACCAGTGCCTGGTGCATAACGGTTCGCTCTCCAACCACAATAATCTGCGTCGGGAACTGGTACGCGAGGGCATGACCTTCGAAACCCAGAACGACTCGGAAGTGGCCGCCGCCTATCTCACGGCTGAAATGGCCAAGGGCAAGGATCTGGGAGAAGCGCTGACCGGCGCGCTCGATGATCTCGATGGGTTCTTTACCTTCGTCGTCGGCACCAAATCCGGTTTCGGCGTGGTGCGCGATCCCATCGCCTGCAAGCCGGCGGTGATGGCCGAGACCGATCAATATGTCGCTTTCGGCTCTGAATACCGCGCGCTGGTCAATCTGCCCGGCATCGAAAATGCCCGCGTCTGGGAGCCGGAGCCGGCGACCGTCTATTTCTGGGACCATGAAAAGGCCGCGTGAAACCGTCGTCGGCGCATATTGCGAAAGTCATATCCATGCCAGTTTTCGATCTCTCCCACACGCCTTTGCGTGAACTCAACAGCGCGCTCCATGGGCTTTCCTCGGGCGCAAACGACACCGAATTCGAAGTTGTCAATCCGCGCGGCCACCATGCCGTCGCTGTTGGCATAGACAGCCCCGTCATCGTCGATGTTCGCGGCTCGGTCGGTTATTATTGCGCCGGCATGAATGATGGCGGCACCGTCACCGTTTACGGCTCGGCCGGGCCGGGCGTTGCCGAAAACATGATGTCGGGCACCGTCGTCATCGAGGGCGACGCTTCGCAATACGCAGGTGCCACCGGTCGCGGCGGGCTGCTGGTCATCAAGGGCAATGCCGCTTCCCGCTGCGGCATTTCCATGAAGGGCATCGATATCGTCGTGAAGGGCAATATCGGCCACATGTCTGCTTTCATGGGTCAGTCCGGCCACCTCGTTGTCTGCGGCGATGCGGGCGATGCGCTGGGTGACTCCCTTTATGAAGCGAAGCTTTTCGTGCGCGGCTCGGTCAAGAGCCTGGGTGCCGACTGCATCGAGAAAGAAATGCGGCCCGAACATCTGGAAAAGCTTGCCGAACTTCTTGAAAAAGCCGGCGTCTCCGATGTCAGCCCAAGCGAGTTCAAACGCTACGGTTCGGCCCGCACGCTCTACAATTTCAACATCGACAACGCCGACGCGTATTGAGGCGAGGGATTTTCCGATGAGCTATCACAACCCCTTCACCCCACCGCGCAAGTCCGCGACTTTCGATGATCACACGCTGGCTGAAATCCGCCGCGCGGCTGCGACCGGCATCTATGATATTCGCGGCGCAGGCACGAAGCGGAAGGTGCCGCATTTCGACGACCTGCTGTTTCTCGGCGCGTCCATCTCGCGTTATCCGCTCGAAGGTTATCGCGAGAAGTGCGATACGACCGTCACCCTCGGCACGCGCTTTGCCAAGAAGCCGATCACGCTGAAAACGCCGATCACCATTGCCGGCATGAGCTTCGGCGCGCTTTCCGGCAACGCCAAGGAAGCGCTCGGCCGTGGCGCGACCATTGCCGGCACGTCCACCACGACGGGCGATGGCGGCATGACGGATGAGGAACGCGGCCACAGCCAGACGCTGGTCTATCAGTATCTGCCGTCGCGTTATGGCATGAACCCCAAGGATTTGCGCCGTGCGGACGCCATCGAGGTGGTCGTCGGCCAAGGCGCGAAACCGGGCGGCGGCGGCATGCTGCTTGGCCAGAAGATTTCCGATCGCGTCGCCAATATGCGCAATTTGCCGAAGGGCATCGACCAACGTTCCGCCTGCCGTCATCCTGACTGGACCGGCCCGGACGATCTGGAAATCAAGATCCTTGAACTGCGCGAAATCACCGATTGGGAAAAACCGATCTACATCAAGGTTGGTGGTGCGCGCCCCTATTACGACACCGCACTTGCAGTGAAGGCCGGTGCCGATGTGGTGGTGCTTGATGGCATGCAGGGCGGCACGGCGGCCACGCAGGACGTCTTCATCGAAAATGTCGGCATGCCCACGCTTGCCTGTATTCGCCCCGCAGTACAGGCGCTTCAGGATCTCGGCATGCATCGCAAGGTGCAATTGGTCGTGTCCGGTGGCATTCGCTCGGGTGCGGATGTCGCCAAGGCTCTGGCGCTTGGTGCCGATGCGGTTGCCATCGGAACGGCGGCGCTGGTGGCGCTGGGCGATAACGACCCGAAATGGGAAGACGAATACCAGAAGCTAGGCACCACGGCCGGCGCTTATGATGACTGGCACGAGGGCAAAGACCCCGCAGGCATCACCACGCAGGACCCGGAACTTGCCGCACGTCTTGATCCAATCGCCGCCGGTCGCCGCCTCGCCAACTATCTAAAGGTCATGACGCTCGAAGCCCAGACCATCGCACGCGCCTGCGGCAAAAACCATCTCCACAATCTGGAGCCGGAAGATCTGGTGGCTCTGACCATGGAGGCTGCGGCAATGGCGCAGGTTCCGCTGGCGGGAACAAACTGGTTCCCGGGTAAAGGCAGCTTTTAAAAAACACAATGGACGGGCGCATTTGGGAGGATGTGGCCGTCTTTTTCGATGAAGTGTCTGATATTCAAAAAAAGGGGAATGACGTGACACTGGACCTCTCCAAGTTTGCTGCCGAAAAAGGCATCAAATATTTCATGATTAGTTATACCGATCTCTTCGGTGGCCAGCGCGCCAAGCTGGTTCCTGCAGAAGCGATTGCCGATATGCAGAAGGGCGGCGCCGGATTTGCCGGTTTCGCCACATGGTTCGATCTGACGCCCGCCCATCCCGATCTCTTCGCAGTGCCGGACGCCTCCTCGGTCATCCAGCTTCCCTGGAAAAAGGATGTGGCATGGGTTGCTGCCGATTGCGTCATGGAAGACCAGCCTGTGGAACAGGCGCCGCGCGTCGTTTTGAAAAAGCTCATCGCGGAAGCGGCCGGGCAAGGGCTGCGGGTCAAAACCGGCGTGGAACCGGAATTTTTCCTCATTTCGCCGGACGGCGCGAAAATCTCCGATGAGTACGACACGGCGGAAAAGCCCTGCTACGACCAGCAGGCAGTGATGCGTCGTTACGATGTGATCGCGGAAATATGCGACTACATGTTGGAGTTGGGCTGGAAACCCTACCAGAACGACCATGAGGACGCGAACGGCCAGTTCGAGATGAACTGGGAATATGACGATGCGCTCCAGACGGCGGATAAACATTCCTTCTTCAAGTTCATGGTCAAGTCGGTTGCCGAAAAGCACGGGCTGCGCGCGACATTCATGCCGAAGCCTTTTAAGGGGCTGACCGGCAACGGCTGCCACGCTCATATTTCGGTCTGGGATCTGGACGGCAAGGTCAACGCTTTTGCCGACAAGGCAATGCCTTTCGGGCTCTCCGCAAAGGGCAAGACGTTTCTGGGCGGCATCATGAAACATGCCTCCGCTCTTGCGGCCGTCACCAATCCGACGGTTAATTCCTACAAGCGCATCAACGCGCCGCGGACCATCTCGGGCGCGACCTGGGCGCCGAACACGGTGACCTGGACCGGGAACAACCGCACCCACATGGTTCGCGTGCCAGGGCCGGGGCGTTTCGAACTGCGTCTGCCGGATGGAGCCGTGAACCCCTATCTGCTCCAGGCCATCATCATTGCGGCCGGTCTCTCGGGTGTCCGCTCACAGGCCGATCCCGGTCCGCATCACGATATAGACATGTATCGCGAAGGTCATACCGTGACGAATGCGCCTAAACTGCCGCTCAATCTTCTCGATGCGCTGCGCGAATACGAGAAGGACGAGGAACTGCAGCAGGCATTGGGCATGGAGTTCTCAAAGGCCTATCTCAAGCTCAAGCAGGGCGAGTGGAACGCTTATTGCGCGCAATTCACTGCCTGGGAGCACCAGACAACGCTCGACGTTTGAGTTCGGGTTTCCCCGCCGCCCTCGCGGCTTTCCCCGCGCTCATCAGACAGCGCGGGGTTTTTCCAATATTGATGACAGAGAGAGTGCCGGATGACGAACTTCGTCCTGACCGTAACCTGCAAGTCCACCCGAGGCATCGTCGCTGCCCTTTCAGGCTTTCTCGCTGAAAAAGGCTGCAACATCGTCGATAGTTCGCAGTTTGATGATCTCGGCACTGGCCGTTTCTTCATGCGCGTGGGCTTCATTTCCGAAGAGGGAGCAAAGCGTGACGACTTGATGGCTGGACTGATGCCGATCTCGCAGAAATTCGGCATGGAAGTGGCGCTTCATGACCAGTCCGAGCGGATGAAGGTCCTGCTGATGGTCTCGCGCTTCGGCCATTGTCTGAACGATCTGCTTTACCGTTGGCGCATCGGTGCCTTGCCGATCGATATTGTCGGCGTCGTCTCCAACCATTTCGATTACCAGAAAGTGGTGGTCAATCACGATATTCCCTTCCACCACATTCCGGTGACGAAGGAAAACAAGCCACAGGCTGAAGCCCGGATCATGGATATTGCCGAAAGCACCGGAACCGAACTGATCGTGCTTGCGCGTTATATGCAGGTGCTTTCCGACCGGATGTGCGAGACGATGTCGGGGAAGATCATCAACATCCATCATTCTTTCCTGCCGTCCTTCAAGGGCGCCAACCCTTACAAGCAGGCCTATCAGCGCGGCGTGAAGCTGATCGGTGCGACGGCCCACTATGTCACCGCCGATCTCGACGAAGGTCCGATTATCGAGCAGGATATTGTGCGTATTACCCATGCCCAGAGCGCGGAGGATTATGTTTCGCTCGGCCGGGATGTCGAGGCGCAGGTTCTGGCACGCGCCATCCACGCCCATATCCACCACCGTACTTTCATCAACGGTAACCGCACCGTGGTCTTCCCGCCAAGCCCGGGCAGCTATGCATCGGAACGGATGGGGTGACGCGGCATTGCGACAAGCTGGTCGCGCGCTGTTGCCATAAACATGCTGCGCGGCTAAATAAGTTGGTACGCCATAATATAAAGAGCCAGAACCTGTTTTCACGCCCGGTGGGCGGAAGCGGGATGTGCCAAACGAGGTGATACCATGACCGGTGCTTTGCAGGGAACTGCCATTCGCGTTGAGCGTCCGACCAAGACGCTGAGGGAGCTTGCGCTCGACAAGGTGCGCGACGCCATCGTGAACGGTTACTTCCGTCCGGGAGACCGCCTTGTAGAGCGCGATCTCTGCGCCCAGCTGGGCGTTTCCCGCACCATCGTGCGCGAAGTTCTGCGGCATCTGGAGTCCGAGGGGCTGGTGGCGAATTTGCCGAACAAGGGGCCGATGGTTGCGCTGCTCGATCTCGCCGAGGCCAAGCAGATTTACGAAATCCGCGGTGCGCTGGAGGGAATGGCGGCTCGCCTTTGTGCGGAGCGTCGCGATCCTGCCATTGTCGAGGCGCTTGAGGCTTCACTCGAGCATATTCGCGAAAGTTACGTTGCCAAGGATATGCCCGGTGTTCTCGCGCATACCTCGTCTTTTTATCATACGCTGTTCAGCAAGATCGACCGGCATGTCGCCTGGGGCGTCGTCAATTTGCTGACGGTGCGGATCAACCATCTTCGCTCCATGACGATCAAGACGAAAAGCCGCGATACCGAAGGTCCGGCGCAGATGAAAAAGATCGTCGATGCGATCCGGAAAGGTGACGGGGACGCCGCTTACAAAGCCGCTCTCGATCACGTCACCAGCGCATGCGCTATCGCCGAAGCCGTTCTCACCGCGCAAAAAACGGCTGACTGACGGTTTTTGGCGCTCCGTTCTGCTTGTCTTGCGGTTGCCCAGCTGGCGGCCGCAAGCTCTTGGTTTTTTGATTTTATGGTTGTTTTACAATAATTTAGAAAAACAAATGACCGCTTATTGACAGGGCAATCCGTTTGGTGTGATGGTATGCCATAATAAATAATATAAAGAGCGGAGCTTAATATGAACTGGAATCCGATTTCCCGGAAATGCATAGCCGTGCGCGCCAAAACCTCTCTGGCGGGCTTTGTCATCAGTCTTCTTGCCGGTGCGGCCGTTGCACAGGACTGCACGCCGAAAATATCCAACGATCACCTCATCAAGCCCGGCCATCTCGTGATGGCGACCAGCCCGACATTGCCGCCCATGGCCTATGCCGACCAACAGGGCGTGCTCAAAGGCCTTCGTATCGAGTTGGGTTATGAAATCGCCAAGCGCCTCTGCCTGAAGCCCGAATATATCAGCACGGAATATGCCACCATGGTGCCGGGCCTGCAGGGCGGTCGCTGGGATATGATCAATGCCGGTCTGTTCGTGACGGCGGAGCGGCGCAAGATCCTGTTCATGATCCCCTATGAGAGTCTCGCCATCAGCATTTCAACGGCCGTCGGTGCATCCGAGCCCATCACCAAGGTGGACGATCTGGCCGGCAAGGCTGTCAGCACCGATATCGGTGGCTATGCCGAGCGCAAGATCAAGGAATTGAACGAGGACTTCAAGAAACGCGGTCTTGCGCCGATGACCATAAACCTGTTCGACAATTACGCGACCGTCTATCAGGCGCTGCGGGCAGGTCAGGTTCAGGCCGCTGTCTCCATCGATCCTGTCGCCAAGCAATACCAGGATCGCGGCGAGTTCACGCATGCACTTTCCGGCATGTACCCCACGCCCGGTTCGCTTTCCTTTGGAAGCAAGGACGTCGCCAGTGCCGTCTCTGCTGCTCTCAAGGAAATGAGGGCCGATGGTTCGCTTGAAAAGCTGATGGGTGGTTATGGCGTGAGCATCGCGCCCGGCGATCTCGCCGTTCTTGGTCCGGAAGGCTGAAATCTCCTCCATCTGAACTGTCAGCGCGGCGGGAGAGTTCTCGCCGCGACCATTCCCGCATGAATTGGAGAAAGACGTGAAGGGTTGGAACTGGGAAGGTTTCTTCGAATATCTGACGAATTATTATCTTTTCGAGGGGGCGATGGTGACGCTCGGCCTCACGGTTTTTGCCATGACGGCGGGTCTTGCGCTGGGCTTCGTCATTGCGGTGATGCGCATGTCGAAATACCGGTTCCTCTCCGGACCGGCCTATTTCTACACCTGGATATTTCGTGGCACGCCGCTGCTGGTGCAGCTCATCATCATCTATACCGGCCTGCCGCAACTCGGCATCAAGCTGACGGTTCTGCAGTCCACCCTGATCGGCCTGTCGCTCTGCGAGGCCGCTTATCTGTCGGAAATCGTCCGGGCAGGTATTGCCGCGGTTCCCAAAGGCCAGATCAATGCGGCGCGCGCCATCGGCATGACCGAGGCGCAGGTGATGCGCTACATAGTTGCGCCGCAGGCCTTCCGCATCATCATTCCGCCGCTTGGCAATTCCGTCAATGGCGTGCTGAAGACAACGTCGATCGCCTCCATCATTTCCATGGAGGAGCTGTTGCGCCGCACGCAGGTTCTTATCCAGGAAAAGTTCCTCGTTCTGGAGCTCTTCATGGTTGCGGCCCTTTATTACCTCGCCATGACGACCGCCTGGGAACTCATCCAGCGCCGTATCGAGAAACGATTCGGCAAGGCCTACGGCCCAATGTCGGCTGATGTACACTAGGGAGAAGTCCGATGTCTCAAGCAACCAGCATGATCGAACTTCAATCCGTCAACAAATGGTACGGTCCGACCTTTCAGGTTCTGACCAATTGCAGCCTGAATGTAGCCAAGGGCGAAGTCGTCGTGATCTGCGGGCCGTCCGGTTCGGGCAAGTCGACGCTGATCAAATGCGTCAATGCGCTGGAGACGATCGGCAACGGCATCATCACCGTCAACGGGGTTGAGGTGACCAACCCAAAGACCGATATGCCTAAGCTGCGCTCCAAAGTAGGCATGGTGTTCCAGCATTTCGAACTCTTCCCGCATATGACGATCCTCGAAAATCTGTGCATCGGGCAGGAGAAGGTTCTCGGCCGCTCCCCTGCGGAGGCGCTGGTCAAAGCCAACGCCCTTCTGGAGCGGGTGGGGCTTACCGCGCATGCGAAGAAATATCCCGGTCAACTTTCCGGCGGTCAGCAGCAGCGCGTCGCAATCGCCCGCGCGCTGGCGATGGATCCGGTCGCCATGCTTTTTGACGAGCCTACATCGGCGCTTGATCCGGAAATGATCAACGAGGTGCTCGACGTCATGGTCTCGCTTGCGCAGGAAGGCATGACGATGATGGTGGTGACGCATGAAATGGGGTTTGCCCGCAAGGTGGCGGACCGCATCGTCTTCATGGATGGCGGCGAGATCGTCGAGATCGGCGAGGGTGACAGCTTCTTCACCAATCCGAAGACGGATCGCGCACGCTCGTTCCTGTCGAAAATCCTGGCGCATTGACGCCACGGTGACCGGAGCGGGATGGCGAAATCCCGCTTCAGATCGTGTGCCTTAGGCCGTTCCGAACAACGCAGAATGATAGTGGCGGAGAACCACAATGATAAACCGTGTCCTGATGCCTCGCGAAATGCTCATCGGCGGGGGCAGCCGTTTCCGATTGCCGTCACTGCTGAAATCTCTGGGGGTGAAGCGCCCTCTGCTCGTCTGCGATCCAGTCATGCAGAAACTCGGCCATGCGGATGCGCTTTTGCAGGCGCTTGGCGGCGAGGGTATCGATGCCGCCATTTTTGCGGATGTCGTGGAAGATCCAACGGATATATCCATCGCCACACTGGTGAAACGCGTTTCCGGGGGCGGTCATGATGGTCTCGTCGCACTCGGCGGCGGTAGCGCCATGGATACGGCGAAAGCAGGTGCCATCGTTGCAACTAGTGGCGAAGAGCTGCGGGCGCTGAAAGTTCCAAGGATCGTGGATTTTGCCGTCATGCCGGTAATTACCATACCCACAACCGCAGGAACCGGATCGGAAGTAACACGCGCCGCCGTCGTGACGGATACGGCTGCCAGCGAAAAAATGCTCATCCTCGGCACTGCCGCTTTGCCCGTTGCGGCCATCATCGATTACGAGCTGACGCTGACCTGCCCTTACCGCGTCACGGTCGATACCGGCATAGATGCGCTGACCCATGCGCTGGAAGCGCTGGTCAACCGCAACGGTAATGCCCATTCCGAGGCGTTGGCGCTGTCCGCGCTGAAACTGATCGGGGCAAATCTCGAAAAAGTCGCGAACGACCCGCAAAACTGGGAAGCACGCGAAGCGATGATGCTCGGGGCGACGCATGCGGGTCTTGCCGTTTCCAACACATCCACAGCGTTGATCCACGGCCTCAGCCGGCCGGTCGGTGCCTTTTTCCATGTTCCGCACGGCATGTCGAATGCGATGGTGCTGCCGTTGGTCACACAATTTTCGTTGAATTCCGCTCTACCGCAATATGCCGCCGCCGCCCGCGCACTTGGTTGCGCGAGTTCGACGGACAGTGACCAGATAGCAGGCGCAAAGATGGTGGAGGCTTTCATCGGCCTGAACAGGCGGTTGAAGGTGCCGACCCCGCAGGAATTCGGTATCGACAAAACCCGCTATCTCGATCTTTTGCCGGAAATGGTGCGGCAAGGCCTCGCCTCCGGCACACCGGCAAATAACCCACGGGTTCCGACGGCAGCGGAAATGACGCGCCTTTACGAACTTGCCTTTGACGGCCGCATGGAAGGGCCGTGAGCCATAACCTCCTGTAAGAATTGTTGTTTTTCACAACTTCAAGCGACAGATTTCCGCCACTTGACACTTACATATTATGGCATACCATAAGACATCATATTTATCGGAGAGAACGCCAATGCCCATCCAGATCCGTAAGACCCTGTTGCAGGTCGAAACAACGTTGATTGAAGGAGGCAAGGCCGCAGCGACACCTTTGAAGCTGTTCACCGCCATCGCGGTCGTGAAAAATCCCTGGGCTGGAAAAGGCTTCGTGGATGATCTCAAACCGGAAATCCACGCCGGGGCGCCGGTGCTGGGCGAACTGCTGACGAAGATGATCCTTGATGCCGTGGGTTCCGGCGAAGCGGTGGAGGCCTATGGCAAGGCGGCCGTCGTCGGGCTGGATGGTGAGATCGAACATGCCTCCGCGCTCATTCACACGCTGCGTTTCGGCAATCACTATCGTCAGGCTGTGGGTGCCAAGTCCTATCTGGCCTTCTGCAATACGCGTGGTCCCGGCAATGCGCCGATCATGATCCCGTTAATGGACAAGAACGATGAAGGCCGCCGTTCGCACTACCTGACTATCCAGACCTCCGTTCCCGATGCTCCGGCTGCCGACGAGATCGTCGTGGCGCTCGGTGCTTCAGTCGGCGGTAGGCCTCATCACCGCATCGGCGACCGCTATCAGGATCTGAAGGATCTCGGTCAGGATGTTGCCAACCCGGCGGGCGTTTGAGGGTGATGCAAATGCAGGAGGCCGCCACCACGTCACGGGTCAATGCTGCAAAGGCAGGTGCTGCCGCGCTCCCTCGCAAGGTGACCGAGGGCGGGGCGGCCTATTTCGAGGCAGGCGCCGGTGAAGACCTGATCCTCATCCACGGCGTGGGAATGCGGCTGGAAGCCTGGAAGCCGCAGATCGAAATCTTTTCAAAGACGCACCGTGTCATCGCGGTAGATATGCCGGGGCATGGCGGCAGTGAACGCCTGCCAGCGGGCAGCTCGCTCAAGGATTTTGTCGGCTGGTTCGGCCGCTTTCTTGACGATATGCGGATCGCGCGTGCCAATGTGGCCGGGCATTCCATGGGTGCGCTGATTTCCGGCGGTGCCGCTGCAACCTTTGGAGATCGAATTGCGCGCGTCGGTTATCTGAACGGCGTCTACCGCCGTGATCCGGCCGCGAAGGCTGCGGTTCTTGCACGCGCGGCTGCCATCCGGACCACCGGCGTGGACAAGGAAGGCCCTTTGTTACGTTGGTTCGGCGACGATCCAAAGAGCCAGCAGGCGCGGGAGTTGACGCGGGGCTGGCTGGAAATGGTCGATCCCGAAGGTTACGCGGTTGCCTATACCGCATTTGCGGGCGGCGACGAGACCTATGCGGATCGGTGGCCCTCGGTCATCTGCCCGGCTCTTTTCCTGACGGGTTCGGACGATCCCAATTCGACGCCTTTGATGGCCGAGCAGATGGCGGCGATCACACCGCGCGGTTACGCCCGCGTCGTTGAGGCGCACCGGCATATGGTCAATCTGACCGCACCTGAAACTGTCAATGCAATGATGGCCGAATGGCTGGCTTTAGAGGAGGAGCCGCAATGACTGTTGCAACTCTTGATCCGCGCGCTTTGCGCGATGCATTCGGCGCTTTCGTTACGGGAGTAACGATCGTGACCACCCGGGACGATGCAGGAAAGCCCATCGGTTTTACCGCCAACTCCTTCACCTCGGTTTCGCTCGATCCGCCGTTGCTGCTGATCTGCCTTGCCCGTAGCTCGCGCAATTTCGCGACGATGACGGGCACCAAAAACTTCGCGGTCAATATTCTGTCGGAAAGCCAGAAGGACCTCTCCAACACCTTCGCCCGGCCGGTCGAAGACCGTTTCGCCACCGCCAGCTGGTTGGATGCGCCGAAGGGCTCCCCGGTCTTTGCAGACGTCGCGGCCTGGTTCGAATGTTCGATGCAGGAGGTTATCGAGGCCGGCGATCATGTCATTCTGCTCGGCCGTATCGAGGCTTTCGACAATAGCGGCCTGAACGGTCTCGGTTATGCGCGCGGCGGCTATTTCACGCCGATGCTGGCTGCAAAGGCGGTATCGGCAGCGGCGGAGGGCGATATCGTCGTGGGCGCCGTTCTGGAACGGCGCGGCGAGATTTACCTCGTTGGCAACGACGTGCTGTCGCTTCCCGGCTGTGTCGTGGCAAGCGGCGATCCGGTCGCGGCGCTGACATCACGTCTCGAAGACCTGACGGGTCTCTCCGTCAAAACGGGATTTCTCTACTCGGTTTATGAGAACAAGACGGATGGGCGCCAACACGTCGTCTATCACGCGCTTGCCGATGGCGATCAAGCGCCGCGCGAGGGCCGATTTCTGTTGCCCGGCGCGCTGGCTTCGGCAAAATTCGACTCCGGCGCTACGGCGGATATCGTCAATCGTTTCGTGCTGGAAAGCTCGATCGGCAACTTCGGCGTCTATGTCGGTAACGAGACTGCCGGCAAGGTTCATCCCATCTCCATGAAGGGGCCAAACCCATGAAATTCTCCCTCTTCGTTCACATGGAGCGGCTGGACGCCTCCCAGGACCACAAGACACTCTACGAGGAGTTCGTAACGCTTTGCGAAATCGCCGATCGTTGTGGCATGCATGCCATCTGGACCGGCGAACATCACGGCATGGATTTCACCATAGCGCCCAACCCCTTTGTAACGATCGCCGATCTGGCGCGGCGTACGAAGACGGCACGCCTGGGTACGGGAACGGTGATCGCGCCTTTCTGGCACCCGATTAAGCTTGCCGGAGAAGCGGCGATGGCGGATCTGATCTGTGACGGCCGTCTTGATATCGGCATCGCGCGTGGCGCCTATTCGTTCGAATATGAGCGGCTGCTTCCAGGCCTCGATGCCTGGGGCGCCGGCCAGCGGATGCGCGAGCTTATTCCGGCTGTCAAAGGGGTTTGGGCGGGTGACTACACCCACGACGGCGAATTCTTCAAGTTCCCGGCCACCACATCGGCTCCCAAACCGCTGCAGCAGCCTTTTCCGCCCATCTGGGTGGCGGCGCGTGATCCGAATTCGCATGAATTCGCTGTCGCCAATGATTGCAATGTTCAGGTGACGCCGCTCTGGCAAGGCGATGACGAGGTGGAAACCCTGATGGGCCGCTTCAACGATGCCTGTGCGAAAAATCCGGATAAACAGCGGCCGAAAATCATGCTGCTGCGCCACACCTATGTCGGTTCCGATGAAGCCGATATTGCCCAGGCGGCCCATGAGATGAGCGTCTATTACAACTACTTCTTTGCATGGTTCAAAAACGAAAAGCCCGTTCATCAGGGGCTGATCGAGCGTATTGCGCCGGAGGAGATTGCCGCAAACGCCATGCTTTCCGGTGATGTCATGCGCAAGAACAACGTTGTCGGCGATGCCGATGAAGTCATTACCCGGCTTAAGGCCTACGAGGCCATGGGCTATGACGAATATTCCTTCTGGATCGATACCGGCATGAGCTTCGAGCGCAAGAAGGCCTCGCTGGAACGCTTCCTTTCCGATGTCATGCCGGCTTTCAAGGAGTAAGATGATGCGCCGTTTCCAATGTTACATCGACGGGCGCTTCGAGGATGGTGAGGCGAGCTTTTCGAGCCTCGACCCGGCAACCGGTGAACCTTGGGCAGAAATGCCGGAAAGCCGCGAAGCGGATATTAGCCGCGCCGTAGAGGCTGCGCATCGGGCGCTTTATGACGATGCCGCCTGGTCGAAACTGACGGCGACGCAACGCGGCAAGCTGCTCTATCGGCTTGCCGATCTGGTTGCGGAAAATGCAAAGACGCTTGCCGAGCTCGAAACCCGTGACACCGGCAAGATCATCCGCGAGACCTCGGCGCAGATTGCCTATGTCGCGGACTATTATCGCTATTATGCGGGCTTGGCTGACAAGATCGAGGGCGCTTACCTGCCGATCGACAAGCCGGACATGGATGTCTGGCTGCGGCGCGAACCCGTGGGTGTGGTGGCCGCGATCGTCCCGTGGAACAGCCAGCTTTTTCTGGCAGCCGTTAAAATCGGCCCGGCGCTCGCTGCCGGCTGCACAATCGTCATCAAGGCCTCGGAAGACGGACCAGCGCCGCTTCTGGAGTTCGCCCGGCTGGTGCAGGAGGCTGGTTTTCCTGCCGGCGTCGTCAATATAGTCACTGGTTTCGGTGCGTCCTGCGGCACGGCACTCACCACGCACCCGAAGGTGGCCCATATCGCCTTTACCGGCGGGCCGGAAACGGCGCGTCACATCGTTCGCAACTCGGCCGAAAATCTTGCCTCCACGTCGCTCGAACTCGGCGGCAAATCGCCAATCCTCGTCTTTGCCGACGCCGATCTCGAAAGCGCCGCCAATGCGCAGGTCGCGGGAATTTTCGCGGCGACCGGTCAGAGCTGTGTTGCCGGATCACGGCTGATTGTCGAGAGAAGCGTGAAGGATCGCTTCCTCGGGATTTTGAAGGCGAAGGCTGAGGCGATCCGCGTCGGCTCGCCGCTGGACATGGCAACGGAAGTGGGGCCGCTCGCGACCGAGCGGCAGCGCAAGCATATTGTCTCTCTGGTCTCTGCTTCCGAAAAAGCCGGTGCGAAGGTGGTGACGGGCGGTGTGGCGGTGGATGGCGCTGGTTATTTCTACCCTCCGACCATTCTCGATTGTGACGGCATTCGTTCGCCGTCCATGGAAAGGGAGTTCTTCGGCCCGGTTCTTTCGGTTGTTTCCTTCGAAACCGAGGCGGAAGCGATCGCTTTGGCCAATGACACGGTCTATGGCCTCGCCTCGGGCGTCTTCACGCAGAACCTGACGCGCGCCCATCGGCTGATGAAGGCGATCCGTGCCGGTGTGGTTTGGGTGAACACCTATCGCGCCGTCTCACCGATTGCGCCTTTCGGCGGTTTCGGTCTTTCCGGTGATGGTCGCGAAGGCGGGCTTGCGGCAGCGCTCGATTACACGCGCACGAAGACCATATGGCTTAGAACCTCCGATGACCCGATCCCCGATCCATTCGTGATGCGGTGACGCGATGTTTTACGAAATCCGCACCTACCGGCTGAAGAACGGCGCCATTCCGGCCTACCTTCGGGTTGTCGAGGAGGAAGGCATCGAAATCCAGAAAAGCCATCTGGGCGAGCTGGTGGGTTACTTCTTTTCCGAGATCGGGCCGATCAATGAAATTGTCCACATCTGGGCCTTTTCCAGCCTGGATGACCGCGAAGAACGGCGCGCGCGGCTCCTGGCCGATCCACGCTGGTTGTCTTTCCTGCCTAAGATCCGCGACCTCATTGAAGTCGCCGAAAACAAGATCATGAAGCCGGCGCCTTTTTCACCGCTGAAGTGAATCTGCCGGCCGCGAAGTGCATGCCAACAACAAGCTCTAAAACGGAGTAAGGGAACATGAGATCGAAACTGGTATTGATGACATGCGCAGCAATTTTCGCCCTGGGCGCATCCGCACAGGCGAATGATCTGGTTTTTTCCAGCTGGGGAGGAACCACGCAGGACGCCCAGAAGGCGGCCTGGGCCGAAAAATTCATGGTGGCGACCGGCATCAACGTGCTTCAGGATGGCCCGACGGACTATGGCAAGCTGAAAGCCATGGTCGAGGCGAACGGCGTGACATGGGATGTGGTCGACGTGGAGGGCGACTACGCCGCGCAGGCCGGGCCGAAGGGCCTGCTGGAGAAGCTTGATTTCGCCGTCATCGACAAAACGAAGCTCGACCCTCGTTTCGTCACTGATTACTCCGTCGGAAGCTTCTATTATTCCTTCGTCATCGGCTGCAATGTCGATGCTGTAGCCGCCTGCCCCAAGAGCTGGGCCGACCTTTTCGATACGGCAAAGTTCCCCGGCAAGCGCACCTTTTACAAGTGGTCCGCACCGGGTGTGATCGAAGCAGCCCTGCTGGCCGATGGGGTTGCTGCCGACAAGCTATACCCGCTTGATCTCGATCGCGCCTTCAAGAAGCTGGACACGATCAAATCCGATATCATCTGGTGGTCTGGCGGCGCGCAATCGCAGCAGTTGATCGCTTCTGCGGAGGCGCCCTTCGGCAGTGTCTGGAACGGCCGCATGACAGCGCTTGAGAAAAGCGGTGTGAAGGTGGAGACCTCCTGGGAGCAGAACATCACGGCAGCGGATTCCCTCGTGGTTCCCAAGGGAACGAAGAACAAGGACGCGGCGATGAAGTTCATCGCTCTTGCGACCTCCGCGCAGGCGCAGGCGGATATGGCGTCTGCCACGGGTTATGCCCCGGTCAATGTCGAATCCGCAAAGCTGATGGATCCGGAAACGGCAAAGACCCTGCCCGACCAGCAGACAGCGAGCCAGGTCAATGCCGACATGAACTACTGGGCGCAACATCGCGACGAGATCGGTGAGCGCTGGTACGCCTGGCAGGCCAAGTAAGGCAACGGCGCGGGCAGCCAAAAGCGCCCGCGCAAATTTTCACCTCCGGGGAGGTTTGGGCATGGTCTCGCTTACCGATGAAACAGAAAGCCCGAAGACGAAGGTGCGGATGCCCTTCCGGCCCGGCAATTTTGCCGCCACCCTGCCGGCATTCGTTCTGCTTGCCCTGTTCTTCGTCGTGCCGGTTATCATCCTGCTGTCGCGCAGCGTTACCGAGCCAGTGCCGGGCTTTGGCAATTACGCCGCATTGCTGGGCAGCTCCACCTACCTGAAGATTTTCTTCAATACATTCGCGGTCTCGGCGCTGGTCACGCTCGTAACGCTGGTCATCGGTTTTCCTGTCGCGTGGGCGCTTGCCATCATGCCGTCGCGGCTTGCCTCCGTCGTTTTCGCAATTTTGCTTCTGTCCATGTGGACCAACCTTCTGGCACGCACCTATGCCTGGATGGTGCTGTTGCAGCGGACGGGTGTCGTCAACAAGACGCTGATGGGCCTTGGCATCATCGACAAGCCGCTTGCACTGGTCAACAACCTGACCGGCGTCACGATCGGCATGACCTATATCATGCTGCCATTTATCATCATTCCGCTCTATGGCGTCATCCGCAAGATCGATCCGGCCATTCTCCAGGCGGCGGCGCTGTGCGGGGCAACCCGCTTTCAGGCGCTGACCCGCGTTCTCATTCCACTTGCCGCTCCGGGTATGATCTCCGGCGCGCTGATGGTGTTCGTCATGTCGCTTGGCTATTTCGTCACCCCGGCGCTGCTGGGCGGCACGGCAAACATGATGCTGGCCGAGCTTATCGCGCAATTCGTGCAGTCTCTCGTCAACTGGGGCATGGGCGGGGCAGCGGCGCTGGTGCTTCTGGTGGTGACGCTGACGCTTTACGCAATCCAGCTGAAATTCTTCGGCGCGGCCGGGGAAGGGGGGCGCTGACATGCTTTTGAACTACAACAGCCTTGGCGCATGGAAGTGGCTGCTCCTTTTCATCACCGTGCTGACAGCGGCATTCCTTATCCTGCCGATTGTCTTCATCGCCGCTTTGTCCTTCGGCTCGTCGCAATGGTTGATCTTTCCGCCGCCCGGCTGGACGCTGAAATGGTATGCGGATTTCTTTGCCGATCCGAGGTGGCTGGATGCTGCCTGGACAAGCCTGCGTATCGCCGTGATGGTCACAGTCCTGTCGGTGTTGATCGGCCTCGTGGCCTCCTTCGGCCTGGTGCGGGGGCGTTTCATCGGGCGCGAGGGTCTGCGGGCTTTGTTCATGACGCCGATGATCCTGCCTGTCGTGGTGCTGGCGGTGGCGCTTTATGCTTTTTTCCTGAAGCTCGGCCTTGCGGGCACCACCACGGGCTTTGTCATTGCCCATCTTGTCGTGGCGCTGCCTTTCTCCATTCTGGCGTTGACCAGCGCGCTCGAGGGTTTCGATAAATCGATCGAAGACGCTGCAGTGCTATGCGGCGCGAGCCCGCTGCAGGCCAAAATCCGCATCACCTTGCCGGCCATCAGCCATGGCCTGTTCTCAGCCGCGATCTTTTCTTTCCTCACTTCCTGGGATGAGGTGGTGCTGGCGATCTTCATGGCAAGTCCAACGTTGCAGACGTTGCCGGTGAAAATCTGGGCGACGCTGCGGCAGGATCTGACGCCGGTGATCGCCGCTGCATCGACGCTTCTCATCGCGGTGACCATCATTCTCATGCTGCTTGTCGCGGCTGTGCGAAAAGGATTGAAAACATGACCAAACCGCTCCTGCAAATTCGCGGCATCGCCAAGCAATACGGACCGGTCGTCGCCGTTCAGGACGTCAATCTCGAGGTGCAGCCGGGCGAGTTCATGACGTTTCTCGGACCATCCGGTTCGGGCAAGAGCACGACGCTCTACATTCTGGCCGGTTTCGAACAGCCGACGGCGGGCGACATCCTGCTGAACGGCGAAAGCCTGCTCTCCACGCCGTCGCACAAGCGCAATATCGGCATGGTCTTCCAGCGTTACACGCTGTTTCCGCATCTGTCTGTTGGCGAAAATATCGCCTTTCCGCTGAAAGTGCGCCGAAAGAGCAAGGCGGAAATCGATGCGAAGGTAAAGGAGATGCTGAGGCTCGTTCGTCTCGAAGGTTTCGAGGACCGAAAGCCCGCGCAGATGTCGGGCGGCCAGCAGCAGCGCGTGGCCTTGGCAAGGGCGCTCGCTTATGATCCGCCTGTTCTTCTGATGGACGAGCCGCTCTCGGCGCTCGACAAGAAGCTCAGGGAAGAGATCCAGTTCGAAATCCGTCGCATCCACCAGCAGACGGAAGTAACGATCCTTTACGTCACCCACGATCAGGAGGAGGCCTTGCGTCTCTCCGACCGGATCGCGGTGTTTTCAAAAGGCGTGATTGACCAGATCGGTACGGGGCCGGAGCTTTACGCTCACCCCACCACCCGCTTCGTGGCCGAATTCATCGGTGACAGCGACTTCATCGCCTGCGATCTCCTCGCCGCCTCGGGCGGCAAGGCGACGGTTTCGCTCGGGCAGAATATCGTCTTTGACCAAATTCCGGTTCATGGCGAAGCTGCGCCGGGAAAAAAGGCGGCGCTGATGCTGCGTCCGGAGCGTTTACAGCTCAGCCGCAACAGGCCCGGCTCTTACGCCGGTTTTCAGGCCACCGTCAGCGATATCACCTTCCTTGGCAACAACGTCCATGTCGTCGCCCATACAGGTTCGGGAGAGCCCTTTGCCGTGCGCCTGCCATTTGGCCATGAGGCGATTTCGGGCCTCAACCGTGGTGATCTCGTGCATCTGGCCTTCGATCCCGCGTCGGCGCAGGTTTTCTGTTGAGGGCCGGAAATATGCATCTTAATGATCCCATGCTCGTCGGCGAGCACGGGAGAACATCTCTACCGGCAATGCGCGCCGACCATCAAGAAACTGGGACTGGAACTTGGCGGCAATGCGCCCTTCATCGTCGACGACGCCGATCTCGATGCGGTCGTGGAGGGAGCGCCGATTTTCCCAGAAGTTGGAGCCGCAGACAAAACCGTTGCATTTCAATGAGCCATCATGCCCCAGGCAAGTGAACCTAGGGCAAAAAGCCCGAATAAGACAAGGATCACTCCGGACAGGCGGGAAACCCAGCGGGCAAAGGTGGTGGGAAGGCGCTGCCGGGCAAATGCAACGCCGCCGCTCAACATGAACCACCACAATAAAGACCCTAGAAAAACGCCCGCGACCACAAAAAACGCGCTCGTCGCTCCCGATGCGTCAGCAAGGCCGAGACCCGCGAAAATTGCTGCAAAGGACAGTATCGTCATGGGGTTGGTGATCGTCAGGAAAAAGGTCGCGGTGATGGTGCCGAGCAGATCGCGCGCTCCAACCTTGGCCGCTTCTGCCAGAGGTTTGGGCCTCAGGCTTTTCCAGCCGAGCCACAGCATGAAAAGGCCGCCGACGATTTTGAGCGGCGTATCGATTGTCGCGAGGGTCGCCGCAAAAGCGGAAAAGCCGAGTGCTGCGAGGCTGGCATACACGGCATCCGCCAGAGCAGTCCCAAGGCCACCTGCCACTCCCGCCCAGAACCCGCGCTCAAGGGTCCGGTTGATGCAGAGGGCGCCAATGGGGCCGAGCGGGGCTGCGACCGCAAGGCCCAGCACAATGCTTTTCAAAACGAGCATCAGTTCCATCAGTCCACGCTTTCCTTCGGCATAAATGGTCCCGGCACGACAGAAGACAGGGCGATGATCGTTTCGGTACGGGCAAGGAACCCGTTCTGTTTCATTGTCGCCAGAAAGGTTTCGATCTCCGCCAGCGACCCGACGTGAACTTTGACGAGGTAGGACCACTGCCCGGTCACATGGTGACATTCCGCAATAGCGGACTGCGACGCCGCATAGACACGAAACGCGGCCTCGTCCGCATCCGGTGCCAACGCGATCCACACGAAGGCGATCACGGGCAAATCGAATGCGGATGGATCGGCATCAACGGTGATGCGACGGATCGCCCCGCTGGCCGTCAGGCGTCGGATGCGCTCGTTCACGGCCGAAGCGGAAAGCTCCACGACATTTCCGATATCGGCCAGAGAGCGGCGGGCGTCTTCTGCAAGGAGACTAATGATTTTGCGGTCTGTTGAATCCATTTCCGCAGATAATCATGTTTATTATGATAATGAAAGATATTATGCGGAATTTTAGTGAATCGAGCGCAAGCCTTGAGCCGGGGCCAAGATTCCCCCGCAGCTTCGCCGTACCTATAATCTTGGCGGAAGCTTATGCTGTTTCAGCGATTACGGTCGCACTATCCATGCTTCCGGCAGCGTTTCCTGCAAGGCTTGGCGGATGATCGTGGCGAGATGGGCGCTGATTGGATTTTCGTCTTTTCCGGAGCGAAGAAGGCTGAGCCCCAGCGACGGGAGTTGCGGCAAACCGTTGGTGAGTGGATCGAGAACCCGTACGGAAGGCGGCCGGCCGAACGGTGTGCGAAGTGCGATGCCAAGGCCTGCGGCTGTCGCAGCCCACAACCCGCCGAGGCTCGGGCTGACGAATGCAATGCGCCAGGCGATACGCTGTTGATCAAGGTGGTTGCAGGCAATGCTACGTAAAACGCACGGCGCTTCCAAAACTGCAAGTGGCAGCGGCTCTTTTTCGCCGGTCTGCCAGACAGTTTCTGTTTCCGCCGCGCCCAGCCAGCACAGTGGCATGGATGCAACCGTTTCAGCTGGCGAAGCCGTGTCGTCATTCCAAGCCAAGGCGAGATCAAGATGGCCGGACTCGACCTTCTCCCGCAATTCGCTATTGCGAGCGATGCGCCCTTCGATCCGAACCCGCGGATGGGCGCGTGCGAAACGGCCCAGCACCTGCGGCAACACGGTTTCTCCGAAATCCTCCTGAATCCCGAGGCGGATCCAGCCTGCGAGTTCCGGCCCGCGAACGGCGCTGATCGCCTCGTCATTCAGGCTCAATATGCGGCGGGCATAGGACAGCAGCACTTCGCCGCTCTCGGTCAGCGCCAGCCCCCGGCCGGATTTGCGCACCAGAGCGGTTTCGGTCTGGTCCTCCAGCTTCTTGAGTTGTGCGCTGACCGCAGAGGTCGAACGCCCCAGTCTGTCTGCGGCCTGCGCGAACGACCCGCTCTCGATGCCAATCACGAAACTGCGGAGCGCGTCCAGATCCAAATGGGTAAGGCGCAAATTAAATGTCCCTAAAATCAGGACGTAATGTCCTGAATAATTTGATTTTCAGGATGATGATGTCGTTTCATAGTGTGGCTGTCAATCCTCTTGAACGGAGCGCATCCATGCCTTTCACCCGAATATCTTTGCTTGCGGGCAAATCCACCGACTATCTCAAGGCGGTTTCCGACAGTCTCGACCGCGCGCTTGTCGACTGCTTTGACGTTCCGGAAAACGACCGCTTCGCTGCAATCCACCAGCACCAACCGGGCGAACTGATCTTCGACCGAACATATCGCGGCGGCCCTCGGTCGGATGATTTCATTTTCTTTCATATCACCACGGGTAAGACGCGATCGCCGGAAACCAAGGCGCGCTTCTATGCGAGGCTCGTCGAAAATCTGGCGGTGTCGCCCGGTGTGAGGCCGGAGGATGTGATGGTCGCCATCGTCAACTCGACGTTTGATGACTGGTCCTTTGCATCAGGCGTTTCAGCAGGCACACCAGCGGATGGGAGTGGCCGATGACCGATTTTTTCGAGATGCAACCGGCCTGTCCATCCACCATGAGCGTGCGTCGAGCCGGTGACGGAATAGTTGCGGCACCTGAGGGTATCTCCAGCGGGGCCTTCCTCGTCCAGATGCTGTTATCGAGCCGGATCGATGGCGAGATGACGGCAATGCGCGCTTTTGTGCCGCCGGGGGTCGTGACCCATTGGCACAGTCATCCGCGCGGCCAGCTTCTCTTCGTGCTGGATGGCATCGGTCTCGTCCAACGCAACGGTGACGATCCGCGTGAAGTCCGTGCCGGAGATGCGGTGTGGTTTGCGCCCGGCGAAGCCCATTGGCATGGCGCCGCGCCGTCCTGTCCCTTCAGCTATCTCAGCGTCCAGCCGGTCAGGAGTGGAACTGCCGTCCACTGGATGGAACCTGTCAAAAAAGAGGAGAGCACATCATGATCGCCATGCAATACAGCTTCACGCTGCCTGCCGGCTACGACATGGCGATCATAGACCGGCGCATAAGGGAGAAGGGGCCGCTGCTCGATGGCTTTCCACGCCTGCGTTTCAAGGCCTATCTTTCGGCGAGAAAGCAGGATGCCGGCTTCACCAGTGCTGAAAACCTCTACGCGCCGTTCTATCTTTGGGACGAGCCAGAAGGGATAGACAGCTTCCTGTCCGGTCCAGGTTTTGCGGTTCTGACACGGGACTTCGGCTGGCCGTCGGTGCAGACGTGGCTGGTCTGGCACGCCGACCACGTACCTGATCTTACAGCCTCGCGATATGCCACACGGGAGGTCCGGTCCATAGCGCCCCATTCTGATCTGGCCAAGCTGCGCGATACGGCGACCGCGGACGCGCGTTCATCAATCAGGGCCGGCGCGCTCGCGGCCATAGCCGCATTCGATCCAACAAAATGGCTGCTGCTACAGTTCAACCTCTGGCCGACAGTGCCGGCCGTTACTGAAACAATGCAAACCTACACTGTTGGCCACGTCTCATTGGGGTCGGTTCTGCATTTAGCGGAATGATACCTCACGCACCGGCTCAAGGGGTATTGCGTCGTTCCAGCTCTCGTCTATCGCGGTTGCCTTTCTGCCTCACGTAGCGAAATCAGCCGTTTTGTGGATTCGTCCCACAGAATGAGCTTTACGCAGCCCAGGCTGTCGCGAAGGCTGATGCGACCAAGTTTCGCAAGCTCCGGGTAGTCGTGCAGAATCTCTGGCAACCTGTAAAAAGGCACCCTGCTCGACAAATGGTGGACATGGTGCATGCCGATATTGCCGGTGATCCAACGCAGCGGACCCGGAAGATCGTAATACGAGGCGCCATGCATCGCCGCATGGGGAAAAGCCCATTCCGGAGGCTTGGACCAGTGGGTTTCTTCAAACTGGTGCTGGACATAAAACAGCCAGACACCTGCTGACCCGGCAAGCAGCACTATTGGCAGATGAACCAACAGAAAAGGCACGAGCCCTATCGCCCAGATAAGGAGAATGGCCAATACGGCCACACCGGCATTTGTTGCCATTGTCGAAATCCAGGGCAACGCTCCAGACCGCATCATGCCAAACGGTAGCCTTTGTTTGAACAGAAACAGGAAAGCAGGACCGATGCCGAACATCACCAGCGGATGCCTGTACAAGCGATAACCGAGTTTTCCGCGTGGGGAGAGTGCACGATATTCGGTCACGGTCAGAGTTGTAATGTCGCCAACCCCTCGCTCATCGAGATTGCCGGCTGACGCATGGTGTTCCGCATGCGCGCGGCGCCAATAGTCGTAGGGCGTCAGCGTCAGGATACCGATTGCGCGACCCGTCCAGTCATCCCATCGACGGCGCCCGAAAAAAGAGCCGTGTCCGCAATCGTGTTGCAGTATGAAGAGCCTCAACAGGAATCCGGCTGCGGGGATCACCAGAAGCAGGCCAAGCCAGTAACCAAAATGAATCGATACCGACGCTGCTGCCCAAAGGAATACAAAGGGAACAAGCGTCACGGCAAGTTCGTACAGGCTGCGGCCCGTCCGGGGTTTGCGATAATTCGAAAGTATTTTAAGCAGGGCCTTTTCACTCGCGCCGCCAGGTAATTGGGCTGTTAACGTCGCGGTCATGGTTGATAGCAATCCTTCTGGTCGCCTGCATTTCGAAAAAAGTGTCCACCGCGCTGGCGGTCATTTTCTGGAATAGCCCGATCTCGAGCCAACACGCGTCGCCGCGGCGGTTCCGTGCTCTGCTCGGCGCGGGCATTCACTGTTTTGTTCATAAATGTTCGAGCTGTAAGCTCGCTCCTGAAATCTGAAACGGTTAATTAAGTCGATCTGCTCGGCGAGGATCTCGCACAACTCTGCGCGGCTGGAACCTGTTCTGTCTAACTGTACCGGCGCTGTTTGCACAGAGGGGCAGGGTGACCTCAAATTGACTGAAGGGTACTAGAATTTAATCGGCACTGGCATTCTCTCGCAGGAGCACAGCTCGACTCGGCAACTAAAATCGCTGAAAAGTTGGAGTGGTGAGCGGGTCTCGGCAACAGGATGGCAATTACTCGTTCAAATACGAGCAATATGCTCGAGGCAACAGACCCTTACCGCAGCATTGTGGCTGTATCGCGCCCGACATGTAAGGTTTCTTGCGATGTATCAGATCGCAGCATCAGGGGTCGTCGACTGGCAGGAGAGTGCCCCTTATGCCAGCAGCCCGCGCATGATCAGTTCGAGATGAATCTTCAGAACGACCTGCTTGTCCAGACTGCGCCGATCGTCGAAAATCAACCGGAAAACCAATGTTCCGACTATGGGTGACATGACGACCTTGGCCAGTTCGGTGGGGTTGGCTCTAAACCTTTTTTTCGCCACGCCCTCTTCGAGGATCGTATTGATCCGCTCGAATACCGGCGCCATCACGACGTCATGGTGCTGGTCGATGAGATCGGGGAATTTTGCTCCTTCCGCAACGATGAAGCGAAACAGTTCCCGCATCTTTCTATTGTCGACAAGGGCGTCGAACAGGAATTCAAGAAGCATCCGAAGCTCCTCGACGGGATCATCGGACGTGCGTGCATAGGCCTTGAATGCCTCCTGAAAAGGTGCCGAGGCATGCCTGATCATCGCCTCGAAAAGAGCCTCCTTGGTTTCGAAATAGACGTAGACCGTGCCTTTCGTCACTCCCACCCGCTCGGCAATGTCCTCCACCCGCGTGGCCGTAAATCCTCTCTTGGTGAATTCCTCGAATGCGGCGTCGAGAATTTCCAACGGACGTTGTATCTTCTGTTCTGCGCGTGTCAGTTTTGCTTTTGCCATAACCCCGGATCCCTACGTATTCTTTCGGCACTTGCCTTTTTACCCGTCGCAATCGGCGGAAATGACAGGTGGTTTGCCTATAGCACCGGCGTAAAAACCGGAATCGATTTTTACAAGACGTGGTGCGTGGTTCAATATGTCAGCACATCCCCCGATGCGTCCGAGAGGACGCGCCGGGCAATTCGGAATGATCATTCGGGGAGCCAGGTTTGATGTCCGGACGGTTCCCGATCGGCGACACAAGAATTTCATTGACTATTCAGTCAGTCAAATATTATAGGGTGAGGCGAAGATCAAGAGGTCACCATGAAAAGCATTCTTTTAGCAATGGCGGTCGGCGGCATTTTCGCCCTGTCGTCCTGCAGCAACGAAGAGCCGCCTGCTGAAAAGCCGTTGCGTGTCGTCGATGTGGTTGCGGCAGCGAAAAAGCCCGTCGGCCGCGGCAGCGTCATCACCGGCGAAGTAAGGGCACGGGTCCAGACGGACCTTTCCTTTCGGGTGAGCGGCAAGATCACCGAGCGGCTGGTGGATGTGGGTACCCCGGTAAAGGCCGGGCAATTGCTTGCTCGCATCGACCCGGAAGAGCAAAAGGCGGATATCGACGTTGCGGTGGCCAACCTGCAATCTGCCGAAGCGCAGATGACGCAGGCGCAGCTGGCATTCGATCGCCAGCAAAGTCTTTTCAAGACGCAGGTGACTTCGCGCTCCGCGGTCGACAAGGCGCAGGAAACCCTGCTCACCACACAAGGCGCCGTCAGATCGGCGCAGGCCCAGCTGGATACGGCGCGCGATGCGCTTTCCTACACCGAACTCAGGGCCGATGCGGATGGTGTGATCACCGCGCGCAATGTCGAAGTCGGCCAGGTGGCGCAGGCCGCTCAGCTCGTTTTCACGCTGGCGCATGACGGGCCGCGCGATGCGGTATTTGATGTCTACGAATCCCTGTTCCTCGAGCGCGATATCGACAATCTCGTCAATGTCAGCCTCCTGTCGGATCCCGCCCGCGCTGTCGAGGGACCAGTGCGGGAGATTTCCCCGACGATCGATCCCGACAATGGGACGATCCGGGTCAAGGTTGGCCTGAACGGCGATATGACCATGCCGCTCGGAGCACCGGTATCGGGTCATTTCCGCTTCAAGCAGGTGGAGGCGATTGAGCTTCCCTGGTCGGCAATGGCATCGCAGAACGGCCTTCCCGCCGTCTGGGTGGTCGATGCGCAGTCCTCGGAAATCGCCATGCGCCGGGTTGAGGTCTCCGACTATGAGACGGGTCAATTCGTCGTGGCGGAAGGACTTCTTCCCGGCGATCTCGTCGTGACCAGCGGGACCAAATTTCTCCGCACCGGTGAAAAGGTCGCCTATGAAAAGGGGCAGGCACAATAATGTTCAGGATAAACAGAAGCTTGTTTTTGCTGCTTCCGGCGATTGCGGTCTCGTCCTGCCAGGAAAAGCAGGAAGCGCCCGCTGAGGCGCCGCGCCCGGTGCTCTCCGTTGTCGTAGGGGAGACGCGCGCCGATGCGCTGCGGCTGACCGGCACGGTGGAATCGAGAATTCAGACCGATCTCGGCTTTCGTGTTCTCGGCCGGATCATTGCCCGCAATGTCGATGTGGCCGATCTGGTCAAGAAAGGCGATGTGGTGGCCTCGATCGATCCGCTCGCGCTGGAACTTTCGGTAAAGAGCGCCCAATCCGATCTATCCAACGCCGAAGCGCAACTGGCCAATGCGGTGACGACCGAGCAGCGTCAGCGCGTGCTGGCCGAGGCCCGCAGCGGCACGGAAGCAGCACTTGAAGAGGCCGAGCAGGCCACGCGAACGGCCAATGCCGCCGTCGCCAAAGCCCGTGCAAATCTTGATAAGGCCGAGGAGCAACTGGGCTATACGCAGCTGCACGCGGAATTTGACGGCGTGGTGACTGCGACATCCGGTGAAATTGGCCAGGTCGTCTCTGCCGGACAGACGGTCGTGACCATTGCCCGCCCGGAAGTGCGGGATGTTGTGGTCGATGTTCCGCAATTTGCGGCGCAGCGACTTGATATCGGATCGACCTTCGACATCGCCCTGCAACTGGACCCAAAGATACGCACCACCGGCGTGGTGCGTGAGATTGCCCCAGAAGCCGAAACCGCAACACGCACGCGCCGCACGAAAATCAGTCTTCAGGATGCGCCGCCGACATTCCGGCTCGGCTCGGTCGTCACGGCCTCGGCAATTGCCGCCTCCGAATCGCAGATCATGCTCCCCTCGTCGGCCCTGCTGAAAACCGAAGACGGTTGGAGTGTCTGGATCGTCAATACCGATACGGCCACGGTCACGTCGCGCCCGGTCAAAATAGAGGGAGAGCCCGCTGAAGGCGGCAGTGTGCGCATCACCGGCGGCGTCAAGCCCGGCGAACGTGTCGCCAGTGCCGGCGTTCACAAGCTTAAGGATGGTCAAGCCATCAGGATCGATCAGGAGGTCCATCAGTGAAGAAATTCAATCTTTCCGACTGGGCGCTCGAGCACCGTTCGCTCGTCTGGTACTTCATGCTGGTCTTCGTTCTTGCCGGTGTTTTCTCGTATCTCAACCTCGGACGTGAGGAAGATCCGAATTTCACCATCAAGACAATGGTGATCAGCGCGCAATGGCCCGGCGCTTCGGCGGAGGAAGTGGCCAGACAGGTGACCGACAGGATCGAGAAGAAGCTCGAGGAACTCGACAATCTCGACTATCTGCGCAGCCAGACAGTGGCTGGCAAGACGACGATTTTCGTGGAACTCGTGCCGGAAACCAAAGCCAAGAATGTCGAACCCACCTGGGTGCGCGTGCGTAACATGATCGGCGACATCAAGGGCGACTTCCCGTCGGGCGTTGTCGGCCCGTTCTTCAACGACCGTTTCGGCGATGTTTATGGCAATATCTACGCCTTCACCAGCGACGGTCTCAGCCAGCGGCAATTGCGCGATCTGGTGGAAGACGCGCGTGCCAAGGTTCTGACTGTCGATAATATCGGCAAGGTTGATGTCATCGGCGCGCAGGACGAGGCGATCTATCTGGAGTTTTCCACGCGGCAGATCGCAGCGCTGGGCATCGATCAGCAATCGATCATCAAGACGCTGCAAGCCCAGAATGCTGTCACCCAGTCCGGCTTCGTCAATGCCGGGCCGGAACGTGTTGCGCTGCGTGTCAGCGGCCAGTTCACCTCGGAAGACAGCCTTCGCGCCATCAATCTGCGCGTCAACAACCGGTTCTTCCCGCTGACGGAAGTGGCGACGATCCGGCGCGGTTATGTCGATCCGCCGTCTTCGCTGTTCCGCTTTAACGGGCAACCGGCCATCGGTCTTGCCATAGGCATGAAAACCGGTGCGAACCTCGTGCATTTCGGCGAGGAGCTGGATGCACAGATGAAGCGTATCGTGGCGGACCTGCCTGTTGGCGTCGATGTGCACCGCGTGTCCGATCAGCCGGCCGTGGTCGATGAGGCCGTCTCCGGCTTCACTTCGGCGCTGTTCGAGGCAATTGCAATCGTTCTCGTCATCAGCTTCATCAGCCTCGGATTGCGGGCGGGCATGGTGGTTGCGGTCTCCATTCCGCTCGTGCTGGCGATCACCTTCGTCTACATGGAATATACCGGCATTTCGCTGCAACGCATCTCTCTCGGCGCGCTTATCATCGCGCTCGGGCTTCTCGTCGACGATGCTATGATTGCTGTCGAGATGATGGTCGCACGCCTCGAGGTCGGCGACGATCTCAGAAAAGCGGCGACCTATGTTTATACTTCGACCGCATTCCCGATGCTGACCGGTACGCTGGTCACCGTTGCCGGCTTCATTCCCGTCGGCCTCAACAACAGCGCGGCGGGTGAGTTCACGTTCACCCTGTTCGTGGTGATCGCCGTTTCGCTGATCGTGTCGTGGATTGTCGCGGTTGTGTTCACGCCACTGCTTGGCGTGGCGATGCTGCCCAAGACGATGAAATCGCACCATGAGAAGAAGGGCCGTTTTGCCTCTGGCTTTTCCTGGCTTCTAGCCCGGGCGCTGCGCTTTCGCTGGGTAACGATCATCCTCACGGTTGCGTTGTTTGCCCTTTCCGTTGGCGGAATGAGCCTCGTGCAGCAGCAGTTCTTCCCGGCCTCCGACCGTGTGGAACTGATCGTGGACTGGAACCTGCCACAGAACAGCTCGATTGCCGAAACCAACCGGCAGATGGCACAGTTCGAGCAGGAAGCGCTGGCGAAAAACCCTGACATCGACCACTGGACGACCTATGTCGGTGAAGGCGCACCACGTTTCATCCTCTCCTTTGACGTGCAGACGCCTGATGTCACCTTCGGCCAGACGATCATCGTCACCAAGGGGCTTGATGTGCGCGACAAGGTGCGCGCTGAGTTGCAGGACTATCTGAACCGGACGTTTACCGGCACCGACGCCTTCGTGAAATTGCTCGACATCGGCCCTCCGGTCGGAAAGCCGGTGCAATATCGCTTGAGCGGTCCGGATATCCAGCATGTCCGCGAACTCGGCCAGCAGCTGGCGGGCATCGTCGGCGAACATCGGCTGCTGTCCAACATGGTCATGGACTGGAATGAGCCGACGCGGGTGGTCAAGGTCGACGTTTTGCAGGACAAGGCCCGCCAACTGGGCGTGTCTTCGGAAGACATCGCCAATGCCATGAACAGCATTGTCGAGGGTTCCACAGTGACGCAGGTCAGGGATGATATCTACCTCGTCAATGTGGTGGCGCGTGCGCAGCTGGCGGAGCGCGGCTCCATCGAAACATTGCAGAACCTGCAATTGCCAGCCACGAACGGCAAGGCCGTGCCGCTATCGGCAATCGCCAATTTCCGCTACGAGCTGGAACAGCCGACCATCTGGCGTCGCGACAGAATTCCGACAGTCACCGTCAAGGCTGCCATCATCGGCCCGACGCAGCCGGCGACGATCGTGGAGCAGTTGAAGCCGAAACTCGAGGCTTTCGAAAAGTCGCTCCCCGTTGGGTACAAGGTGGAAATAGGTGGCTCGGTGGAATCCAGCGCGGATTCGCAGGCGCCAATCGTAGCCGTGGTGCCTCTGATGCTGTTTGCGATGGCAACGATCCTTATGGTTCAGTTGCAGAGCTTCAGCCGGCTATTTCTTGTCTTTGCCGTTGCCCCGACGGCGCTGATCGGCGTGGTGGCAGCGCTGCTGCTCTCCAACGCGCCGATGGGTTTCGTCGCCATTCTCGGCATATTGGCACTGATCGGTATTCTGATCCGAAACTCGGTCATTCTCGTCGTTCAGATCGAACATCTCAGAAGCGAGGGGGTCTCGGCCTGGCGCGCCGTCATCGAGGCGACCGAGCATCGCATGCGACCGATCATGCTGACGGCTGCGGCGGCAACACTTGCCCTCATCCCCATATCTCGGGAGATATTCTGGGGTCCGATGGCCTATGCCATGATGGGCGGCATCGTGGTTGGCACGGCGCTCACGCTGCTGTTCCTTCCGGCACTCTATGTCGCGTGGTTCCGCATTCCGCGCGAAGATGACAAGCAGGAAGCACAGGAAATCAAGACGTAATTTCCTGTGAGACAGCCACACCCTCGTGATCGCGAGGGTGTGGCGCCAGCAAAGCCACTGTCCCGCTTAAATTCTGCAAATGTGCCCGCCATCGTTGTTCCTTCGGCGCAGATAGTGTTAGGAAGATCGGCTTAGCTGCGGGAGCGGCGCTGTCCTTCAATAGATAAGCGTTTGCTTCTGCGTCGTTGACAGACCAAGGGTGCCGGAGGGTTCAAGGATGGGCGGGTTGTCGGATTGGCTTGCGGACGCAAAGCCGATCAATCGCAAGAATGCCGCAGAAGTGGTGTTCGAAGATATCCGTTCGGCCATCACCTCTGGTCAGCTCGTGGTCGGAACCCGGCTGCCCTCCGAAGCCCATCTGGCGGAAAGATATGGTGTCAGCCGGCCGATCGTGCGCGAGGCGTTGCGATCTCTCCAGACTCTGGGGTTGACGCAGACGCGCACGGGTAGCGGCACCTATGTAATGACCGCCACACCGCCTGCTGAATTGAGTTACGGAGCATATTCCGCCCGTGATCTGATCGAGGCACGCCCCTTCATCGAGGTGCCGGCGGCCGGTTGGGCGGCGCTGCGGCGCACGGATGCCCAACTAGAGACCCTGCTCGAACTCTGCGACAGGATGGAGGCTGAGGAAAGGCCGCATCCGTGGGTGCTGCTGGACGGGCAGTTTCATTGCGCCATTGCGGAAGCCTCGTCCAATGCACTGTTTGCCAAGGTTGTGGCCGATGCGCGCGAGGCTCTTTCCCAACAGTCAGAGATGGTCAACCTGATGGCTGGCCGGCGCGTTGCATCGAATTTGGAGCACCGCCGGATCGTCGAGGCGATCCGGCGGGGTTCATCCCCCGATGCGCGCGAAGCGATGGAGCTTCACCTGGGTCAGGTGAAGCAGGTGGTAACGACCATTATTGGAGAAGATCGGGCTCGACACCCGTAAGCGCGGGTAGGTTGGCGAGGTGGCGGGGGCTCAGTGCCTGATGAAGTTGCTCCTCCGTCAGATAGCCGCGCTCCAGCACCACCTGCGGCACGGTGCGGCCGCTGGCCAGCGCCTCCTTTGCGACGTCAGTTGCTGCATAGTATCCGATCAGCGGGTTAAGCGCGGTTGCGAGACCGATCGATTCCTCCACACGCTGTGCCATGATGGCGGGATTGGCGACGATGCCATCGACACAACGTGCCGCCAAAGTCCGGCAAGCGGCGCTCAGTTGGCTGATGCTCTGGGAAAGGGCACGCACCATGATCGGCTCGAAGGCGTTCAGCTGAAGCTGCCCGGCTTCGGCGGCCATTGTGATGGTGATGTCGTTGCCGATTACCGCATAAGCCACCTGATTGACCATTTCGGGAATGACCGGATTGATCTTGCCCGGCATGATGCTCGACCCTGCCTGAACGGAGGGCAGGGTGATTTCGCCGATGCCGGCGCGTGGGCCGGAAGAGAGCAGGCGAAGGTCGTTGCAGGTTTTTGACAGTTTGACGGCGACACGTTTCAACACGCCAGACAGATGCACAAATGCGCCGGGGTCCTGCGTCGCTTCGATCAGGTCGGCGGCCGTCACCAGCGGGCGTCCGGTCAACCGCGCCAGATGCTGGCAGGCAAGCGCCGCATAACCGCGCGGTGCATTGAGCCCGGTGCCGATGGCGGTGGCGCCGAGATTGATCTCGTGCAGCAGGGCTGCGGATTCGATGAGGCGGGCCTGATCCTCGCCCAGCATCACCACGAAAGTGCGGAACTCCTGACCGAGCGTCATCGGCACGGCATCCTGCAATTGCGTCCGTCCCAGCTTGATGAAGCCGGAAAACTCCTGTGCCTTGCGATCGAACGCGTCTTTCAGCACACCCATCGAAGCCGCGAGATCGTCGATCGCTTCGATCATTCCTACATTGACCGCCGTCGGATAAGCGTCGTTGGTTGACTGGCTGAGATTGACGTGGTCGTTGGGGTGAAGGTGGGCATAATCGCCTTTCGCGTGGCCGAGCAGTTCAAGTGCCCGGTTGGCGATGACCTCGTTGGCGTTCATGTTGGTGGAAGTGCCAGCACCGCCCTGAATTTCATCCACAACGAACTGCTCGTGAAGCGCACCCTCACGAATTTCGCGGCAGGCCTTGACGATTGCTTCCATCCGCTCCCGGTCAAGCAAGCCAAGCTCGTGATTGGCGAGGGCGGCGGCCTCCTTCACATAGGCCAGTCCCCTGACGAGATAGGGGTTGTGGCCGATCGTTACGCCGGTGATCTGAAAGTTCTCCACCGCGCGCGCCGTGTGCACGCCCCAATAAACATCTGCCGGAATTTCCTTCGTTCCGAGCAAATCATGCTCCATGCGCGTCACGCCCACTTTTTCCTCCAATAGCTCAAAGCGTTACATAAATCTGTAAAGCTGTCTTACAGATTTTTCGACCTTAATCCTTCGCCGTAGGAAGGTCAATAATGCTTCGATCCCCTTGACGAACGGCATTCTCTGCAATTATGAGGGCAAAAATCTGTCATGCAGCTTTACAGCGATGCATGAGCTTGCTGGCGCTCTATCCAGCGCCGAGCGTGCCAGTTCCAATTTTGATTTCCGGCGTATCGCCGACTGCAAAGCAAATTCATTGGGAGGAGAAATATCAATGAAATCTGTAAAAACGGCACCTGCCGAACGCGAGGTCTTCACGGAAGAAGACCTCGGATACCACAAGGCACTCAAACCGCGTCAGATCCAGATGATCGCGATTGGTGGCGCAATTGGCACCGGGCTGTTCCTGGGCGCCGGTGGACGGCTGGCGCAGGCCGGTCCGGCGCTGGTGTTCGTTTATGCGCTTTGCGGCTTCTTTGCGTTTCTGGTGCTGCGTGCACTTGGCGAACTTATCATGCATCGCCCGAGTTCCGGCTCGTTCGTGTCCTATGCCCGCGAGTTCTATGGCGAGAAGATGGCTTTCTTTGCCGGCTGGATGTATTGGTTGAACTGGGCAATGACCTCGGTGGCCGATGTGACCGCCGTTGCGCTCTATATGAACTTCTTCAAGCACTACGTCCCCTGGCTGGCGGGCATCGACCAATGGGTGTTTGCACTTACGGCACTTCTGGTCGTGCTGGCGATGAACATGCTGTCGGTGAAGGTTTTTGGCGAGCTTGAGTTCTGGTTCAGCCTGATCAAGGTGCTGGCGCTTGCGATCTTCCTCGTCGTTGGCGTCTATTTCGTCATCTTTGGCACGCCCATTGAAGGGCATGTGACAGGCTTCAGCATTATCACCGACAATGGCGGCTTCTTCCCGAACGGCATTCTTCCCGCCTTCGTCATCATTCAGGGGGTAGTGTTCGCTTACGCCTCGATCGAACTGATCGGCACGGCGGCAGGGGAAACCGAAGACCCGCGCAAAGTCATGCCCCGCGCCATCCGCGCCGTGGTGCTGCGCCTCGTGGTGTTTTATGTCGGCTCGGTATTGCTGTTCACGCTGCTTCTGCCTTATACCGCCTATAAGGCTGGCGAGAGCCCCTTCGTTACCTTCTTCGGTTCCATCGGTGTTCAGGGTGCGGATGTGATCATGAACCTTGTGGTGCTAACCGCCGTGTTGTCTTCGCTCAATGCCGGGCTTTATTCTACCGGCCGTATTCTTCATTCGATGGCGGTCTCCGGATCGGCGCCGGCAGCGCTGGCAAAGATGAACAAGGCTGGCGTGCCCTATGGCGGTATTGCGGTGACCGCCGCCGTCACCGTTCTCGGTGTGGCGCTGAACGCCGTCGTGCCAGCTGCGGCCTTCGAAATTGCACTCAACCTGTCGGCGCTCGGCATCATCTGCGCATGGGCCGTCATCGTGCTCTGCCAGCTCAAACTGTGGCAGCTTTCCAGGCGCGGCGAACTGGCTCGCCCGGATTTCCGCATGTTCGGTGCGCCTTACACTGGCATTCTCACACTCGTCTTCCTGTTCGGCGTGCTGGTGCTGATGGCTTTTGATTACCCTGTCGGCTCGTGGACCATCGCTTCGCTGCTGGTCATCATCCCGGCGCTGGTCATCGGCTGGTATATGCTGCGCGACCGTATCCACCGTCTGGCCGGCGAACGTGCAGGCGCGGGAGCATCGCATTGAGCGGGCATGGTGAAGCTCCACTGGTGGCGGTCATCGCCACCGGTGGTACCATCGCCAGCAGGCGCGGCGCCGATGGCGCCAGCACACCAAGCCTTTCGGGTGAAGACTTGCTTGCACTGGTTCCGCAAATCAACGCGAGGCTGAAGCCGGTCGATCTGATGGCGAAGGATTCCTCCAGCCTGACATTGGCCGACATGCAGCGCATCAGCGATGCGGTAGGCGTGGAGCTCAATGATCCCGCTGTCACCGGTGTCGTCGTTCTGCATGGAACCGATGCGATGGAAGAATCATCGCTGCTCGTGCATTTGCAGCATGCCACCACCAAGCCGGTTGTCTTCACCGGCGCACAGTTTACAGCCGACCATCCGAATGCGGACGGGCCGTCCAATCTGGCCGCGGCCATAGAAACGGCGCTTGATCAGACGAATGCCGAACGCGGCGTGCTTTTATCCTTCGGCGGCAGATGTCTGCCGGCATGGGGGCTGTACAAGCTGAGCGCGGATGCGGCGGATGCGTTCCGCTCTGCGCGGCCGGCGGCCCATGCCGCAGCGCTGGAGCTTGCTGTGCCCCTCGCCGATCTGCGGGTTGATATCGTTGCCATTTATCCCGGTTGTGATGCCGCCCATATCGAGGCGAGCCTGCAGGCCGGTGCGGATGGGATCGTGCTTGCCGCACTTGGCTCCGGCAACGCCAATCCGGGCATCGCTGTGGCCGTGAAGCGCTGTGCCGAGCGAGGCGTTCCTGTCGTCGTCTCCAGCCGGGTCCCGGAAGGACTGCTGGTGGCGAGTTACGGCGGTGGCGGCGGTGGTCACGATCTGGTCGCGGCCGGTGCCATCCATTCGTCAACGCTGCGCCCCGGACAGGCGCGTATACTGCTTGCGGCGCTGATTGCCGCCAACAGCCCGGCGGAAAAGATCGTTTCCGCGTTCAAAGACGGCTCGCTCTCTTAAGCAGCGGCTGCAATGCCCGCATTGGCGAGCATCGAAATTCCTATGGGATTCCTATTTTATTCCATCTGCGGCCGTCTCGAACCTTTATGCGGTTCGGGTGCATTCTTCTGTGCGGGAAGGGATGGTGTTTCTTCCCAGCCAGAAAGAATGAAAAGCGACGTCCCACATGACGGCGCTTTTCTTCCTGTCCGGCTCCTCGGTTAAAAAAGGAGTCCCATCGATGATGGACGTTATTCTGATCGGTGCAGCCACGGTGTTTTTCGCGCTTTGCTTTGCCTATACGCGCGCCTGCGACCGGCTTTAGGCGGAGGTCGAGATGTTATTCGACTATGTTTTGAGCGGTGCCGTCACCGTCTTTATCGCCGCCTACCTCACCTATGCTCTCATTCGCCCCGAACGCTTCTGATCGGGAAGCGGCGGCTATTGAAAGTTCAATACCATGACCCTCAATGGATGGTTTCAGATCCTGCTTTTCTGCGGGATCGTTGTCGCGCTGGTGAAGCCTCTCGGCTTCTATATGGCGCGAGTCTTCAATGGCGAACGCACCCTGCTTTCGCCGGTTCTCGCACCCGTCGAGCGCGGCCTGTATGCCCTTGCCGGGACAAGCGAGCGCGAAGAACAGCACTGGACGACCTATGCGTTTTCCATGCTCCTCTTCAACCTCTTCGGTTTTGCCCTGCTTTACGCCCTGATGCGCTTTCAGGGTATGTTGCCATATAATCCGGAAGGAATGGCAGCAGTCGGGCCGGAACTGTCTTTCAACACGGCAGTCAGCTTCGTCACCAACACCAACTGGCAGAACTATGGTGGCGAAAGCACCATGTCCTATCTGACCCAGATGGCTGGTTTCACCGTGCAGAACTTTGTTTCTGCCGCGACGGGCATGGCGATTGCAATCGGGCTAATCCGCGCCTTCGCGCGCGCTTCCGGCAAGGCCATCGGCAATTTCTGGGTGGATATGGTGCGCTCGACGCTCTACATCCTGCTGCCTGCCTGTATCGTGCTTACCCTGGTTTACGTATGGCTCGGCGTGCCGCAGACGCTTGGCGCTTATGTCGGCGCCCAGACGCTTGAAGGCGCGCGGCAGACGATCGCAGTCGGCCCGGTAGCGTCGCAGCTGGCGATCAAGATGCTCGGCACCAATGGCGGCGGTTTCTTCAATGCCAATTCCGCGCATCCGTTCGAAAACCCTGATGCCATCTCCAACATGATCCAGATGGTGTCGATCTTCGCGATCGGTGCTGCCTTCACCAACGTCTTCGGCCGTATGGTCGGCAACACCCGTCAAGGCTGGGCAATCCTTGCTGCCATGGGTGTTCTGTTCATCGCCGGTGTTGCAGTGACCTATTGGGCGGAAGCAGCCGGAAATCCGCTGATGCACAGCTTCGGCCTTGCCGGAAGCAACATGGAAGGCAAGGAAGCTCGCTTCGGCGTGGCACTCTCGTCGCTCTTTGCGGTCATCACCACCGCTGCCTCCTGCGGTGCGGTCAACGCCATGCATGGTAGCTTCACGGCGCTCGGTGGTCTCATTCCGCTCATCAACATGCAACTGGGTGAGGTAATCGTCGGCGGCGTTGGCGCGGGTTTCTATGGCATTCTTCTCTTCATCATCATCGCCATTTTCGTGGCGGGGCTGATGGTCGGGCGCACGCCGGAGTATCTCGGCAAGAAGATAGAGGCCAAGGAGATGAAGATGGCGGTTCTGGCCATTCTCTGCCTGCCGCTCGCCATGCTGGTTTTCACAGCCACCGCCACAATTCTGCCCTCGGCGGTCGCGTCGGTCGGCACAGCCGGACCGCACGGGTTCTCCGAGATTCTTTATGCCTATACCTCGGCTGCTGCCAACAACGGCTCTGCCTTCGGCGGCCTCACGGGCAACACGACCTGGTACAACATCACGCTTGGTTTTGGCATGTTGATGGGACGTTTTCTGGTGATCATCCCGGCGTTGGCGATTGCCGGCTCGCTGGTTACCAAAAAGACCGTTCCGGCATCAGCCGGCACCTTCCCCACGGACGGCCCGCTCTTCGTCGGTCTGCTCGTCGGCACGATCGTGGTCGTCGGTGGCCTCACCTTCCTGCCGGCCCTGGCGCTTGGTCCGGTCGTGGAACATCTGGTCATGGCCGCCGGCCAGGTATTTTGAGGTGGTGCCATGACGAAGGATACTCCCCGACGTAACCGCACCCTTCCTGTCCGCACTGGCGCTCCTGTTCACGGGAGCGCCGGCCCGGGCGGCTGGTGCGCATCCAATCTCATTCTTGCAATGATGGCGGCTCTGTTCGCCGCCGTCTGCGCTCTCGAAGTTCTCACGGGCTGATCGACCCTCATCGGTCGCCCTGTTTCAAACGCTGGAGTCTCTTCATGAGCCAGTCCAAACAAGCGAGCATCCTTGATTCTCGCATTCTCGTTCTGGCAATTGCCGACGCATTCAAAAAGCTCAATCCGCGCACGCTTGCGCGCAATCCGGTCATGTTCGTCGTGGCAACGGTATCGGTGCTGACAACCGTGCTGTTCGTTCGCGATCTCATCATCGGCAATGCAAATCTCGGCTTTTCCTTCCAGATCAATCTGTGGCTTTGGTTCACCGTTCTCTTCGCCAATTTTGCCGAGGCCGTAGCCGAAGGGCGCGGCAAGGCGCAGGCGGATTCGCTGCGGAAAACCCGCACGGAAACCCAGGCGAAACTTCTGACAGGTGATGATCGTAGCCAATACACGATGGTAGCTGGCGCTGGCCTCAAGGTGAACGATGTCGTTCTCGTCGAGGCTGGCGACATCATTCCGTCCGACGGTGAAGTCATCGAAGGTGTTGCCTCAGTCAATGAAGCGGCAATAACGGGCGAATCCGCCCCTGTTATCCGCGAATCCGGCGGCGATCGCTCGGCCGTCACCGGTGGTACGCAGGTGCTGTCGGACTGGATAAGGGTTCGCATCACCGCTGCTGCCGGCTCCACCTTCCTCGACCGGATGATTTCGCTCGTTGAAGGCGCCGAGCGCCAGAAGACGCCGAACGAAATCGCGCTCAACATTCTGCTTGCGGGCATGACGCTCATCTTCGTTCTGGCCACCGCGACCATTCCGAGCTTTGCGGCCTATGCCGGTGGCTCCATCCCGATCATCGTGCTGGTGGCGCTGTTCGTGACGCTCATCCCGACGACCATCGGCGCTCTCTTGTCGGCGATCGGCATTGCCGGCATGGACAGGCTGGTGCGTTTCAACGTGCTTGCCATGTCCGGCCGCGCGGTGGAAGCCGCCGGCGACGTCGACACGCTGCTGCTCGACAAGACCGGCACGATAACGCTCGGCAACCGCCAGGCAACCGAATTCCGCCCCGTCACCGGTGTTTCCGAACAGGAACTGGCCGATGCGGCGCAGCTTGCATCGCTTGCCGACGAAACGCCGGAAGGCCGTTCCATCGTCGTTCTCGCCAAGGAAAAATACGGCATCCGTGCCCGCGACATGCAGAAACTGCACGCCACTTTCGTGCCCTTCACCGCCCAGACCCGCATGAGCGGTGTGGATTTCGAAGGCTCTTCCATTCGCAAGGGGGCTGTCGATGCCGTTCTTTCCTATGTCGATGGCGGTGTTACGCAGCAAGGCAATACGGCGCTTGCCGTTAAAACCGAAACGGATGTAACGCGCGACATCCGCACGATCGCGGAAGAGATAGCCAAGACAGGCGGCACACCGCTTGCCGTCGTGCGCGACGGTAAGCTGCTCGGCGTCGTGCAGCTGAAGGATATCGTCAAGGGCGGCATTCGCGAGCGTTTCGCCGAACTTCGCCGCATGGGCATCCGCACGGTGATGATCACCGGCGACAATCCCATGACGGCCGCTGCCATCGCGGCGGAAGCAGGGGTGGACGATTTCCTCGCCCAGGCGACCCCGGAAAACAAGCTGGAGCTTATCCGCGAGGAACAGGCCAAGGGCAAGCTCGTCGCCATGTGCGGTGACGGCACGAACGATGCGCCCGCACTGGCGCAGGCCGATGTGGGTGTCGCCATGAACACCGGCACGGTCGCAGCGCGCGAGGCTGGCAACATGGTCGATCTCGACAGCGATCCGACCAAGCTCATCGAAATCGTCGAAATCGGCAAGCAATTGCTGATGACGCGCGGCGCGCTAACCACATTCTCCATCGCCAACGACATCGCCAAATATTTCGCCATCATCCCGGCAATGTTCCTGGCCTTCTATCCGCAGCTTGGCGTGCTGAATGTCATGGGTCTTTCGACACCGCAAAGTGCGATCCTGTCTGCCATCATCTTCAACGCGCTCATCATCATCGCGCTCATCCCGCTCTCGCTGAAGGGCGTCAAATACCGCCCGATCGGGGCCGGGGCGCTGCTGTCGCGCAATCTGGTCATCTATGGTCTGGGCGGCATTATCGTGCCCTTCATCGGCATCAAGGCCATTGACCTCGCCATTACGGCGCTTGGTCTCGCCTGAGGAGTATGGAAATGTTGAAACAGCTACGTCCCGCACTGGTGCTGATCCTTGCCACCACCGCAATCACCGGCCTTGCCTATCCTCTTGGAATGACGGGCCTTGCACAGGCTATCTTTCCCTTCCAGGCAAATGGCAGTCTGATCGAGAAGAATGGGACTGTTGTCGGGTCGCAATTGATAGGGCAGGCCTTCACCGGCGAGAAATATTTCCACGGCAGGCCGTCAGCTGCCGGCGACGGCTACAATGCCGCGTCGTCTTCCGGCTCCAACCTGGGACCGACGAGCGCAAAGCTTATCGACCGGGTGAAGCAGGACTACGAGGCTGCTAAAGCCGAAAATTCGGCAGCCGAGGTTCCCATTGATCTGGTGACGGCATCGGGCAGCGGTCTTGACCCGCATGTGTCGCCTGAGGCCGCCTATTTTCAGGTCTCGCGTGTCGCCAAGGCAAGGGGCATGAACGAAGCGTCACTGCGCGCCGTCGTCGACGCCCATGTGGAGGCGCCTGAATTGGGCTTCATGGGCGAGCCCGTTGTAAATGTGCTGGCTCTCAACATGGCTCTTGACGCAGCCGGCTCATGAACTGAAATGGCTATGGCTTCTTTGGAAGCCATAGCTTGTCCACTGGTGAGTTAAATGCCTGACGATAATCGTGATATGCCGAGCAGACCATCGCCGGATGCGCTGCTTGAAAACGCCCGGCGCGAGGCGCGAGGGCGGCTGAAGATTTTTCTGGGCGCAGCTCCCGGTGTCGGCAAGACCTATGAAATGCTGATGTCTGGCCGGGCAAAACTCGCAGATGGTGTCGATACCATTATCGGTGTCGTGGAAACGCATGGCCGCAAGGAAACCGAAACACTTGTGCAGGGTTTCGAGATCATTGCGCGCCGGAACATTGATTATCGCGGCCAGTCGCTGAACGAGATGGATCTCGACGCCATTCTCGCCCGTCGACCGGCGCTGGTTCTGGTCGATGAGCTGGCCCACACCAATGCGGCCGGCAGCCGGCATCCCAAGCGCTATATGGATGTTCAGGAAATTCTCGCGCAGGGCATCGATGTCTATACGACATTGAACATTCAGCATGTGGAAAGCCTGAACGATGTGGTGGCGCAGATCACCCGTATCCGCGTGCGCGAAACGGTGCCGGACAGCATCATTGACCGGGCTGACGATGTTGAGATCATCGATATCACCCCCGACGATCTGATCAAGCGCCTGCAGGACGGCAAGGTCTATATGCCCCGCACCGCGCGGCGCGCCATCGAGAACTATTTTTCGCGCGGCAATCTGACGGCCCTGCGCGAGCTTGCGCTACGGCGCACAGCGCAACGGGTGGACGAGCAATTGCTCAACCACATGCAGTCGCACGCCATCTCCGGGCCGTGGGCTGCGGGAGACCGTGTTCTGGTCTGTCTGGACCACGGCGGCAACGGCCCCGGTCTGGTGCGTTATGCCCGTAGGCAGGCCGATCGCCTGCGCGCGCCGTGGACGGCACTGCATCTGGACACGCCTCGCTCTCAGCAATTGTCGGAGGCGGAGAAGGATCGGCTGGCCGGCACCATGCGGCTCGCGCAGCAGTTGGGCGGCGAGACAGTAACACTGCCGGCGCTCGACCTGACGCACGAAATCATATCCTATGCCAACGCCAATAACTTCACCCACATCATCATCGGCCGTCCCAGAAGGTCGTGGTGGCAGAGAATTCTGCAGCGTTCGCTGACGCATGATTTGATAGACCATGCCGGCGATATCAGCGTGCATGTCATTTCCGGCGACAAAAACGCGGAGAAGCCGGTCCAGACCGTGAAGCCGGCAACGGCTCAATCGCGGTTTTCGATACTGCCCTATCTCAACAGCACCCTGTTTGTCGGACTGGCAATCGTAGCCGGCATCGTACTTGACCAAGCCCTTGATGTTCAAAATCTGGCGCTGGTGTTCCTGATGGCGGTTTTTGCGGCGGCCGTGCGCGGAGGGCTGGGGCCTGGCCTTTATGCTTCCCTGCTTGGTGCCTTTGCGTTCAATTTTTTCTTTCTTGAACCGCGTTATACCCTGACTGTCCGCGATCCCGAAAGCGTTGTGGCGCTGCTGTTCTATCTCGGTGTGGCGCTTGTCGCCTCAAATCTGACTGCGGCGGTGCAGCGGCAGGCCGCAGCTGCACGGATGCGTGCGCGAACCACGGAAGATTTGTACCTTTTTTCCAAAAAACTCGCGGTTACCGGCACGCTGGATGACGTATTGTGGGCAACCGCGTTCCAGATGGCGTCGATGCTGAAAGTCAGGGTCGTCCTGCTTCTGCCCGAAAACAATTCGATCACCGTCAAGGCGGGCTATCCGCCCGATGACACGCTCGTGGATGCGGACATTGCGGCCGCTCACTGGGCCTGGGAACATAACAAGGCTGCAGGCCGGGGCGCCGATACGCTCCCGGGTGCCAAACGCCTTTATCTGCCGCTGCGCACCGGCAGCGGCGCCGTCGGGGTGGTGGGGCTGGACGACGACCGGCTTGGCCCGCTTTTCACACCTGAGCAGCAGCGGCTTTTCGATGCGCTGGCGGATCAGGCGGCACTTGCCATCGAGCGCATCCAGCTGGTTTCGGATGTCGATCGGGCAAGGCTTGCGGCGGAAACCGACCGGCTGCGCACCGCGCTTTTGACCTCCATCTCCCACGACCTGAAAACGCCGCTCGCCGCCATTCTGGGTTCCGCCGGAACGCTGAAGGATTTCGCCGACGACATTCCGCTCGAGGCGCGCACCGAACTGCTTCTAACCATCGTCGAGGAATCCGAACGGCTGAACCGCTTCATTTCCAACCTGCTCGATATGACGAGGATCGGTTCGGGCGCGATGGAGCCGAATTACGGATTGCACTTTGTTGGCGATATGGTCGGAACAGCGCTTTCACGCGCGGCGAAAATAATTGTCAGGCACGAGATCGTTCTGGACATTCCCTCCGATCTGCCGATGCTGAAGGTCGATCCGGTGCTTTTTGAGCAGGTTCTGTTCAATCTGATCGACAATGCCGCCAAATACGCGCCCGAACAAACCCTAATCCAGATTCGCGGGTGGCGGCAGGGCAGACATGTCTTCCTGTCCGTTGCCGACGAGGGGCCGGGTATTCCCCCTGATGATACCGAGCGGGTGTTCGACAGTTTCTACCGTGTGCGCAAGGCGGACCATGTGCAGGCCGGGACCGGCCTCGGGCTCTCCATCTGCAAGGGGTTTATCGAGGCCATGGGTGGATCTATCCGCGCTGAAAACAGATCAGGTCGCACGGGCGCGCAATTTACCATAAGCCTGCCCGTTCCCGCCGAAGTGCCGGTGCTGAATCATGACTAGGGCTGAAGGAGATCGGCAATGACCAATTCCGCCGTTCGCATTCTGATCGTCGACGATGAACCGCCGATCCGCAAACTTTTGCGGGTCGGTCTCTCGACGCAGGACTATGCGGTCAGCGAGGCGATGAATGCCCGCGTCGCGATGGAGTTGATGAACGAGGACAAGCCCGATCTCGTGGTCCTTGATCTCGGTCTTCCGGATATGTCGGGACACGAGCTTCTGGAGAAATGGCGGGGCGAGGGACTTTCCCTACCCGTCATCATTCTTTCCAGCCGCACTGACGAGGCGGGTATCGTCAAGGCACTGGAGCTGGGTGCCGACGATTACATCACCAAGCCTTTCGGCATGAACGAGCTTGTTGCCCGCATTCGTGTCGCCCTGCGCCATCGCCTTCAGAGCCAGGGTGAGAGACCGGTGTTTCATACCGGCGATCTTTCGGTCGATCTCGTCAGACGCATCGTCAAGGTGGAGGACCGGGAGGTGAAACTCTCGCCCAAGGAATATGATATTCTGCGGGTCCTGGTCCAGCATGCGGGCAAGGTGCTGACGCACCGTTTCCTGCTGGAGCATGTGTGGGACGAGTTGACCGACGTGCAATATTTGCGCGTTTACGTACGCCAGCTTCGCCAGAAGATCGAAAAAATTCCGGATCAGCCGCGCTATATCCTTACGGAAACTGGTGTCGGCTACCGGCTGCAGGAGGTTTGAGGGCGCCGTTAAGAAACGGCGCCCCCGAATGTTTTGTCAGACGGCGGCGCAGATCGACAGGAATTCGTCGACATCAGCCTCGGTCGTTGCGAAGCTGGTGACCATGCGGATCAGCACCTCGTCCTTTCCGACCTTTTCCGGCATATCGCGGGGCACCAGCCAGTCGTAGAACTTCGCGCCTTTCTCCGTTGCCGCTTCAGCGGCGGCTTTCGGCAGAATGGCGAAAACCTCGTTTGCAGTGGTTGGCCATGCCAGACGGGCACTGTTAAGCGAGGCGAAGCCGGCCCGCAGCCGATTGGCCATGGCATTGGCGTGGCTTGCGAGACCCAACCAGAGATCGTCCTGCAGATAGGCTTCGAATTGTGCGGCGATGAAGCGCGACTTCGAAAAAAGCTGGGCGGTGCGCTTGCGCAGGAAGGCGAAGTCTTTGGCGAGCGCGGGGTCGAAAAACACGATCGCTTCCGCGCACCAGCAGCCGTTTTTCGTGCCACCGAAAGAGAGCACATCAACGCCGCGTTTCCAGGTCATTTCGGCGGGCGTGGTGCCGAGTGCGGCAAGCGCATTGGCAAAGCGCGCGCCGTCCATATGCAGCGGCAGGCCGTTCTCCTTGGCGATTTTGGCAATCGCGTCGATTTCATCGAGCGTATAGACAGTACCGGCCTCGGTTGCCTGTGTCATCGTAACCGCTGCGGCGCGTCCGTGATGAACGGCGTCCTGCGGATAGCGCGAAATGCGCTCGATCAGATTTTCCGGCAGCATTTTGCCGTTCGGTCCCTCGACGGCAACCATGCGCATGCCGGAGAAGAAATCCGGCGCTCCACATTCATCCTCGATCACATGGGCTTCGGAATGACAGAAGGTCAGGCCGCCGGGGCGGGCAATGCTTGCCAGCGAAAGAGAATTGGCCGCCGTACCTGTGGCGACGAAAAACACCGCCACTTCGCGTTCGAATATTTCATTGAAGCGCTTTTCTATGGAAAGGTCGAGGGCGCTGGTGCCATAGGCAGCCGCAAATCGGGTGGATTCCCGCGAAAGGCGCTCGTTGATGGCAGGGTGGGCGCCGGCCCAGTTGTCTGAGGCAAAAAACATCTCTGAAAGCTTTCCGATGGCTGTTGTGCTGGTGTTGGGAATGCGTTGACGATGATCCGCAAAGTTCTAGGACCTAACCTCGCGGTTGGCAAATCCGGCAATGAAAGCAACGGCCCGAAGCGTTTTGTGACAAGAAAGTTTCGCGCAATGGGTCAGTATCGAAACTTCGCTGCAAATCGGCACTGCGACTAATTGGATTCGCACCCTTGCTAAACCCGCGGGTTTCTGCCAAAATTCTCTCGAATTGAGACAGCTTTGCTGTCCTAAATTTGGTCGAGCCGGATTGAATGCGGATTTTTCGGAAAGCGAAATTCGTGTCGAGCCGGATCTTCGCATGAAACCATGCAAGTAATTTTGCAGGAGGGACGAAAATGACAAACAAGCTGCAGGCAGACAACGTCGCCGCAACCCTGACCACAGACTGTCCCACCGCGGCTGCGGCCGCACCCGTTTCTGCGAAGGGGCGTTTCGCGGGCGGCCTGCCGGAAAAGCAGGGTCTTTACGATCCGCGCAATGAGCACGATGCCTGCGGCGTCGGCTTTGTTGCCCATATGAAGGGTCAGAAGTCGCACCAGATCGTCAAGGACGGCCTGTTCATTCTTGAAAACCTGACGCATCGCGGTGCTGTCGGCGCTGATCCGCTGATGGGCGATGGTGCGGGCATTCTCGTGCAGATCCCCGACCGCTTTTTCCGCGAGGAAATGGCGAGCCAGGGTGTGACGCTGCCGAAAGCTGGCGAATATGCCGTTGGCCACATCTTCATGCCGCGCGATCCGTCCCGTATCGATCACTACAAGAAGGTCATTGTCGACGTGATCGGCGAGGAGGGACAGCAGTTCCTCGGCTTCCGCGACGTGCCAGTCGACAATTCTTCCCTTTCCAAGGCACCCGATATCGCTGGCACCGAACCGCACCATGTTCAGGTTTTCATCGGCGCCGGCCGCGATGCGGCGACCAATCATGACTTCGAGCGCAAGCTGTTCCTGATCCGCAAGGTTCTCTCCAACCGCATCTACGACGAGGGCGGCGGCAAGGAAACGCAGGATTTCTATCCCGTCTCGCTGTCCTCCTCCACCATCGTCTACAAGGGCATGTTCCTCGCCTATCAGGTTGGGGCCTATTACAAGGATCTGGCGGACCCGCGTTTCGAATCCGCGGTTGCGCTGGTGCACCAGCGTTTCTCCACCAACACCTTCCCGTCCTGGAAGCTCGCGCATCCCTATCGCATGGTCGCCCATAACGGCGAGATCAACACGCTGCGCGGCAACGTGAACTGGATGGCGGCGCGTCAGGCGTCTGTTTCGTCGGCGCTGTTCGGTGACGATATCTCCAAGCTCTGGCCGATTTCCTATGAAGGCCAGTCGGACACCGCCTGCTTCGACAACGCGCTCGAATTCCTCGTGCGCGGCGGTTACTCCATGGCCCATGCCGTGATGATGCTGATCCCGGAAGCCTGGTCGGGCAACTTGTCCATGTCGGCTGAACGCAAGGCTTTCTACGAATATCATGCCGCGCTTATGGAGCCGTGGGACGGCCCGGCCGCCGTTGCCTTCACCGATGGCAAGCAGATCGGCGCAACCCTCGACCGTAACGGTTTGCGCCCGGCGCGCTATCTCGTCACCGACGACGACCGCGTCATCATGGCGTCGGAAGCCGGCACGCTGCCGGTTCCGGAAGAACGCATCATCAAGAAGTGGCGTTTGCAGCCCGGCAAGATGCTGCTGATCGACATGGAAAAGGGCTCGATCATTTCCGACGAGGACGTGAAGCACGAGCTTGCTGCCAAGCACCCCTATCGCACCTGGCTAGACCGCACCCAGCTCATTCTTGAGGATCTGAAGCCGGTGGAGCCACGGGCGCTGCGGCGTGACGTGTCGTTGCTCGATCGCCAGCAGGCCTTCGGTTACACCAGCGAAGATACCAAGCTCCTGATGTCGCCGATGGCAACAACGGGCCAGGAAGCCATCGGCTCGATGGGTACCGATACGCCGATTTCGGCCATGTCGGACAAGTCCAAGCTGCTTTACACCTATTTCAAGCAGAACTTCGCGCAGGTGACCAACCCGCCGATCGATCCGATCCGCGAAGAACTGGTGATGAGCCTCGTTTCGTTCATTGGCCCACGCCCGAACCTTCTCGATCACGAGGGTGCGGCCCGTGCCAAGCGTCTGGAAGTGCGCCAGCCGATCCTCACCAATGGCGATCTGGAAAAGATCCGCTCCATCGGCCACACCGAAGACCGTTTCGATACCAAGACGCTCGACTTCACCTATGATGTGGAGCGCGGCGCCGAAGGCATGCCTGACATGCTCGACCGCCTGTGCGAGCGGGCTGAATCCGCTGTTCGCGGTGGTTACAACATCATCGTTCTGTCCGACCGCCAGCTCGGCCCGGACCGGATTGCGATCCCCGCGCTGCTGGCGACGGCTGCTGTGCATCACCACCTGATCCGCAAGGGTCTGCGCACCTCGGTCGGCCTCGTCGTTGAAACCGGCGAACCGCGCGAAATCCATCATTTCTGTCTGCTCGCTGGCTATGGCGCGGAGGCGATCAACCCCTACCTCGCCTTCGACACGCTGCTCGACATGCACAAGCACGGCGCCTTCCCGAAGGAAGTGTCGGACGACGAAGTCGTCTATCGCTACATCAAGGCGGTGGGTAAGGGCATCCTCAAGGTCATGTCCAAGATGGGCATTTCCACCTACCAGTCCTATTGCGGCGCGCAGATTTTCGACGCCATCGGCCTGTCGTCGGAATTCGTCGAGAAGTATTTCTTCGGCACCGCCACCTCCATCGAGGGCGTGGGTCTGACCGAGATCGCCGAAGAAACCGTAACGCGCCACACAGCGGCTTTCGGCAAGGATCCGATCCTTGCCAACACGCTCGATATCGGCGGCGAATATGCCTATCGCATGCGCGGCGAAAGCCACGCCTGGACGCCGGATGCCGTCGCCTCGCTGCAACACGCCGTGCGCGGCAACAGCCAGGAGCGCTACCGTGAATTTGCCGACATGGTGAATGAGACGGCGCTGCGCATGAACACCATTCGCGGCCTGTTCAAGGTCAAATCGGCGGAAGCGCTCGGCCGCAAGCCGGTTTCCATCGACGACGTCGAACCGGCGGTCGATATCGTCAAGCGGTTCTCGACGGGCGCCATGTCCTTCGGCTCGATCAGCCGCGAGGCGCATACGACGCTTGCGATTGCGATGAACCGCATCGGTGGCAAGTCCAACACCGGCGAAGGCGGCGAAGAATCCGACCGTTACATGCCGCTTCTGAACGGCAAGCCGAACCCCGAGCGTTCCGCCATCAAGCAGATCGCATCCGGCCGCTTTGGTGTGACGACGGAATATCTCGTCAATGCCGACATGTTGCAGATCAAGGTCGCGCAGGGTGCCAAGCCCGGCGAAGGCGGCCAGCTGCCCGGCCACAAGGTGGATGCCACGGTTGCAAAGACCCGTCACTCCACGCCGGGCGTCGGCCTCATTTCGCCGCCGCCACACCACGATATCTACTCCATCGAAGATCTGGCGCAACTGATCTACGACCTGAAGAACGTCAACCCGGAAGCAGATGTTTCTGTGAAGCTGGTGTCGGAAGTGGGCGTTGGCACGGTTGCGGCGGGTGTCGCCAAGGCGCGCGCCGACCATATCACCATCGCCGGTTTCGATGGCGGCACCGGTGCTTCGCCGCTGACGTCGCTGAAGCATGCCGGTTCGCCCTGGGAAATCGGCCTTGCCGAAACCCAGCAGACGCTGGTGCTGAACGGCCTTCGTTCGCGCATAGCGCTGCAGGTGGATGGTGGTCTGAAGACCGGCCGCGACGTCATCATCGGCGCGCTGCTTGGTGCGGATGAATTCGGCTTTGCCACCGCGCCGCTGATTGCTGCGGGCTGCATCATGATGCGCAAGTGCCATCTGAACACCTGCCCCGTTGGCGTCGCAACGCAGGACCCGGTTCTGCGCAAGCGCTTCAAGGGCACGCCGGAACACGTCATCAACTACTTCTTCTTCGTGGCTGAAGAAGTGCGCGAAATCCTCGCCTCGCTTGGCGTTACCAAGCTGGACGAGATCATCGGCGCTTCCGAACTTCTCGAAAAGGATGAGATGCTGGCGCACTGGAAGGCCAAAGGTCTGGATTTCAGCCGCATCTTCCACAAGGTAGAGGCTCCCAAAGAGGCAACCTTCTGGACCGAGCGTCAGAAGCACCCGATCGACGATATTCTCGATCGCAAGCTGATCGAGAAGTCGCTACCGTCGCTGGAAAACCGCGAGCCTGTCGTTTTCGAAGTGCCGATCAAGAACGTCGACCGTTCCGCCGGTGCCATGCTGTCAGGCGCGCTTGCCAAGCGCTGGGGCCATAAGGGTCTGAAGGACGATACGATCCACGTGACGCTGCGCGGCACGGCCGGTCAGTCCTTCGGGGCGTTTCTCGCTCGCGGCATCACCTTCGATCTGGTGGGTGACGGCAACGACTATGTCGGCAAGGGTCTTTCGGGTGGCCGCATCATCGTGCGCCCGCCGGAAAACACCCGTATCGTCGCGGAAAACTCGATCATTGTCGGCAACACCGTTCTTTACGGCGCCATCACCGGCGAGTGCTATTTCCGTGGTGTTGCGGGTGAGCGCTTTGCAGTGCGCAACTCCGGCGCGGTCGCGGTTGTCGAAGGTGTCGGCGACCACGGTTGCGAATATATGACGGGCGGTATTGTCGTGGTGCTCGGCGAGACGGGCCGCAACTTCGCAGCCGGCATGTCCGGTGGCGTGGCTTACGTTCTCGACGAGAAGGGCGATTTCGCCACCCGCTGCAACATGGCCATGGTCGAGCTGGAGCCGGTTCCGGAAGAGGACGACATGCTCGAGAAGCTGCACCATCACGGTGGCGACCTCATGCACAAGGGACGCGTTGACGTCTCCGAGGACATGACACGTCACGACGAGGAGCGGCTCTACCAGCTGATTTCCAATCACTTCCACTACACCAACTCTGCACGCGCCAAGGATATACTCGACCGCTGGAGCGAGTTCCGTCCGAAATTCCGAAAGGTCATGCCGGTCGAATACCGTCGTGCGCTTGAGGAAATGGAGCGCATGCGCATGGGCGTCGCGGCGGAATAATCCGCCGCGTGAGGATACTACACCAACTGGTCTCGCTGATGATCGCGGTCGCCGTTCCCATGGTGATCTATTGGACAAGCGGCGAGACCGGATTTGAATTCATCGTATTGGGGGCGGCTTTCGGTTTCGCTTACTGGTACTGGGGCCCGACAGGCGCTCCGCTTTGATGTGAGGACATAAACGTGGGCAAGGTTACAGGTTTTCTTGAGATCGACCGGCAGGTGGGCAAGTATCAGCCCGCATCGGACCGTATCCGCCATTTCCGCGAATTCACCATTCCGATGTCGGATGCCGAGGTGCAGAAGCAGGCGGCGCGCTGCATGGATTGCGGCATTCCCTACTGTCACGGCCCGACGGGCTGTCCCGTGCACAACCAGATCCCCGACTGGAACGATCTGGTTTATAACAACAATTGGGAAGAGGCGATCCGCAACCTCCATTCTACCAACAACTTCCCGGAATTCACCGGCCGCGTCTGTCCGGCACCCTGCGAGGAAGCCTGCACGCTGAACCTCGAGGATGCACCGGTCGCCATCAAGACCGTCGAGCAGGCGATTGCCGACAAGGCCTACGAGCTGGGCTTTATCGTGCCGAAGCCGGCGACGATCCACACCGGCAAGAAGGTCGCCATCATCGGTTCCGGTCCTTCCGGCATGGCGGCAGCGCAGCAGCTTGGCCGCGCCGGTCATGAGGTCCACGTTTACGAGCGTGAATCGAAGCCCGGCGGTTTGCTGCGTTACGGTATTCCGGATTTCAAGATGGAGAAGAACTTCATCGACCGCCGTGTCGAGCAGATCAAGGGTGAAGGTGTTACCTTCCATTGCGGCGTCAACGTCGGCGTGGATGTAACGGTCGAAGCGCTTCTGGCTGATCACGATGCGGTTCTTTATTGCGGCGGTTCGGAAACTCCGCGCCCGGCCGGCATCGGTGGCGCCGATTTCAATGGCGTTTACGACGCCATGCCCTATCTCGTGCAGCAGAACCGCCGCGTTGGCCGCGAAAACATCGACAGCATCGGCTGGCCGGCCGATCCGATCCTCGCCGGCGGCAAGCATGTCGTCGTCGTCGGCGGTGGCGATACGGCGTCTGACTGCGTCGGCACGGCCTTCCGTCAGGGTGCGGTTAAAGTCACCCAGCTCGATATCCGCCCGATGCCGCCGGAAAAGGAAGACAAGCTCGCCGTATGGCCATTCTGGGCAACGAAAATGCGCACCTCTTCTTCGCAGGCAGAAGGTGCCGTTCGCGAGTTCCAGGTTGCCACGCTTGAATTCGTCGGTGAAGACGGCGTTTTGACGGGTGTGAAGTGCTGTCAGGTGGACGACCGGCGCAAGCCCATTGCCGGTACGGAATTCATCATCAAGGCTGATCTTGCCTTCATCGCCATCGGTTTCTCCGGTCCTTTCACCGATAGCGTGCTGAAGGAAATGGATGGCAAGCTGTCGCTCAACACCGATCGTCGCGGTTCCACCAACGTGATCGCCAACGAAACGGACTATAAGACCTCGGTCGACAAGCTATGGGCGGCAGGCGACGTTCGCCGTGGCCAGTCGCTGGTGGTCTGGGCAATCCGCGAAGGCCGTCAGGCCGCACGTGCGATTGACGAAGAGCTGATGGGCGCAACCGTCCTTCCGCGCTGAGCGAGTTGATGCGGCGCAAGCCGTCGTAACGAAAACAAAAAGGCCTGTTGTATTTTACAACAGGCCTTTCGTTTGACTGGAGAACCGAAACGCGATGGAGGTTTCGCATTCAGGGGGATGGGCAACATATCGCGCCTGAGAATTGCAATGACATTACGTGCTTCCGAAGACAGGATTCGTTTCAGCAATAGGGAAGGCTGATGCGGAAGGAGGCGCCGCCAGATGGGGAATCACTGATGCTGATCTCGCCTCCATGGTAGCGGACGATTTCCTGCACGAGATTGAGACCGAGCCCGGTACCGCGATCCTTCGGTATCAACCGGTGAAATGCGTCAAACACGGCTTCCCGGTCCTCTTCGGGAATTCCGTTGCCTTCGTCGGATATGTCGATCACGCGGTTGGCCCCCACTTTTATGGTGATCGTTCCGCGATTGCCGCCATGTTCTATGGCGTTTTGCACGACGTTCATCAGGGCGCGTTGCAGCGAGGCGTCATCGGCAAGGGCGAGGATCGGCTCTTCGTCCGGCTCGAACGAAAGTTCGTAGCCTTGAGAGATTGCAAGCGGAGCCATATCAGCGACGACAGACCGGCAGAGGCCAACAAGATCTAGTGGAATAAGCGGCGCCTTTTGCCCGCCAAGTCGTTGCAGATCGAGCAACTGTTCGGCAAGCACGGCGATGCGGCTGGCATCGGCTAATATCCGGCTCCGGTCCGGTCCGTCCAGCAACGTTTCGACACGGGTCTGGAGAATGGCGACAGGGGTCCGCAATTCATGGGCGGCGTCGAGAATGAAGCGCTTGTGCCGCTCGTAACCATCGTCCAGCCGTTTCAGCGCGCCGTTGACGGCATGCACGAGCGGCTGCACCTCCCATGGAATATCGCCATCCGGCAATCGATATCCGCGCTTGTCGATGTCGATGCTTTCCGCCGTTCGCGCAATAGCGGAAAGTGCGAAAAATTCCCGACGGATGATCCATGGAATGGTCACGATTGTCACAATGGACATGATAAGGAGGATCGGCATGATCAGTATGTTGGAGAACAGCAGGACGGGGAATGCCATACTGAAGGCTCCGCCCTTGCCGACCATAACGAATTCGCCCGCCGGTCCCGATGCACGACGCACGACGGCGATTCGCAAGACAGCAAGATAGGAGTAGGACAATGCCGCATCGCGTACGTCCGACACTTTGACGTCGCTAAGCTGTTGATCCATGTTGCTAAAGGCCTCAGGCACCGGCCCACCCTGCACGATCTCACCTTTCTCGCTGACCGCAACGAACCAGAAACCGGGCATGCTGTCGCGCAGCTCGACAAATTCATTTGTTTCGTCAAGCATCAGCCGGCCATCCTTGTCACGCATGATGGCATTGGCTGTAATCTGGGCCGCTGCCGGGCTGAGAAGGGCGCTGCCCGAGGCGCCGCTGGACAGGTAAGCGACGAAGGCGGCAGTGACGATGAAAAGGCTGCCGATCTGGAAAAGCAGCAATTGAATGGTCAGGCGTCGCTTGAGCGATTTCCTTCCGGCCGATTTCATGAGGCCGCCCTCAGCAGATAACCGACGCCGCGAATACCGTGAACCTCCAGACCCGCATCCGCTGCCTGCAATTTGCGGCGCAGACGGGAGATATGGGAATCAAGCGCATTCGACTGGATTTCATCGTCGAAATTATAAACCGCCTCTTCCAGTACCGATCGCAGCACCGTTCTGCCCTGCCGACGCAACAGGGCCTCAAGGATCAGCAATTCGCGTCTGGTCAGGGCAATAAACTCTCCCTTGATGCGGACTTCACGGGTTTCGAAGCAAAATTCCAGCTTGCCCAGTTTCGTCGTCATCGTCACGCTGCCGGCCGGCCGGCGCATCAGGGCGCGGATGCGAGCAAGGAGTTCCTCGACAGCGAAGGGCTTGGCCAGATAATCGTCCGCACCAAGGTTCAGGCCGTTCACCCGATCCGCAAGCGTGCCTTGCGCGGTCAGCACGATGACGGGCGGTGTGACGGGCAGCAGACGCAGATCTTCTATAAGCTGGATGCCATCGCCATCGGGCAATTGCCGGTCGAGTACGACAAGATCGTGAACACCGTCCATGATCGCATGCCGGGCAAGATCGAGCGTGCCGACATTGTCCACGATGATATCGAACCGGTGCAGGGCGGCGGAAAGGGCTGCTGCCATTTCGCGTTCGTCTTCAACAAGCAGCAGGCGCATGAATTGTTCTCGGCAGTGTCTGGCGTGCGCCTTCCCGGAGAGGAAGGGGCGCGGGGGCATCGGATAAATATCACCGTGCAGTAAGACGCGGGCAGGGGAGGGCAATTGGCCGACCCCGCATTTGCTGCAAAGCTGAATTTATCCTGCCATTGCCGGGTTGCCTCAACATTACGCCGGTTCGAGCCGTAGCGACGGCGGAGAAGTGGCTACTGTCTGGCCTGAGCAGTATCCGGGACAATCCGGTAGTCATCGATACGACCCGCCGGTGCATCGGCCATCTCACCTCGCTTGGTCAGCCGTTCGCGTGGCGATTCCACCACCGAGACACGTGTCGATACGGCCGTCGAAGGGACATCGCCAAGCAGCTTGTCACCGCCATCGAGGTTCGGATCGGTCAGGCTGATCGGCTGGGTGCGCACCTGTCCCGCGTCGATGCCAAGCGCGGGCAGGGAGGTGAGTGCAGGCAAATTGCTGCCGTCCAGTTTCACGAGGTCCGGTCCGGCGCTGTCGAGGTGCCTGCGCACGAATTTCTCGACGTAAAAAGCAAGCTTGCGTTTGCCGGCCTGCGTCATGCCGACGCCATCTGCCTCACGCAGACGGGCCTGCTGCCCGTTCATGTCGTAGCCGGTGATGACAAATTTACCGGCCTCGTCGACAAAGCCGTCCCAGACATCGACGAATTCGCCGCCGTATTTTTCGATATGGCTGCGATAAAGCCGGTTGAAGCCGACGAGATCGGCCGAGAGTGAGGTTGACTGGAAGGCCGGCAGGCCAACCCACAGCAGCGGCACCTCCGGGCGGCCGGCAAGGGTCAGAAGTTCATCGATCCGCCGCTCATATTCCTTGAACCAGACATCGGTGCCAAATTTTTCCCTGGTATCGCCGATCTGCATCTGCTGGCGATCGTTCGATCCCATCATGATGACGATCGTGGCGGGATTTGTTTCGGTTATGAACTGCGGCAGATTGGCGAACCAGTCGTAATAGTCCGTGCGTACGAGGCCCGAAGAACCATTCGCGCGCACATCGACCGAAATTCCCGGAGAGCTGGCGAAGGCATTGACCAATTCTTCCCCCATGCCACCGGCCAGAAAATCACCGACGACCAGAACACGCCTGGCATTTTCAAGCTTGGCGGTCGGCTCCGGTTTTATGGTTCGCATCTGAACCACCGAAGGCGCTTTTCTTGCGGGTTGCGGGCGGGTGACTGATTTTTCACGCGGGGCAGCCGGGAAATCCCGGCGACTGCGGGGCTGGTATTCGCGGCCTGGCGTGTCCTCCCGGCCCACGGGCCGGCCAAACAGCATTTCGAACAGGGTGCGTCGCCGTTCCTGGGCGAAGGTTTGCGAAGGGACAAGCGGCGTGCACAAGACAGCACAAAGAATGGTGGCGCAGATGCGCCAGCCCGTACTTGTGCTTTTCGCCGCAGGTTTCCTACTCATGACATCGATCCTTCCGGATACTTCGGCGGCGTTGAAGACCGCCGCCGAATTCACCGGCATATTATCAATTCCGCAGTGCTCTCAGCAATCGCTGCGACGGCTGACCGTCGGTTTCCAGACCCATGCGCGACTGGATGGCGCTGATCGCCGCCTTCGAGCCGGAGCCGAAATTGCCATCGACTTCGCCATCGTAATAGCCAAGTTCTTTCATGCGGGTCTGGAGTTCGAATTTTTCACGAATATCCAGCGTGCCGTCCGGACGCGGCCATTTCTGCTGCATGCCGCCATAACCGGCGATCTCGTCAGCAAGCAGGCCAACGGCCAGCGCATAGCTGTCGGATGCGTTGTATTTCTTGATGGTGAAGAAGTTTTTCATCATCAGGAAACCTGGACCATTTGCCCCACCCTGCAGTTTCAGCATGGCGCGATCGGAGCCGCGGGTGAAATTCTTGCCGTTCGGGCGGGCAAAGCCAAGCTTGGTCCATTCCGCAATAGACTTCGTCTGCCCCTCATAACGGGCGCCGCCACGCGGCACGGCTGTTTCGTAACCCCAGGTCCGGCCGGGTTCCCAGCCGTTCTTGGCGAGTAGATTGGCGGCCGTCGCCAGCGCGTCCGGAACCGAGTGCCAGATGTCGCGCTTACCGTTGCCGTCCGCATCGACAGCATAGAGCAGGTAGCTGGTCGGAATGAATTGGGTATGGCCCATCGCCCCCGCCCAGGAACCCGTAAGCTGCTTGGGCGTGACATCGCCTGCCTGCAGGATTTTGAGTGCGGCGATCAATTGCGTGCGCGCGAATTTGGCGCGTTTGGGGTCGGAATAAGCGAGCGTGGCCAGTGCCTGCGGAATATTGTGCAGGCGCTCCGGCTTTTCGAGAACCGCGCCGTAATTCGATTCCATCGACCAGATGGCGAGAATAATATGTTTGTCGACGTTGAAGTTACGCTCGATCCAGTTGAGCGTCGTCGCGTGCTTCATCTTCATCTCGCGGCCGATGCGCACCGTATAGGGGTTGACGCGGGAATCGAGATAATCCCAGATCTGGGTGGTGAATTCCGGCTGGAAGGTCGCCTTGCGCAGCGCATCCGGATCCGGCTCGCTGACACCAGCAAAGGCTTTCTGGTAGGTCGCCTTGCTAATGCCTTCTTTCGCGGCTGTTGCGTAGAACTGGTTGATCCACTGCTTGAACCCAGCATCGGCCCGGGCCGAGACGGGGGCCAGCGAGATCGCCAGACCTGCAACCATCATGCAGCCGAATTTGCGGACATTTGAAAGGATCATCTTTGTCATCGTCAGTCTTTCGTTCTCTCGAATATCATTTCGATTGCGAAAACGCATCGGGCGTCGTCATGCATAACAAAAGAATGTCAACAAATTCTTTACCATTAATAGATGGTAGCGTCACCCTTTACAAAACGTTGTTATTTTTGAAATAACAACACTGTGCGGGGATTGTGATCAAGTTTTATCTCTCAGGAGGGATATGTGGTAGAACATAAGAAAATTCGGAAGGCCGTATTTCCGGTCGCAGGTCTGGGTACGCGTTTCCTGCCCGCAACCAAGGCGGTTCCGAAAGAAATGCTCACTGTCGTTGACAAGCCGGTCATTCAATACGTCGTCGACGAGGCGGCGGAAGCGGGAATCGAGCATTTTGTATTTGTCACCGGCCGTGGCAAGGCGGTGATTGAAGATTATTTTGATATTCAATTTGAACTCGAACAAATGCTGCGCGAGCGCAACAAGAATGCCGAGCTTACATTGCTGGCCGGCCTTCTGCCCAAGGCGGGCACGGCAAGCTTCACGCGTCAGCAGGTGCCGCTTGGTCTTGGCCATGCGGTCTGGTGTGCGCGTGATATCGTCGGCGACGAGCCTTTCGCCGTGCTGCTGCCTGATATGATCATGCATTCACAGAAAAGCTGCCTCAAGGGCATGGTCGAACTTTATGACCAGACCGCCGGCAACGTCATCGCGGTGCAGGAATGCGCTCCCGATCAGACGCATAAATACGGCATCGTCGGCGTGGGTAACGCCGTGGGCGAGGGTTTCAAGATCACTGAAATGGTCGAGAAGCCTGCCAAGGGTACGGCACCTTCGAATTTCTACATCAACGGTCGCTACATCCTTCAGCCTGAGATTTTCGACATTCTGGAAAATCAGGAACGGGGCGCCGGCAACGAAATCCAGCTGACGGACGGCATGTTGACGCTTGCCAAGTCCCAGGAATTCGCTGGCTATCATTTCCGCGGGCAGACGTTCGATTGCGGCGCCAAGGATGGTTTCATTCTTGCCAACGTTGCTTTCGCGCTCGAACGCGCTGACATCCGCCCCGCAATCGAGGAGCCGATCAAGGCTCTTATCGACGGACTGAAGTAATTTACCAACTGGACAACGGGATCCCGGCCTTCGCGCCGGGATTTCTGTTTGGGGCGACGCTATCGTTTCAGGACAAGCCCCGCGCCGACGCGCAGTTCGTTGCTGTCATAAATTGGCGTCCACTGATAACTAACGTCCGCCGTCAGATCGAGATAGCGGTTCAGCCCCCAGGTCAAGCCAGCGCCTGCGGTGTATTCCACGGCATCCTCGATATCGGAGGAGGGAAATGTCCGGTGCACGATCTGCCCGGTCAGCCGCGCGACCAGATTGCTGCGCAATTCATGGGTCAGCCCGGCATCCAGCCGATAGGAAATCCACCCGCCCTGTGGTCCGCCGGCGAAATCCTCTATCGTCGTGCGCAGGCCAAGATTGACGTTGGTGCCGCGCTGCGGCGACCAGTTCAGTTCGCCGTCCAGTGTCAGCGCGCCGATGGAAGCGATGCGGTCGTCGTCATATTGTTTGCGTAGATAGCCGATGGCGGCCTCGCCGCGGGTCTTCTCGCCAAGATCGACCTCGGCTCCAATTTTGGCGCCGTAGGAATTCGAGGATCGTGCGTAACCGGTATTGTCCAGGCGCCTGTCATATTTGGTCGTTCCCGCGTTCAATTCGAGGAACGGGATCAGGGCCGGTGACAATTCGTAGCCGATGCGGCCGCGCAGGTTCGCGCCGTTCTGGTCGCGATCGCTAAGACTAATCGGCTGGCCGTTTATGCCCTTTGCGTCCGTGTAGACCGTACGCGACAGATCGAGCGCCGCCAACCCGCGCAGTTTGCCGAAATCCCGTTGGATCGATGCGCCGGTCGTGAAACGGTGTTCTCCGCCCTGCACGGCAGCGCCGGTCAAAGCGTTGGGGTCCGTGGTGCCTTCACGACTGAATTCGTAACCCGCCTTGAGATTAGCCGTCGTTTCTTCGCCGAGATCGAGGCGCAGATCGGCTTCTATCCGCGCCCTCGGCTCTTCACCATTCTTGCTGCCAAAATTTTTCTCCCAGGCGCCATCGCCTGTTACAGTCAGCGCATGGCGGGACCAGTCGCTGGTTAGCGTGCCGCGAATACCCGTCGTCAGGTAGTTACGTCTGGAAGGGCCGCCGGTGTTCGTCTGCTTTTCCGTATTGATCGTCTGGCTGATCGAGGGCCGCAGCAGGAATGTACCGAGCCGGATGCCGGGGGTTTGTCCGGGTTCGGTGGCTCTTTGCGGGTTTTCACCGCCGTCTACCGTTGGCTCATATGGGTTTTCCGCGTCGGCATAAGGCTGGCCCGCTTCTTCCTGCTGTTCGGAAATCGGGTCGCCCGGATTATTCGAGGGGCGCCATAGTTGCTGCGGCGGTGCTGTTCGCACCGTGCTTGTGTCGTTTTCAGCTGTCGTTGTCGGGTTCTCGGCCGGCGTTGCATCGCCGGATGGAACTGCGACCGGCAGCCGCGTGGCCGCTGTTTGCGCGAAAACAGTTCCCGGGGTGTAGAGAAGCGTACAGGCAAGCAGCAGCAGGGTTGCTGCTTTCCGCGACGTCGGCAGACGTGTGGCGGTGCCCTTCACAATCATTCCTCTTCACCCGGCGCATTTGGCCCATGTCGGATCGAAAGTTCGTCTCAGCATTTCCTGAAGCCGAATGAGCGGCAGACAGATGAAGTGGACGACCAAGAGACCAGACACGCGACGCAAGTTTTAATATCGCTTTAACAATAGGATTTTTATGGTTAACAGTTGATAAAGACCTCCCCGATTTCACCACATCTGTGGCTGCGGCAAAGCTGGGGGGCTTCCTCGTTCGATCTGGCCGCTTCGGCACCGCGACTGAAGAAAATTTGCCGAGATGCCCAATATTTCGAATATGATCAGATTTAAACGTTTCATTTTGATACGGAATCGCCCTATGATTGGGTGGAACTCATCCGTTTTATTTTAGCAATCCAATTGATTTTTATTTTGTGTCACAGCGTCGTTTCATGAATCCCGTTTTGAACGTCAAGCAGGTCGGTTTTTATTGCTGGGATATTACCAGTGACCGATTCTATCTAGACGAAGTCTGCGCTGAACTCTTGGGCATTCCTTTGCGGCAGGCGATGCAGGGCATCAGCATTTTTCAGATGCTCGAAAAAGTGGATATCGGCCATCGCAATCATGTGATCGAAACTGCGCTCACGACGCTCAAGGCCGCCAGCTTTTACCATCAGGAATATGCCGTGCGCCGTGATGACGGCTCTATCTCGTGGATAAGGACAGTCGGGCGATACCTGGTCGATGAAGAGAACATCCCTTTCAAGCGGATGGGAACGATGGAGGAGATTTCTCCGCCGAACCTGCGCCACTAAAGAGCGGCGATTTTCGGCTGTAGAGTGGACTTATTCCGGTTGAAATAGTAACAGTCGGCCATGATTACGAGAGCCGTCAAACTGGTTGAAGACAATGCGATTGAATCCGCCGTGCGGACGATTTCGATGGAGAGGGCTGGCCTTGCCGCTCTTGAAGAGGCCCTCAGGAACGGGCTTTCCGAACCTTTCTGCAAGGCGATCGAGACGATCGGCCAGTCTAATGGCCGCCTCATCATCACCGGTGTCGGTAAAAGCGGCCACATAGGCGCCAAGCTCGCGGCCACCTTCGCCTCCACGGGAACGCCTGCGTTTTTCGTGCATGCGGCAGAGGCCAACCACGGCGATCTGGGCATGATCGGCGGTGATGACGTAGTGCTGGCGATCTCCAAAGGCGGTGAAAGTTCAGAGCTGCGTAGCATCATCAACTATTCGCGCCGTTTCTCCATCCCGCTGATTGCACTTACATGTTCGGAGAGTGCATCGCTGGCGAAGGCAGCCGATATCGTGCTTCTGGTTCCCAATGAACAGGAAGCCTGCCCGCTCGGTCTTGCGCCTACCACCTCCACATTGATGCAGCTGGCACTTGGCGATGCCCTTGCCGTTGCGCTTCTGGAAGCACGCAATTTCACTGCCGGTGATTTCAAGGTGTTTCACCCCGGCGGCAAACTGGGCGCGGGCCTTACGCTGGTCAGCGATATCATGCATACCGGCGACCGGGTGCCGCTAGTCGGCAAGGGAACTTCCATGCCGGAAGCAGTCAGTGTTCTTTCCCGCAAGCATTTCGGCTGCGTCGGTATTCTGGACGAGGATGGCCGTCTGTGTGGCATCGTCACCGAGGGCGATATGGCGCGCAACCTGTCGCGCAACCTCGCGGAATTGACGGTGGACGACATTATGACCCGTACTCCGAAAACGGTCAAAAAATCGGTGCTGGCGACCAGCGCTCTCGCGACGCTGGAAAAATTCCATATCGGTGCGCTGATCGTCGTTGATGACGATAACCGACCAATAGGGCTGGTGCATTTCCACGATCTGTTGAGAATCGGTGTAGCCTGATCGCTATGGGCGGTCGAGCGGCTCTATCGTCAGGGTGCGGCCACGCGCAGCTGCGATCCTGACACGTGTTCCGGCTGGCATGTCCTCACCGTTAACGGACCACCAGGTATCGTCCAGCCTTATGCGGCCGCGTCCTTCGACAACCGGCTCCTGCAGGGTCGCTGTGCGTCCAACAAGGCTTGCTTCCCGTTGATTGAGGAAGGGTTCGTCGCTTGCCTCACGGTTTTTGCCGAAATATTTCCTGCCAAGCAGGGCGAAGGCGATGGAGAGGGCGGCAAACAGCACCAGTTGCAATTGCCACGCCCAGAATGCAGCATCCCAGAGCAGCAGGGAGAGCGCGCCGATCACCAGCGCGGCAATGCCAATCCAGATCAGAAACACGCCCGGAGCGACCAACTCTGCAGCCAGCAGAATGAAGCCGGCAATCCACCAGCTCCATGGTCCCAGTTCCGTGGCAAGCCGTTGCAGCATCGTCACTTCTCCGATGAAGAGCCGAAGGGATTACCGGGAATTGTCACGTTGATGGCCTGGGCCGAAGGCCGCGACGGCGGCACCGAGCGGGAAGATGCGGGGACGGCGGGCGCCGTTGGTGCATCGCCCTTGTCGCCGAAAACGTCACGGGCGATTGCCCCTATGCCGCCGAGCGAGCCGATCAACGCAGAAGCCTCCATCGGCATCAACACGATTTTCGAGTTTTTGGCGGTGCCGATATTGGAGAGCGCTTCGGTATATTTCTGGGCAACGAAGTAATTGATCGCGTGGACATTGCCGGCAGCGATGGCTTCCGACACCATGCGGGTGGCGTTGGCTTCGGCCTCGGCCAGACGCTCGCGGGCCTCGGCATCGCGAAACGCCGCTTCGCGCTGGCCTTCCGCCTCGAGAATGGCAGATTGTTTTGCGCCCTCTGCGCGCAGAATCTGAGCATTGCGGGCGCCCTCGGCCTCCAGCACCTGCGCGCGTTTTTCACGCTCCGCCTTCATCTGCCTTGCCATGGAATCGACGAGATCTTTCGGCGGCGCGATATCTTTGATCTCGATGCGCGTGACCTTGATACCCCACGGTCCCACCGCCTCGTCCACCACGCGCAGCAGGCGATCGTTGATGGCATCACGGTTCGACAATAACTCATCGAGATCCATCGAGCCCATTACCGAGCGGATGTTGGTCATGGTGAGGTTTTCAATAGCCATTTCCAGATTGGTGATCTGGTAAGCGGCCTGTGCGGCATTGAGGACCTGATAGAAAGTGACGGCATCAGCCGAGACACTGGCATTATCGCGGGTGATAACTTCCTGTGTCGGTATATGCAGAACCTGCTCCATCACATTCATCTTCGAACCGATGCTTTCGAAGAACGGCACGATGAGGTTGAGGCCCGGCTCGAGTGTGCGGGTGTAGCGCCCGAACCGTTCAACCGTGTAGCGATGTCCCTGCGGTACGGTCTTGATGCCGGCAAAGAGCACCAGAATGACCAAAACAACCGCCGCTATGACGACGATATCGAAACCGCCCAATGCAATCATCACTTCCTCCTCCAGCACCACAACCTTTTGGGATCTTACACCCGCATCGTTATGGCAAGATTACACCCAACCTTGCAACTCTTGTCGTACAACCTTTTCGAGAACTGTCATACCCTCGACGCTGTCGTTGAGACACGGGATGTGGGTGAATTTCTCGCCGCCATGATGCAGGAAGATTTCTCCGGCCTCACCTGCAATTTCCTCCAGCGTTTCAAGACAATCCGATACGAAACCGGGGTTCATGACGGCGATGCCTTTGATGCCCTCGGATGCCAGCTTTTCCATGGTCTTGTCGGTATAGGGCTGCAGCCATTCTTCCGGCCCGAAACGCGACTGGAAGGTGATCATGAAGTTCTTCTCGGTCCGTCCCAGCGCTTCCTTCAGCAGACGGGCGGTCTTCTGGCAGTGGCAATAATAGGGATCGCCCTTCCTGAAGTAGGATTGCGGAATGCCGTGGAAGGAGGTGATCAGCATCTCCGGTTCCCAGTCCAGCGTTGCCAGATGGTTTTTGACGGAGGCGGCAAGCCCCTCGATATAGGCAGGATCGTCATGATAGGGCGGAACGGTCCGGATGGCGGGCTGCCAGCGCAGCTTCATCAGATGTTCGAAAGCCTTGTCATTCACCGTTGCCGTGGTCGATGCGGCATATTGCGGATAGAGCGGGAATAGCAGGATTTTCTCGCATCCCTGCTCCTTCAGCGCGTCGATTTTCGAGGCGATGGAAGGCTGGCCGTAGCGCATGGCCCAGTCAACGACGACATTCGGCAAATCCTTCAGCGCCTGTGCCATCAGTTCGCCTTGGCTGCGGGTATAGGTGCGCAGATAGCTTTCGTTGCGATCGCGGTTCCAGATTGCCTCATAGGCCTTGCCGACCTTCTGCGGGCGCTTGTTGAGGACGATGCCGTACAGGATCGGATACCAGTAGAGGCGCGACCATTCGATCACGCGTTTGTCGCTCAGAAATTCAGCCAGATAACGGCGCATCGGCCAATAGTCCGTACCATCCGGCGTGCCAAGATTGACAAGCAGAACGCCGACCTTGCCAAATCTTACGCGGGGATGATCTACGGGAAGTGCGGATAATTCTGTCGTCATGAATGACACCCTGAACTCGTACTGGTTGCGTGAGAACGTTTCCGTTTGGGATAAAGGGCGGAAACGCTCCATTTTTTGTTTTTATACATGGCCGGACGCAAACCGTGACGCGGTTTTGCCGGAAATGCTCAAGCTATATGCTCGTGCCGTCAATTTGTTCACGTGTTCTAGACGAAATTTGTAAGGATTGAACCACCTGCGGAGGTGATTTCCGAGGTGCGGTAACGGACGCATTGTCTTTTGATAAAACGCAGCCTGTAATGATCTGTTTTTAAAGGGAAAATAAGAAGCCGGCCTCATGGTGCGAGGCCGGCTTCCCGTCTGCGGCAAATTGCCCTGTCTGTGTGTTCGCGGCTTATTGAGCCGGAACCTCCAGTTCCTCGCCGATCTCGATATGGTTCGGATGCTTCAGCGTGTTTGCCTTGGCAATCCTGGTCCAAAGGGCACCGTCGCCATACTTCTCCGCCGCGATCTTCCAGAGCGAATCGCCCTTTGCGACGACATATTTGCTGGCGGCAGCCGCGGCCGCTGCCGGCGTGGTGGTGGCAGGTGCAGTCGCAGCAGGTGCTGCGGGAGCCGGGGCTGGTGTGGCGGCCGGAGCGGTTGCAGTTGCCGCCGGTGCTGTTGCGGCAGGCGCTGGTGCAGCGGGCTTTGCCGGAGCCACATAACCGGCAGGCGTCACTTCGGTGATGCGGCCGTCCGTGAAGGGCTTATAGGGGCTGTTGGCCGTAATATATGCAGCTACAGCCTCTTCGAGGTTGGGGCCGAAGTCATAGGCGTTGATCGCCTTGGTCGCGAATACCTTGAAGCCATCGCCGCCGGTGCGAACGTAATTATTCGCCGCAACAGTGTAGGTCTTTGCCGGGTCGAGAGGCACGAAAGCGTCGCCCTCCTTGACCTCGACCGCAGTAACACGGCTGCCGGCCGGCTTGGAGCGGTCGAAGGAATATTTCATGCCTGAAACCTGCATGAAACGACCTGCGCCATCGTCGATCTGGCTGACGCCGTTTTCGAGGGCAGCGCGAATATCCTCGCCCTTCAGCTGGAAAGTTGCGACCGTGTTCTGGAACGGCAGAACCGTCAGGACTTCGCCCATCGAGACATCGCCGCTATCGATGGAGGAGCGCAGGCCACCGCTATTTGCGAAAGCGATGGTGACGCCCTGATCCTTGACGCGGGCAAGGGTCGCATCCGCTACCAGATTACCCATGGAGCATTCTTTGACGCGGCAAACCTTGCGGTCACCTTCGATCGGGCCTTCCGAAGTGCCGACGACCTTCGATTTCAGCGCCTCGATCGGTGCTTTCAGTTCATCGATACGCTTGAGCGTTGCTTCGTCGGGTTTGAAGGATGAATCGATCAGGATCGGATCGCCCTTGCTTTCCTTGACCACGCCGCTGTCATCGAAGACGACGCGCAGGTCACCCAGATATTTGCTGTATTGCCCTGCCTGAACGACCGGAACCTTGTAGCCGCCGGGATTGTCGACGACTGTCGGATAAGGTCCTTCGGCCTTCTGATCGGTGTTGGAGAGCAACGTATGCGAGTGGCCGCCGACAACGACGTCCACATCCGGGATTTTCGCGATGAATTCGAGGTCGCGCGGATATCCGACATGGGTCAGGGCAATGATCTTGTTGACACCCTCGCCTTTCAGCTTCTGCACCTGTTCGCTGATTTTCGCGACATCTTCCGCAATGGTGATGTTGGGGCCGGGGGTCGCAAGTTCCGCCGTGTCGTTGGCGACAGCGCCGACAATACCGATTTTCTGGCCGCCGACTTCAAGGACGATGGACGGCTTGACGCGATCGCCGATTTTCGAGGCGGCGCTGGCAACCACATTGGCGGTCACGACCGGAAACTGAACCTTGTCGAGGAAGCCCGCAAGCCCGTCTTCGCTATCGTCGAATTCATGGTTGCCGACGGTCATGGCGTCGAACTTCATGGCGTTCAGCACTTCGGCTTCAACGGTACCCTTGTAGGTGGTGTAGAACAGCGAGCCTTGAAAATTGTCGCCGGCATTGAGCAGGAGAACGTTCTTGCCTTGAGCCTTGAGCGCGTCCCTTGTCTGGTTGATTGCGGTCAAGAGGCGCGCGGCGCCGCCAAAGCATTCGTTTTTGCCTTCCTCTTCCGCTGAGCAGGTCGAGTCGAATTTATTGATCGATTCGATACGGGAGTGAAAATCGTTAATGTGAAGAATGTTGAGTTCGTAGTCGGCCAGAGCCGCTCCGGCTGAAAGCGTTATCGCGGAAACGCTCAGCATACTCAGTCTCAAAATTTTCTTCATGGTCCCTCTCTCCTGTTCAAAGCGGAAGCCTTGGCCGGTCGATCATCATCAGGCCGTGCTCATTCTCTAGTCTGAAAGTATGTCAGTCTTTCAAAGCGCGATGTTTCCATTTAGCGGCAGCTGCCGCAAGCGGAAATTGTGACAGTGGCGCAATAAAGCAAAACGCACGCTTGAGGCGTGCGTTTTAAAAGCTCATACCATTGAAAAGTCTGTGTTATCAGCCCTGACGAGTCAGCGAGAACTGGCTGTTGCTGTCTGTCGTGCAATTCAGTTGTGACGGGGAGACGAGCGCGCAGTTGACGCGCGATTGCGTGTTGCGCACCAACGACGTCATGTTGATTTCATAGAGCGTCGGCGAAATCGTAACATAGGTGCCGGATGCGAGAAGCGTGTTGGTATCGGTCGAACGGGTGGAGAAAGCACCGTTCTGGAATGTCGATACGATGCCGTTGCGGTCGATCCAGCGGCCATCCACGGCCGGGCCGCGGGCAAGCGAGGGTGCCATCGACGTCTGCTGGGAGGGACCCGGCGCAACGCATGAAGACACCGCGATTGCGGCACAAAGCAAAGCAGCGCTTGTCTTGAAGTTCATGAGCCTGTTCTCCTGCGATTCGATGAAACCCTGATGTTTCGACCATGCCGTGAAGCGTTATTTATTTCAAGGCAACGTTGTTTGCTCTCCCGGGTTCCTGACATCCGTCATGAAAACACCTGCGTGACAAATATGAGACGCCATGCCCTCAGCGCACGAGGATGTTGCGGAACTGCCAGGGATCCGAGGTGTCGATATTGTCTGGAAACAGTCCCGGGCGACCGTCGAGCGGCGTCCAGTCCGTGTAATGTCCTTCGACCGGTCCAAGATAGGGACGCTGCACCTCAAGGCAACGGCGATAATCCATTTCATCCGCCTCGACGATGCCGGCTTGCGGATTTTCCAGCGCCCAGACCATTCCGGCCAGTACCGCGGAGCTGACCTGCAATCCGGTCGCGTTCTGGCTGGGGGCGAGCGCCCGTGCCTCCTGCAAGGTTAGCCGCGAGCCATACCAATAGGCATTTTTGTCATGGCCGTAGAGAAGAACACCCAGCTCGTCGGCACCATCGACAAGCTCGTCTTCGCCAAGCACATGCTGGATCGGCTGCGGCGTGCCGCCATTACCGAAAAGTTCGTGCAGGGAAAGGACGGCGTCGTTGCAGGGGTGGTAGGCATAGTGACAGGTGGGCCGGTAGATCAGATCGCCATCGTCATTGCGGACGGTGAAATAGTCGGAAATCGAGATCGCCTCGTTGTGGGTGACCAGAAATCCATATTGCGGCCCTTGTCCGGGACACCATGTCCGTACCCGCGTATTGGCGCCGGGCTGATCGAGATAGATCGCTGCCTTGCTGCCCTTTTTTTGTTTTTTCGCGTTTTTTGGCATCCAGTTTTCATGCGTTCCCCAGCCGAGTTCGGCGGGCTGAAAACCTTCGGCGATAAAACCCTCGACGGACCAGGTGTTCCAGAATGCGCCGAATGGCTTGGGATTTTTTGCCCGCTGCGTATCGCGCTCTGCCACATGCACGCCCTTGACGCCGAGCTGCTGCATGAGCTTTGCCCATGCCTGCTGGTCATGCGGTCGCGGCTCTTCGATGTCGAGACCGCTATCCTTGGCGAGATTGACCAGCGCCTGTTTTACGAACCAGGACACCATGCCGGGATTTGCGCCGCAGGTGGAAACGGCCGTTGTGCCGCCCGGTTTCCGAGCCTTTTCTTTCAGCATGGTCTCGCGCAGCGAATAATTGGTACGGGAGGCATTGTCGGCGTCTGCATCGAAGTAAAAGCCGGGCCACGGCTCCACTACGGTGTCGATGTAGAGCATGCCATGTTTGCGGCAGAGCCTCATCAGATCGACGGATGCGGCATCGACCGAAAGATTGACGCAGAAGCCCTGACCCTGAACCCCTTTAAGGAGTGGCTTGAGCACCTCCTTGTAGTTTTCTTTGGTCAGATGCGTACGGATATGGCGAATGTTTCTCTCGGCCAGATACGCTGCGATATCCTCGCGCGGGTCGATGACGACGAGCCTGGTCTTGTCGAAGTTGAAATGACGTTCGATCAACGGAAGAGTGCCGCGCCCGATGGAGCCGAAGCCGATCATGATGATGGGGCCGTCAATATCGCCGTAAATCGGATGGTTTGCGTCCGTCATTCGTCATTTTTCCTTTTTAAGCCAATAAGTAAGCTAGATCATAAAAGCGTGCCACAATAAAGGGCAGGTGCATGACGGACATATGACGGTGGCGCAAGCCCGGGATGCGAAAGTTGTGACGGGTTGGTGTGTGGTGATCCCGTTCTGCGCGGTTGCGATCCGGCGAGATTGAAGTCGAGACCTTCCGACCGCATTCTTCCCCTTCGCATTTTAGAGACTACGTTTATAATCAAGTTCTTCTTTTCGTGTATATGCCCTAGGGCTTGGGGGCTTTTGCAAGATGACGAAAAGGGGGCTTTTCGTCATCACAGGAGTGTTGCCTGTTGAATAGTCTTATCGAGCGTGTCGCAGCGCTTCAGAGCGCCACCCCCGTTCTTATTGCACTTTACGATTCCGAAGACCGGTTGCGGCATGCCAACCCGTCGTTTCGGCAGAGCTTTCAGCTTGCCGACGATGATTTTTCGACCTGGGCGGAAATCATGCGCTTGAACCACCGTCTGCGAACCGGCGTGGTCGTCAGAAACAGCGATTTCGAGGGCTGGCTTTTGTCGGCGCAGTCCCGGCGCGGCAAGCTGCCGTATCGTGCCTTCGAGATGGACATGTATGACGGCCGCTGGTTCTGGATGACGGAGACGGTGCAGCAGGATGGCTGGATGCTGTGTGTCGCAAGCGATGTCACCGAATTGCGCCAGGGCTACAGAACCCTGCGGCAGGACCGGGATCTGGCGGTGCGCGCCTCGCAGACCGACGAATTGACGGGAACGGCGAACCGGCGTTTTGTTTTCGCCAAACTCGCGCTACAGGTGGAGCGGGTCGGCAAGGGGCTTGAAGCACCCTTTTGCCTTTGCACGCTCGACATCGACTTTTTCAAGCACATCAATGATCGTTTCGGCCACAAATGCGGCGATGCGGTGCTGCGCGATTTTGTCGGGATCGCCCATTCCGTCGTCCGGCGGGTGGATTGTTTTGGCAGGATCGGCGGTGAGGAATTCATGCTCATCCTGCCGCGCAGTTCGGTTGTTGAGAGCCGGGAGATCGTCGAGCGGCTACTGCAAAAGGTGCGTCTTTCCAGACCTCTGGCCGAGTTTCCGGATTTTTCCTATAGCTGTTCCGCTGGAATGACGACCTATCGGATGGCAGAAAGTGCCGACGATGTTTTCATGCGCGCCGATCAGGCGCTTTACGCTGCCAAGGAAAAGGGCCGCGACCGGCTTTTGGCGGTGACGGTTTAGACCAGCTCCGCCGCAATCAGCCCATGCAGCGAATTTCCCACGAACAGCCGTCGACCGGCAATATCCTCCGGCTTCAATGCCTGCCCGCGTGCCTTGCGCTGGCGGATGAGATCGGCACGCAGAGCGCCCGGCAGAATACCGCTGTCGAGCGGCGGCGTCAGCAATTGCCCGTCCGGCATTTCGACGAAGATGCTGGTCGATGATCCCTCGCACAACTCGCCGCGCTCGTTGAGCAGCAGAACCTCGTCTGCATCCCCGGCTGAAAATTCGGCGCGGGCGGCATCATAGGGTTCCCGGCGCGATGATTTGTGGCGATAGAAGGTGTCGGTGGAATCAAGCCTGGTTTGCGTCGCGATGCGGATCCGCCAGACGGTTCCCTCCTGCAACGGCCGAAACTCGGCCGTTTCGATATCGAGCTCACCCTTGTAGTTCATGACCAGCTTCACGCAGAGCGGACTTTCGCCGCCCACCTTCTTCTCCAGTACCTGAACCGCGTTGACCGGTGCTCGGAAACCGAGCGCATCGGCTGAGCGCAATAACCGGCGCATATGCTGGTCAATGCGCTGAAAACCCGATTGCGGCTCCCAGCGCAGCGTTTCTCTCAAGGTCAGATCGGCGGGTTTGCGTTTCATTGCCTTTGCTCGTCGCCTGTCATCGGTATTTTTCGGAGGCAATCAGGCCTGTTTGCTGTCAAGCGCTTCCAGTTCGTCGATCAGCCCTTCGATCATGGCAAGACCCTTGTCCCAGAAGGAAGGGTCTGTCGCATCGAGGCCGAATGGTTTCAGAAGTTCCGAATGGTGCTTGGTGCCGCCTGCTTTCAAAAGCTCGAAATATTTCTCCTGAAAGCCGGTCTCGGCCTTCTGGTAAACGGCATACAGCGAGTTCACCAGGCAATCACCGAAGGCATAGGCATAAACATAGAAGGGAGAGTGGATGAAATGGGGGATGTAGGTCCACCAGGTCTCATACCCTTCGGAAATCTTGATCGCCGGGCCGAGGCTCTCGGCCTGAATGGAAAGCCACAATTCACCGATCTGTTCGGAGGTCAACTCACCCTGCTTGCGGGCGGTGTGCAGCTTGCGTTCGAATTCATAAAACGCGATCTGTCGCACGACCGTGTTGATCATGTCCTCGACCTTGCGGGCGAGCATGGCCTTGCGTTCCCTGACGTCCTTCGTGTCGTCAAGCAATTTGCGGAAGGTCAGCATTTCTCCGAAAACGGAGGCAGTTTCGGCAAGCGTCAGCGGCGTCGCGCACATCAGCGCGCCTTGGTCGCCGGCCAGCACCTGGTGCACGCCGTGGCCAAGCTCATGGGCAAGCGTCATCACGTCGCGCGGTTTGCCGAGATAGTTGACGAGGACATAAGGATGGGCCGAAGGCACGGTCGGATGCGCGAAGGCGCCCGGCGCCTTGCCGGGCCGGGCGGGGGCGTCGATCCATTGCTCATCGAAGAAACGGCGGGCGATATCGGCCATCTCCGGCGCAAAATCGCCATAGGCGGACAGCACGGTGTCCTTCGCCTCATCCCAGGGAATGATCGTATTCGATGTATCGGGAAGCGGCGCGTTGCGGTCCCAGTAGTTCATCTGTTCCATGCCGAGCCATTTCGCCTTCATGGCGTAATAACGATGCGAAAGGCGCGGATAGGCGTTTTTCACGGCGGCAGCCAGAGCGTCTACGACCTCGCGCTCCACACGGTTTGCCAGATGGCGGCTGTCGGCGATGTCTTCGAACTTGCGCCAGCGGTCGGAAATATCCTTGTCCTTGGCCAGTGTGTTGGTGATGAGGGTGAAGACCCGCAGATTATTGGTGAAGGTGGTGCTGAGCGCCTGTGCTGCCTTCTTGCGAGTTTCCGGCTCCGGCTCCTGAAGCATATTGAGCGTTACTTCCAGCGAAAGGCTTGCGCCGTCTATATCGAAGCGCAGGTCGGCCATCGTCTCGTCGAACAGGCGGTTGAAGGCGCTGGCACTCGTCATCGATTTTTCGAGGAATAGCTGTTCGAGCTGGTCATCGAGCTGGTGCGGCTTGTCCTTACGCAAATCCACCAGCCACGGCCTGTAGTGCCCAGCTAAGGCATCGTTTGCCATGCAGGCATCCATTACGGCGTCGTCGATGCGGTTCAGTTCAAGCGTAAAGAACAGCAGATGGGCGGAAACATCCGTCAGTTTCGCCTGGGCGTCGCCGTAAAGCTTGCCGTTTGCCGGGTTGGAGGTATCTGAAAAATACGTCAGCCCCGCAAAGGAACCGATGCGGCCGATAAGATCGTCCAACGCTTCATATTCCTTGAGAGCAGCGCCGATGCCGTTGGCGCCCGTCGCCTTTGCAGCGTCTTCAAGCTTGCCCTTCCATTTATCCTCGAAAGCCGCCGCCAGCGCCGCCGCCTTCTCAATGTCGCCCTTGTATTCCGGCGAATCGCCCGAGGGATAGAGATCCGAGAGTTTCCAGCCGGGCAGGTCGCCAAGGGCAGGGCCGGAGGTTTCGGCAAGCGAAAATACGGGGTGCGGTGTTGGGCGATTGAGGGTCATCGAACGCGTCCTTGTCGTTATGCCTGCGCAGCATATGGGGCCTTTGTTTCCCGCAGCAATGGATAAAATGCAAGCAAATCTCAAAACTGGATGTTCAAATCTCCCGTGCCAGAGTGCGCCACAAGGGACCGCATGACGCAGGTCCATAAACCGGAAACCGGAGCCAAAAATGACCGCGCATGTTCTCGTGATAGACGATGATCCCGTCCAGCGCCGCCTGCTCAAAAATGCGGTGGAACGTTATGGGCATCTGGCCTTGCTTGCAGAAAACGGCAGGGCGGGGCTGGAGCTGCTCAAGCAATATAGCGGCGAGATCAATGTTGTCGTCCTCGACCTGATGATGCCGGAAATGGATGGCCTCGCCTTCCTGAAAGCCGTTGGCGAACTCGGCACCGACGTCCCGGTCATCGTCCAGACGGGGCAGGGCGGCATCGATACCGTCGTGCAGGCCATGCGCGCCGGCGCCTTCGATTTCGTCGTCAAGCCGGTCTCGCCGGAACGGATCGGCGCCGCCATCTCCAATGCCCTCAAGCTCGACAGGAGAGAGGCAAAGGCCCGCACGGGCAGGCGCGGACGGAGCAATGCCGTGAATTTTACTGATATCGTTTCCGCAAGCCCGGCCATGCTGAGGGTGATAGAACTGGCGCAGCGCGCCGCCCAGTCCAGCATTCCCGTGGTACTGGAAGGCGAATCCGGCGTCGGCAAGGAAATGGTCGCCCGTGCAATCCAGTCGGCTGGCGACAGGGCGAACAAACCATTCATCACCGTCAATTGCGGCGCTATCCCGCACAATCTGGTGGAGAGTATTCTTTTCGGTCACGAGAAGGGCGCTTTTACCGGTGCCACGGAAAAACACGTTGGCAAGTTCATGGAAGCGGATGGCGGAACGCTGTTCCTCGATGAAATCGGTGATCTGCCGCTCGACGTGCAGGTAAAGCTACTGCGGGCAGTTCAGCAGGGCGAAATCGAAACTGTCGGTTCCGCGCGTGTGCAGAAGGTGAATGTCCGCCTGATTTCCGCCACCAACAAGAATCTCATCGAAGAGGTGAAGGAAGGCCGCTTCCGCGAGGACCTGTATTATCGCCTCAACGTCTTTCCTATCACCATTCCGGCGTTGCGCCGGCGCAAGGAGGATATTCCCCATCTAGCACGGGTGTTCGCGGAGCGTTTTTCGGTGGAACAGAAATTGCCAAATCCCGTCGGCCTCGATGCCAGCGCGCTGGCACTGCTAACGGCCTATGACTGGCCGGGCAATATCCGCCAGCTTGAAAATGCGGTCTTCCGCGCCGTCGTGCTGTCGCAGGGCGAGGAACTGGCTGATTCCGATTTTCCGCAAATCGCGCTGCAATTGCCGGAATTCGCAGGTGGGGACGATGCGGGTGAGTCGATCCGGTCGCCGTCTGGATCGTCGCTGAAACTCGCCGCCTATTCTCCGCCGCCGCCGGCCGCCGAAAGTCACGCCATTCTGGATGAGGCGTCAGATATTTCCACCACGATATATCGGGGAGGAAACCTGATCTCCAGCATGGACGATTCAGGCAATATCAGGAAGCTGGCCGAGATCGAAGAGGAGCTTATCCGTTTTGCCCTTCGTTTTTATCGCGGGCAGATGAGTCAGGTCGCAAGGAAACTTGGTATCGGCCGCTCGACGCTTTATCGCAAGCTGAAGGATTATGGCATTGATCCGGACGATCCGTTGCGGGATGCGGCCTGATTGCACAAACCGCCTATTCGACGGCAGATAGCAAGATTCGTTAACTTCTGAGCAAGGATATCCGCTTACCGTCTATAAACCTCTTGTTAGTGGCTGATTCACTATATAGAGGAAGGTTGCATCTGTGTGGCAATTTTGCCATCGTGTCACCGTATTTGACGTTCATTTGAGGCAATGTGACAGAAATTGTCTTCCAGGCGGGGATCGAATTGCCATATCTGCATCGAAATATCGCGCTGTCGACCAAGATCGCGCGCGGCTTGATCAAGGATATATGCACGAAGCTGTCGGCACGCGCTGTCACCTTTGCCTGCTTGATGCTCGCCGCAATGCCATTCGCAGGTGTCTCGGCGACGGAAGCTTTCGCCGAAACGCGCAGTCTCAAACTGTATTATATCCATACACGCGAGAAGGCGGTCATAACCTTCAAGCGCAACGGAAAATACGACCAGAAGGGTCTGCAGGAGCTGAACCGCTTTTTGCGTGACTGGCGTCGTAACCAGCCGACGCGGATGGACCCGCGTCTTTTCGATCTTGTGTGGGAAGTCTACCGCCGCAGTGGCGCGACCGACTACATCAACGTTGTTTCGGCCTTCCGTTCGCCTGAGACTAACGGCCTCCTGCGCACGCGCACCAAGGGCGTGGCGGAAAAAAGCCAGCATATGCTCGGCAAGGCCATGGATTTTTACATTCCGGGCGTGAAGCTTTCCACACTGCGCGAAATCGGCATGCAGATGCAGATTGGCGGCGTGGGTTTCTACCCGACCTCGGGTTCTCCCTTCGTGCACATGGATGTCGGCGGCGTTCGTGCCTGGCCGCGCATGAGCCGTCAGGAACTCGTGCGTATCTTCCCCAAGGGCAATACGCTGCACGTTCCTTCCGATGGCAATCCGCTTCCCGGTTATGAACAGGCCTTGGCTGACTACAAGAAGCGCGTCAATTCTTCTTCCATTCAGGTTGCTTCCAGCGCCGGTGCCGGCCCTGCGTCCTCCGGTGGTGGCGGCAAGCGCAAGACACTGTTGCAGGCGCTCTTTGGCGGAGGCGACGAGGATGAAGATCCCGATAGCATCGCTACGCCGCAGCCCGCAGAACGTCCGGCTGTCGCTCGCCCTGCAACGCCACCGCCTGCTGCACCTGAGCCAGAACCGACGATCGCCGTTGCTTCCGCCCAACCGCTTCCCGGTGTGAGCACTGCGCCGCTGCCCATTGCACGTCCAGCCTTCGGCAACCAGCCTCCGGCCAATACGGGCCTTGCCACCGCGCTTTATTCTCCGGCCCGTAATGCGGCGCAGGATGCCCTCCAGGCTGCGACAACACCGACGCCGACCTCTGCTCCGGCCGAGCGTCAGCAGTTTGCCGATCTGGCTGAGGTATCCGTGCCTGTGCCGACGCTTCTTGGGCCGCGTGGCATGCGTGGCGACGCTGAAGGATCGATCCTGACCGCATCCGCAGATGGTGCGACACCCGCAGCGAGTGGCGAACTTGCGTCTATTCCGGTGCCGGCCAATCGTCCGGCTGTGGCGGAAGCCCTGCTGGCACAGGCCAATGCTGATCCGGAAGGCGACGAAGATCTCGCCGAAGAGCGGAAAGATACGCTTTCGCCGACTGTGGTTGCTGCTCTGGAACAGAGCGGTCAGGCTGCCCGTTCGCAGATCAATTCCGCTACCGTGCCGACAGCCGCGCCGTTCCCGGCTGCCGTCAACCACAAGGTTACAGTCGCGCCCGCCGAAACGGCGAAGGCTGAGCCAGAGGCAGGTTTCGGTGACGCCTTTGATCTGAAACCCTCCATCAATGGTGGGCTGACGGCCGGCTTGCCGACCAAGGGCTCACGCCCGAGCAGACAGGATGCCGCCGTTTCCCATCAGGCCATGGTCGGCGGTGGTCGTCTGACGCAGGATCTGATCTCTGACTGGGCGCTCAACCAGAACAAGGGCTCGACCGGCCGTTCGGTGAAGGCGCCGCGCGTCGTCGCCAACCGTATGCTCAGCCACGACATGTCGGCTTCGGCCACATCGGCAAGCTTCAAGCCCGGTGCAGCGGCGATCGAGTCCAGCCGTTTCAGCACGCCGGTGAAGATGCACTGAGCCCCGCTTTCTGCAATGCGGCCGAAAGGCCAACAAAAAACCCGCCGGTGACGGCGGGTTTTTTATTATGCTTGATATCGCGATATCAGACGCCGCTCTGGCCGTCCGAACCGATATAGGCGATGCGCACCATGTTGGTCGCGCCCGGGGTGCCGAGCGGCACGCCGGCGGAGATGATGATGCGGTCGCCCGGCTTGCCGAAACCTTCGGACACGACGATGCGACAAGCGCGGTTCACCATATCGTCCAGATCGCTGGCGTCACCGGTGACCACGCAATGCAGGCCCCAGACGACCGACAGACGGCGTGCGGTCTGGATGATCGGCGAAAGCGCAATGATCGGAACCTGTGGCCGCTCGCGCGCGGCGCGCAGACCCGTTGTGCCGGACGAGGTGTAGGTGACGATCGCGGCGAGCTTCAGCGTTTCGGCAATCTGGCGGGCAGCAAGCGAAATGGCGTCTGCACCCGTCGCTTCCGGCTGTGGGCGCTGCGCGTAGATGATGTTGGAATAATAGGGGTCCTGTTCCACCGTGCTGGCGATGGATGCCATGGTCGATACGGCTTCGATCGGATAATCGCCGGAAGCGGACTCGGCCGAGAGCATGATGGCGTCGGCGCCTTCGAATACGGCAGTCGCAACGTCCGAAACTTCCGCACGGGTCGGAACCGGAGCTGTGATCATCGATTCCAGCATCTGTGTGGCAACGACAACCGGCTTGCCGGCACGACGGCAGGCGCGGGTCAGCTGTTTCTGGATGCCCGGAACTGCTTCCAGCGGCATTTCCACGCCGAGATCGCCGCGTGCGACCATCAATGCGTCGGAAAGCTCGATGATTTCTTCGATGCGCTCAATAGCCTGCGGCTTCTCGATCTTGGACATCAGGCCAACGCGACCGCGCGAAATCTTGCGCACTTCGGCCAGGTCTTCCGGGCGCTGAACGAAGGAAAGGGCAACCCAGTCCACTTCGTTGGTTGCGAGAACGGCGTCGAGGTCGACGCGGTCCTTGTCGGTCAGAACGCCGACGCCGAGCAAGGTGTCGGGCAGGCTAATGCCCTTGCGGTCGGAAATCCGGGTGCCCGAAACAACAGTGGTGACGATGCTCTTGCCGTCGCTCTTCTCAGCGCGCAGATGCAGCTTGCCGTCATCGATCAGCAGGCGGTGGCCAGGCTTGACCGCTTCGAGAATTTCAGGATGCGGCAGGAAAACGCGGGTGTTGTCGCCGGGCGTATCGTTATTGTCCAGCGTAAACGTCTGGCCGGGAACGAGATCAACCTTGGTTTCGGCAAATTTACCGACGCGCAGCTTGGGACCCTGCAAGTCGGCCAGAATGCCGATGGGACGGCCGTTACGGCTTTCGACGGAGCGAATACGCTCAATCAGCGTCCGCATCACGTCGTGGCTCGCATGGCTCATGTTGATGCGGAAGAGATCGGCGCCGGCCAGATGCAGCTTTTCGATCATTGCCTCGTCGGAAGAGGCGGGGCCGAGAGTTGCAAGAATTTTGACTTTGCGGTTACGCTTCATCAGTTTTGATTTCCCTGTGTGCCTGGCGTATCGGAAAGCTGGACCATCCAGCTGCCCTGTCTGCCCGTGTCATATTCCTTGAAACCCATTCTCTGGAAGCTGCGGGCATAACAATCGTCTACGCCGGCGATTTTGAACTCGTTTTCCGCCACGCACATGTTGACGTCACCGGTCCAGCGGCCGCCGTGAGCGGCGTCCTCGGCATAAAGATAATAATAACGCGACTGCAACTCACCCTCTATCAGCGTTGCGCAGGTGGAGGAGGGGACCTGCCACCAACCTTCACTGACCCAGCCGTCCTGCGCCCGGTAGCCGATTGCGACCCCCACGAGGTTTTGCGTGCTGTTGCAGACGCGGAAATCCGCATGCGCGGCCTCCACGAAGACAAACGGGGTCAGAAACAATGCCGCTGCGGAGAAAAGACGGGCAAGATGCCGAAAGTGGCGAGGAAGAGCGAGAGATGACTGAGTCACGGCTTCCATCCGGATTCCATGGTTATAATGAACACACTTCTTGGCGTGGCCGCCAAAGAAAGTCAACGCGAGTTTAATCGATTATATTGTTCGTGGGATCGTGAGTGCGATAAGGTAGATGGCTGTTCTGTCGCCGAAACTTGCGCCCGGCCTCAAGCCATGCCATCAAGCTTTTCTCCTCAATCCTGCCCCAGAAAATTATCGATGAACGACTTCATACCCTATGAAATCATAGAAGGCGATTATGACAAAGGCATGGTTCTTCTGGCGGACCATGCCATGAACCTCCTGCCGGCACACTACGGCAAACTTGGCCTTCCGCAAACCGCTTTTCATCGTCACATCGCATTTGATATTGGCATTGAAGGGCTGACGCGTTCTCTTGCGGCCCGCCTCGGCGTGCCGGCCGTGCTTGGACGATTTTCGCGCCTCCTGATCGACCCCAATCGCGGCGAGGACGATCCGACCCTTATCATGAAGATTTCGGACGGGGCGATCATCCCCGGCAACCACCCGATTTCGGATGATGAATGGCAAAGACGGATCGAGATTTTTCATCGGCCCTATCACAATGCCGTGGATCGCGTGCTCACCGGTGTAGCGCAGTCGTCGGGGGAAGCGCCGCTTGTTCTGTCGCTGCATTCGTACACGCCGTTCTGGAAAGAAACACCGCGGCCCTGGCATGCGGCGGTTCTGTGGGACACGGATAATCGTGCGGTCGATCCGCTTCTGGCGCATCTGCGCGCGACCGGCGACATTCTCGTTGGTGACAACGAACCCTATGACGGGGCGCTGAAGGGCGATACCATGTATCGCCATTGCATGATGAAGGGCATACCGCATGCGCTTCTTGAAGTTCGGCAGGATTTGATCGCGGATGAGGAAGGGATTGCCGAATGGTCGGACCGGCTCGCTCCCATTTTCGCCGCAATGAACGACGATCCCATTTTGCATGAATATGAGCTGTTCACCTCTCGCACCGGCCCCTACTGAGCCTGGAGCTGCCCCATGACAACACCGAATGACAAACAGCAGATTGAATTCGAGGCCGCCGCATTTCGCCGTCTCGTCGAGCATCTTCGCGAGCGTCACGATGTGCAGAACATCGACCTGATGAATCTCGCGGGCTTTTGCCGGAATTGCCTTTCCAACTGGTATGGGGAAGCCGCTAACGAGGCCGGCGTTGCACTCACCAAGGAGCAATCCCGGGAAATCGTCTACGGAATGCCCTATGAGGAGTGGAAGGAAAAATATCAGGCGGAGGCGGGCGACGCCCAGAAAGCCGCCTTTGAGCAGAACAAGCCAACGGAATAACCCCCGAGCGACGGAAACGACTTGACGTGAGGCCCGTCAGTGGGCAGGTCACAGGCCGGAATTTTTGCTGCCCGGCTGGCGGCGACCGGCGAAGGCTTCGCCTGGATTTAATGAACAAGGCTCACCCGAGCTGCTACCAATGAAGGATGATATGATGGACGAAACGAGCACCACCGAAACCGTCGCCGCCGCCGAACTGCGTCAATTCATCGAGCGCGTCGAGCGTCTCGAAGAGGAAAAGGCCGCCATTCAGGGAGACATCAAGGATGTCATGGGCGAGGCGAAGGGTCGTGGTTACGATACCAAGGCGATCCGCACCATCATCCGCCTGCGCAAGAAGGACGCCAACGAGCGTATCGAGGAAGAAACCATTCTTCAGACCTATATGGCTGCGCTTGGCATGGAATGATCGGTTGACGGTCCCACAATGAAAAATCGCCGCTTTTGCGGCGATTTTTGTTTGGATCGTCTGCGATATTCAGCTGCGAGTGCCAGCCAGCTTTTCAGAAAGGTCAGCGGCCTCTTTGCGGGCGTCCTTATCCGCGGGATAGAGCGCGAGATAGCGTTCCCAGGCTTTCAACGCCAGATCGTCACGGCCTGAGGCTTCAAGGATGTTTGCAAGGCTTGCCAATGCCGGGAAATAGCGCGGCTCCTTCTCCAGCGTCAGATTGATATCCGCCATCGCCTTTCGGGTGTCGCCATCCGCAAAATGCACCATGGCGCGGCGATAGGGCGCCTGCACGTAGTCCGGATCGAGTAAAATAGCCTGGTCGAGAAAATCGTAAGCGGCGGCGTTGCGCTTCTCGTCTGCGGCTTCGCCTGCCCACTGCATCAGGAGATTGATTGTCGCGCTGCCGGAATCGTTCCATTCGGAAGCGATCTGGTTGGCAATGCTGCGCGCCTTGACCGCATTCCGCTCTTTTTTCAGCGATGCGAAAAGACTGTCAACTGTCTTTGCAGGTGAAGGCGCAGCCTCCAGGGCTGCGGGAGGCTGACCATCTGCCGCATGACCAAGGGATGCCATTCCTGAAAGCAGGAGGCCCGAAAGCAGGAAACCCTGAGCGACGATGAAAGCCGTGCAAAAACGATTTGGGCGCATGGGTTAAAGCTTAACCCGACTGCGCCCAATATCAAATGCAAAGTTCTGCACTGTCAACAAAGTGATCCGCGATGTGATCGCGAACCGCAGTGGCACTCAATCAGCCCTGACGAGCCTTGAAGCGCGGGTTCTGCTTGTTGATGATGTAGACGCGGCCCTTGCGGCGAACCAGGCGGTTATCGCGATGACGGGCCTTAAGCGCTTTAAGCGAATTCTTGATTTTCATTTTACTGGTCCGCAGTTTTGCACGGCTTTTACCGTGCTTATTCAAACAATCAAAAGCGCGCAACGGGGCGCGCTCTTTTCGGTTGGCAGGCAAATACCCGTTTGACCCCTGCCTGTCAACACTTCCAGACGTCTTTGCCTTAAAAGACTGAGGCTTTTCCTGTGTGCAAAAGCTCGGTCACATGGCCCATCTTGCGGCCAGGCCGTGCTTGCGTCTTGCCGTAAAGATGCACGAGACAGTCTTTTTTCGAAAGCCATGCTGGCACATCGTTGATGTCATCGCCGATGAGGTTCGTCATGACGCAATCCGAATGGCGGGCCGTACTGCCGGGGGCAAGACCGGAGACGGCTCGTATATGCTGTTCGAATTGCGAGACCACGCAGGCCGCTTCCGTCCAGTGGCCGGTATTGTGCACGCGCGGCGCCATTTCATTGGCAACGAGCGAACCATCGGTCAGGACGAAAAACTCGATGCCGATCACGCCGACATAGTCGAGCGCGGCCAGAAGCTTTTCCGCCGATCGCACGGCAACCGCCTTCGCCGCATCGGAGAGTGCTGCCGGCACCGTGGATGTATGCAGAATGCCGTTCAGATGAATGTTTTCGGCCGGATCGTAGCAGGTAACGGTGCCATCCCTGAAACGGGCGGCAATGATCGAGATTTCACGCTCGAAAGCGACGAAGCTTTCGAGGATGAGCGGCACACCACCGAGTGCTGCGAAGGCGCCTGCGATGTCCTCACCACCCTTGAAAAGCCTCTGGCCCTTGCCGTCATAGCCCATGCGGCGGGTTTTCAGCACACCCTTGCCACCAAAAGCGGCCAATGCCGCTTCCAGTTCTTCCTGATTATCCACGGCGCGGAAATCGGCGGTCGGAATGCCGCAACCGTTGAGGAAGCGTTTCTCCGTCAGCCTATCCTGCGAGGCGCTGAGAGCCTGCGGCGGGGGATAAACGGGAACGGAAGCGCTCAGCGTCTCGGCTGCGGTGACGGGTACGTTCTCGAATTCGTAGGTCACGACATCGCAAAGGCGAGCGAGTTCCGCAAGCGCCGTCTCGTCACCGTATTCCGCGACGATCTGGCTGTTGCAGACCTGCGCCGCTGGACAATCGGCGTGCGGTTCGAGAACGATGGTGCGGTGGTTGAGGCGCGCGGCGGCCATTGCCAGCATGCGGCCAAGCTGCCCGCCGCCGATGATGCCGATGGTGAGATTGTTCGTATTCATCGTCATGTCAGAGGCTGTCACTGGGCGCTGTCCATGGGATATTCGGCAACGGCCGCTGACTGGCGCGCGCGCCATGCATCGAGCCGGTCTGCCAGGTCCTCGTCACCCAGCGCCAGAACCGCAGCTGCCAGAAGTGCGGCATTGATAGCGCCGGCCTTGCCGATGGCAAGCGTTCCGACGGGAATGCCAGCGGGCATCTGGACGATGGAATAGAGGCTGTCCTGCCCGGACATCGTCTTGGATTGTACCGGGACGCCGAAAACCGGCAGCGGGGTCATGGCGGCGGTCATGCCCGGCAGATGGGCGGCGCCGCCGGCACCCGCGATGATGACCTTGAAGCCTTCGTCTTTCGCGCCATTGGCAAAATCGTAAAGGCGATCAGGCGTGCGGTGGGCGGAAATGATGCGGGCTTCGTATTCCACGTCCAGCGCATCCAGCGTATCGGCGGCATTCTTCATGGTCTCCCAGTCGGACTGGCTGCCCATGATGATGGCGACGGGGGGTGTCTCTGCTGTCACTTCGCTTCTCCGGCTTACAGCATAGGCGCAAAAATCGATTTTGATTTCTGCAAGGCACGATGCGTAAATTCAATAGATTAGAGCGTCTCTCGTGCATCCGGCAGGAAGCACGAAAAGCACTCTAGGCAATGATATCGGGAATGACCTGATCTTCGATCTGGGTCATCTTGTCCTTGACGGCCAGCTTTTTCTTTTTCATGCGTTGTATTCTCAGCGCATCGCAGTTGGTCTGGATCATCGCGTTGATCGCAGCGTCATAATCCTCATGCTCCTGGCGCAGCCGCGCCAGCGTAAGCCTGATGTCCGCCTGGTCCTGATCGGGCATCTTGTCATCCCCATTTTATGCCAGCCGGAGAGCCTCCGGCGCGTATGTCATCGGTTCTCGAGCCTCTATCATCAAATCGCGGTAACGGGAAGTTATCCCTTGCGACCAAATTGCCCACTTATTGCCTTCATTTCGCCTTCGACAAGACCAACGATCCATGTCACATTGTCGTCGCAAACCTGAAACTCCAGCGATGGAGAGCTGGAGGTAGGCTTAAAAATGGAAGGACGTGCCGCATGACCATTCAGGCTCATATTGCATCGCTCGAAAAGAAACACGGTGCTCTGGAGGAGGAGCTCGAAAGTATTCTTGCTTCCCCGTCCTCTGACGATAGAGAGATCGCCGATCTCAAACGCCGTAAACTGCGCCTGAAGGATGAACTACAGAGGCTTCGCGCCTCCACAAGGCATTGATTGATGCCATTCCCCAGCCTTCGATGAAGGACTGACGGATTCTTTTTCGGCCCTGGCGGTACGTGCGTGCTGCCAGGGCTTTTTAGTGGCCGCCTTGGGTCTAGAAAGGCAGCCCGTCCCACAGCAGTTTCAGCGCCGCGATCAGCGCCATGGTATACATCAGCGGGTAGAACACTGATGGTTTCAGATATTTCACCACCCTTGCGCCGGCAAGCGTCGCCAGCATTGCCACCGGCAACAGGCTCGCCGATGTCTTGAGGTTGGTTGCATCAAGCGCTCCCAGCGCGAAATAGGGAATGAGCTTGATTGCATTCATGATCGCGAAGAAACGCACGCTCATGCCGGTATAGGTCTTGGGATCGAGCTTCAGCGGCAGAACATAGATCTGGAAGGGTGGGCCACCCGCATGGGCCACGAAACTCGCATAACCGGACAGGCTGGACCAGAGTGTTGCAGCCACCGGACGCTGCGGTCTGGCCGGAATCTCCTGCCCTTTGCGGCTTTTGAAGCTCTCCTGGAAATAACGCAGCACGAACAGGATCGTCACTGAGGCGACGACGAGGCGCATGGCGTCTGCCGAGATGAGGCTTGAGGTCGCCCAGCCGAGAGTAATGCCGGCGATCGCGCCCGGAAGCATGATAAGGAGCGTTTGCCGGTGGTTGTGGTGCCGCCAGGCCCATAGCGCCACAAGATCCATCACGATCAGGATCGGCAGGAAGATTGCCGCCGCCTGCACGGGCGGGATGGCAAGCGCCATCAGCGGCACGCCCATCAGTGCCAGCGCACCGCCCAACCCGCCCTTGGAAAGGCCGACAAGCACGACTGCGGGGATGGCGACGAGGAAAAAATGAAAATCGGTCAGCATGGATGAAGGTTGATCCTTTCGCCGGTCCGGTCTATCGGATTTATCATATCAAAACGAGTGCAGATAACGCCGAAAGTGTCTTCTGCCTGAAATGGACGAACCGATGACCAAAGTTGATAACCGTTGCCGCCTTGTTCTGATCGTCCCGCAATTGGACGACGCGCAAAAGCAGGCGACAGAATTGCAAGAAGCACTGCGAGGCGGCGATGTGGCTTCGGTCATCATTCCGCAATATGATCTGGATGACGCCACTTTCCAGAAACGCGCCGAATTGATCGTGCCGATGGTGCAGGAGGCTGGTGCCGCTGCCCTTATCGCGGGCGACAGCCGCGTTGCGAGCCGGGTGAAGGCGGACGGCCTGCATGTGGCGGGCAATGCCGAGGCGCTTGCGGAGGCCGTGGAAAATTTCGCGCCGAAGCTGATCGTTGGCGGCGGCAATGCCGATGATCGGCATAAGGCTCTGGAGATGGGTGAGTCCAATCCGGACTACGTGTTTTTTGGAAAGCTCGAAGGCGACATCAAGCCGGAAGCGCATCCCAAAAATCTGGCACTCGGCGAATGGTGGGCATCGATGATCGAGATTCCATCCATCGTCATGGGCGGCACCGATATCTCGTCGGTGGTTGCCGTGGCCGAAGCCGGCGTGGAATTCGTGGCGATGCGCAGCGGCGTTTTTGACAATGCCTCGGGTGCTGCCCAGGCCGTTTCTGAAATCAACGCGTTGCTTGACGAAAAAGCGCCACGGTTTGACGGTTGATACAGGCGATGTTGATGCGCTCGGTTCACGTCTGCCTTTCTATTTCGCTGCTGGCGCTGTCTTTAGGCGCGCCGGCGGGCGTTGCTTTTGCCCAATCCGGACCGCAAAGCGAAAGCAACGCGCTTTCCCGCCAGTTGGAGGATGAGGCGCAGCCTTCCCGTCAGGGCAGGGTGCAGTCCGAAGAGCAGAAGGACTTGCAACCGTCGCAGGGCGTCAACGTCTATCAGCGCATGGGCGCGGACCTGCCGGCCTTGCCGCCTGAAAAGGAGTTCAAGGGCCGGGTGGATGAGGCCTATGGGCATTTCCAGCGCGGCGAATATGTCCAGGCGCTCGACAAGGCGCTCAACCGTGCGCAGAACGGCGATGCGGCCGCCCAGACGCTGGTGGCGGAAATGATGTCGCGTGGTCTCGGCATCGCCCGCGACGAAAAGACCGCGGCCTTCTGGTACCAGCAGGCGGCACAGGGTGGCGATCCCGTCGCCATGTTCAAATTCGCCCTCATTTTGATGGAGGGCAAGTTCGTTACCCGCGACAAGGCGAAGGCCGACGATTACATGCACCGTGCGGCGGAAGCCGGCAATGCTTCGGCTCAGTTCAACTGGGGGCAGATACTGGTTTCGGAAAATCCCGGCGTAAAGGGATTGCTGATGGCCATGCCGTATTATGAAAAGTCCGCCGAGCAGGGCATTGCCGACGCGCAATATGCGGTGTCGCAGATCTACCACTCGGTCAAGGATGTGCCGGCCGAAAAGAAGGCCAAGGCGCGCGATTGGCTGACGCGGGCCGCAAAGGCAGGCTACGATACCGCGCAGGTCGATCTCGGCATCTGGCTGGTCAACGGTTTTGGCGGCGAGCGAAATCTGGATGAAGGCTTCCGCTGGCTTTACGGTGCTGCGCAGCGCGGCAATGTCGTGGCGCAGAACAAGGTGGCGCATCTTTACATTCAGGCGCTCGGCACACGGCCCGATCCGGTGGAGGCGGCCAAATGGTACGTGCTTTCCCGCCGCGCCGGGCTGAAGGATCCGTCTCTCGAGGATTTTTATCTCGGGATCACCGACGAGCAGCAGAAAAAGGCTATCGAGGCGGCAAATCGTTTCCGTCCGATGTGATGCAAGGCCGGTTGTTCGGCGCCAGCGTGCATGTGCAGGCTTTTTGCCTTGAATTTCCGCGCGTTTTGTGGTCTTGAACCGCAAACTTTCAATTCAAGAAAATAATGACGTTCCTGCCCGGCTAGCTTGCGGGTGGTTCGCAAGCTTTCCAGGAAACAAATTCGATGGCACGTTCAGCCCTTCTCAATGTGATGGTTCAGGCCGCCCTCAAGGCGGGTAAGTCTTTGTCGCGTGACTTCGGTGAAGTGCAGAACCTTCAGGTTTCGGTCAAGGGACCGAGCGATTTCGTATCGCAGGCGGACCTCAAGGCTGAAAAGATCGTGCGCGACGAGCTGATGAAAGCCCGCCCCACCTACGATTTTCTGGGTGAGGAAGGCGGCGAGGAAAAGGGCAGTGATGGTGCGCATCGCTGGATCGTCGACCCGCTGGATGGCACGACCAACTTCCTGCACGGCATTCCGCATTTCGCCGTTTCCATCGCGCTCGAGCGTAACGGAGAAGTCGTAGCCGGCGTGATTTTCAATCCCGCGACCGACGAACTCTACACCGCCGAGCGTGGCGGCGGCGCGTTCCTTAACGATCGTCGTATCCGCGTTGCCGCGCGCAAGGCCTTGACGGATTGCGTCATCGGCTGCGGTGTGCCGCATCTCGGTCGCGGCAATCACGGCAAATTCCTTGTCGAACTTCGCCATGTCATGGGTGAAGCAGCCGGCATCCGCCGCATGGGTGCTGCAGCACTCGACCTTGCCTATGTTGCAGCAGGTCGCCTCGACGGTTTCTGGGAAGCAGAGCTTTCGCCGTGGGATATGGCGGCCGGTCTGGTGCTGATTCGCGAAGCTGGCGGGTTCACCTCCGACGCCAAGGGCGGCGCGGATATCTTCGGCAGCGGCAGTGTTGCTGCCGGAAACGAATATATCCACAAGGCACTTGTGGAAGTTGCCAACCGTCCGATTCCGGGTCGTTGATCGATTTCGGCAGAAAACCTGCCGTTTAATCCAGGTTTTAGGCGCCCGGCGAACTATCGCCGAGCGTTTTTGTTTTTTCGGTCTTCGGTCAAGCCGGCTTTCGTGAAATGCCTGTGACGAAAGACAGGCTTTTCGCTTCAAATCGTCGCAATTTTCAAATAGCGTCCGGTTGATACGTGACCGAAGGGAATGCGAACGTTATGGCGGATTCGGAGTTGCTCGATCTCGGCGTGGAGAAGCCGGTGACCACACGGCAATACAGCCACAAGCTGTCCAGCCCCACACCGTTTCTGTGGACGATGGTTCTGTTTCTGATCCTCGTCGGCTTTCTGGCGGCCATTCTTTACCGGCAGGCGCACACGGCCTTCATGACGAATCCGGGCTTGAACGGCTTCATTCTCGGCGTTCTCGTCATCGGCATCATTCTGGTATTCACGCAGACCATGAGCCTGCGTTCGGAAGTCCGCTGGTTTAACGCATTCCGGGCCGCCGGCAGCGCCGAGAAAGTCGGCCGCGCTCCAAAGCTGCTGGCCCCCATGAGCACGTTAATCGGCAAGCGTGGCGAAGTCCGGCTTTCTGCAGTTACGCAGCGGACAATTCTCGATTCCATCGCGACACGCCTTGATGAATCGCGCGATACTTCACGTTATCTTGTCGGCCTTCTGGTATTTCTCGGCCTGCTCGGCACCTTCTGGGGTCTGATCGGCACCATCGGCGCCATCAGCAATGTCATTCAGTCGCTTGATCCCAGCGCCGGCACCAGCAACGATATTCTAAGCTCGCTCAAGACCGGTCTCACTGCGCCGCTTTCCGGCATGGGAACGGCGTTTTCCTCGTCGCTCCTCGGCCTTTCAGGCTCCCTGATCCTCGGTTTCCTCGATCTTCAGGCCGGCCGTGCCCAAAACCGTTTTTACACCCAGCTCGAAAACTGGCTGTCGTCGGTGACGGATACGTCGGCGGATGGGCCAAGGGAATTCAACGCTGAACCCGGCGCAATGGTCAGCACTGAGCGCTCGCTCGCCGCCATGACGAGTCTTGCTGAAGGCATTCAAGGTCTGGTCAAGAACATGCGCAGCGAGCAGCAGATGTTGCGTGACTGGATCGAGGCGCAGCAGGAGGAATCGAAATCACTTCGCCGCACGCTCGACCGGTTGTCGACACGTATCGACGGCGAGACAAAATCCTCCGGACGCACCCGGCACGATAACGGGAGCGAGTAGCCATGGCGCTTGCGCGCAACCGCCGCCGCGACAGGGGTGTGGATTATTGGCCGGGTTTCGTCGATGCGCTGTCGACGCTGCTCATGGCCATCATGTTCCTGCTGACGGTCTTCGTGCTGGCGCAATTTGTTCTGTCGCGGGAAATTAGTGGCAAGGACGAGGTGTTGACTCGCCTCAACAGCCAGATTGCCGAATTGACTGAACTTCTGGCCATGGAAAAGGGCAGCAAGCAGGATATCGAGGACGCGCTGGCGAGCCTACAATCAACCCTTGCCGCATCTGAAAGCGAGCGCTCACGCCTGCAGTCGCTTCTCGATGCGGGATCGGGCAACAATGCAAGCGCCAATGCCCGGATTGGCAGCCTGACCGGCGAGCTGGATGACCAAAGACAGGCCAATTCCCGCGCCTCCGCACAGATCGAATTGCTCAACCAGCAGATTGCGGCGCTCAGGGCGCAGATCGCATCGGTGGAAGCCGCCCTGCAGGCGTCGGAAGCCAAGGATACCTCATCACAAGTCAAGATCGCCGATCTCGGCCGCCGTCTCAATGTTGCGCTGGCGCAGCGGGTTCAGGAACTCAACCGCTATCGTTCTGATTTTTTTGGGCGTCTGCGTGAAATCCTCTCGGATCGCGAAAACATTCGCATCGTCGGCGACCGCTTTGTCTTCCAGTCCGAAGTGCTCTTTCCATCCGGTGGCAACGACCTCAATCCGCAAGGGCAGGCGGAGATGGAGAAGCTGGCGGCCGCGCTGATCGATCTTGCCAAGGAAATCCCCACCGAGATCAACTGGGTTCTGCGCGTGGATGGCCACACGGACAATGTCCAGCTTTCCGGGTCCGGTCGCTTCCGTGACAATTGGGAACTTTCCTCGGCACGCGCAACCTCCGTGGTGAAGTTCCTGATCTCCAAGGGTGTTCCGGCCAACCGGCTGGTCGCTGCCGGTTTCGGTGAATATCAGCCGATCGCCGAAGGCGACACGCCGGAAGCACGCCAGCAGAACCGCCGTATCGAACTGAAGCTCACCGAGCGCTGACACCTTAAGCCGTATCATAGCGGTTGCCTTGAGCTGCAAGTGAATTTACGTTCGCGTAAACGTAATTCTGTCGCATCTGGGAGGAGCTGATGGAGCGATATGATGTGATCGTTGTCGGCGCGGGGCTTGCCGGTCTGGTCGCAGCGACAGAGGCTGTTGAGCGCGGTTTCAGTGTTTGCCTTGTGGATCAGGAGGGGGAGCAGAACCTGGGCGGGCAGGCCTTCTGGTCGCTGGGTGGTCTGTTTTTTGTTGATAGTCCCGAACAGCGCCGAATGCGGGTGCGCGACAATCTCGATCTTGCAAGGCAGGACTGGTTCGGCTCCGCCGGTTTTGACCGCCCAGAAGATCATTGGCCGCGCCGCTGGGCGGAGGCTTATCTCAATTTCGCCGCGGGGGAGAAACGTCAATGGCTGCATCGGCTGGGCATGCGCTGGTTTCCCGTGGTCGGCTGGGCCGAGCGTGGCGGTGCCCTTGCTCATGGCCACGGCAATTCCGTTCCGCGTTTCCATGTCACCTGGGGCACTGGCCCCGGTGTGCTGGCGCCTTTCGTTGAAAAGGCAAAGACCATGACGGCAAGCGGTCGGCTCACCTTTCGGTTCCGCCACCGCGTCGATCATCTGGATATCACCGACGGCAGGGTGACGGGCATTTCCGGTGTTGTTCTTGCCAGGGATCCGGTGTTGCGCGGGCAACCAAGCAGCCGGGAAGAGCAGGGTGATTTTGTCCTTTCGGCCTCGGCGGTCATCGTCAGTTCCGGTGGCATCGGCGGCAATCAGGAACTGGTGCGGCGCAACTGGCCGTTGGAGCGGCTGGGCAAGCCCCCCGCGACCATGGTCTGTGGCGTGCCTGCGCATGTGGATGGCCGTATGATCGCCATTACGGAAACAGCGGGCGGAACGGTCATCAATCGCGACCGTATGTGGCATTATACCGAGGGCGTGAAAAATCACGATCCGATCTGGCCGGACCATGGCATTCGTATTTTGCCCGGCCCCTCGTCTTTCTGGTGCGATGCGGATGGAAACCGGCTCGCAGCACCCGCGATGCCGGGCTTCGATACGCTCGGCACGCTTAAGATGCTGGGCGAACGCGGCAGCGGTCACAGCTGGTTCATTCTGACCAAGGCAATCATCAAGAAGGAATTTGCGCTTTCTGGTTCGGAGCAAAATCCAGATCTGACGGGTAAGGATGTGCGGCTACTGCTCAAACGGTTGGGCAAGGAGCCACCGGGGCCGGTGCGGGCTTTCATGGAACGCGGCGAGGATTTCGCCGTCCGTGATACGCTGGAAGAACTCGTGGCGGCGATGAATATCATCAACGGCGACAATCGGCTGAATATTGACCACATCCGCTATCAGATAGAGGCAAGAGACCGGGAGATCGAAAACGGTTTCAGCAAGGATGCGCAGGTTACGGCGATCCACGGAGCGCGGCGTTATCTTGGTGATCGGTTGATGCGCACTGCAAAACCACATCGGTTGCTAGACCCGACAAAAGGGCCGCTGATTGCGGTGCGCCTGCATGTGTTGACGCGCAAGACGCTTGGCGGTTTGCATACGGACCTAGAGGCGAGGGTGCTGGACGCGGCCGGCAACCCTGTTCCGGGCCTTTATGCTGCCGGAGAGGTGGCAGGCTTCGGCGGCGGCGGCATGCACGGATATAATGCGCTGGAGGGCACATTCCTCGGCGGTTGCCTGTTTTCGGGCCGTGTTGCGGGGGGTAGCGTGCTAGCTTAAGCCCACACGGCTCACGCTTGAGCGCGCAGTTCGTCCGGCCCTGTCTGGAATTGCAGCCGGGCAAGTCTCGCATAAAGGCCGTTCTGGCGGATAAGACTCTGGTGCGTGCCTTCCTCGATGATACGGCCCTCATCCATCACGAGAATGCGGTCGGCCTTCAACACGGTGGCAAGGCGATGGGCAATGACGATGGTGGTGCGGGTTTTCATCAGCTCATCGAGCGCCTTTTGCACCAGCGTTTCGCTTTCGGCATCCAGTGCAGAGGTCGCTTCGTCAAGAAGCAGGATAGGGGCGTTACGCAGGATGGCGCGGGCAATGGCGATGCGCTGGCGTTGACCGCCGGAAAGCGTTACGCCGCGCTCGCCCACCTGCGTGTCATAACCATCGTTCAGCCGGGCAATGAAGCTGTCTGCCTGAGCGGCGATAGCGGCCGTGCGCACTTCTTCGCGTGTCGCAGCCGGCCGACCGAATGCGATGTTATCGTGGATAGAGGAGGCAAAGATCGCCACATCCTGTGGAACAATGGACAGTCGCGCGCGCAGATCGGCAAGGCGGACATCGCGGATATCGACGCCATCGATGGTGATGCGGCCCTCCTGCGGATCGTAGAACCGCATCAGCAGCGAAAAGACCGTGCTTTTTCCCGCCCCGGAAGGGCCGACGATGGCGACGGTTTCGCCGGCATTGACCTTGAAGGAGAGGCCGGAGATGATCGGGCCACCGGTTGCGAGTGGATAAATGAAACTGACATTCTCGAATGCCGCTTCGCCGCGCGGCGGCTGAACCATCGAAACGGGTGCTGACGGCTCGGCAACGGGCGAGCGCTCGTTCAGCAGTTCGGAAAGCCGTTCAGCCGCGCCGCCCGCCTGCGCCAGTTCACCCCAGACTTCTGAGAGCTGGCCTAGGCCGCTTGCCGCGATGACCGAATAAAGCACGAACTGGCCAAGCGTACCCGCCGTCATGCCGCCGGACAAAACGCTTTGCGCGCCATACCAGAGAATGCCGACGACGCTGCCGAAAACGAGCGCGATGGCGACGGCGGTGAGGATGGAGCGGGCGCCTATCGCTGCGCGCGCACCCTGATAGGCTGCTTCTACGGAGGCGCCGTAGCGGGCATTCGCAAGCGCCTCGGCGTTAAAGGACTGCACGGTGCGGCTCGCCCCGATCGTTTCCGAGGCATAGGCGGCGGAATTGGCCAATGTGTCCTGCGTATTGCGGGAGCGGGCACGAACCGAGCGCCCGAACGCAATCAAAGGAAAAACGATGAACGGGATGGCCAGGAGCGCAAGGCCGGAAAGGCCGGGGCTGGTATAGATCATCATCGCCACCGCGCCGCAGCACATGATGATGTTACGCAGCGCAACGGAAGCTGAGGAGCCGAAGGCCGAGCGAATCTGTACGGTATCCGCGGTCAACCGCGAGGTCAGCTCTCCCGAGCGGTTGGCATCGAAAAACTGCTGCGACAGCGTGGTGAGATGAGCAAAGACATCACGGCGCAGATCGGCAACGACCCTTTCGCCGATGGTCATGACATAATAATAGCGCATGGCGCTGGCGAGAGCGAGAAGGACGGCAATCGCCAGAAGCACGGCGAAGTAGCTGTTGATCATGCCACCGTCCGACGTCTGGAAACCGTGATCGATGATACGGCGAACGGCAAGCGGCAAGGCAAGTGTCGTGGCGGAAGAAAGCACAAGCGCAAACAGGGCCGCCGCCATCAGGCCGCGATACCGCCTGAGATAGGGAAACAGGCCAAGCAGCGGCTTCAGGTTTCTCTGTTTAGCCGCTTTCTGCTCTTCAATGTCTGCCACGTCCGCTACACTCCTCGTTCCGTGCCGTTTTTCGGCCCTTTGCGGGTGAATTTCCGGCGCGCGGTAAAATTCTAGTCCCTGCGGCTATCTCCTTTCACAAGGGGATAGCAGGCTCTTGTTATCTGGGCGACCTTCATGTATAGGCTCCGCATCGAATTGGGAAGCCATAGCCCATCAGGACTATGGCTTCATTTATTGAAATGGCTCAGTTGACGCAATTGCGGCAAATGGACCGCACGTCACTTAACCAGGAAGATTGTCATGAAGGCTGATATCCATCCCGCTTATCACACGATCAAGGTCGTCATGACCGATGGCACCGAATACGAAACCCGCTCGACCTGGGGTTCGGAAGGCGCAGTCATGAACCTTGAAATCGACCCCAAGTCCCATCCGGCATGGACGGGCGGCAACCAGCAGCTTATGGACCGCGGCGGTCGCGTTTCCAAGTTCAACAAGCGTTTCGGCGGCCTCGGCCTCTAATCCACTTGTGGACGGATCATTTAAAAAAAGCCCGGTTTTACCGGGCTTTTTTATTGTCTGTCGATCCGGTGAAACGAGCCTATTGTAGGCCAAAACAAAAAAGCAGGCCCATGAGCCTGCTTTTCGAATTGTCCGGATAAGGTCGTCTTTTCTCAGTTGATCGAGAAAGCCGTGCGCAGAAGGTTAAGCTGCGCCTGCACGCTGTTTTCGTTGTCAGGTACCTTGGTGGCTTCGGACGGACGGTAGATTTCGCGGTCGAGAAGGGCAACGCGGTTCTGAAGGCGGAGCGACCGCTCGATAAGGTCACGGAAGGACTCAGGCAGGTCGTTCCAGCCTGGAGCGTTGCGATCGACGTTGAAGCTGTCGAGCCGCACCTTGCTTTTTTCGCTGAGAACCTGATCGCGTGTCATCTCGCCATTGTTGACGGCGCGCTGCAGAAGCAGCCAGGATGCCATCTGCATCAGGCGGGTGGTGAGGCGCATCGATTCTGCCGCGTAAAGGACAGACGCCATGCGCGGCAGAACCTTTGAAGCGGTACGACCGGCTCCATCAAGATAGCTCGCCGTTTCCTCAACCAAGGTCATGCCTTCGGTATAGAGGGTCTTGAACTGGTTGGAAGCAGCCGCGCGACCCGCAAAGCTAATGGTATTTAAAACCTGTTCCGACATTTTCTTTAAATCCCTGCTCACGCACCACACTGTCAGGCAACGACGACCGGTAATATTTTGTTCCGGCCTTTAGTGTTTTCAGGATGGTATCTTTACCTGAAATGCGCAAGGCAATTATTAAAGAAGGGTTAATACCCACAGTTTTACGAAATCCGGTGATCGGTAAAAAAAGAGCCGCGAAAGCGGCTCTCAAGGTAAAACAGGGAGAAAAATCAGACCAATTCGCCGTATGGAGAAGATGCCTGAGGCCCAGAAGAACTGGACATGTATAGTAATCTCTCAGAAAGCTTAATTTTTGGTTAATGGTAAACGAAAGACTGCATCAGAATCGTTAATCTCGTCTGCCTTTGTGGCAGCAGCTTATCGAGTTAAGACTTGGCCGGAGGTTTTGCTGAAGGCCACCTGTCAGGACCGGAAGAGGTTCTCCGCCGCAAGCCGGCCGGCAGACTTCCTTTTCCTCTCCTCTTCAAGTCGGGTGATTTCGGTTTGAAGAATGTCGATGCGGTTGCTCAGCTCGTCCACCGAAAGAAGGCTGAGATCGCTGCCGATCTCATGCGCTACCGGTTTTTGCGGACGGTCATCGTCCAAGAGGCTCATATGCCTGCTCCTTTTTCAACATGGTCGCCATCGTCCTCGGGATATTGCGGCGCCCGCGGGTCAAGCGCAATGCTTTCCGGTGTCACGAGCGGTGAGGGCGTTGTCGGCATCATCGTCGAGAAATTGTCCTTTTCGGCGTTCGAAAGCGTGGCGCGCTGACGGCTTCTGATGATGGCATAGGCCGTGATCAGCACATGGGCGACGGCTGTCACCAGGAACAGCGCATAGGGGCCGGAATAGGTCATGACCGCGCCGCCGAGCGTCGGGCCGATGATGGTGCCGATGCCATAAAGCAGTAGCAGTCCACCGGAAACCTTGACGAAGTCTTCCGATGCCGCAAAGTCGTTGGCATGCGCCACGGCGATGGGATAAAGCGCGTTGGCGGCGGCGCCGTAAATGGCGATCATCGGAATGAGCACATAGACATCATGCGGCTGCACGGCCGCCACGGCCAGGCCCGCAACCGCGCCAAGCCCCGCCAGTCCGGCAAGCACATAACGGCGGTCAATCCGGTCCGAAAGGCGGCCTGCTGGAAATTGGGCGAGTGCGCCGACGAAAATCGTGACGGAAACCATGATGGCGATCATGGTCGGATCAAGGCCTGCCCGCGCGCCGAAAACGGCGCCAAGCGTACCGTAAGCACCATTGGCGATGCCGATCATCAGGATACCGACGAAGGAGACCGGCGAATTCCGATAGAGGGCGGGTAAGTCCAGCTTCACCTTTTGCAAGGGCTGGGGACTGGCAGCCTTAGAAAGCGTGGCCGGCAGAATGGCGATGCAATAGATGATGCCGCAGATCATGAACAGCGAGCTATTGCTGATATCGCCCATCGGCACGATCATCTGCCCAGCCACGACGCCAAGCAGCGTTATGGCGATATAGAGCGAAAAGATCATGCCGCGGCTCTCATTGGTCGCGCGCTCGTTCAGCCAGCTCTCGATGATCATGGAAGTGCCGGCGGTGCAGAAGCCTGTAAGCGCGCGGAGCGTAATCCACCAGACATCATCGATAACGAGGCCGGTCATCAGCACGGTCAGGCAGACAAGCGCCACGAAGGAGGCAAATGCCCGCACATGCCCCGCACGGCGCACGATGGCGGGCGCCACAAAACAGCCAATGACGAAGCCTGCCGCCCAGGAGGTGCCGAGAAAGCCCAGAATTTCATTGGAATAGCCTTCCGCCGAACCGCGCATGGGTAGCACGAGACCCTGAAGGCCGTTACCGAGAAAAAGAAACAGAGTGCTGGATAAAAGAGCGAATACGGGTAGAAGATTTCTGCTCATGAAGACACTCTCATGCGTTCGAACGTATGGTCGGCAGGCCATAAGACGGGGGTTACCCGAATGAGTTGCACTCTTCTGGTGAACGGTAAAAATGTCCAGCCTGTGACGATGCAGAAATAAAGAAAAGGCTCAATAAATGACAAAGGCGATCGGCCTTTTTTTACTGCTGGCGATGATTGTGCAGATCATCCGCCCCTTGGGCCTGCCCGGCCTCAAGAAAAGAGGCGATTGCTGGAAGATAGCGGTTGCCGCCTTCGTCATCTGGTCGGCGACGCTGCTTTTGCGCCCATAAAGAAAAAGCCGCCCAATGGGGGCGGCTTCAATTTTTTATAAATGCCTGGGGCTATGCCTCAGGCAGCCTTTTCGAGTTCCTGCTTCCAGTTGCCCTTGGCAGCCAGGGTGTTCATCATCGCGCGGTGTGTGAAAGCACGCTGGCCGGCCGCGACATTTTCCTGCTTGCCGCCCCACGCCTTGAGTGCGGTGTCCTGAAGGGCGCGGCCGTACGAATAGGTCAGCGACCAGGGCAGGTCGTAACCGGCATTCATGGCGGAGAGATGTGCCGTCGCCTCTTCGGAGGACTGGCCGCCGGAAAGGAAAGCGATGCCGGGAACGGCAGAAGGCACGGTCGCCTTCAGAACCTTCACGGTCTTTTCCGCCACTTCATCAACGGAAGCCTTGCGGGCATTCTTGCCGTCGATGATCATGTTCGGCTTGAGGATCATGCCTTCAAGGTTGACGCGGGCGTCGAACAGATCCGCGAACACGGTCTGGAGAACCCATTGCGTGACTTCCGCACAGCGATCGATATCGTGCGTACCTGGTTCGCCGTCCATCAGCACTTCCGGTTCCACGATCGGCACGATGTCCGCCTGCTGGCAGAGGGCGGCGTAACGGGCGAGCGACTGGGAGTTTGCCTTGATCGAACCCCAGCTCGGACGCTGATCACCGATGGTGATGACGCCGCGCCACTTGGCGAAACGCGCGCCGGCTTCATGGTACTTGCGCAGGCGCTCATACAGGCCGTCAAGGCCTTCGGTGATGAATTCACCCGGGTGGAAAGCCATCGGCTTGGCGCCGATATCCACCTTGATGCCCGGCAGGCTGCCGGCGGCCTTGATGATGTCCACGAATGGCGTACCGTCGGCGGCCTTCTGGAACAAGGTTTCTTCGTAAAGGATGACGCCGGAGATGCACTTCTTCATGGCGTCGTCGGAGCGGAACAGCATTTCGCGATAATCGCGGCGGGCGGTCTCGGTTGATTCCAGGTTGATGCTGTCGAAACGCTTCTTGATCGTTCCTGTGGATTCGTCGGCGGCGAGCAGGCCCTTGCCGTCTGCAACCATTTTGATTGCGATGTCTTCGAGACGTTCGGTCATTTGCTATTCTCCCAAGGCACAATAAATTCCCGATAACAGAAGTTCCAGGGCAGGGAAATGGCATGCTAACTCATTGAAACGATTGAAATCATTTCAATCGTTTGAAACTTTCCTCCCATGCGCACTTACCAAAAAACAAGGCCGGCCAAGCATCGCTTGTCCGGCCTCGTGTCAGGCAAGTGTGGGAAGTCTACTTGGCGGCGGTCAGGATGGCAACGCCCGGCAATTCCTTGCCTTCCATCCATTCTAGGAAGGCGCCGCCTGCCGTCGAGATATAGGTGAAATCGTCCGAGACTTCGGCATGGTTGAGTGCCGCGACCGTATCGCCGCCACCGGCGACGGAGACGAGCTTGCCGGCCTTCGTGCATTCGGCGGCATGTTTTGCGGCAGCAACGGTTGCCGCATCGAAGGGCTCGATTTCGAAGGCGCCAAGCGGGCCGTTCCAGACCAGCGTTTCCGCGCGCGAAATCCAGGCTTTGATGCTTTCGACCGATTTTGGGCCGACATCGAGAACCATGGCGTCAGCGGGAATGGCGTTGATATCGACGATTTCATTTGCCGCACCGGCCTTGAATTCGCGGGCAACCACACCGTCTTCCGGCAGTACGATCGCACAGCCGGATGTCGCCGCCTCGATCATGATCTGTTTTGCGGTTTCGGCAAGGTCGTGCTCGCACAGGGACTTACCGACTTGTGCGCCACGCGCGGCAAGGAAGGTATTGGCCATGCCGCCGCCGATGACGAGGGCATCGACCTTCTTGACGAGGTTCATCAGGAGATCGATCTTGCTTGAAACCTTGGCGCCGCCGACGATGGCGACGACCGGGCGAACAGGCTGGCCAAGGCCTTTTTCCAGCGCCTCAAGCTCGGCCTGCATGGTGCGACCGGCATAGGCGGGCAGATGACGCGCCAAGCCCTCGGTCGAGGCGTGCGCACGGTGCGCCGCAGAGAAGGCGTCGTTCACATAGATATCGCCATTGGCTGCCAGAGCCTCGACGAAGGCGGTGTCATTCTTCTCTTCGCCCTTGTGAAAGCGGGTGTTTTCCAGAAGCAGGATATCGCCATCATTCATTTTCGCGACTGCGTCGGCTGCCGGCGCACCGATGCAATCGGATGCGAAGAAAACGGCGTGATCCAGCACTTCCTCGACCGCAGGCACGATCTGGGAGAGCGACATGTCGGCGACCGGTTCACCCTTGGGGCGACCGAAATGGGCGAGCAGAATGACTTTTGCGCCTTTTTCGGAAAGCTCCAGAATGGTCGGTGCAACCCGCTCGATACGGGTGCTGTCCGTCACTTTGCCATCCGCAACCGGCACGTTGAGATCAACACGGACAAGGACGCGCTTTCCGGCAATATCGTTAAGGTCATCGATGGTCTTGAAGGCGGGCATAGGTCGATCCTGATTTCGTTGCGAGTTCGGGACGGACCATACTATGCCTGATTGCCGACGCAAGCCGGTCAGGCCTCATTTTCTCTTGCCTCGTCTGAAGGCGCGGAAATGCCCTTGCCGGCAGCGGTGGAGCCCGACTGGCGCCGCTGCGCCAGATAAGCGCGCACGCGGCGGAGAATTTCCGAAAAGCTGATAAAGATCGGCAGGCCGATAGCCGGTTCGACCGGCTCAAGCGAAATTCCGATCCCGGTAATCGCCTCATGTTCGTCCAGCGCCCGAACGATGAGAACAATAGAACCGAGGCGCACCCGGTCGGCATAATCTGCCTTGCCAGAAAGGCGCGCCTCGATCAGTTCCGCGATGCTCATGGCATGCTCGTTGGCCGAAATAAGGCCGGGGCCGTAGGCGGCGTCAAGCTCCGTGGCCGGACGCGCGGGAGAGATTGCAAAGATCCCGAAGAAATCGGCGTCGTCATCCGCAACCGGCAGGGCGCTTGCAAACAGCCGGTCGATCAGCCGCGTATAACCGGGCGCGATAAAAAGATAGACGAGATCATTTTCGCGCAGGCGCCCGGCATATTGGTAGCGGATGGATTTGCCATCACGCACGACGAGCGAAGGCATCGCCCAGCGGGGAATTCGCTCGCCCTGCATGATGGCGCTGCCTTTGGCCACGCGGTAGGAAATCAGTTCGTGATTGGCAGTGCCGGGAAGGTCCACTTCCAGTTTGTCGACATCACCCATGCGCGGCGGCACGATCAGCCCGAGCCGTGTTGCCACCGGTTTGATGGTCCAGCCTTGCAGCAAGAGCGACACGAGCACGATGATGAAGGCGGCATTGAAATAGATTTGCGCATCGTCCAGCCCGCCAAGAATGGGCATGATGGCAAGCAGGATGGAAACCGCTCCACGAAGGCCCACCCATGCCACGAATGAGGTTTCCTGCTGGGTATAGTTGAAGGGCATGAGGCTGAGCCACACCGCAAGCGGGCGGGCAACAAAGATCAGGAAAAGCGCAAGCAGCACGGCCGGAATGGCAATCGCTGGAAATTGCGATGGCGTTGCCAGAAGGCCGAGCATTAGGAACATGATGATCTGGGCAAGCCAGGTCAGCCCTTCATGGAAACGACGGATGGTCTCCTTGGCAAAAATCCGGCGGTTGCCGGCAACGATGCCCGCCACATAGACCGCAAGAAATCCACTGCCGCCAATAGCGCCGGTGAAGGAGAAGACCAGCAGGGCAAGAGCCAGCACGAAGATCGGCGCCAGCCCGCGGTCGGCAGCGAAACGGTTGACGACTGTTGCGATCATGACGCCGCCGAGCAGGCCGAAGATAACACCGAGACCCATTTCCTCGACGAACAGCAGCAGGAAGCCGGTGTCGATGCCGGCCAGTCCCTGTCCCTTGGCGATGATCTCGACCAGCGCGACGGTGAGGAAAATCGCCATGGGATCATTAGTGCCGGATTCGACCTCAAGCGTTGAGCGGACCTGATCGCGGATATGAATGCCGCCGATGCGCAAGAGAAAGAATACGGCTGCCGCATCCGTAGAGGCGACGATGGCGCCGAGCAGCAGGCCTTCCAGCCACGACAGTCCGAGCAGCAGGGCGGCAGCGCCTGCGAAAAACACGGATGTGAGGATGACGCCGACGGTGGCGAGGGCGACGGCGGGCGCTGCCGAAAGCCGGAAGGATTGTATCGACGTACCGAAACCGGAATCGAAAAGGATGACGGCGAGAACGAGCGAGCCGAGCATATAGGCGAGCGGATTGTTGGTGAACTGGATACCGAGGCCATCCACGCCTGCCGCAAGGCCAATCATCAGGAAGAGCAGCAGGAGCGGTGCGCCGAACCGGAAGGCGATGAGGCTTGAGAACGCTGCGACGAGAACCAGAACAGTTGCCACCAGCAACAGAAGATAAAATGATTCCACGTCCACCGCCTCTTTCAAACCGCGCTGGCCGTCGCAATCAATGCCCTGCACGTTTGCAGTCAATGCGCCACGGGTTGCGGTCTGTCAGCGCTGTTGTGGGTGGCGATGAAAGGCGACGCAAGGCGGGGTGTATCGAATGATACGGCAGGGCCGAAGTGCATTGCGCACGACCGTTGTCCCTGTTCTTCTTGTCCGTTTCAAAGTGGACCAGACGAAGGCAGGAAATGGGATTTTTTTCGGCGCCCGGGCGAAACGTTCATGGCGGGCAGCGCTGTGGATGTTTCGCGCAAACAATTCGCGTGCCGGCGTTTCGACGTAACATAGAGACAATGCAGCTACGTTAGTTGTCGCGTCCGAGTTGCTTTCACCATGACCGGAGCGATCGGATGAAACGGAAATCCATTACTATATTTATTGCCTTGCTGGCGGTCGGCCCAATTGTTTCGGGCTGTTCTAGCACGGAACAGACGGCTGAAAACATGGCCGCCCAACGCGAGCGTTGCCGGGTGTTTGGTTACCCTGAAGGTTCGCGTGATTTCGCTGACTGCATGATGAAGCTTTCCATGCAGCAAAGCGATTTGAGGCAACAGACTTTCGATACGATCTGGAGCGGTAGCAGTTCGGATCAGATTATCATCAACAACAGGAAATAACGGGCTGTGCAGCTCATCAGACTTGGTCGGCTTGGTCTCATGTGCCTCTTGCCGGGCGATGGTTTTCGATCCGAAGCGCCCGCCTTGCTTCAGGAGCGATGCCGGCGGGTCCCTCGTCCGCCGGCAATTTTTTGGCAAAGAAAAACCGGCAGGATTGCGCCTGCCGGTTTTTCGTAATTCGCGAACTTGGTGCCTGTTCAGATGGTCTTCGCAAATGCGACGGCCGTATCCGACATGCGGTTGGAGAAGCCCCACTCGTTGTCGTACCAGGAAAGAACGCGCACGAACTTGCCTTCCATGACCTTGGTCTGATCGATCGCGAAGATCGAGGAGTGGCTGTCGTGGTTGAAGTCGCGGGAGACCAAAGGCTCCTCGGTGTAGCCGAGAATGCCCTTCAGCTTGCCGTTGGAAGCGGACTTGATTGCGTCGTTGACTTCCTCAACCGTCGTGTCGCGCTTGGCGATGAACTTGAAATCGACGACCGAAACGTTCGGGGTCGGAACGCGGATCGACGTACCGTCCAGCTTGCCCTTGAGGTGTGGCAGAACGAGGCCAACGGCCTTGGCTGCACCCGTCGAGGTCGGGATCATGGAAAGGGCTGCGGCGCGGGCGCGGTACAGATCCTTGTGCATGGTGTCCAGCGTCGGCTGGTCGCCGGTGTAGGAGTGGATCGTCGTCATGAAGCCGTGATCGATGCCAACGACGTCATCGAGAACCTTCACAACTGGCACGAGGCAGTTGGTGGTGCAGGACGCGTTGGAAATGACCAGATGGTCTTTCGTCAGCTGATCGTCGTTGACGCCGAAGACAACCGTGAGGTCAGCGCCGTCAGCAGGAGCGGAAACGATGACGCGCTTGGCGCCTGCCGTCAGGTGTGCAGCGGCCTTGTCGCGGGCGGTGAAGATGCCGGTGCACTCGAGCGCGATGTCGACACCCAGTTCCTTGTGCGGCAGCGTTGCTGGATCGCGAACGGCCGTAACCTTGATCGGCTTGCCGCCGCCAACGATGATCGTGTCGCCTTCGACCTTCACATCTGCCGGGAACTTGCCGTGGATCGAATCGTAGCGCAGCAGGTGGGCGTTGGTTTCAACCGGGCCGAGGTCGTTGATGGCAACGACTTCGATATCGGTGCGGCCGGATTCGACGATGGCACGCAGAACATTGCGGCCGATGCGGCCAAAGCCGTTAATGGCAACTTTTACAGTCATTTATAGTCTCCCGAACAAGATATGTGCTTGGTCTTTGCGGAATGTGAGGGCTTGGGAAGCCCTCATGCAAGTTTTGCCTCGACTGCGGCGACGACAGCTTCCGCCGTGATGCCGAAGTGCTTGAAGAGATCCTTCGCCGGCGCGGACGCACCAAAGGAATGCATGCCGACGAAAGCGCCGTCGGAGCCGATGAAGTAATCCCAGCCCTGGCGAATGGCGGCTTCCACCGCAATTTTGACCGGAGCCTTGCCGATGATGGCGTTGCGGTAGGTTTCCGGCTGCTCCTTGAAGAGCTCGAAGCAGGGAACGGAAACGACGCGGGCGGAAACGCCCTTGTCCTTCAGCGTCGCTGCGGCCTTGAGCGCTACTTCCACTTCCGAGCCGGATGCAAAGATCGAAACCTTGGCATCGCTTGCGGATACGAGTTCGTAGGCGCCGTAAGCGGAAAGGTTCTTTTCTTCGTATTCCTTGCGCGAAGGCGCAAGGTTCTGGCGGGTTAGCGCTAGCGCCGAAGGACGATGCTTCTGCTCAAGCGCCAGCTGCCAGCATTCCGCCGTCTCGGTTTCATCCGCCGGGCGGAAGACGAGCAGGTTCGGGATTGCGCGCAGCGCGGCGATCTGCTCCACCGGCTGGTGGGTCGGGCCGTCTTCGCCGACGCCGATGGAATCATGCGTCAGAACGTGGACGACGCGGATGCCCATCAGGGCAGCCAGACGGATCGATGGACGGCAGTAGTCCGAGAAGATCAGGAAGCCGCCGGCGTAGGGGATCAGGCCGCCATGCAGTGCGATACCGTTCATCGCTGCAGCCATGCCGTGTTCGCGGATGCCGTAATGCAGGTAACGGCCGGAGAAATCCGTCGGGGTGATGGACTTCATCTGGCTGGTCTTGGTGTTGTTGGACGGCGTCAGGTCGGCAGAGCCGCCGATCATTTCCGGCAGAATGCCGTTGATGACTTCAAGCGAGTCTTCCGAGGCCTTGCGGGTCGCAACGGTCGGGTTGTTCTCGATGATCTTCTTCTTGAAGGCATCGATCGCGCTGTCGAAGTTGCCGGGCAGATCGCCGGCGAAGCGGCGCTTGAATTCGGCCTTCTTGCCGGCTTCGGTGGCTTCGAGACGGGCTTCCCAGTCCTGACGGGTCTTGGTCGAGCGCAGGCCGGCGAGACGCCATGCATCCAGTACGTCTTCCGGAATGACGAAAGCTTCGGCTTCCCAGTTGAGGCTCTTGCGGGCGGCGGCGATTTCTTCGGCGCCCAGCGGGTTGCCGTGAACCTTGTGGGTGCCCTGCTTGTTGGGTGCGCCGAAACCGATCACGGTCTTGCAGGCGATGAAGGTCGGGCGGTCGGATTTATGTGCAGCTTCGATCGCGGCGGCAATCGCATCCGGATCATGGCCGTCGACGCGTATGGTGTTCCAGTGAACAGCCTGGAAGCGGGCGATCTGGTCGGTGCTGTCGGAAAGGCCAACTTCACCGTCGATGGTGATGTTGTTGTCATCCCAGAAAAGAACGAGCTTGTTGAGTTTCAGATGGCCGGCAAGCGCGATGGCTTCATGGCTGATGCCTTCCATGAGGCAGCCGTCGCCACACAGCACATAGGTGAAGTGGTTCTGCAGATCGGAGCCGAATTCTTCTTCCAGCTTGCGTTCGGCGATTGCCATGCCAACGGCGTTGGCGATGCCCTGGCCGAGCGGGCCGGTCGTCGTTTCGATGCCGGTCGCGTGGCCATATTCGGGATGGCCGGCAGTCTTGGAGCCGAACTGACGGAAACGCTTGATCTCGTCGATCGTCATGTCCTCGTAGCCCGTCAAATAAAGCAGCGAGTAAAGCAACATCGAACCATGGCCCGCAGACAGCACGAAGCGGTCACGATCCGGCCACAGCGAGCTCTTGGGATCGAACTTCAAAAAGCGGGTGAAAAGAACAGTGGCGACATCAGCTGCGCCCATCGGCAGGCCGGGATGGCCGGAGTTGGCCTTCTCTACTGCATCCATGGCAAGAAAGCGGATTGCATTGGCCATCCGGTCGTGTTTGTCGCGAGAAATCATGGCTTTTCCGTCTGTTTCCGGGTGAAGGGAGATAGTTTTACGCAACTATCCAAAAAGCGGGTTGATCCATAGCAGGTGAGGCAGGCAAGTCAATAAATCCACGGGCAATTGCGGTTCTCTCAAGGATAAAAATCGTTTAGCAAAACGGGTGTCTCGAGAAAAATCGTGCGATATGTGTCGCCGTTTCCTCGTTCATCCACAGAGCAAAACGCCTCAATGCACTGGTTTGATTGACGTGATGATAAATCGGGTAATAACCTCTTGGATGTTGAAAAGGCCTGAAACCGGACGATTCGGCCGGTTACTTGCGAGTTGGAAAAAACGATGTCGGCTGAGAAGACCGTACAATCTGCGGTGACGGAGCTGAGCGCTGCCATCACAAATCTCGAAAATGCCATCGATATGCGTATCGAACGGCAAAGGGAGACGGGCGAAATCGATAACGAGGTCAAGCGGGTCCATGTCGATCGCGCAAGGCTCGCGCACGAGCTGGACCAGGCCGAGTTTCGCGCCAATCGTCTCGAAGAAGTCAACCGCGAGGTTTCCCGCCGTCTGGTGACGGCGATGGAGACGATTCGCGCGGTGCTGGATCGATAGGGAGCGGTTTCATGGCGCAAGTTACTGTTATGATCGACGGCAAGGCCTACCGCATGGCTTGCGAGGCAGGGCAGGAAGAGCACCTGACCGATCTCGCTACCCGTTTTGACCGTTATGTGGGGCATCTAAAGAGCCAGTTCGGCGAAATCGGTGATCTGCGCTTGACCGTCATGTCGGGCATCATGGTGATGGACGAACTTTCCGAGCTCAACCGCAAGATCGAAAAGCTGGAGGGGGAAATAGCGTCCCTTTCTCGCAACCGCGACGGTATGGCCGAACACAAGGCAAGATCGGACGAGATGGTTGCCGTTGCCATCAGCGATCTGGCCGACCGTCTGAACGGTATTACCGAAAAACTCCTGGCGCGGCCAAAGCCTGCGGCGCATTGATCGCCGGCAAAGCTTTCCAGCAACAAAATTCGTTCGTGGCCCTCTGGTGGTTTGGTTGGATACGTCCTATATGTAAGAGGCGTTCTGCGCTTCCCGACAGGAACCACAATCCCTGGGGCCATACTCGATCCAAAGGGAGCTGTCCCTGGCCAGTCCCGTGGGGCTGGACACATGGCGCCCACCTACATTTGTAGGCACCCAGGATCGTAAATCTCCATCGGTCGCCGTGGATCGCACTTGAAGCTTCGGGTCACTCCCCGATTCTTCTTCTGACTCATATAGTGTCGACAGTTATTTTTCATTGCTGCCGGAGACGGCTTTTTTATGCTGCTGTCATTGCAATGGCGGAACAATTCCCTATTATCTCAATTGGTATGTCTGTCATGCCCTTTTTTTTGAAAGAGGGCGCTGCGGCCAAAACCGCGACGTGCCGTTCAACAGCCCAAAGAGCTAAACTTGTTTACTGAAATTATGATCGTGGTCCTGCTCACCGTATTGAACGGTGTGCTTGCCATGTCCGAGCTTGCCGTCGTCTCCTCCAGACCGGCGAGGCTCAAGGTGCTTGCCGCGCACGGCAGCAAGGGCGCCACGATGGCGCTCGGTCTTTCCGAAAATCCCGGACGCTTTCTTTCCACGGTGCAGATCGGCATCACGCTGGTCGGCGTTCTCTCCGGTGCGTTTTCCGGTGCCACCCTCGGCGCCCGGTTCACGGCATGGCTGTCGGTGCAGGGCGTCCCCGATCGGGTTGCCGATGCGTTGGGCGTGGGCTCCGTGGTCGTCGCCATCACGTATCTGTCGCTGATCGTCGGCGAACTGGTGCCGAAGCAGATTGCGCTGCGCGATCCGGAAAAGATCGCTGCCCGTGTTGCACCCACCATGGTGATGCTCTCCAAGGTCGGCGCGCCGCTGGTCTGGTTTCTCGACAAATCTGGCAAGGCCATCCTTGCGCTTCTCGGCCATAGCGGCACGTCTAATGCATCGGTCACGGATGACGAAATCCGCACGGTTCTGGCGGAAGCTCATAGCGCCGGCGTCATCGAAACCGAGGAATCGGCGATGATCACCAGCGTCATGCGCCTTGCCGACCGTAATGCACGTGGCCTGATGACGCCGCGCCGCGACGTGGAAGTCGTCGATATTGAAGACAGTGCGGAAGAAATCCGCGTTCAGCTTCGGGAAACGCAGCGTTCCCGCCTGCCCGTGCGCAACGGCGCCTCCGATGAAATTCTGGGCGTGCTTTTCGCCAAGGACGCTTTCGATGCGCTGGCATCCGGCAAGGAGCTGAACGTGCGCGAGCTTCTGCGCGAAGTTCCCGTCGTCTCGGATCTGACGAGCGCTGTCGATGTCATCCAGTCATTGCGCCGTTCCACCGTACATATGGTGCTGGTCTATGACGAATACGGCCATTTCGAAGGTATCGTCAGCTCTGGCGACGTCTTGGAAGCAATCACAGGTGCCTTCCAGGAAGACAATGACGAGGAGCCGGCGATCGTCGAGCGCGAGGACGGTTCGTTCCTCGTTGCCGGCTGGATGCCCGCCGACGAGTTCGCTTACCGCATGGGCTTCCAGATCGACGAAGACGCCGAGTTCGAGACCGTTGCCGGTCTGGTGCTTGACGAGTTCCGTCGCCTGCCGGAACTGGGCGAACACATCACCCGCAACGGCTGGCGTTTTGAGGTTATAGACCTTGATGGACACCGTATCGACAAGGTGCTCGTGAGCCGGGCTGCCTGATGTCCGGCGATATCGCCGAAAAAGCAAGGCTGCGCGGCGAAAGGCTTGCCGCGCGTGATGCGTTGCCACAAGCCGAGCGTCAGCAAAAAAGCGAGGCGATGACGGCATATGGTGCATCTGCCATTCCGTTCTCGCCAGGTGCCGTTATTTCCGGTTTCATGCCCATCCGTTCAGAGGCCGATATTCGGCCGCTGATGGAGGCACTGCGGACAAGAGGCGGGCGCCTCGCCCTTCCCGTTGTGCTGAACCGGGAGACCATCGTTTTCCGCGCCTTTGATGCGGATGCACCGCTGGTGAAGACGGGCTTCGGCACGACCGGTCCGGCAGAGGACGCAGAAGTTCTCGATCCGGATATTCTGCTCGTCCCGCTTTCCGTCTTTGACGGGCAGGGTCAGCGTATCGGTTATGGCGCGGGTCATTATGATCGCGCGATTGCGAGATTGCACGGCAAAGGCCGAGCGCCCGTTCTCATCGGCGTCGCATTTGATTGTCAGGAAGTGCCATCCGTGCCGGCGGAGCCGCATGACGTGCCGCTTCAGGCGGTTCTGACGGAGAGTGGCCTGCGCTGGTTTTCGGCTTAGCCGTTGATGACCGATGGGAAAAAGGCGCTTTAGCACTTTTTAAAAGATGGATTACCCGTTAGAGGGGACGGAATTTAGGAACATGCGCAAGATCGGGGCGGGTGAATGAGGCTTCTTTTTCTCGGAGATATGGTTGGCAAGACCGGACGCACGGCTGTCTGGGACAGGTTGCCCGGGCTTATTTCCGATCTGAAGCTCGATTTCGTCATCGTTAATGGCGAAAACGCCGCCGGTGGTTTCGGCATCACCGAGGATATCTATCTCGAAACCATCAATGCCGGTGCGGATGTGGTGACGACCGGCAACCATGTCTGGGACCAGAAGGAGGCGGTTTCCTTCTGCGAGCGCCATGACCAGTTCCTGCGGCCAGCCAATTATCCCGATGGTACGCCGGGCAAGGGCTCGGGCATCTTTTACGCCCGCAACGGCGCGCGTGTGCTTGTCGCCAACATCATGGGCCGGGTCTTCATGCATCCGGAACTGGACGATCCCTTCAAATCGGCGGAGAACATTCTCGCTGCCTGCCCGCTGAAGGAGCAGGCCGACGCCATCATCTTCGATTTCCACGCGGAAGCGACGAGCGAAAAACAGTGTTTCGGTCATTTCGTTGATGGACGCGCAAGCTTCGTCGTCGGCACCCACACCCATGTTCCGACTGCTGACGCCCAGATCTTGAACGGTGGCACGGCCTATATGTCGGATGCCGGCATGTGCGGTGACTACGACAGCTCGCTTGGCATGGAAAAGGAAGAGCCGATCAACCGCTTCATTTCCAAAATGCCGAAGGGCCGTTTCGAAGCCGCCAGTGGACCTGCGACGATCTGCGGCGTCGGCGTCGAGATTTCCGACCGGACCGGCCTTGCGGAAAAGATCGCACCGCTGCGAATTGGCCCGAGGCTCTCCGAAACCCTCCCGTCCTTCTGGGCGTGAGCTTCCGGCTTCTAGCGCTCATCATCCGTTCACAATGACGAGATCGTGAGCGTTCCGCCGCTGTTGGCGCTGGACGCCCTGCAAAACCTGCCTCATCTTCCTTTCTTCGCAAGTTCGAGGGAGTGGCATGATGCTGCGCGTGCTAATGCTTGCAATGGCCGGACTGGTTGCGTGCGCGGGAGCGGCCTTTTCCCAGGCTGGAAGCCGCCCTCCCGTTAGCCAGTGCCAGGCAATCGCCCGCAACATTCCCGGCGTCATGTTCGCCAGCTTCAAACCGGCAGGTGCCCAGCTGGCGCAGGCCACGGCTAAGGAAGAGGTGAAGATCAGCTTCATCGGCCATTCCACCTATCTCATCGAAAGTCCTGGCGGCGTGACGATCGCCACAGATTATAATGGTGTCTATCGCCCACCGGTCACGCCGACAGTGGTGACGATGAACCGGGCGCATATGACGCATTTCACTCTCAGTCCGGATCCGGCCATTCAGCATGTGCTGCACGGTTGGAGCGATACGCCCGGAGAAAAGGCCGAGCACAAGCTTCTGGTTGGTGATGTCTATATCCGCAACGTCGCGACTGACATTCGCAACCGCTGGGGCGATTACGAATCCTTTCAGGAAAACGGCAATTCCATTTTCATCTTCGAGGTCGCGGGGCTGTGTATCGGCCATCTCGGCCATCTGCATCACGAACTGACGGACAAGCATTATGCCGAAATTGGTCGTCTGGATGTGCTGATGGTTCCAGTGGATGGTGGTTTGACGATGGGGGCCGACAGCATGAGCCGCGTGGTCAAGCGCCTGCGCTCCGCATTGATCTTGCCCATGCACCGCACCGGGCCGCCGTTGGAGCAGTTTTTGACGATGTTTGGGGAAAGCTTCCAGATCGCCTACGCAAAAGATGCGATCATCCGGGTCTCAATGAGGAACCTTCCCCGCCAGCCGCAGATACTGGTGCCAAAAGGCATGTAGTAAAGCGACCGGCGAGGAAAGTCGGGGGAGTCGGTATCTCAGGCGAAGGCGAGGTGCTGGCGAACGCCGACATCAGGCATTTTATCGTCGGACATATTGGCCTTGGCGATTTCCCAGCCGAATTTTAGCGTGCTGTCAGTCGAGGCCCAGATTTCCGCGTCGTCAACATGCAGCGCCAGCATCGTCAGTTGCGGATCGCTCTTACCGTGCTCGTACCAGGCTGCGGTGACGGAGTTCCAGTATTCTTCGATCTTTGTCCTGTCGTCGCGCGCCTCGAGCACACCCGAGAGGCAGGCGTGATAATCATGGTCCTTGCCGACGACACAAAAATGAGCCCGCGAACCCGGCTTCAGCGTTTTGACGAGATCGGTGTCTTTCTTGGAGAAAAACCAGATCGTGTTGGTCTTGGGGTCGGCGTGCGGCGCCATCGGCTGCATATGATTGTGCAGGCCCTCGAGGCCAAGCATGCCGGCATGGACCGAATTGACCTCATCCCAGAGCTGGCGGGCAGGGTTTTCTCTTGCTTCAGTCAGGCTGACCATGTGTTTCCTCCGTTGGGTTTGCTGCGGCGACCGGGAGGGTGAAAAATGTCCCGCTCTTCCGCTTTCATTGTCAAAACGAAAAGCGGATAAATCAGTTCCTTATATTCTTGCGGCCAAGAGAAAGCGCTTGCGGGCTTGAACGGCGGGCATATCGCACTTATAAGGCCCGCAATCTCCAAATTAAGACAATCAGGTTTTCCATGGCTGGTCATTCACAGTTCAAGAACATCATGCACCGCAAGGGCAAGCAGGACTCCGTTCGGTCCAAAATGTTTTCCAAGCTTGCGCGTGAAATCACCGTTGCGGCAAAGGCGGGCATGCCCGACCCGAACATGAACGCGCGCCTGCGCCTGGCAATTCAGAACGCCAAGGCCCAGTCCATGCCGAAGGACAATATCGAGCGCGCGATCAAGAAAGCTTCCGGTGCAGACAGCGAAAACTACGATGAGGTCCGTTACGAGGGTTACGGCCCGGGTGGCGTCGCGGTCGTCGTCGAGGCCTTGACCGACAACCGCAACCGCACCGCCTCCAACGTCCGCTCCATCTTCACCAAGGCTGGTGGCGCACTCGGCGAAACCGGATCGGTTTCCTTCTCCTTCGACCGCGTCGGTGAGATCACTTACAAGGCCGAAGTCGGCGATGCCGACAAGGTCATGGAAGCGGCTATCGAAGCTGGTGCCGACGATGTCGAATCTTCTGAGGACGGTCACACCATCATCTGCGGTTTCGAGGCGATGAACGAGGTTTCCAAGGCGCTGGAAGGCGTGCTCGGCGAAGCTGAAAGCGTCAAGGCCATCTGGAAGCCGCAGAACACGGTGCCGGTGGATGAGGAAAAGGCGCAGTCGCTGATGAAGCTCATCGACAATCTCGAAGACGATGACGACGTGCAGAGCGTCTATTCCAACTTCGAAGTTTCGGAAGAAATTCTCGCCAAGCTTTCCGCCTGACGGTTCAGACTAAAAAAAGCCCCGGCAGCGTCATCGCTCCGGGGCTTTTTGTTTAGGCGGCCTTCCTGATGGAGGTCCGCACATCGGCGAAGATCTCCACGGATCGCAGCCGTTTTTCGATATTGTGGATCGGCATCGAGACGATCAGTTCGTCGGCCTGCGTTTCGGCGAGGAAGCCGTCGAGGTGGCGTCCGATTGTTTCAGGCGAGCCGACGGCGGCGAAACGCAAGGTATGTTCCACCGAAAAACGCTCCATCTCGTTCCAGTGGTCGTCCATGCTGTGAACCGGCTTGGGGAACGGGACGCGTACATTGCGGCGCAGGTTGACGAATTGCTGCTGTGACGAGGTGAAGAGATATTGCGCTTCCTCGTCGGTATCGGCGCCGACTCCCATCACTCCAACCATCACATAGGGCTTGTCCAGCGTCGCAGAGGGCTGGAAGCGCTCGCGATAGATATGGATCGCCTCCATCAGCATGTCAGGCGCAAAATGCGACGCAAAGGAATAGGGCAGGCCGAGTGCCGCTGCCAGATGCGCGCTATAGGTGCTTGAGCCAAGCAACCAGAGCGGCACGTGCGAATTCATGCCGGGCACGGCAAGGATCGCCTGATCCTGCTGGGGCTGGCCAAGGTACTGCTGGAGCTCGATGATGTCGTGCGGGAAGTTCTCCGCACCGGCATCAAGATTGCGGCGCAGCGCCCTTGCCGTCCGCATATCGGTTCCCGGCGCGCGGCCAAGTCCGAGATCGACCCGGCCAGGCAACAGTGCCGCCAGCGTGCCGAATTGTTCGGCAATGACGAGCGGGGAGTGGTTAGGCAGCATGATGCCGCCTGAACCGACGCGAATATGTTTCGTGGCGGCACCAACATGGGCGATCACGAGCGATGTGGCTGCGCTCGCAATACCAGGCATGCCATGGTGCTCCGCAAGCCAGATGCGGTTGTAACCGTGGTCTTCAGCCTTGATCGCCATGCGGCGAGAATTTTCAAGCGCCTGGCTGACGCTCTCGCCTTCGCCGATTGGCGAAAGGTCGAGAATGGAAAAGGGGATCATCCAACGCTCCTACACAAATTCTGTCTTTGATGCGGATGTAAGGCGCGTGTCCCGATTTACCATAGAAGTCGCGCAGAATTGAAGGATGGTTCAAAAAAATTGGGGCCTCGAAAGAGGCCCCTTTTCATTTTTTTAGCCCGCTCGACGGAATTGCCGGGTTTCGCGATGGTCTGGAGGTTGCCGGTCGGAAGCGAGCACGAATTGTCCGAGCCTGCCGTCCATCTCTCCCGCCTCGGAAGCGAGATTGTGAATGGCCGCCGTCGTCTCCTCCACCATGGCGGCGTTTTGCTGGGTCATGGTGTCGAGACTGGTGACGGTGCTGTTGATTTCAGCAAGCGTATGCGCCTCCTCGCGGGTGGATTCCATGATCTCTTCGATGCGGGAACTGATGGTCTGCACGTGCTTGCCGATGCCGGTTAGCGAGGCCCCCGCCTTTTCGACCAGTGCCACGCCGGTGGAAACCTCGTCGGTGGAGCGCTTCAGCAGGCTGGTGATTTCTTTTGCGGCGGCGGCCGAGCGTTGTGCCAGCTCGCGCACCTCCTGCGCCACAACGGCAAAACCCTTGCCGGCCTCGCCCGCACGCGCGGCTTCCACACCTGCGTTCAGGGCGAGAAGGTTGGTCTGGAAGGCGATTTCATCGATAACGCCGATGATCTGGTTGATCTGGCGCGACGAGGTCTGGATCGCTTCCATGGCGGCGATGGTCTGCTCCATGACGTGGCTGGACGCAGTGGCCTGCGTACTGGCGTCGCGGGCGATCCGTGTTGCCTGTTCGGCACGTTCGATCTGGTCGCGGACGGCTTCGGTGATTGCCTTGATGGCGCTTGCCGTCTCGGTAATGGAGGCGGCCTGCCGTTCAGTGCGCTCAGCGAGCTGGTCTGCACCTACCCGCATTTCCTCCGAGCCGCCGCGAACGGCGGCGGAATTGCCGCCGATGGCCTGCATGGTCTCGCTGAGCCTTGCAAGCGCCGTATTGAAGTTGTGGCGCAGACTTTCAAGATCGTCTGGGAAGACAGTCTCAATGCGATAGGCGAGATTGCCGCTTGCCAGTCGATCCAGCCCTTCGTCAAGAGAACGCACGACCATTTGCAGCGTGCCGGCCTCGGCCTCTCGTTCCGCAAGATGTGCGCGGCGTGCCGTTTCGGCTTCCTCGCGCGTGCGGGACGTGGTCGCTTCCATTTCCCGCTGCAAAATGAGTTTTTCACGGAAACTGCCAAGCGCGCGCGCCATGCGGCCGATCTCGTCCTTGCGGTCCTGATTGCCGATCTCGGCATCGAGACGGCCTGCCGCCACTTCGCCAGTCAGCCCGGCCAGCTTCTCCAGCGGTGCGAACAGGCGCCGTGCAAAAAAGGCGGTTGCCGCGCACATGGCTGCCAGAACGCAAAGGCCGATGACGGCTAACGTGCCGGCAATCGAAATGGAACCGGCGTTCAACTCGCTGCGCAACATGCTTTCCACCGCGAGGTATTTTTCACCGGCAAACGAGAAGGCGCGGGCATAGGCATTGGCTTCGCCGTCCGGACGGTTGATCTTGGCAATCGTCATGCCGGACGTATTAAGTGCTTGTGCATGGAAGGCATAGATTGCCGGATTAAGGCTGACGAGACCGTTGCCATCCACGCCCAGAACCTTGCCATCGGCGGAAACGATCGCGGATTGTTCGGAGCTGCCGGCGGAGATGCCTTTCGCGAGGATCTGGCTGAAGACCTCTTGTTTGACGCGGAAGAGAACGATGCCCTTGAACGCACCGAATTTGACTACCGGAATACCGAAATAGATGCCGGCCTCTTTAGTCGCGGCGTCGATGCGCAGACCGGAGAAACTCGTCTGCGCCACGTCGTTCACGGCTTTTCCTGCGTTGGTGGCTCCGCGCGCAAAAGCAGCCCCAAGGCCGCTATCCGCCCAGGCGCCACCCGTGACGGTTTCCCCGAAAGCCGGTCCTTTCAGATAGGAGTAATAAACCGTGCCGGCCGGATCGATGAATAGAACATCGCTGAATGGGGTTCCCTTGAGGTAGCCGCCGATATCCGTCTGGGTTTTTTCATGGGTGGAATAATAAAAGCCGCTCGGATTTTCGGGCTTGATGAGCTTTTCTTTCTCTCCGTAGGGGTTCTCCTTGACGAAGACGCGTTGCAGTTCCGCCTTTGCGTCGCCGGAACTCTTCTGCACGGTGCCCCAGCCGCTGCGCATGGAAACTACCGCCATTTGCAGGGATTCGATCTTGGCGATGGAATCCGCCTGCGTTTCAAGCTGCTCAAGGCGTTCCTGCAGCATATCGCCCCTGAAGACGAGAATGCTCTCCATGGATTTCGACGCCTGTTCCTCGAGAACGCCGCTGCTGCTTTGATAGCCGAGAAGCGTGAGAGCCCCGGTCGAGATCGTCATCAGCGCAAGGAAAATCACGAGCACTTTGGTGGATATGGAATGAAAACGGTTCAGCATGGCCGATGCAGCCCTCAATGCCGTATCACTTCCCGCACCATGCATTGATGGCGCCACCGGATGGCTGATATGGCGAAAATATTGCGCTGCGGATCATCATGTCCGCAGCTCCCCTTTTTTGATTTTGTGCGGGAACAATGCGGTACGCGGTTTAAGCAGAGGTAAATGCTGCACTGCAAATTTGATCAATGTTGTCGTTTTGTTCACTTATCGCTGGCAGGGTCGCAGCCGAAAAGATAGGGTGGCTTATGCAAAAGACGATTCGAATCATCGGTATCGACCCCGGGTTGCGGCGCACCGGATGGGGTGTCATCGAAACCTTCGGCAACAGCCTTCGGTTTGTCGCTTCCGGCACGGTGACATCGGATGGTGATATGGATCTCGCCTCCCGCCTGTGCCAGCTGCATGATGGGCTGGCGGATACTGTTCACAGCTATCAACCCGATGAGGCGGCGGTGGAGCAGACGTTCGTAAACAAGGATGCTGTCGCCACGCTGAAGCTCGGTCAGGCGCGCGGCATTGCCATGCTGGTTCCGGCGCGGGCAGGGTTGCCTGTTTTCGAGTATGCGCCGAACGCGGTCAAAAAAGCCGTCATAGGTGTTGGGCACGGCGAAAAGCAGCAAATCCACATGATGCTGAAAATCCTGATGCCGAAAGCAGAATTCAAGGGTAACGATGCGGCGGACGCCTTGGCGATCGCAATCTGCCACGCCCATAATCGCGGCGGCGACAGGATGGCGCGGCTATTGGCAGCCGGTTGAATATTGAAGTCTCATTGCAGCGGGCGGCATCATGATCGGAAAACTTAAAGGCACCATCGAGGAAATCGGCACGGATTACGTGCTGGTGGATGTGCACGGCGTTTGTTACGTCGCCTATTGCTCGGCGCGCACACTCTCAAAAATAGGTTCCGCTGGTGAAGCGGTCGTCCTCTTCATCGAAACCTATGTGCGCGAAGACCAGTTGAGGCTGTTCGGCTTTTTGTCGGCACTTGAGCGGGAATGGTTCAATCTGCTGCAGAGCGTGCAGGGGGTCGGTTCGAAAGTGGCGCTGGCCGTCTTGTCTACCCTGTCGCCTTCTGAACTCGCCAATGCGATAGCGCTGCAGGACAAGGTGATGATTTCACGTGCGCCGGGCGTAGGGCCGAAGGTGGCGGTGCGCCTCGTTACCGAGCTTCGCAACAAGGCGCCTGCCTTTGCAGGAGAAGCTTCGGCTTCCATCGGACTCAAGCAGGAACTTGGCGAGGGTGTGGCCTCCGCGCCGGTGGCGGATGCCGTGTCGGCGCTCACCAATCTCGGCTATTCACGCGATCAGGCCGCAAATGCCGTTGCGGCCGCGCTGAAGAACGGCGGGGAGGGCGGCGACAGTGCCAAACTCATCCGGCTCGGCCTGCGCGAACTTTCACGCTAAGCTGCGCGCAGCAAGCGAACGAAGCCGGGTGCGATGCTGAATTTCGTGAAGCGCCTTCGTGCGACAGTCGTGATATAGCGGCGAAGACCATCTCTTGAATTGGTTTAGAACAATGGAATGCCCTCTATGAGCGATGCGGACAGACTGATTTCGGCGGACAAGCGCGGTGAAGATATCGACACCACAATGCGCCCGCAGTCGCTGGACGATTTTACCGGCCAGGCCGAGGCTCGCGCCAATCTCAAGGTGTTTATCGAGGCGGCAAAGAACCGTGGCGAGGCGCTGGACCATGTGTTGTTCGTCGGGCCTCCCGGTCTCGGCAAAACCACGCTGGCGCAGATCATGGCAAAGGAGCTTGGCGTCAACTTCAAGTCCACCTCCGGACCAGTGATCGCCAAGGCTGGCGACCTTGCCGCACTTTTGACCAATCTCGAGGAGCGCGATGTGCTCTTCATCGATGAAATCCATCGTCTCAACCCGGCAGTCGAGGAAATTCTCTATCCGGCAATGGAGGATTTCCAGCTCGACCTCATCATCGGTGAGGGGCCTGCGGCCCGCTCGGTGAAGATCGATCTTTCCAAGTTCACCCTCGTTGCCGCGACCACGCGTCTTGGTTTGTTGACAACGCCGCTGCGCGACCGCTTCGGCATTCCTGTCCGTCTGGCCTTCTACACTGTCGATGAGCTGGAGCTGATCGTTCGGCGCGGCGCGCGGCTGATGGGTCTGAACATGACCGACGATGGCGCACGCGAGATAGCAAGGCGTGCACGCGGCACGCCGCGCATCGCCGGACGGCTCTTGCGCCGGGTTCGCGATTTCGCTGAGGTGGCACGGGCGGAAGCCGTCACCCGTGAGATTGCCGACGAAGCGCTGACGCGGTTGCTTGTCGACAAAATGGGTCTCGATCAGCTGGACATGCGCTATCTGACCATGATCGCGGTCAATTTCGGCGGCGGCCCTGTTGGTATCGAGACCATCGCCGCTGGCTTGTCGGAGCCGCGTGATGCGATCGAAGACATCATAGAACCCTACATGATCCAGCAGGGTTTCATCCAGCGCACGCCGCGCGGCCGCGTTCTGACCGGCACTGCCTGGAAACATCTGGGCATGCAGCCGCCTAAAGATCTCGAGGCGGCGCAATTCCGGCTGACGCTGGAAGAGGATTGAGGGAACAAGCCCGGCGCTTTCGCATTTGATTTTCTTTGGTCAGGAAATGATGATGTCTGGATATCGCAAGGGTACGAAGGTTCGCTGGAAATGGGGCAACGGAACCGGCGAAGGAAAAATCGTCGAGACGTTTACTGATGATGTCGAAAAAACGATTTCCGGTTCCACGATAAAGCGCAAGGCCAGCAAGGACGAACCCGCTTATCTTATCGAGCAGGAAGATGGGGCGAAGGTTCTGAAGAGCAAGTCCGAGCTTGAACACGTCGATTGAAAAGCGCCGTTATCAGGCGCCATGAGAAGGGACGTCGATGGCCTACGATCCGATGCGGGTTTTCCGCAAACTCGCGCGCAACAACCGGCTGGCTAATTTAAGGCTGCATCAGGCTTGTCTTCAGCTGTTGCAGGAGGAATTCGTGGCCGCTCGCGTCAGCTTCTTTCCAACCCTTCGGGCGACCCTGAACCACATCTACACCGTTGACCTTTTTTATATCGACGCGATTAAGGGCGGGGCGCTCGGCCTTGCCGCTTTTGAAGAGGAAGAGCCTTTCGCCACCATGGCGGAGCTGCATGCTGCCCAAGCGAAACTGGACGAAGAACTGATCGATTTTGTCGACATGCTGGATGAGGACGGCCTCGCTGCCATCGTCAATATTCATCGTGGAACACGCATCCAGCAGGATCGCTGCGATGATGTGTTGTCCCATCTCTTCCAGCATCAGACGCATCATCGCGGGCAGGTGCATGCCATGTTGTCCGGCACTATGATCAAGCCGCCACAACTGGATGAATTCATTGTGGGAGACGACGCAAAGGCGAGAAAAGCCGAGATGGATGCGTTAGGGTGGACGGAAACCGATTTGATGTTTCCAGCCAGCAGGTTCAGTTAATGACGCAAGACACCACGGTGCAGGACACCCGTATCCGCATGAAATTCAAGCCGAAACGCATTTTCCAGATGCGCGTTGCGGGGCTGGCGTTTCGGGATGGCCACGTGTTGGTGCACCGCGCGTCCCATGAGAAATTCTGGACCTTTCCAGGTGGCCGCGCCGAAATGGGCGAGCGTTCCGAAGAAACGCTGGCGCGCGAAATGGTCGAGGAACTTGGCGTCGAAGCGAAGGTCGGGCGGCTTTTATGGGCGGTCGAGAATTTTTTCCATTATGAGGGTAAGGACTGGCACGAACTCGGTTTCTATTACCTGATGGATTTGCCGGAGACCCTTGCCTTTCACCCGACGGATATCATTCACCGCGTTCAGGATGGCGATAACGAGCTTGAGTTTCGCTGGGTCGCTGCCACCCGTGATGCATTGACCGAACTCGATATTCCGCCCTATTTCATCGCGGATGAGATAGAACACCTGCCTGAGACCACAAGACACCTTGTCTGGTATGACGGCGACCTGGACGCCAAATGACTTCTGCCGCTGAGCGCCATATGATCCGGCTGGACCGCAAGCCGCAGCTGTTCAGCATGCGTGTGGCGGCGTTGATTTTCCACGACAACTATCTTCTCGTCCAGCGTGGCGCCAAGGATAGCTATTGGGCCCTGCCGGGCGGTCGGGCGGAAATCGGTGAAAGCTCCGAGCAGACCATCATCCGCGAGATCGGCGAGGAGCTTGACCGGGATTGCGCCGTCGAGCGTCTTCTCTGGTCGGCGGAGAATTTTTTCGCCTATGATTATTATGCCGCGCATGAACTGGCATTTTATTATCTGGTTTCGCTGCGCCAGCCTTTGCCGTTCCATGAAAGCGATATAGTGCATCGCGTGCTGGATGGCGTCGAGGTGGAGTTCCGCTGGCTGCCCGCGCAGCCTTCCGCGCTGCTTGAACACGATCTCAGACCCCGTTTCATTGCTGAGCGCATCGAGATGCTGCCTCAGCGCCACGAGCATCTTATCGTCCGCGAAGGTCGTTCAGGTGCGGCCGAACTTTCCAAGGAGATATCATGAGCGAGCTTGTGGTTTCGCTTTCCGGCGAACTCATCGAACATGGGCACCGCCTGACGCAGCGGGTCTATTATGAGGACACGGATTTTTCCGGCCTCGTTTATCACGCGCGCTATCTGCATTTTCTCGAGCGCGGTCGAACCGACTACCTGCGTTGCCTCGGCTGCGAGCAAAGCGCACTCCTGACCGCCGACGAGGAGGGTCTCGTTTTCGTCGTCCATCGTATGGAGATCGATTTCAAGAGCCCGGCCCGGATGGATGATGTGTTGACGATCACCACCCTTACCGAAAAGGCCGGGGGCGCAAAAATGGTGCTCAATCAGGAAATCCGGCGCGGCGAAACGCTGCTTGTTGCCGCCAAGGTCATCATCGCCGTCATCAATGCCAATGGCCGGCCAAGGCGCCTTCCGGAGACGGTGGCCGAAAAATTCCTGAAGTAAGTTCGGGGCTGGTCCAGTAAATCCATCAGACGTGGCGCGGTTGTAACACTCCTTTAACCATAATGGTGTCTTACTTTAGCAACTGGCATTTGTGCGGCGCACGCCTTCCTTTCACCAAATTTATTGGCAAGTAAGGCTTACTGGCAAGTATCGGGGTATGGCAAAGGGGTTTGCGGCTGTTGCTGCATAGCTTCGAGCGTTAACACGCGTTTGAATCGCCCGGTCCCGTACCGGGCGTTTGGATTCGGGGATTGGATATTTATGGAACAGGCAGGTTTGGCAGCGGCGACGCACGATGTAAGTCTCTGGGCGCTGTTTATGCAGGCGGGCCTCATCGTGAAGTTCGTGATGATTGGACTTATCGCCGCCTCGGTCTGGACGTGGGCGATCGTCTTCGACAAATACGTAAGCTTCGGCAAGGCAAAGCGCCAGTTCGACCAGTTCGAACAGGTCTTCTGGTCTGGCCAGTCGCTCGAAGAGCTTTACCGCACTCTGGCAGAACGCCAGAATGTTGGTCTCGCGGCAATTTTCGTTTCCGCCATGCGGGAGTGGAAGAAATCATTTGAACGCGGCGCCCGTTCACCCATCGGTCTGCAAATGCGTATCGACCGGGCAATGGACGTGACGATTGCTCGTGAAGGCGAACAATACGAGGCTCGCCTCGGTTCGTTGGCGACGATCGGTTCTGCCGGTCCGTTCATCGGCCTCTTCGGTACGGTCGTTGGTATCATGACCTCGTTCCAGGCGATTGCCGGTTCGAAGTCCACCAACCTTGCGGTCGTGGCGCCGGGTATCGCCGAAGCGCTTCTGGCAACGGCCATCGGTCTTGTCGCGGCTATTCCGGCGGTTATCGCCTACAACAAGTTCACGGCTGACGCGCACAAGCTTTCCGCTCGTATGGAAGGTTTCGCCGACGAGTTCTCCGCGATCTTGTCGCGCCAGATCGATGAAAAACTTCAGACGCGGCAGGCAGCCCAATAAGCGCGCCGCGCAGTAATTTGCCGCAAGGCAAAATGGAGTAGATGTTATGGGTATGTCAGCAGGTGGCAGCAGCGGCGGTTCCGGTGGACGCCGTGGGCGCGGCGGACGTCGCAGGGGCGGCGCGATCAGCGAAATCAACGTGACGCCACTGGTTGACGTCATGCTCGTGCTGCTCATCATTTTCATGGTGGCCGCACCGATGATGACGGTCGGCGTTCCGATCGACCTGCCGCAGACATCTGCCAACGCGCTGAATTCGGATACGCAGCCGATCACGATTTCCGTCAATGCCAATGGCCAGATCCATTTGCAGGAAACGGAAATCCAGGCGGCCGAGGTGGCCGACAAGCTGCAGGCAATCGCCACGACAGGTTATAACGAACGCATCTTCGTGCGCGCGGATTCCGTTGCCGCCTACGGCGTCGTCGCCGACGTGATGGCGCGTATCCAGGCAGCGGGCTTCAAGAATATCGGCCTTGTGACCCAGCAGAGACAGGATAATTGACGTCAGCGATGAAGGGCAGCCTTACCACATCCGCGATCGTGCACGCATCGCTTCTGGCTTTCGCCCTCGTTTCCCTGGGCTCGCCGGAGCCTCTTGACGTGTCGCAGGCTGAGGCCCTGCCTGTGGAGCTTGTGCCAATCGAGGAATTGAGCCAGATCCAGCAAGGCGACAAGAACGCGCCGAAGGCGGAAAAGTCGGCCCCGGTTCCGACTACACGTCCGGATATCGTTCCGAACGCTCAGAATGTCGGCAACAACGTGGCCGATATAGAAGCGCCGCCGACGCCTACTACAAAGCCGAACGACAATATCAGTGCGGCCGCTCCGCCAAAGCAGGAAAAGCCGCAGCCGGTTGTCGACACCAAGGCGAACGAGGTGAAGGAAATCGTCAAGGAAGAGACCTCGGCTCCGAAGCCGCAGGAAATGGCCGCCTTGCCGCAGACCAAGCCCGAGATCGCGCCGCAACCGAAGACGGAGCCGCCGCCGCAGGAAACGAAAGCGGAAGAGCCGCCCCCGGTGCAACAGGAACCGGCCGAAATTCCCGTGCCGCCGAATGTGCCGCGCCCGAATTCCCGCCCGGAGCCGCCGAAGCCGGAAGTGCCGAAACAGGCTGAGACCAAACCTGCCGAGCAGAAGCCCGCTGAGAAGCCTGCAGAGACCAAGCCCGACCAGGCAAAGTCCACGGACAAGCCTTCCGACAAGAAGCCGGGTGAGAAAAAGCAGGAAACGGCGAAATCCGCTTCGTCGAAGGAAAGCGATTTTAACGCTGACGATGTTGCCGCGCTTTTGAACAAGCAGGCGCCCTCCGGCGGTGGTGCAAAGCGCTCCACCCAGCAGGCATCGCTTGGCGGCAAAAAGACCACGGGCGGTTCGACGCTCAGCCAGACGGAAATGGATGCGCTGCGTGGCGCAATCCAGAAAAACTGGCAGATCATTCCCGGCATGGCGGATGCTTCGGACGTTCGCGTTCGGGTCACCATGAAGCTTGACCGTGATGGATCCATCATCGGCCGGCCCGAGATCGAAGCAACGGGTGGTTCCGAGGGAACGCGTCGCGCCCTTTCCGGTGGTGCCTATCGCGCCATCATGCGTTCTGCTCCGTTCACGAACCTTCCTGCCGACAAATATGATGCATGGAACGAAGTCGTAGTGAATTTCGATCCCAGTGAATTGCTATGAATGCTGAAAGGCCTGGCAACATGAAGATATTTTCGCCGATCCGGCTGGTGCTCGCTGTCGCGGCCCTTATGTCGGTTTTCTCCGCACCGGCTTTTGCGCGGGTGGAAATCAACATCAACAAGGGCAACGTCGAACCCTTGCCCATCGCCATCACCGACTTCATCTCGGGTGACGGCATCGGCGCGCAGGTATCGGCCGTAATTGCTGCCGATCTGCAGCGTTCCGGCCTGTTTGCGCCAGTCAACAAGAGTGCCTTCATCGAAAAAATCGCCAACCCGGATCAGCAGCCGCGTTTTGAGGACTGGAAGGTTATCAACGCGCAGGCACTCGTAACGGGTCGCGTGACGCGTGAAAGCGATGGCCGTCTGCGTGCGGAGTTTCGCCTTTGGGATACTTTCGCAGGCCAGCAGATGACCGGGCAGCAGTTCTTCACGCAGCCGGAAAACTGGCGCCGTGTCGCCCACATCATCGCGGACGCCATTTATGAGCGCGTAACCGGTGAAAAGGGTTACTTCGATACCCGCGTCGTTTTCGTCTCCGAAAGCGGCCCGAAGACAGCCCGCAAGCGTCAGCTGTCGATCATGGACCAGGACGGCTTCAACGTCCGTAACCTCACCAATTCGAACGACATCGTTCTGACGCCGCGTTTTTCGCCGAACCGTCAGGAAGTCACCTACATGTCGTTTGAAGGCCAGCAGCCGCGCGTTTACCTGCTGCAGCTGGAAACCGGACAGCGCGAAGTGGTCGGTAATTTCCCCGGCATGACATTCTCGCCGCGCTTCTCGCCGGATGGCCAGAAGGTCATCATGAGCCTTCAGCAGGATGGTAACGCCAATATCTACACCATGGACCTGCGCTCACGAACCACGACGCGCCTGACGAACACGTCCGCGATCGATACTGCACCGTCATTCTCCCCGGATGGGCAACGTGTTGCCTTTGAAAGCGACCGTGGCGGCCGTCAGCAAATTTACGTAATGAATGCCGATGGTTCAGGACAGCAGCGTATTTCGTTCGGCGACGGGTCGTATTCCACGCCGGTCTGGTCGCCACGCGGCGATCTGATCGCCTTCACAAAACAATCGGGCGGCAAGTTCTCGATTGGCGTGATGAAAACCGACGGTTCGGGTGAGCGCATTCTGACCAGCGGCTTTCATAATGAAGGCCCAACATGGGCGCCGAACGGCCGTGTGCTGATGTTCTTCCGCCAGAACGCTGGTGCTGGCGGTCCGCAGCTCTATTCGATCGACTTGACCGGCTACAACGAACAGCTGATCAAGACTCCCACCTTCGCTTCAGACCCGGCCTGGTCGCCGCTTCTGGACTGATATTGCCTGCCATGACGGCGCCGGCCCAACCGGCGCCGTCATGTTTTTACATATGCCGTACGGGAAACTGCCTCTTTCTTGCCGCAAAGTGTTGTGAGGGAGCAAAAAAGTGGGACGTTTCCTTTCTGTTAACCATAAGCGTTTGTCGGCTATTAACCTCGATCCGTTAGTGTCTGGCAACGTTATTGCAATCCCAAGGAGAGACCGGCGATGAGCCGTACACACACTTCGGCACTCAGCCCGATGCAGAAACTGGCCCGTAATCCGGCTGTTATCGCCATGACGCTCGCTCTTGCTCTCGCAGGCTGCGCGAACAAGAAGAACATGCCGAATAGCGCCGGTGAGCTCGGTCTCGGCGGTGCGGGTTCTGCGACGCCCGGCTCCCAGCAGGACTTCACGGTTAATGTTGGCGACCGCATCTTCTTTGATACGGACTCGACGTCCATCCGTGCAGACGCGCAGCAGACGCTTCAGCGCCAGGCACAGTGGCTTGCCCGTTACCCGAAATACGCCATCACCGTCGAAGGCCATGCCGACGAGCGCGGTACGCGTGAATACAACCTGGCGCTCGGCGCCCGTCGTGCCGCTGCAACCCGTGACTTCCTGGCGTCCCAGGGCGTTCCGGCAAGCCGCATGAAGACGATCTCCTACGGCAAGGAAAAGCCGGTCGCCGTTTGCGATGACATTTCCTGCTGGTCGCAGAACCGCCGCGCTGTGACGGTTCTCGGTGGCGCAGGCATGTAATCGCCTGACGCTTTTGTGATCTCGAATGGAAGGCGGTCTATGGGCCGCCTTTCGTTTTTTTCATAGTTTGGCCGAAGTTAAGTTGCTTTTTCGGTTGATATGGAAAAAATCCGGCTTGCGCCATTCCGGTGCAAATCATTTAAGGCAGGGCAAATGAGATGAAGAAACTTGTCGTGGCGGGAATGCTGGGGCTTGCAGCCTGCACCGGCTTGAGCGGCACAGCCGTTTCGGGTCCGCTGTTCGGTGCGGGGGGTAGCTTCGGCACGATCAACTCTCAGCAGGTCCCAATTGTGCGGGTTCAGGCCAATGAAGCCTATAAGGTTCAGCAGCTTGAAGAACAGATCCGGCAGCTCAACGGCCGTATCGAAGAAATGAGCTTCCAGCTTTTGCAGATGCAGGAAACGATCCGCAAGGCGCAGGAAGACAATGAATTCCGTTTCCAGGAACTGGAAGGCGGCAAAGGCGCGAGTACCACCGCGCCGAAAAAGAAGGCGGAGGCCACTCCGGCCGCTCCGCCGAGCGACGACGTTGCAACGATCATCGAAACGCCACCTCAGGGTGGCGCTTCCGTTTCGCCGTCCGCTTCCGCGAACGCGCCGACGAGTGCACCGGGAGAGACGACGCTTGGCTCCATCGAGCTTGATTCCAAGGGCATGCCGATCGGTGGCTCATTGAACCAGGGTGCCAATAATTCTTCCGGTAGTCTTCCGGGCGTTACCACCGGCAACGGTTCGCGCAAGACCGATCCGGTCAACACCGCAGCACTCACCAGCGAGGGCGATATTTATCAGGCTGCTTACGGCCATGTTCTTTCCGGCGATTACAAGCTGGCGGAGCAGGGGTTCCAGCAATATCTCCAGGGTTACCCGAAGGGCACCAAGGCCGCCGATGCCAGCTTCTGGCTGGGCGAGGCACAATATTCGCAGGGCAAGTTCAACGAGGCCGCAAAGACTTTCCTGAACGGCCATCAGACCTATGGCAAGTCTCCGAAAGCACCGGAAATGCTGATGAAGCTCGGCATGTCGCTTGCAGCTCTGGACAACACCGAGACCGCCTGCGCCACGCTGCGCGAAGTGCCGAAGCGTTATCCCAGTGCTTCAAAGACTGTGCTGAACAAGGTTGCCAGCGAACAGAAGCGGCTGAGCTGCTGATCTTGCTCCTGCCATGGCGGCGGTCTTTCCATGCCGGTTGATGTCCGCATTTTGAACGAAAAGACGGTTGCGCCGCTCGCTGCGGCTAGGTCCTTCGTCGAAAATCTTCGCAAACCCGTCCATATTCTCATCGCAATCTCCGGCGGTAGCGATTCCACCGGTCTGTTGCTGGCACTGCATGAGGCGAGGGCGGAGGCAGACCCCGACCGGTTGCGGCTTTCCGCCGTCACGGTTGACCATGCCCTAAGGGCGGAATCCGCTGATGAGGCTCACAAGGTCTCCCTGCTCTGCGCGGAACTCGGTATCCCGCATACCGTGCGCCGATGGGATGACCCCAAACCCGCTTCCGGCATTTCCGAAGCCTCTCGTCTTGCCCGATATAGTCTGATCGCCGACGTTGCGAGCGACATTGGCGCTGATCTCATCGTGACGGGGCATACTCTTGGCGACCAGCGGGAAACCGTGGCGATGCGTGCCGCCAGAAGCGGGAGCAGCGAAAATCTCGGCCTCGCCGGCATGGCGGATGCTGTATTATACGGTGGACGCCACTGGATCATGCGGCCGTTTCTGACCTGTGAAAGACAGGAGATCCGCGATTTCGTATTATCTCGCTCGCGTGGCTGGTTTGACGACCCGAGTAATGACAACGCGCGCTACGAGCGGGTTCGTGTGCGGCAGTCGCTTTCCGACTCTCAGCCGCCGTTTGATGCGCAGGCCGCCGTCAAACGACAGGCATATTCCGAGAAAACCGCCTTTTTTCTCCAACAAAACGTAGAAGTCTTTCACGCCACGCTCGCCAGATTGTCAGTTGAAGGCCTGATGCCCGATCTTCCCGAATTTCGGCACGGGCTAGCGGTGCTCATCGCAAATCTCGGTGGAAGGGCCTATTTCCCGGCGGCCAGCAGCATGGATCGGGTGTTGCAGTTTCTAAAAACCGGTGAGAACGGGCGGATAACGGTTGGCCGCGTTCTTCTCGATCGCCGAAAGGACGGGCTTTATCTTTTCCGCGAGCACCGGAATATGCCGGAACTGCAAGTCGAGGCTGGTGGGCAGGGCCTCTGGGACGATCGTTTCCTTGTGAAAAACACATCGGCTTTTCCGGTCAATATTGCGGCGGGCAGGACGGGTGGCATTGCGGATGCGGCAGCGCTTTTTCCAGCGGTGCCGCCAGGGATTGCAAAACAGGCGATGGCGATCCTGCCGCAAATTGCCACGTTGGTTCCCCCTCGAGCCTCTCCGGAAGGCGCCATGAGTATCGTGCCGAGGCTTGCCCCCTTCGATCTTTTTCTGCCGCGCTTCGACCTTGAGTTGGCGAATGCCATCGCGGTTTTATTCGGCCGTGCGGCCTATCCACAGCCGCCGGTTTAAATCCGGCCTCTTTTTCGTGAATTGCCTTGGAATAGTTTTTACACCAAAACGCATCAGATAACGCCCTTTGCCTTGGCAACGGCAGATGTCGTCCTTATGTTAGGGTCGAGTAATAGCGGGCAGCAAACATGTCCGTGTGAGTTCGGGGAGTTCGATGAACCCAAATTTCAGAAATTTCGCCTTGTGGGCCGTGATTGCCCTCTTGCTGATCGCTTTGTTCAGCATGTTCCAGACTTCGCCGACGCAAACGGGTTCGCGGGAAATTCCGTATTCCCAGTTTCTCCGCGATGTGGATTCCGGGCGAGTTCGCGACGTGACCGTCACCGGTAACCGGGTTCTCGGAACCTATACCGAGAACGGCACGGCCTTTCAGACCTATTCCCCAGTAATCGACGACAGCTTGATGGAGCGCTTGCAGAGCAAGAACGTCACCATCGTCGCGCGTCCCGAGAGCGACGGTTCTTCCGGTTTTTTGAGCTATCTCGGCACGCTTTTGCCGATGTTCCTCATCCTCGGCGTCTGGCTGTTCTTCATGCGGCAGATGCAGGGTGGTTCGCGCGGCGCGATGGGCTTTGGCAAGTCAAAGGCCAAGCTTTTGACGGAAGCGCACGGCCGCGTGACGTTTGACGACGTCGCAGGTGTGGACGAAGCCAAGCAGGACCTTGAGGAAATCGTGGAATTCCTGCGCGATCCGCAGAAGTTCCAGCGCCTCGGCGGCAAGATCCCGCGCGGCGTGCTGCTGGTCGGCCCTCCAGGTACTGGTAAGACGCTACTGGCGCGCTCCGTCGCGGGTGAAGCTAATGTGCCGTTCTTCACCATTTCCGGTTCTGACTTCGTGGAAATGTTCGTCGGCGTCGGCGCAAGCCGTGTGCGTGACATGTTCGAGCAGGCCAAGAAGAATGCGCCGTGCATCATCTTCATCGACGAAATCGACGCTGTCGGTCGTCATCGCGGCGCCGGTCTCGGCGGTGGCAATGACGAACGCGAACAGACGCTCAACCAGCTGCTGGTCGAGATGGACGGCTTCGAGGCGAATGAAGGCATTATCCTCATCGCCGCCACCAACCGTCCGGACGTTCTCGATCCCGCGCTTCTGCGTCCCGGCCGTTTCGACCGTCAGGTCGTCGTGCCGAACCCGGATATCGTCGGCCGTGAGCGCATTCTCAAGGTTCACGTTCGCAACGTGCCGCTGGCTCCGAATGTCGATCTCAAGGTTCTGGCCCGTGGCACCCCCGGTTTCTCGGGCGCTGACTTGATGAACCTCGTCAACGAAGCCGCCCTGATGGCTGCTCGCCGTAACAAGCGCGTGGTTACCATGCAGGAGTTCGAGGACGCCAAGGACAAGATCATGATGGGTGCGGAACGCCGCTCCTCCGCCATGACCGAAGCGGAAAAGAAACTGACCGCTTACCACGAGGCGGGGCATGCGATTACCGCGCTCAAGGTTGCTTTGGCTGATCCGCTGCACAAGGCGACAATTATTCCGCGTGGCCGTGCACTCGGCATGGTCATGCAGTTGCCTGAAGGTGACCGCTACTCCATGAGTTACAAATGGATGGTGTCGCGTCTGGTGATCATGATGGGTGGCCGCGTTGCCGAGGAGTTGACCTTCGGCAAGGAAAACATCACCTCCGGCGCATCTTCGGACATCGAGCAGGCCACCAAGCTTGCCCGCGCCATGGTAACGCAATGGGGCTTTTCCGACGCTCTCGGCCAGGTCGCCTATGGTGAAAACCAGCAGGAAGTCTTCCTTGGCCATTCCGTCTCGCAGTCCAAGAATGTCTCCGAGGCAACGGCTCAGACGATCGACACCGAAGTCCGCCGCCTGATCGACGAGGCCTATACAGAGGCACGTCGTATCCTGACGGACAATCACGACGGGTTCGTTGCTATTGCCGAGGGTCTTCTGGAATACGAAACCCTCACTGGCGACGAGATCAAGGCTTTGCTGAGGGGCGAGAAGCCGGCACGCGATCTGGGTGACGATTCTCCTGGCAGCCGCGGCTCGGCTGTTCCGAAAGCAGGCACCAAGAAGGACGGCCCAAGCGAAGTCAAGGGTGACGGCGAAGCCAAGGGCGACGGCGAGGCTGAAGGCGGCATGGAGCCACAGCCGCACTGATTGCGTGGCCAAGACGACTATTGAAAAAGGCCATCCGGTTTTCCGGGTGGCCTTTTCAGTTTGGTAACAAGATATAAGCCATTTTTGCGGTAATTTACGTGCTGTTTATCGTGGTTTGTGGCATTTAGCCAAAAACGCTTCCGGTAGTTTTATGCTATGCCGGAATGCCCGAAAGATTTGGAGTTCAAATGGCACGCCGTTATTTCGGAACCGATGGTATCCGCGGACAATCGAACGTCTTTCCCATGACGCCGGATCTGGCGATGCGTGTGGGCATTGCGGTCGGAACGATCTTCCGCCGGGGCCATCATCGCCATCGTGTCGTGATCGGCAAGGATACCCGGCTTTCGGGCTACATGCTGGAAAACGCGCTGGTCGCAGGTTTCACCGCGGCCGGCCTTGATGTCTTCCTGCTCGGGCCCATTCCAACCCCCGCTGTTGCCATGCTGACCCGCTCGTTGCGTGCCGATATCGGCGTAATGATCTCGGCGTCGCACAACCCGTTTTCCGATAATGGAATCAAGCTTTTCGGACCCGACGGATACAAGCTTTCCGACGAGCTTGAGCTGGAAATCGAAGATCTTCTCGACAAGGATCTCTATGCCCAGCTCGCCAAGCCGAGCGAGATCGGACGCGCCAAGCGCGTGGATGGCGATATCTACCGCTATATCGAATTCGTCAAACGTACCCTGCCGCGTGATGTGACGCTGAGCGGGCTCAGGATCGCCATCGACTGTGCCAATGGCGCTGCCTACAAGGTGGCTCCCGCAGCACTCTGGGAACTGGGCGCCGAAGTCGTTACCATCGGCAACGAGCCGAACGGCATCAATATCAATCTCGAATGCGGCTCCACCCACCCGGAAGCCCTGCAGAAAAAGGTGCATGAGGTGCGGGCCGATATCGGTATCGCGCTCGATGGCGATGCGGACCGTGTCATCATCGTCGACGAACGCGGCGAGATCGTCGATGGCGACCAGCTCATGGCGGTGATTGCCGACAGCTGGGCTTCCGACAATACCCTGCGTGGTGGCGGCATCGTCGCAACCGTGATGTCCAATCTCGGTCTTGAGCGTTTCCTTGGCGACAAGGGTCTCACCCTTGCCCGCACCAAGGTGGGCGACCGTTATGTTGTCGAACATATGCGCAACCACAATTTCAACGTCGGCGGTGAGCAGTCCGGCCACATCGTCTTGTCGGATTACGGCACGACCGGCGATGGGCTGGTGGCAGCTTTGCAGGTTCTCGCCAAGGTCAAACGTTCGGGCCTTACCGTCAGCGAGGTTTGCCGCAAGTTCGAGCCTGTGCCGCAGCTTTTGAAGAACGTCCGTATTTCCGGCGGCAAGCCATTGGAAAACCCGATCGTGCAGCAGGCGATCGCCGATGCGGAAAGCGCATTGGCTAATAATGGCCGCCTCGTTATCCGCCCCTCCGGTACGGAGCCTTTGATCCGCGTCATGGCGGAGGGCGACGATAGTGCGAAGGTGGAGCAGATCGTCAACGATCTCGTCGGCGTTATCACCAATGCCCGCTCGGCTGCATAAATTGCGCCGCCAAATGTGAAAAGAAAAAGCCGGCTTTCGAGTCGGCTTTTTCTTTGAGTATTGCCTAATAAATATAGTGAATGATCGTGGTTAATCGGGACTTAACCATTTTACGCCAATCTCCGTGACTGAACAGTTCACTGGCATTTGCTGCCGCAACGGCAGGTGCCTCTTCTGGAGTGGAAGTCATGAAAAACGCTTTGGCCGGCATTCTGGCCGTTCTGATGACCGGCACGAGCGCCTTCGCTGCCGATCTTTATCAAGCTGAACCTGCACCTGCCTATGTAGAGGCACCCGAAGTGCAGATCACGCAGGCAAGTGGTTGGTATCTGCGCGGCGACGTCGGTTATTCCTTCAACAAGCTTCGCGGCGCCAACTATTATCAGGGTGGACCGGGTGGTTATCTCGCCGATTTCGATACGGCTAATGTCAAGGATAGCTACATCGTCGGCGCCGGTGTCGGTTATCAGTTCAACAACTATTTCCGCAGTGACGTAACCTTCGATTACATGGGTAAATCGGATTTCCGCGGGTCTACCATCGGCGGCTGTGGTTCCGTGCCGGGTCCCTGCGTTTCAGCGGATCTCAGCTCGCTTAGAGCATACACGCTGATGGCAAACGCCTATGTCGATCTTGGTACCTATGGCCGCATCACGCCCTATGTTGGTGGCGGTATCGGCGGCTCCTACGTCAAATGGGATAAGCTGCGCAATACCTCGTGCAGCACCAATGGCCTTGGCTGCGACCCGACCACCGAACACGGTGGCAGAGGCAAGTGGCGCTTCGCCTATGCCCTGATGGCCGGTGCATCGATCGATGTTACCTGTAATCTGAAGGCAGATGTCGGTTACCGCTTCCGCCAGATCAACAAGGGCGACATGTTCGATTTTGCGAATGGTGGCGGTCCTGGCCGCGACAAGGGTCTGTATTCGCATGAGGTTCGCGTCGGTGGCCGTTATGTCTTTAACGGCTGCGATACCGCGCAATACATGCCGCCTGCCGATATTCCGCTGCAGCCTGCCGTTTATAAATAAACGTCACGCCCGACTGTTAGCTTCAAGCCGTTCGCATCCTCCTCCGGTGCGGGCGGCTTTTGTTTTCAGCGGTATCCAATTCGTCGCATGACGCATATGGACTAAAATTCTCATGCGTAGCGACATATTCCGCTTGACGGAGGCCGGTGAGAGGAATAGCAACGGCGTCAGGACACCTCTCCCTAACGAGAGGCGCCTATCTGAAAGGGTAGTCAAATGACAGATATAGTGAAGCCGGACCTCCGTCCGGGCAATACGCATTTTTCTTCTGGTCCCTGCTCGAAGCGCCCCGGTTGGTCGCTAGATGCTCTCTCCGATGCGCCGCTCGGTCGCTCGCATCGCGCCAAGGTTGGCAAAGCCAAGCTGAAGCAGGCCATCGATCTCACCCGTGAAATTCTCAATGTCCCCGCCGATTATCGCATCGGTATCGTTCCCGCGTCCGACACCGGCGCCGTTGAAATGGCCCTTTGGTCGCTGCTCGGTGAACGCGGCGTCGATATGCTTGCCTGGGAAAGCTTCGGTGCCGGCTGGGTTACCGATGTCGTCAAGCAGCTGAAGCTGAAGGACGTACGGAAGTTGGAGGCCGATTACGGCCTGCTGCCGAACCTGGCAGAAGTCGATTTCGACCGCGATGTGGTTTTCACCTGGAACGGCACCACCTCCGGTGTCCGCGTTCCCAATGCCGATTTCATTCCTGCTGACCGCAAGGGTCTGACGATCTGCGATGCCACCTCGGCAGCCTTCGCGCAGGATATGGACTTTGCAAAGCTCGACGTCGTCACCTTCTCCTGGCAGAAGGTTCTGGGCGGCGAGGGTGGCCACGGCGTCATCATCCTTTCGCCGCGCGCTGTCGAGCGTCTGCTGAGCTACGCGCCGGCATGGCCGCTGCCGAAAATCTTCCGCATGGTCTCCGGCGGCAAGCTCATCGAAGGCATCTTCACTGGCGAAACCATCAACACCCCGTCCATGCTCTGCGTTGAGGATTATATCGACGCGCTGCTGTGGGCGAAGAACCTTGGTGGCCTGAAGGCGCTGATTGGCCGTGCTGATGCCAATGCCAAGGTCATCTACGACTTTATCGAGAAGAACGACTGGATCGCCAACCTGGCCGTCAAGCCGGAAACCCGCTCCAACACCTCCGTCTGCCTGAAGATCGTCGATCCCGACGTACAGGCGCTGGATGCTGCTGCGCAGGCGGATTTCGCCAAGGGCATCGTTGCCCTGCTTGAAAAGGAAAATGTCGCCCTCGATATCGGCGCTTACCGTGACGCACCGTCCGGTCTGCGCATCTGGGCCGGCGCAACCATCGAGACGGCCGATATGGAAGCCGTCATGCCCTGGCTCGCCTGGGCCTACCAGACGCAGAAGGCAACACTTTCCAAGGCTGCCGCCTGATTTTGATACCGGCCCTGCGTTGATGCAGGGCCGCCGATTTCCCGCTTTTAAAACTGCACCGTTTTTCAAGGAGCCCCTGAACCATGGCACCTCGCGTACTCGTATCCGACGAACTGTCGGAAACCGCCGTCCAGATTTTCCGTGATCGTGGCGTCGAAGTCGATTTCCAGCCGAAACTCGGCAAGGACAAGGACAAGCTGGCTGAAATCATCGGCAATTACGATGGTCTTGCCATTCGTTCCGCCACGAAGGCGACCGAAAAGCTGATCGAAGCGGCGACCAATCTCAAGGTCATCGGCCGCGCCGGTATCGGCGTCGATAACGTCGATATCCCGGCCGCTTCGCGCCGCGGTATCATCGTCATGAACACGCCGTTCGGCAACTCTATCACCACTGCCGAACATGCGATTGCGCTGATGTTCGCGGTCGCGCGTCAGCTTCCGGCTGCCGATAGCTCCACGCAGGCGGGTAAGTGGGAAAAGTCGAAATTCATGGGTGTCGAAATCACCGGCAAGACGCTCGGCGTCATCGGTGCCGGCAACATCGGCTCCATCGTCTGCTCGCGCGCACTTGGCCTGAAGATGCACGTTCTGGCCTACGATCCCTTCCTGTCGCCGGAGCGCGCGCAGGAAATGGGCGTGACGAAGGTTGAGCTGGACGAGCTGTTGGCGCAGGCCGATTTCATCACCCTGCATGTGCCGATGACCGACAAGACACGCGGCATCCTCAATGCCGAAAACCTTGCCAAAACCAAGAAGGGCGTACGTATCGTCAATTGCGCCCGTGGCGGTCTGGTGGATGAGGCGGCTCTTGCCGACGCCATCAAGTCCGGCCATGTCGCCGGTGCAGGCTTTGACGTTTTCGAAGTCGAGCCCGCCACCGAAAGCCCGCTTTTTGGTCTTCCCAATGTCGTCTGCACGCCGCATCTCGGCGCTTCGACCACGGAAGCACAGGAAAACGTTGCACTTCAGGTTGCCGAGCAGATGTCCGATTATCTGGTCAAGGGTGCCGTCTCCAACGCCATCAACATGCCATCGATCACGGCGGAAGAAGCACCGCGCCTGAAGCCCTTCATCCGTCTGGCGGATGTTCTCGGCTCCTTCGTCGGTCAGGTGCAGGAAAGCGCCACCAAGGAAATCGAAATCCTTTATGATGGCGCAACCGCCAACATGAACACCAAGGCGCTGACCAGCGCGTTGCTGGCGGGCCTTATCCGCAGCCAGGTTGCGGATGTGAACATGGTTTCCGCGCCTGTTATGATCAAGGAAAAGGGCGTTATCCTGTCCGAGGTCAAGCGTGACAAGACCGGCGTTTACGACGGTTACATCAAGTTGACGGTCAAGACTGAAAACCAAGTTCGCTCGGTTGCTGGTACGGTGTTCTCGGATGGCAAGCCGCGCTTCATCCAGATCAAGAACATCAACATGGATGCGGATGTTGGATCGCACATGATCTACATCACCAACACCGACGTTCCCGGCATGATCGGCTTCATGGGCACCACGCTTGGTGAGGCTGGCGTCAACATTGCCAACTTCCAGCTCGGTCGTGAAAAGGAAGGCGGCGACGCCATCGCGCTTCTTTATGTCGATGGTCCGGTTTCCGAAGACGTGCTGGACAAGCTGCGCGCCAACCCGGCAATCCGCCAGGTCAGGCCGCTGACATTCAACATCGACTGATACCTATCGTTCCTCCCAAGGGGACAATAAGGGCCGGTGCAGGGGAAACCCTGTGCCGGTTTTTTTGTTTCTGAACCGCCGGTTTCACCGAAACGTGTGCGTGTTTCTCTCTTTGGTTGCATATCACGAAAAATTTAAGGCGGGCATACTAAAAATGATGATCATGAGTTGCTATATCGCGTGCTGATATGCCGCTCATGGGAGGGTGGCCAACAGGAGATAGTGATGTTTGCTGCCTTTCGGCGCTTCAAAGGTTTGTTCGCAGTCGCCGCGCTTGGTATCGCGGTATCTTTCGTAGCCGTCGATATGGCGGAAGCACGCCGTGCGAGCGGCGGTTTCGGTAGCCGCGGCACAAGGACGTTTTCCGCGCCGCCGTCGACCAGCACCGCCCCCGGCCAGACCGCGCCTATCAACCGCAGCATGACTCCTAACACCCAGCAAAACCAGGCGACGCCCGGTGCTGCACAGCCGGCGCGTCCCGGTGCGCAGGCACCGCAGCAGAGCCGTGGCCTGTTTGGCGGCATGATGGGTGGCTTGATGGGCGGACTGCTGATGGGTGGCCTGTTCGGCATGCTCATGGGCGGCGGTTTCGGCGGCATGGCCGGTTTCTTCGGTATGTTGCTGCAGGTGGCGCTGATTGGCCTTCTGGTCATGTTCGCCATGCGCTTCTTCGCATCGCGCCGTCAGGGCCAGCCGGCTTTTGGTGGCGCAGGCGGATCGCAGCGCACGGATCATTCCGGCTCCTCCTTTAATGGCGGCCCGCAGGCAGGTCCTTCCGCATCGTCATTCAAGATTCCGAAGATCGGTGCGCTTGCCGGTGCTGCGGGCGGCGCAGCCGCGGCCACTGCCGCAACCGCAAAGCCGGTGGCACATGCCAATGCAATGTCCGAAGGTGACGAAATTGGCATTACCCAGAGCGATCTCGAAGTCTTCCAGAAAATGCTGCAGGATGTTCAGGCTGCCTATGGGGCAGAAGATTACGGTACGTTGCGCAAGCTGACGACGCCGGAAGCCATGTCCTATCTTGCTGAGGAACTGAGCGACAACGCGACGAGCGGCGTGAAAAACGACGTGCGCGACGTAACGCTGCTGCAGGGCGACGTTGCCGAAGCCTGGCACGAAGAGGGCCAGGACTATGCAACGGTAGCCATGCGCTACTCTGCCATCGACATTATGCGCGACCGCACCTCCGGCAAGGTGATCGAAGGGGACGAGCAGCATCCGTCCGAAGCGGTGGAAATGTGGACCTTCGTGCGCCGTGGCGGTAACGACAACTGGCAGGTCGCCGCCATTCAGGCCGCTGCCTGAGACGACGCGTAGTCTTGTCTGAATGAAACAGCCCGGAGGTTTTACCAACCTCCGGGCTTCCGCGTGCCGCGATGCGTGATGCCGCGACATTGTCTTTCGTCGATAATTCAGTGATCGCGGTGGCAGATCACAACTCTCCAAAAAAATGTCTGATAAATCTAACGGGTGATATCTGTATCGTCCCGCGAGTGGCTGTCCGCGTTTTCCCTGCCATGCAGGGGTTTGCGCCCTCTTCGTCGAGGTGTGGCGCTGACGCATAGCTCTTTTGCTCCACGGAATTGCCGTTTTTCATTCATCCGGTGTTCAGTCCGCGCATCCTAACCAGCATGCGTACACGTCAATGTTACTTTTCGCGCCGGTTCTAAACCGCTTTGGGAAGGGAACCACAGGCGCAAAACAGCGTTGACAATCCAATTCCCGGCCCGCCTCCCGCAAGCCGGGCTGGGTGGCCGGGCAATGCACGGCCCGCGAGAACGGAGAGCTATCGAGATGAAACGCTTTGACCTGATCGACGGGATGCGTGGTTACTTCCTCGTCTTCATGCTGATCAACCATCTGGTGTTTGCAGGCGGTTTCTGGCTGGTGGAAATCAATCACCGCCAGTTTGCCTTCGTGGAAGACGCGCAGGGCTTCGTCTTTCTGTCCGGTCTGCTGATCGGCATGGTCTATGCCCGCAAGATGATGAAATATGGCTATGATGCCGGCAAACAGATGATCTGGAACCGAGCGATGGAGCTCTATCGCTATGCGATGGGTCTCGTCATCGCCGTGCTGTTCTTCCGCATGGTCATCCCGCATGCGCCGTACATCTGGTACAACTGGCTGGGCATGACGTCGTTCGACGATCCGCTGCGTCTGGCGGCGATTGCCACATTCCTCTTCCAGCCGACATTCATGGATATTCTGCCGCAGTACATTGTTTACATGCTGTTCGCACCCGTCCTCGTTAAACTCTGCCTCGACGGCAAATGGGCTTATGTCATGGCAGGCTCGCTGCTGGTCTGGATGGCCGGCCAGCTCGGTCTTCAGCAGATCGTGACGACGCCGCTCAATGAACTCGTCAAGGGTGCCGACGAGCAGGGTATCCGTGTCAGCTTCAACCTTCTCGGTTGGCAGCTTGTGTTCTACTCGGCGCTGGTGCTGGGCGCGATGACGGCGCAGAACCGCATTCCGTGGAAGGCGATCTTCTCACCGCAACAGACATGGCTTCCGAAGGCGGCACTTCTCATCTGCCTGTTTTTCATGCCGCTTCGTATTGCAACCGCCTGGGGCCTGATGCCGGAATTCGTGATGGGCAAGTTCTCCACGATGGAGATCCGTGCCGATTTCGGCCCGGTCTACCTCATCAATTTCCTTGCTGTTGGTGTGGGTCTCACTTGGCTGGTGATCGCCGGTCCGAAGCATCACCGCCCGATCGTCCGCTCGATTGCGCAGGGCGTGATCTGGGTGCTCTCGCTGAAATTCCTGCAGCTGCTCGGCCGCCATTCGCTTCAGGTCTATGTCTGGCACGTGGCTATCGTCTATGGCGTCTATTATCTGGATGGCCGTATGGCCGAACTGTCGCAGGTCAGCAAGACGCTGATCGCCCTTACCGCAATAGGCTTGCTGGCTTTGCCGGCCCTGTGGAGGGAGCGCGACAAGTGGATTGGCAGCAGCGGCCAGAAGACGGCGGGCGCTTAACAACCGGTCACCACCTCACTCTGATGGCTTTACGGGGCGGTTTTCCGCCCCGTACTTGCGTGCGCGGCCATTCCTTTCTATATGCAGCCCTTAAATCCGCATGATGGCGAGGCAGGACAGTCTTTTTCGACTAAGGCTTCCCGCAGCGGATGACCGACAGGCGGCGGGGCCTTTACCCCCGTTATGACTGACGATGGGAAAAAACGTGAATACGCTCGATTTTGACAAGAGGCCGGAAGACACCCGGATCGTTGTCGCCATGTCCGGTGGCGTCGATTCTTCGGTTGTGGCCGGTATCCTCAAGCGCGAGGGCTATGACGTCCTCGGCATAACTCTCCAGCTTTACGACCACGGTGCGGCTGTGCACCGCGCCGGCTCCTGCTGTGCGGGACAGGACATTGACGATGCGCGCAGGGTCTGCGAAACGCTCGGCATTCCCCACTATGTGCTGGATTATGAAGCGCGGTTCCGCGAAACCGTCATCAATCCCTTTGCCGAAGCCTATGCGATGGGTGAAACGCCGATCCCCTGCGTTGCCTGCAACCAGACGGTAAAATTCGCCGATCTGCTCGCCACTGCTCAGGAGCTCGGCGCAGATGCGCTGGCGACCGGCCACTACATCCGCTCGCGTCCCAATCCCGTTGCCGGCCAACCAGGGCGCCGCGCGCTCTATCGCCCAATCGATAGCGATCGTGACCAGAGCTGGTTCCTGTTTGCAACGACGCAGGAGCAGATCGACTATCTGCGGTTTCCGCTCGGCGGTCTCTCCAAGGCCGAAACACGCGCGCTGGCGGAAGACATGGGTCTCGTCGTCGCCAAGAAGGCCGACAGTCAGGACATCTGTTTCGTACCTCAGGGCAAATATACCGATATCATCAACAAGCTGAAGCCAAATGCGGCGTTGGCGGGCGATATCGTCCATCTGGACGGGCGCGTACTCGGCCGCCATGACGGTATCGTGCATTATACCATCGGGCAGCGCCGGGGTATTGGTGTCGCGACTGGAGAGCCGCTGTACGTCGTGCATCTCGATGCGCGTGGCCGCAGGGTCATCGTCGGTCCGCGGGAGGCGCTGGAGACCCGCCGTGTCTATCTGCGAGACATGAACTGGCTTGGCGATGGCGCGCTCGCGGACGAGGCCGGGCAGGGCTTTACCTGCTTCGCCAAGGTGCGCTCCACCCGCCCGCCAACCGAAGCGATGTTGCATGCCGATGAAAACGGCATCTACGTGGATTTGATGACCGGCGAGGCGGGTGTCGCTCCCGGTCAGGCCTGCGTGCTCTATTCTGCACCGGGCGCGGATGCCCGCGTTTACGGTGGTGGTTTCATCGAACGTTCGGAACGCTCGGTGGACGCCGAGGCTTCGCTGAAGGCGCTTTTGGAAAAGCCGGTTGCTGCCTGAAACAATTCGGTTTTCACCGCCGTGTGGAAAGCGAATTTTTTGCGCGTCATGCGCTTGACACTTTGGGGAGCGGCACCTTATAAGCCGCTCATCCTGATGGAGCGGACGGTCACATGGCTGTCACGTTTTCCCTGTGGCGGGGTAGCTCAGGTGGTTAGAGCAGCGGAATCATAATCCGCGTGTCGGGGGTTCAAGTCCCTCTCCCGCTACCATTCATCTTCAATGAGAAAAGCAAAGTTTGCGTCTTCTTCTGGACGTGCGTTGAGAATTTGCGACATTCCTCGCACTGCGCGTGGCTGGCCGGACGCCAAAAAAAGGGAAACCCGCTTGCCGTATCGAAACAGCCAGCGGGTCTCAACCTTTACCCCCTCCCACAAGGGCGAGCGAACAAAAGCACATCAAATGAATTATGACAAGATCAAGGCGACCATATTGTTGCGGTAGAAGACTCTGTTTGCCAGTTTAGCGGCGGATGGCAGAGAGTAACCACTTCCGTATGCCGCTCGTAGGGGGAGCGGTAAGACACGATATTCTCGTTGCAGCGTAAGGGCGCGCCGGCAGCATAGACATTTGCAACGGCACGTGGATGATGGTCCACTTTGTATTTCGGGGCCGTTCCCCTTCCGTAAGTGATCATGTCGGCAGCGAAAGAAGCAGCCGGGATGGACAGGACGGCAAATACGGCAACCACACAAGTTCGTCTGAGATTTATGGACATGAGCTATCCCCTCGCGTTGAACAACGCAGGAAAACGCGATGCGCCCGGAAGCTGTTCCCTGTGCCAAATGGTATTTTCACGGGGTGACAAAAAATGCCCGCTCGCGGCGGGCAATTCAGAGGGGAACTGAGGTTAGGAGCCTCGCGTCAAGAACGGATATCCTCGCCATAAGTTCCGCCTGGTTACATGTCGCCCGACAAAAATCGTGCACGCTAAGCCGACAGAGCAGGAGCGGTGTCTTCACAAGCAATCGAAATAACGCAAATAACTGTGTACTGGGAAATTTTGGAGCGGGCGAAGGGATTTGAACCCTCGACCCCAACCTTGGCAAGGTTGTGCTCTACCCCTGAGCTACACCCGCTCAAATCCATCGGTCCGGGGTAGTACGCTGAACCGTGGGCCACCGCAATGCGGCGACGGGCGCTATATCGCTCAATCGATTTTGGAATGCAACAGGGAAATGACAAAAACGCGAAAATTTCTTTGAGAAATGCGACAAGCGGCGGAAATGATTGGGAATTTTCGCGCCGTCGCTTTTTCACGCGTTGCCAAGCCGCGGTTGCCCCCTTAATCATGACGGATAGGATATCGGAATCGGCAAAGGCAGGCGGCAGGATATGGCGGAAAATTCTCCGAAGACGGCAGCGGACTTGTTCGCGTTTCTGGACGGGCTCGGCATCGAGCATAAGACAAAACAGCATGAGCCGGTCTACACCGTTGCCGAATCCCAGTCGTTGCGTGATCTAATCCCGGGCGGCCACACGAAGAACCTTTTTGTGAAGGACAAGAAGGATCAATATTTCGTTCTGACCGTTGAGGAGAACGCGGTCGTCGATCTGAAAAGCGTTCACAAGACGATTGGCGCGGCAAGCCGCGTATCCTTCGGCAGGCCGGAAAAAATGCTTGAATATCTGGGTGTCGTGCCGGGATCTGTCACGGTTTTCGGCGCCATCAACGACACGGGTGGGCAGATCACCTTCGTACTCGACAGCGATCTTCTGGAAAACGAGCTGATCAACGGTCACCCGCTTTCCAACGACCAGACGACGACGATAGGAAACAAAGACCTCATTCGCTTCCTGGAGGCGACCGGCCACACGCCGCTTGTCTTGAAAGTCAGCGAGTGAGATACGATCTTTGCTTCAACCAAGACAATACGACAGAGATTACGGGAGACCGGCATGAGCGGCACGAACAATCCTTACGGCAGTTCCTATGGCGGGCAGATGTCCGGCAACGCGCAATATGGCGGGGAGCTGAACGGCGCGTCTTCCGGTCACATCAAGGACACCACAACGGCGGCCTTCTCCAAGGATGTTCTCGAGGAATCGCGCCACCAGCCGGTTCTGGTGGATTTCTGGGCACCATGGTGCGGCCCGTGCAAGCAGCTGACGCCGGTTCTCGAAAAGGCAGTAAACGAGGCGAATGGCCGCGTGAAGCTTGTGAAACTGAATATCGACGATCACCCGTCTATTCCAGGACAACTCGGCATCCAGTCCATTCCCGCCATCGTCGCTTTCCTGGATGGCAGGCCGGTGGATGGCTTCATGGGCGCGGTACCGGAAAGCCAGATCAAGCAGTTCATCGACAAGATCGCCGGACCTGATGCGGGTGATCCGAAAGCTGAGATCGAAGCGGTTCTGGCAGAGGCAAAGCAGCTTCTGGCGGATGGCGATCATGATGGCGCGGCACAATTGTTCGGCGCGGTTATGCAGGCCGATCCCGAAAACGCCGCCGCAATCGCTGGTATTGCCGAATGCATGATTGCCGTTGGACAATATGAACGGGCAAGCGAACTCCTCTCGTCCCTGCCGGCGGAAGTGGCTGCAGATGCTGGCATTCAGCTCGTCTCGAAAAAGATCGCGCAATATGAAGAAGCCCGCAAGATTGGCGACCCGGTGGCGCTGGAACGTGATCTCGCGCTCGATCCCGATAATTACGAGGCTCGTGTGAAGCTTGCCAAGGTCCTCAATGCTCAAGGGCGGCGGGATGAGGCAGCGGATCATCTGCTCTATGTCATGCGCAAGGACAGAACCTTTGATGATGACGGCGCGCGCCGCCAGCTTCTGGAGTTTTTCGAGGCCTGGGGCTTCAAGGATCCGGCAAGTGTGGCCGGGCGCCGGAAGCTTTCGGCGATCTTGTTTTCGTAATGCGGGCATATCCCGGCCATGGCAGTTGATCCGCCGGCCGGGCAGCGGTGAACAGGGGGCTTGATCCCATGCATGTCGGAAATGCGAGATATGTGAAGAACAACGATTTGCCGGAAACTGTGCCGGTATTTCCATTGTCGGGCGCGTTGCTTTTGCCGGAAGGCCACCTGCCGCTCAATGTCTTCGAGCCTAGATACCTCGCCATGATCGATATGGCACTGGCCGGCCACCGGGTCATCGGGATGGTGCAGCCGGCCCTTCACGTCATTGAGGGGGGGCATGACGGTGGTCCTTTGAGCGCTGTCGGATGTCTTGGTCGCATCACTTCCTTTTCGGAAACCGGGGATGGGCGTTATGTCATTTCGCTCACTGGCATCTGCCGCTTCCGCCTGCTGGAAGAGGTGGATGTGGGCAAGCCCTATCGCAGTTTCCGGCACGCGCCCTTCATCGCCGATCTTTCCGGCGAGTATGATGAGGACGCTGTGGACCGCGAAAATCTGCTGCGGGTGTTCCGCGCGTTTCTGGATGCGAACCAGCTGGAAGCCGATTGGGAAAGCGTGGAGCGCGCAGGCAATCGTGTCCTCGTCAATTCGCTTTCCATGATGTCTCCCTTTGGTCCCGCCGAAAAGCAGGCGCTGCTGGAAGCGCCTGACCTGAGGACGCGGGCCGAAACATTGATCGCCATCACCGAGATCGTTCTTGCCCAGGGCTCGGGCGAGGCCGGTACTGTGCTGCAGTAGGATCGCCGCCATGGACGACAGGATGAGCAATGCCGATCCCAAGCTGCTTGAGCTGCTGGTTTGCCCCTTGACGAAGGGACGTCTTTCCTACGATCGCGCCCGCAACGAGCTGGTGTCCGAAAGCGCAGGGCTCGCCTACCCGATCCGCGACGGGGTGCCGATCATGCTGATTTCCGAAGCGCGCAAATTAGAAGACTAGCGTTAGCCCTGCCTGCCGCTCTCTCCACAGTGTCATGTCGCAAATTGACGATGATGCGTTGACAACCGTGCGTGGATTTGACCAGAGTCCCGCCCGACATGTCTGTTGCGGGGAGAAAACTGATGTCGTTGCGCGCGCTCGTCCGGATCTCGTTGATTGCGGTCTCAACCGCCATTACTTTTATTCCAGCTGTGGCGGCGGAACCTTCCCGCAAGGTAGTTACCACCAAAAATGGCGATTATTTCGGGTTCGATCTCAGAACCGAGCAGAATGTCTCGCTTGAGCAGTGCGGCGAGATTTGCGTCGGCGATACCGCCTGCAAGGCGTTCACCTACAATCCAAAGGTGCAATGGTGTTTCCTTAAATCGGATTTCAATCAGCTCAATGCCTTCCCCGGTGCCGTCGCCGGCAAGATCGTGCAGGTTGTCGCTGAAGCCGATATCGGTGCACCGCAGCGTCTTTCTTTCGTGACTGATAGCCTGCAGCAGGAAGCGCGCCGGCTGAAATCGGGCCTTGCGGCAAGCGCGGAGCAGCAGAGCCAGGGACTGGAGAGCCTGCTGCAAACGGCAAGGCAGCAGGCGGCAGCCGACGCGATCGAAACCTACAAGGCGGCTCTTGCGATTTCACCCGATGACGGTGCTCTCTGGGCCGAATTTTCGCAAAGGGCGGCGCAGGTTACCGACAATTACGCGATTGCGGGCCAGGCCGCTTCCGCTGCCATCAATGCCTATCAGTTGAGCCGCACAGTCAGTGCCCGCACCGAGGCGTTGAACCGGCTGGCCCAGGCTTTCGAAAAGACCCAGAATTATCGCGCGGCGCTCAATGCCTATAAGGAGAGCCTCACACTTTCCGATAATGCGCAGACGAAGGCGGCCTATGCCGATCTGCGCACGCGCCAGGGATTCCGCGTCATCAACAATACGATTGATACGGATAGTGTCAGCCCGCGCGCATGCGTGCAGTTTTCCGAACCGCTGGTGAAGAACGGTGTCGATTATTCCTCTTTCGTCACATTGGATGGTGCTGCACCCAAGGCGATTGAGTCGAAGGGCAGTGAGATTTGCGTCGAGGGGCTGACCCATGGTCAGCGTTACAAGATTGCGTTCCGCGCCGGCCTGCCGTCCTCGGTGGAAGAACCGCTGGAAAAGCAGGTCGATCTCGATATCTACGTGCGTGACCGTGCAGCGAGTGTCCGCTTCACCGGCGAGAACTTCGTGCTGCCGGGCACGGCGCGGCGCGGCATTCCCATCGTTTCGGTCAATGCCGAAAAGGCCGATCTGAAGCTTTACCGTATTGGCGACCGTAACATCACGTCGGTCTTGGCAAACTCGCAGTTTTTGACGCAGATGGACGGTTACAACGCCGACCGTATTGAAAACGAGCTCGGCGAGCTGGTCTGGCAAGGTTCGATAGACATTCAGCCGGACCTCAACAAGGACGTAGTGACGAGCTTTCCGGTGGACGAAGCCTTGCCGGAGCGGAAGCCCGGCATCTATGTGCTGACCGCCGTACCGCCCGGCACCGCACCGGAGACATGGGATTCGCGCGCCACGCAGTGGTTCCTCGTTTCCGATACGGGCATCACCACCTATGCCGGCACCGATGGCCTGAACGTATTCGTGCGCTCGCTCGGCAGCGCCGCACCGCTTGGCGGGGTGGACTTGCAATTGCTCGCCAAAAACAACGAAGTGCTCGGCACTGCAAAGACGGATGCAGACGGCAGGGCAGTATTTTCGGCAGGCCTGATGCGTGGCACAGCGGCGCAGGCGCCAGCCATCCTCACAGCGCGCAACGGCGACAAGGACTACGTCTTTCTGGACATGACGCGCGCCGGTTTCGATCTTTCCGACCGTGGCGTGACTGGGCGCGCGGCCCCCGGCGCTATCGACGTGTTCAGCTGGACAGAGCGCGGCATCTACCGCGCCGGCGAGATCGTGCACGCGGCAGCGCTGGCCCGTGATGTTGACGGCAAGGCGATCGAGGATCTGCCGCTAACCTTCATCTTCTCGCGCCCTGATGGCGTCGAGGACCGGCGTTTCGTGAGTGACGGCAAGGCGCTCGGCGGCCATGCGGTCGATCTGCCCTTGCAGGCGAATGCCATGCGCGGCACCTGGACGCTGCGCATTCATACCGATCCGAAAACGGCTGCGATCAGCGAAAAGAGCTTTCTGGTCGATGATTTCGTGCCTGATCGCACCGAATTTGATCTTTCCAGCAAGGTGAAACAGATCGAGCCGGGCGCGGAAACGCCAATCGACGTCGATGGCCGTTATCTCTACGGCGCGCCCGCAGCCGGCCTGACGCTGGAAGGTGAGGTCGCCGTGAAGCCGACCCGCACGAGTACCGACTTCGAGGGTTATTTCTTCGGTCTGGCCGATGAGGAAAGCGAAGAGGAAAATCGCACCGCGCTTGCCGATCTGCCGGCGCTGGACGAAGAAGGCAAGGCAAGCTTCAATGTCGATCTGACGGATTTGCCTTCCACCACGCAGCTGCTTTCCGCCAACATCACCGTTCGGATGCGCGAGGCCGGTGGCCGCGCCGTCGAACGATCTCTGACGCTGCCGGTGAAGGCGCAAGCACCTGTCATCGGCATCAAACCGCAGTTTTCGGGTGATCTCGCCCAGAATTCCGTTGGCCGTTTCCACATTATCGGCGTGACAGCTGATGGCGCGAAACAGGCGATGAGTGGCCTCAGCTGGAAGCTCATCAAGGTAGAGCGAAACTATCAATGGTATCGTCAGGGTAACTCCTGGCGGTACGAACCGGTGGAATATACCAAACAGACCGAAACCGGCACGGTTTCCGTCGATGCCAATGGCGGTGAGATTTCCGTGCCTGTCACCTGGGGCCGCTACAGGCTGGAAGTGGAAGGTGCCGGCAATGGCGCACCGGTTTCGAGCGTCGAATTTGATGCTGGTTTCTACGTCGAGGCAAGCTCGACAGAGACGCCGGATGCGCTGGAAATCGCGCTGGACAAACAAAACTACAAGATCGGCGATACCGCAAAACTCAAGGTATCGTCGCGTTTTGCCGGTCAGCTGATGGTCACGTCAGGTTCGGAAAAGCTGATTTCCGTGCAGAATGCTGAGATCGGTGAGGATGGCGGCGAGATCGACATTCCCGTTACCGAGGAATGGGGCGCGGGGGCGTATGTGACGGCCACGCTGTTCCGTCCGGGCGATGCGCGGGAAAGCCGCATGCCGATGCGCGCCATAGGCATCAAGTGGCTTGCCGTCGATCCCGCCGAGCGCAAGCTTGCGGTAACGCTAGGCGCGCCGCAGAAGACGCTGCCGCGTCAGCCGCTTGAAATTCCGATCAGTGTCGCCGGCGCGGGCGTGGGCGAAAAGGCCTATGTCATCGTCGCGGCTGTGGATGTCGGCATATTGAACCTCACCCGCTATGAACCGCCGAAGCCGGATGAATGGTATTTCGGTCAGCGACGGCTGGGGCTGGAAATCCGCGACCTCTATGGCCGCCTGATCGACGGTTCGCTTGGCGCCACCGGCCGCCTTAGAACGGGCGGTGATGGCGGGGGCGCAGCACTGCAGGGCAGCCCGCCCACCGAAAAGCTCGTGGCCTTCTTCTCGGGACCTGTCGAACTTGACGCAGACGGCAAGGCGACGGTGAGCTTCGATATTCCTCAGTTCAACGGCACGGCCCGCATCATGGCTGTCGCCTGGACGAAGACGGGCGTGGGACATGCGGTCTCCGACGCCGTCATTCGAGACCCCGTGGTGGTGACTGCCAGTGCACCGAAATTCCTCGCGCCCGGCGATGTCTCGCAATTGCGGCTCGATATCGCCAATACCGATGGTGAGGCCGGCGACTACCGGCTGGATGTGACCAGCAACACGGCACTTACGGTCGATCAGGGTGAGATGTCGCAGACCCTGGCACTGCAAAAGGGCGGCAAGTCGTCGCTGACCGTGCCGTTGACAGGCGAACAGCCGGGCAATGGCGCAATCACCATCAAGGTCTCCAATGCTGCCGGTCTTTCGCTGGAGCAGGTATTGAATGTTCCCGTGCGTCCAGCCGTTCTGCCGGTCACGACGCGGCGTGAAATCAAGATCGCGCCCAATAGCAGCCTGACGATCAATGGCGACCTTCTGGCCGATAGCATGCTTCTCGGTTCGTCCGTCGCCGTCAACGTCACACGCTCGCCAGCCTTCGATATTCCGGCGCTGGTGATGATGCTCGACAAATATCCTTACGGCTGCGCCGAGCAGACGACGAGCCGCGCTTTGCCGCTGCTTTATCTCTCGGAAATGACCAAGGATAGCGGCATTGCCGAGGACCCGGATACCCGCCGCCGCGTGCAGGAGGCGATCTACCGGGTGCTGTCCTTCCAGTCGAGTTCCGGCAGTTTCGGCCTCTGGTCTCCCGGTTACGGAGATCTGTGGCTGGATGCCTATATCAGCGACTTCCTGACCCGTGCGCGCGAGCAGGGTTACGATGTTCCCGAACAGGCGATGGTGCAGGCTTTGAGCAACCTGCAAAACGGTCTTTCCTACGATAGCAACGTCAAGGATCGCGGCAACGAGATCGCCTATTCGCTTTACGTTCTGGCGCGCAACCGCAAGGCGGCGATCAACGATCTCAGATATTATGCGGATACGGCGCTTGCCGATTTCCCCACACCGCTTGCCAAGGCGCAGGTTGCCGCAGCCCTTTCGCTTTATGGAGATCAGGCACGCGCGAAGACTGTGTTCGGTGCCTCGCTCGATATGGCGAGCCGTGCCACCAAGGTTAGCTTCGCAAGGGCGGATTACGGTTCCGCCCTGCGTGATGGCGCAGCGACGCTGGCGCTTGCGGCGGAAAGCCGTCCGGTTCCTGCCGTCGTGCCGCAACTTGCAGGTGCCGTGGCGAAGGAATGGGAAAAGAAACCCTATACCAGCACCCAAGAACAGGCATGGATGCTGCTTGCCGCCCGCGCCGTCAAAGGTGAGGACAAGGATATCCGTCTTGATGTGAACGGCGATTTGCAGACCGGTGGTTTCGGCAAGCGGATGACCGGCGACGAATTGCTGGCGGCACCCTTGAAGATCGCCAACGCGTCGGCTGATCCGGTCACGGCGGTGGTCACCACGGTCGCGCCCCCGGCACAACCGCTTGCCGCCGGTGGCGAGGGCTTCACCATTACCCGTACCTATTATTCCATGGATGGCGAGGAGGTGAACGCGAGCGAGGTGGTGCAGAACGAGCGTTACGTGGCGGTGCTGAATGTCACTCCTAAAAATGACTGGCAAGCACGCATTCTCGTGACTGACCTTCTGCCTTCCGGTTTCGAGATCGACAATCCGAGCCTCGTCAATTCTGCCGCCCTTTCGAATTTCGACTGGTTGCCGGAAACCGAAGCTGCGCATACCGAATTCCGCTACGACCGGTTCGTTGCGGCCTTCGACCGCACGGCTGGCGACAGTTCGGAAATCACGCTGGCCTATGTGGTCCGGGCCGTCACCCCGGGCACTTATGATCATCCGGCGGCCTCGGTCGAGGATATGTACCGGCCGCAATTTTCCGCCCGCACGGCAACGGGCCGCATGGAGGTGCGTTCGGCAACCCCATGAGGCGAAAAAAGGCGATCATCGTCGGCATCGTGTCGGCCGCTCTGCTTGTAGGCGGTGCGGCCTTCGGTCTCGATGCGCTGGACAACGCCTATCCGCCACCGCTGGAGGCTGCGCAGCAGCGGTCCTTCGAGGTGCTGGATAGAGACGGGCGGTTGCTGCGCGCATTTGCGACACCTGATGGTCGCTGGCGGCTGAAAACCAGCGCTGCAGAAGTCGATCCGCAGTTCCTGCGCATGCTGATCGCTTATGAGGACCAGCGTTTTTACGACCATCACGGCATTGACCCGTGGGCGCTGCTGCGCTCCGCCTGGCAATTAGCAAGCAACGGCCGGATCGTCTCCGGCGCCTCGACGCTTTCCATGCAGGTGGCGCGGCTGATCGAACCGCGCACCGACCGGTCGTTTTCGGCGAAGTTTCTGCAGGGATTGCGCGCGCTCCAGATCGAAAGACGGCTCGACAAGGCGGAAATCCTCGATCTTTATCTGAATATCGCGCCTTATGGCGGCAATCTTGAGGGTGTTCGTGCCGCAAGCCTCGCCTGGTTTGGCAAGGAGCCCGCCCGGCTCGACACGGCAGAGGCGGCTCTTCTGGTTGCGCTGCCGCAATTGCCGGAGAAACGCCGACCGGATCGCTTTCCGGATGCGGCAAGGCAGGCGCGGGAGAGGGTTTTGCAGCGCCTTGCCGTGGAACGCGTGGTGGGTGAAGGCGAAGCAGAGCGGGCGACCCTTGCAGCCGTTCCCGCCAACCGGCGTGATCTGCCGGCCTATGCACCGCATATGGCGGCTGCCGCACGCGTGAAGTTTCCCAATGCCACCGAGGCGCACTCGACGCTCAGATTGCCGATCCAGCGGGAACTGGAAGCCGTTGCCCGCCATGCAGCGGAAAAGCTGACAGAAAAGGTCTCCGTCGCCATCGTCATGGCCGACGCGCAGACCGGTGATATTGTGGCTGAAGTTGGTTCCGCTGATTATCTCGATACTGCAAGGCGCGGTTTCGTGGAGATGAGCCGCGCCGTGCGCTCGCCGGGCTCCACCCTCAAGCCGTTCATCTATGGCCTTGCCTTTGAAAATGGTCTCATCGGGCAGGAAACTATCATCGAGGATCGCCCGGCGGATTTTTCCGGTTACCGCCCGCGTAATTTCGACATGCACTATCAGGGTGATGTCAGCATCAGGCAGGCACTGCAACTGTCGCTCAATGTGCCCGCCGTAAAGCTTCTGGATGCTGTCAGCCCGTCTGCGCTGATGGTGCGTTTCCGCCGCGCGGGCGTGAAGCTCGTGCTTCCCACCACCGAGGCGCCGGGGCTTGCCATTGCGCTAGGAGGTGCTGGTATTTCGCTGGTTGATCTGGTGCAGCTTTATGCGGGCCTTGCCGGCGGCGGCGACCCTGTGCGGCTGGGGGACGGTGTGCGCTCCGCGCCGCAACGGCTTGCCGGAGATCGGCTGTTTGCCGACGCTGCGATCTGGAACGTCTCCGACATCCTGTCCGGTGTGCTGCCGCCACTCGGCATGAAGCAGCGCGGCATCGCCTACAAGACCGGCACCAGCTACGGTTACCGTGATGCCTGGTCAGTAGGTTATGACGGGCGGCATGTCATCGGCGTCTGGGTCGGTCGTGCCGATAACGGCGCCGTCCCGGGCATTGCCGGTTATGCGACGGCAGCCCCGATCCTCTTCGAGGCTTTCGAGAAATCCGGCGTAGCGATCACGCCAATGCCTGCTGCACCTTCTGGTGTCGCGCGGGTGGCCGTGAGCGACCTTCCCGCCAACCAGCAGCGTTTCACATTGACCGCAAGCGGCCTGCTTTCGGCCTCAAGGCGCGAAAGCGCGCCGCGCATCGTCTATCCACCGGAAGGGGCTAGGGTGGAGCTCTCCAGCCAGTCAGGCATTTCGCCGCTAGTGCTGAAGCTGCAAGGCGGCCGCGCGCCCTTCCGCTGGCTCGCCAACGGCAGGCCTCTCCCGGATGCTTCGCTCCGCCGCAACAGCGAATGGCGACCGGAAGGGCAGGGGTTTTCAACGCTGACCGTGATCGACGCCGATGGCCGCGCTTCGAGCGTGCGCGTTTTCATCGAGTGAATTTTTTGAGGTCTTCGCCGAGGCCGTTATCGACGTTACCTCCCCATCAGTAGGGGTGGTGAAGCTGATATGATCGTCCGTCTGATCGGCGCGGAAGCCCGCTCCATACGACCACGTGTTTCAAATGGTTCACCTTAACGTCATCATTTCATTGCGATTATCGTTCACGACCGGCTTCATCAAGCGATTGAGCAATGGGTGAAAGCAAATATTGGATGATTTTTCGTTGACCAGTCTTGATTTCTGCTTGCACAGACAATCCAGGCCCTAACTTGTGTTCCTTGTTTTGCACTTTAATCGTTGTCGAAAGCAAGCGAATCCGTGCGGCGTAGACAAGACCTGGTTGGGCCGGACGCGCTGTGTCGCTAAGTTCAGGTTCACGGTATTCCGACAGATCAATTGCGTCCCGACTGATGCTTTCGACAACGCCAGGCACCAGGCCGTAGTCTGTAAAAGGGAAAGCCTCCAACTTGACCCGCACTTCCTGACCTTCGCGAACCTTTGAGTTACATCGTAAGCCAACGGCGAAGGCCAAGTTGTGGGTGGCGTTATACCTCGGAAGTCCTGATACAAACATTATCGATAGTTCTACGATGAAGCGCCCAATTCAAGTGATCAAGTCTAGACGGCAACCGCGGTTCCGATAACAGCCACTGCGACCAGAGCCGCGGGCTGCCGCATCTTTTGTTTCTCACCGTTTTGGGGCATTGATAGAACCGCCCGCCCCATCGGCTGAGCTTTTTTTGCTAGGTTCCGCTGAAACACTGGATCTGCTTCTGTTCTCATCTGTTGCCGAATACATCGGTTCCCTTCATGGCGGGCGACATGGGAGATGAGGAACAGATTTGGGGTGGGCCTGCTCATTGGAAATAGCTATTACTTATAACAAAAAATGAGCCTCTGATCTGTGACGTTAGGGGCTCCTATTGGGAATACGTAAAATAAGTCGCGCTAGGTTATATGTTGCCGGCACCACGCATGGATTATAGCGGATTGTTGGCCGACTTTTATAGAGTGGGCCTTTTCTCCTGCCCTCTCGGCAATTGCGAAGCCTACAGGATGTCTAGTTAATATAATTTCAGTCGGCGCCTTTCCGTTTACGAGCTTAAATGCCGTCCACAGCAACGTCGCGTGAATCACTATCGATACGCTCCTGAAGTGAGAGCACAACAGCTTGCAGGAATTCTCGGCGTCGAGGATTGGCAGTCGCACCCAACGTCATCTTCAATCGGCCGCGAATCCTGTTCATAAACCCTACGTGATCGAAGCTGTCAGCAGCAATGTTCACCTCAACTTCGTCCATGTAGTGCGAGAGGTAAGGTTTCAGCTCGAGGTTGGCGTCCATTTGATAACGAGTGGCCATCTGCTCTCCGAGCGTAGTCATCTGTACGTACGGGCCATATTCGTCTATCATTAAATTTCCTTCCTGTGCGTGGGGACCTTAGATAGGAACCCTTTTCGACAAGCGCGAGATGTATTTAATCCCATCGCGAAAACGTGAGCCGCTTGTTAAGCCCAAGTGAAAATCCTTCTCAGCTTTGTATATTCCCTTCGGTGGGTACGGCGGAGATTCTAAGCGCTCTACTTACTTCGTTCTACTGCATGATTGCCTGATGGGCAAAAATCGTCGGTGTCGCCGCTGAATTACATTCGAAACATTGGAAACCAGTCGTCTTGTGTTTTTCGGTGTAGGCGAACGTTGCCCGGAGTACACCTAAAACATGGCTTCAAAGGGGTTTTCTTTACTGCTTCCGAAGATTTCCCCGCGTCGATAGCGCCAAGTATGAGAAATAGCACAACAAAGATAAGTAAAGCCCCGAAACCAATCCATCCCATGCCCCAAGTTTATTTATATCAGAACTGAAGAATGCCTGGGACAATAGGACAGCGCAAGAAACGAAGCGGCAAATCCTCACCGAGAATGAGAGGATGATGAAGCTGTGTGGGGTGAAGCCATGACCGGCCCCGAGATAATGGCTGTCGGCGGGTTCTTCGTGCTGCTGTTCGGTTGCCTCTTCGGCCTCTGGCAGTACGTCGACGCGAAGATCAGCGCCGCAAAGATGGAGGCGTCTGGCGCCGCATCTGCGGCTCCGGCAATGGCGTCCCTTGCGAGGGAAGAGCTCGCGGCTCACCGCCTGCATGTGGCGGAAACCTGCGTCCGAAAGTCCGGCCTTCGCGAACAGACTGAGCAGATTATGGGCGCTATCGGCGCCGTGAAGGATACCGTCGACAAGATGACATTGCGCGTGGATCGCATCGTTGAAAACAATCAAAGCCGCGCGCGACGCGGGGCTCTTGAGTTAACCCGCCTGCCGATAGGTGGGCGGGTTTTATTTGCTTGTGAGGGTAGTGCCCCCAGACAGCGCCAAGTCGACGGTTCGCCCTTCGATCTGCAGCACCTGGCGGCGTGCTTTTAGTTGCCCTACTGGACGTCTTTCCCCGTCCTGTAAATGACCTGCCCGTTGACGACGGCTCGCTCGTACCCTCTCCCACCGCCTTGATCGATCCATTCCCTGCTGTTTCCGGAAGGATCTCTTTGCGGTTCCCTCTCTGGTCGAACATAATCATGGCGGTCACGGTCACGACGCACATAGTCGCGACGATTGTAATTGCGCCGGTCATAGTCGCGGTAGTATCGTTCACGCTCATTGGAACGATACTGAACGCTCGACGCGTAGTAACCGCCCGATCGATATCCGCTGTCATCCACGCATCCAGAGAGGATACCGACGGACAACATACCAATTGCTACGCTTAATAGTCTCATGATTTCGACTCCCGATGAGTGATTTAACGTCGACAAAGCGTCGCAGTTCCATGGACAATGACGCTTGCGATCTTAACCAGGGGTGAATGCTCAATTGTGGCTTGCGACGGTCGAGGACATTTCTAGTGCGCACGACGATTGTAGGATGAGTTGCCTCGGTAGCGATGGTGGCAATATTTGGTAACGGGGATTCGCTATAACGGCCAATGCCTCGGCCTCGCGCTTCTGTCGAGTGACGCGAGTTATCATCTGGGCGGCTCCTTGTGAGGGTAATGCTTCCAGCAGTGCCAGGATGACTTCTCAGCTTTGCTCCGGTTGTAACTAAAGCCACCCCATTTACGGCAACCCGAATGCTCGCACCAGTGATTTTCATGAACGCCGTCGCCGGCCTTACTGTGCTGGTCCGCTCATTGGTCTGTCTCCAGCTGCCGCAGTCGCCAGCCTCCAGCTGGTGGAGCAGACTTTAACTTGGTGGCGCGCTGCGTGTGATAAAATCCCCTTCTGATGGGGGAGACCGCCGCGCTGGACGCATGTGAACGCCTTGTTGTCATTACCTTTAGATATCTACTCGCTACTTTTTCATGTTTTTGCACTTAATAAGATGATAATTCCACGTACAACTTTTCGCCTCGAGGTGGCTCGAGACGCTAATAAAGCTCCTTAAAGCCTCCACGAACGAGATATCTAACTTGAGCAGGTATGCAGCGGAAAGGATCTGGGCTCTATTTGCAGTGCAAAGTGGTTCCTTCGTTGCCAGATTGATCATTTTAAATGCAATCTGTTTTCCTCTTGCCGCCGATTGGTATGTATAAAAAGGTGAGGGATCCGTGTCGGGTTGCGTAATGAAATCAACGGCCCTCGCAGGACGTTAGGTGAGGGCGCACAACTGTCGGCCCGGACCCTTATTTGTTTTTATTTTCAATATGTTCTGATCTAAAATCTGCAAGATTTTGGTGTCCACGAGAGGATTCGAACCTCCGACCCCAGGATTCATACCACTTCGGCTTTAGCCGCCGCCCATCTCCATTGGATAGGACGTTCGTGGTCTGGACTGTCCCTTCACCATGAGCCTTTCGGCTTTTAGGTGCTGCCCATCCAGTCTCTACACCTTCACCGGATTTCTCCGGAGCTTGGCTCGGGATTGGCATGCTGGAAGACCAGCGAAGCTTTCCCCGACTTTGAGCAGATCGATTGCGTCGTTTCCGGGCGCAACCCCCAATTTGTCTTAGGAATCCTGTGCTCTATCCTGCTGAGCTACGTGGACACTGAATTGCTCTTTAACCTGCCGTAGCCGGCGGATCAACCGCGTTCTTTATCGCGGTCGATCTGTTCCTCTGCTTTCTTTGCGTCCCGGCAGTCAGTTCGTCAGGCGTTGCTCGGCAAGTTTCACCCAATAGGAAATGCCGTAGGCGATGGCGTCGTCGTTGAAATCGTATCCAGGGTTGTGAAGGCCGGCCGAATCGCCGTTGCCGATGAAGATGAAGGCACCCGGCCTTTCCTTCAACATGAAGGAAAAATCCTCGCCCGCCATGGAAGGGTCGACATCGGGGTCGACGTTCTTTTCACCAGCTACATCGCGGGCGACGCGGATGGCGTGGTCGGTCTCGTCCGCATGGTTGAAGGTCACCGGGCAATAACGCTCATAGACGACCTCGGCTTCCGCTCCATTTGCAAGCGCTATGCCTTCCGCCATCTGCTTGATGCGATCCTGCGCGAGATCACGCACCGTCTCGTCCAGACTACGAACCGTGCCGGCAATCAACGCATCGTTGGGAATGATGTTGTGGCTGGAGCCGGCGTGAAAGCGGGTGACGGACACGACCACGGATCGGATCGGATCGGCATTGCGCGAGGCGATCATCTGCAGATTGCCGACGATCTGTGCGCCGATGGTGATCGGGTCGATCGTGCGGTGCGGCTGGGCCGCATGGCCACCACGACCTTTGACAGTGATCGAGAACTTGTCCGGTGCCGCCATGATACCGCCCTTGCGGATGGCGAACGAGCCGAGCGGAATACCCGGCATATTGTGCATGCCGTAGACCTCATCGATGCCGAACCGCTCCATCAGGCCGTCCTCGACCATGGCGAGCGCACCCGCGCCGCCTTCTTCGGCGGGCTGGAAGATGACCGCGATGGACCCGGTGAAATTGCGGGTTTCCGCGAGATATTTGGCGGCGCCAAGTAGCATGGCGGTGTGGCCGTCGTGGCCGCAGGCATGCATGGCGCCTGCGGTTTTGGAAGCCCAGGGTTTGCCGGTTTCCTCAAGGATGGGAAGAGCATCCATATCCGCCCGAAAGCCGATGGTGCGATTGCCTGGAATATTGCCTCTGATGATGCCGACCACGCCCGTGCGGCCAAGACCGGTCACGATTTCGTCAACGCCGAAAGATTTCAGCTTGTCTGCAACGAAAGCTGCGGTGTTGTCGACATCATACAAAATCTCGGGATTTTCATGCAGGTGACGCCGCCATTCGCTGACTTCCTGCTGAAGTTCGGCGGCTCTGTTCAAAATCGGCATTCGTTCATTCCTGGGTTCATCGGTGCGGCATGGCGTAAAAGCCTATCCTCCGCGGTGGATAGTGCGCCGCATAATTGACGTAATCAATGTACTTTGCCATTGCTAGGACATATATGGTGAATATTGCCATTCCCTGACTGAAGACGGGAATTCGAGGATAAGCCTTGCCACAGAATCTTAAATCGCCAAACGCCGCCCGGCGGCTCTCCGCAGCCATTGCCATCATGACCGCCGGCCTTGTTGCCGCTGCACCCGTGGCGAATGCCAATCCGAAAATGGTGGTCGATGTCAAAACCGGCAAGGTGATTTCCCACCAGGAAGCGTTCCGCAAGTGGTATCCGGCCTCGCTGACCAAGCTGATGACCGCCTATATCGCCTTTTCGCAGATGAAGGCCGGCAAGCTCAGCCCGCAGACGGAAGTGGTGATGAGCAAGAAGGCGGCCGACCAGCCGGCCTCGAAAATGTATTTCAAGCCCGGCCAGAAGCTGACGATGGACAGCGCGCTGAAGCTGCTGCTCATCAAATCCGCCAATGATATCGCCGTGGCGATTGCCGAAACCATCGGCGGCACCAGCGATAATTTCGTGGCGCAGATGAATGCGCAGGCGCAGCGGCTGGGCATGAGCTCCACCCGTTACATCAACGCCAACGGCCTGCCCGGCAAGGGCCAATATACGACGGCGCGTGACCTTGCGCTTCTGGCGTTGATCATCAAGCGGGAATTCCCGGAATATGCCCATTATTTCTCGCTGGAAGGTGTCACCACCGGCAAGAAGGACTACGCCAACTTCAATATGCTTGTTGGCCGCTTTGACGGCGCAGATGGCATGAAGACCGGCTTCATCTGTGCATCCGGTTTCAACCAGGTGTCCTCCGCCGTGCGCAACGGCCGTTCGGTCATAACTGTGGTGCTGGGGGCAGATAGCCTTGCCGGGCGAACCGACCAGTCCGCTGATCTGCTGCAGATGGGACTGACGGCGCCCTCGGGCCAAGGCGTTTCACTCGCCTCGCTGGCACCCTATGGCGATACCGCCGAGGTAAACGACGTCAGTGCCGAAATCTGCAATCCGAAGGCAGCCAAGGTGCGCAGCGAAAGCCGCGACGAGACCGGCCGCATGGTCATCCATTCGCCCTACGTTACGGAAATGACCCGTCCGCCGGAATATTCTTTCGCGGGCCTCATTCCCGGCAGTGAGACGGTGGCGGTCAACACCGCCAAGGGTGCAAGCGCCAAGGGACAAGTGGCCAACGTGCCGATTCCCATCCCGCGTCCGACATTCTGATTTCGCCTAACCGCACTCTTTATGGATGAGGGCGCGCGCGAAGCCTGAACGCTGCGCGGAATCTGTATTCGCAGCTTCGGTTTGTTATGATATTACAGTGTCGCTCGTGGCCTTCAGGCCCCGGGCGATTTTTTGTGATTATTGCGCGGTTCCGGATCTAATCTCGTCCAACGATCTGCCGGAGCGGCCATCAACATACAGGCAAGACATGTCTCGCGATCGCATACCGGTTTCCATCATCACCGGATTTCTCGGCGCCGGAAAATCGACGCTGCTCAACCGGCTTCTCAAAGACCCCGATATGAGCGACGCCGCGATCATCATCAATGAATTCGGCGATGTCAGCATCGACCATATGCTGGTTGAAAGTGCAGGCGAGGGCATCATCGAACTGGCGGAAGGCTGCCTTTGCTGCACCGTTCGCGGCGAGCTGGTGGATACTCTGGCGGAACTGATTGACGGCATCCAGACCGGCAAGCTGAAGCCGGTGAAGCGTGTCGTGATCGAAACCACTGGTCTTGCTGATCCCGCTCCCGTCATGCAGTCTGTCATGGGCAACCCGGTGATTGCGCAGAATTTCGTTCTGAACGGCATCATTACGGTTGTGGATGCCGTGAACGGCCTGTCCACACTCGATAATCACGAGGAAGCGGTGAAGCAGGCGGCGGTGGCCGATCGGCTGGTGATGACGAAGCGCGCGCTTGCCGATGCTTCCACAATTTCCACGCTGACGGCTCGCCTTCAGGCGCTCAACCCGCGCGCGACGATCGAGGATGGTGATCGGGCGGATTGGAGTGCTGCCGCACTGCTGGATAACGGTCTTTACGATCCCGGCAGTAAAAATGCCGATGTCGGCCGCTGGCTGGGGGAAGAGGCGGAACACGATCATCACGACCACGACCACGATCATGACCACCACCATCATGGCGACCACGATGGCCACCATCACCACCACGATGTGAACCGGCACGACGCGTCGATCCGTTCCTTCTCGATCATTCACGACCAGCCGATAGCCCCGATGGCAATCGACATGTTCGTGGACTTGCTGCGTTCGGCGCATGGGGAAAAGTTGTTGCGGATGAAGGCCGTCGTCAAGCTGTCGGACAATCCGGACCGACCCCTTGTGCTGCACGGTGTACAGAACATTTTCCACACACCCGAGCGCCTCGCGGCATGGCCGGACCCGTCTGACCAGCGCACGCGCATGGTGCTGATTACCAAGGATTTGCCAGAGGCGTTCGTGCAGGACCTGTTTGCTGCGTTCACCGGCACGCCGGGCATCGACCGTCCGGACAGGCAGGCGATGACGGACAATCCGCTGGCGGTTTCGGGGTTGAGGTTTTAGGTCGCAAAACGGTGGTTGAAACCCGCGGGCGGGGCACCCCTTTACCTTGTCGAGTATCTCACCCTCAAGGGGGAGATCGAGTGGAGTATTATCGGCAGCGAGGGTAATTACGCTCCCTTCACGATCCTGAATCGGTGTCCTTTGGTCAACGTCGTAGTTTCAACCAGGCTATGCCCATCCTGGTTGCACATATGGGCAATATCGATAACCGCCAGCGGGTCGGTCGTCTCTACAACAAGAACATCGCCCGCCTGCAGGCCAGCGAGTTTTTTACGGCTTCTTAAAACCGGAAGGGGGCATTTAAGCCCCCTCAAGTCGAAAATTATGTCAGCCGTGTCGGTCATTCCTTGGCCCAGAACTTCCAGAACGGCTTCTTTTCCGGTGCTTCCGCTGGCGGTGCTGCGGAAAAAGCGAGCGGGTTCATGGCCGGCACAGGGACCTGGGCGGCAGTTCCGTTCTGACCAGGCCCCGAAGCCGCAGGCGTAGCAGTGGCAACCATTGTCGGGGCCGCCGGGGCAGGGTTCGATTGCGGAGCTGCGGGCTGGGTTGCCGAAGGATGCGGGGTCCGCAGAGAAGACGCGGTTGCGGTGGTCGCCGGCGAAGACGAGGTCACCTGCTGCGCCTTCTTCTCCATCAGCGCGGCATATTCCGTTTCCTTCATCAGCTTGCCGGCCTTCAGCGCCGAGCCGGTCGGAGCATAAGCGGGTTCGCGGCCCTTGCGCTTTTCGGCAACCAGCGCCTTGCGCTCCGCCTCGCTCGGGTCGTACCAGGCCATGCCGTCATATTTCTTCATCGCCTTTTCATAGGCGAGATCATAGGTCTTTTCGTAGCTCGAAAGCGCGCTCACCAGTGCCGGCGGCGTGCTCATGGCCGGGCATTGCGCAGATGCGTTGAACGTGCCGCCTTCGGTCTGCTGGTTGAAGACATATTTCTTCTCGCAGACATTCACTTCCGGCGGGCGTTTCGTGACTTCGAAATTGTCGTAACCGACCTTCAGCATCTTCCAGAAATCGAGATGTTCGCTCTGGCGGTGGCGGGCCATGTTTTCCGCGGTCATGCGGAAGGGAAAGGCCTGCAGCTGAACGGTCTTCTGGCCACCCTTGAAGGCGTCGCGGGCGAAACCGTAGATTTCAAGGATCTGCGCGTCCGTCATCGAATAGCAGCCGGAGGACGAGCAGGCGCCATGGATCATCAGGTTGGTGCCGTTGCGGCCGTTGGCGGCATCGTAGCGGTTCGGAAAGCCGGTGTTGATGGCGAGGTAATATTTAGAGTTGGGATTGAGGTGCGCGGGCGTCAGGTTGTAGAAACCTTCCGGCGCCTGCCGGTCGCCCTCTTTCACCTTGGGGCCGAGTTTGCCGGACCAGGCGCAAATCTGGTATTCGGCAATCTTGTCGAAGCGGTTGTCGCGCTTGGCCTTCCAGATTTCCAACGCGCCTTCTTCCTTGAAGATGCGGATCATGATTGGCGAGGTGCGATCCATGTTCTTCTTGTCGATCTCGGCAAGAATGGACGGAGAAAGCGGGTAATCAACCTTGTTTTTAACGTGGGAGACGTCGCGTTCGACGGTTTCGAGCGTATCGTTGCAGCCGCTGAGAATGAGCGCGGTGCAGGCAAGAAGTGCAAAATGTGTCAAACGCATGATCTGATCCGAAAGACGATGGCACGGGCGACGGAGTTCTACACCGTCCCGCGTGTATTTTAAATACGGTATTAACCGTTTACATCTTCTTAACTCAAATCGGACCCGCCCCTGCGACCGCCGATACATCTGTTGATGTGACCGGACTATGGCCGAGTTGGGGCGAGATTCAAGGAAAATAAGGCTGGAGCTAGATTGTTTTGGCTTCTTTTCGATCCACCAAAAAATCTAACTCCCTCTTTTTGCGCATTTCCGGACGTAAACCGCTGCGCACTTTTACTGGAAACGCTCTAAAGGTTTCTGCCGATATCCAGGAATTTCTGGCGGCGTTCGGCGCGCAGCTGCGTGCCCGAGCGCTGCGAAAGATCGGCGAGCGCCTTGGCGATAACGTCGCCGGTGGCACCAATCACGGCCGCCGGATCACGATGCGCGCCGCCCATCGGCTCGGGAATGATGCCGTCGATGACGCCAAGCGACTTCAGATCTTCCGAGGTGATTTTCATGTTGGTCGCGGCTTCCTTGGCACGGGTCGAATCGCGCCAGAGAATTGAAGCGGCACCTTCCGGCGAAATCACCGAATAGATCGCATGTTCGAGCATGTAGACGCGGTTGCCCGTGGCGATCGCGATTGCGCCGCCCGAGCCGCCTTCGCCGATGACGACGGAGACGATAGGCACCTTGACGTTGAGGCACATTTCCGTCGAGCGGGCGATGGCTTCTGCCTGACCGCGCTCCTCTGCGCCGACACCGGGATAGGCACCAGCGGTATCGATGAGGGTCACGACCGGCAGCGAGAAGCGGTCAGCCAGTTCCAGCACGCGGATCGCCTTGCGGTAACCTTCCGGACGCGGGCTGCCGAAATTGTGCTTCAGGCGGCTTTTGGTGTCATTGCCCTTTTCCTGGCCGATAATGGCGACGGGCTGGCCATTAAAGCGGGCAAGGCCTGCCTGAATGGCAGCGTCTTCGGAAAATTTGCGATCGCCTGCAAGCGGCGTGAAATCCGTGAACAGCGCCTTGGCGTAATCGACGAAATGCGGGCGCTGCGGATGGCGCGCGACCTGCGTTTTCTGCCAGGCGTTCAGCTTGGAATAGATATCCTGCATCGCGTCATTGACGCGTGATTCCAGGCGATTGATCTCCTCCGAGGTGTCTATGCTCTCGTCTTCATCGGCAAGCTTCTTCAGCTCGATGATCTTGCCTTCAAGGTCCGAGATAGGTTTTTCGAAGTCGAGATAATTGTGCATGAGATCCGTTTCCGATCGTTTTGCGCAAGGTTTGAGCCGGATTATCCGGCGGTTCCGGTCGCTCTAATCAAGGTTTTTGCCCTGTTTGGCAAGGGGGTGATGTGTTTGTACCAGCTCTTGCAGGCGTTCTTCCAGCACATGTGTATAGATTTGTGTCGTGGAAATGTCGGAATGGCCGAGCAGTTCCTGCACGGCGCGCAGGTCGGCGCCGTTCTGCAGAAGGTGGCTGGCAAAGGCGTGGCGCAGGACATGCGGTGACACCGCCGAGGGATTGAGGCCCGCTCGAATGGCAATGTCCTTCAGGTCGCGGGCGAAAACCTGTCGCGGCAGATGCCCTTCCTTGCTGTTTGAAGGAAACAGCCACGGACTTTCCGGACTGTCAGCCTTTTTGGGGGACGCGGGCGTGCTGCTTTTCTCAGGTACGAGCGACTTTCTGGCCGCGTCGTATTTTTCCATCGCCTCGATGGCCGCGCGAGACAGCAGCACCATGCGGTCCTTGTTGCCCTTGCCGCGGATCATCAGGAAGCGTCCCTCCTGGCGCAAAACCTTGACCGGCAGCGAAACGAGTTCGCTGACGCGCATGCCGGTCGCGTAGAGAAGTTCGAGCAGGAGATGCATGCGGATGCGTGCAAGCTGGCCGGGGCCGGTTAAGGCGGCCTCTTCAGCAGCGATGCCAAGAAGTTTTGTCACGTCCGCGACGCTCATCGTCTTGGGCAGGGTGAGGCCCTTCTTGGGCGCATCGATGGTACCGGTCGGGTCGTCGCCGCGAAGTCCTTCAGAATAGAGGAACCGGTAGAATTGCCGCATGGAAGACAGGCGTCTTGCCTGTGACGTGGCTGCAAAGCCCTGAGTGGAAAGATGGGTAAGATAGGCGGACAAGTCGGCCGTGGCGGCTTCCATCAAGGACTGGCCTCGGCCACGGAGAAATTCACGCAGATCGGAAAGGTCGCGTTCGTAAGAAGAGAGCGTATTGGCGGCGGCACCCCGTTCGGCGCTCATCATTTCCAGAAAACTTTCGAGCCGCGCGCCGTCCCGCCCGCTCATCTCTTTGCTACTCATGGGGTGCGCCTTGCCGGCTCCGCCGACGGCGGGTTCAGCCGCTCGGAAGGAATGCGCACCGTCACCTCGCGATCATTGGGCTTGACGAACATGACCAGCAGCACCATGCCGCCATAGATCAGCCCCGCGATGGTTGCCAGTATCATCGTGAAGCGGAAGAGGGTTGGCATGGCGGCTCCGTGAGGGTGGCAGTCTGAATGTATATGCGGTGCAGCGAAAGCGGCGACAAGATCAAAAAGCGGTAGTCCGCCGCTGCCGCATGCGGCGATGAATGTGATTCAACGCAATTCAGTCAGCAATTTGGCTTGACGCTTCGTAAACATTTGCAGATATCCATGCCAAACGGGCTTTCAATTTTATGAATGAAAAGAATTTATCTGTCCCGGTCACACTCGGGGAGCAAGCGCGGGCCAAGCTCGCCGGGCGCAACGTCGTCTTTGTCGGACTGATGGGGGCTGGAAAGTCCGCGATCGGTCGCATGGTCGCCCAGCAGCTCAAGGTCTCCTTCATCGACACGGATGTCGAAATCGAGCGTGTTTCCCGCATGACGATAGCCGAACTTTTCGCCACCTATGGCGAGGAGGAGTTCCGGGCGCTGGAAACGCGGGTCGTCAAGCGGCTGCTGCGCGGTGGCCCCAAGGTCATTTCTACCGGCGGCGGCGCCTTCATCAACGACAATACCCGCCGGCACATCACGCGCGGCAGTGTGTCGCTGTGGCTGAAGGCCGATATCGAGGTTTTGTGGGAAAGGGTCAACAAGCGCGATCATCGCCCGCTTCTCAAGACCGAAAACCCCAAGGCCACGCTGGCGGCCCTGATGGAGAAACGTTATCCGATCTATGCGGAAGCGGATCTGACCATCGAATCCCGCGATGTCCGCAAGGAGATCATCGTGACCGAAGTGCTGGCCGCCATCGCCGGCCTTGAACAGAAAGACTGAGCATCATGACGCCTTCCGAAATCCACACCGACGAACGTCTTGTCCATGTGCCGCTCGGTGATCGCGCTTACGACATTCTGATCGGGCCTGGCCTGATCGGCAGGGCGGGCGGCGAGATTTCGTCGCGGCTGAAGGGCAGGCGTGCCGCTATCATCACTGACGAGCATGTTGCACCGCTTTACCTCGAAGGCCTGATGGACGGCCTGCAGACGGACGGCATCGAAGCCGTTTCGCTGACCTTGCCCGCGGGCGAGAAGACCAAGAGCTTCGAACATCTGGTCACTGTTTGCGATGCCGTCCTCTCCGCACGGGTGGAGCGCAACGATGCGGTGATTGCACTTGGCGGCGGTGTTATCGGCGATCTCGCCGGTTTTGCGGCGGGCATCGTGCGTCGCGGCGTGCGTTTCGTGCAGATACCGACCTCGCTTCTGTCGCAGGTGGATTCCTCCGTCGGCGGCAAGACCGGCATCAATACCCGGCAAGGCAAGAACCTTGTCGGCGTTTTCCATCAGCCCGATCTGGTGCTGGCCGATACCGCGGTGCTCGATACGCTGAGCGAGCGCGAATTCCGCGCCGGTTACGCCGAGGTGGTGAAATACGGCTTGATTGACAAGCCGGACTTTTTCTTCTGGCTGGAAAAGAACTGGGATGAAATCCGCACCGGCGGTCCCGCCCGCATCCAGGCGATTGCCACAAGCTGCCAGGCGAAGGCCGATGTGGTGGTGGCCGACGAGAAGGAAAACGGCGTACGCGCCCTTCTGAACCTCGGTCACACATTCGGCCACGCGCTTGAGGCAGCAACGAATTATGACAGCAAGCGGCTGGTGCACGGCGAAGGTGTCGCCATCGGCATGGTGCTGGCGCACCAGTTTTCCGCCCGCCTCAACCTTGCAAGCCCTGATGATGCCGCGCGCGTTGAAGCGCATCTCAAGGCGGTTGGTCTGCCAGTGTCAATGAAGGATATTCCAGGTGAACTGCCGCCGGTCGAGATGCTGATGGCGGCAATTGCGCAGGACAAGAAGGTCAAGGGCGGCAAGCTCACCTTCATCCTCACTCACGGCATCGGCCAGTCCTTCGTGGCCGACGATGTCGCGACGTCCGAGGTGCAGTCTTTCCTGTCGGAAAAGCATCCCGGCTGAGGCTTAAGGCGCGCGTTATCTAGAACCGCGTCGGCTCCCCCGGCGCCGCCGCCTCGATGGCGAGGGCATGCAGCCCGGCGTCGAGTTCCGGTTTCAAAAGTGCATTGATCGCCCGGTGGCGCTCAATGCGTGACTTGCCTGCGAAGCTTTCAGACACTATCTGAACACGCATATGCGTCTCGCCGGTGCCGGTTATGTCCGGCTGATGGCCGGCATGCATCTGGCTTTCATCGATCACCACCAGGCGTTCCGGCGAAAAGCTCTGCCGAAGCTTTGTTTCTATGCGTTCTCGCAGGGACATGCGATGGGCTCCAATCCTGTTGGCTGGTCTTTAAAAGGGGCTACCTAAAAGCCTGCAACATTCCGCTTTGTCAATTCTTGTTGTGCGCCTTTTCGCACCCCATAATCAGGGCATCATGAAACTGGATTCGAAATATTTCGACCGCATCCGTACACGCAGAAAAAGGGACAGGGAACCTGAGGTTCAGGCCCCGACCTGCCAGTGGGACGGATGCGACAAGCCGGGCGCTCACCGTGCACCTGTCGGCCGCAATGCCGAGGGGCAATTCTTCCTGTTCTGTTTCGAGCATGTGAAGGAATACAATAAGGGCTATAATTATTTCTCTGGCCTGTCTGACACCGAGATCGCCCGTTACCAGAAGGAAGCGATCACCGGCCATCGTCCCACCTGGACGGTTGGCGTGAACAAGACTGCGCGCGACAGCCCGCTGCACTCCACGCTGCGTTCCGGCGCGGCGGGCGCGGCCAATGCCCGCATCCGCGATCCTTTTGGCTTCACGAATGGTTTTGCAAACGGGGCAAAGGCCGGCGGCCAGCGCCTGCAGCAGGACCGCAAGTTGAAGACGCTGGAGGCGAAAGCCTTCGATACGCTCGGCCTTTCTGCGGGTGCAAAGCAGGAAGAGATAAAAAGGCGCTATAAGGAGCTTGTCAAAAAGCACCATCCTGATGCTAATGGTGGCGATCGCGGCTCGGAAGAACGTTTTCGGGCTGTTGTTCAAGCATATCAATTGTTAAAGCAGTCAGGTTTCTGCTAAGCCAACGTTCGTGTTTACCGCCTGATTGATGATGTGGCCGGGTGGCCGCCGCCCGCCTTGGAGACGTGATGAGCAAAATCGACCTTGATATTTCCAACCTGCCCGACACGACGGTGTCCGTGCGGGAGGTTTTCGGCATTGATACGGATCTGCGGGTTCCCGCCTATTCGCAGGGCGACGCCTATGTGCCCGACCTTGATCCCGACTATCTTTTCGACCGCGATACGACGCTCGCTATTCTTGCCGGTTTTGCTCACAACCGACGCGTCATGGTTTCCGGCTTTCACGGCACGGGCAAGTCCACCCATATTGAGCAGGTAGCTGCCCGCCTGAACTGGCCCTGCGTGCGCGTCAATCTTGACAGCCACGTCAGCCGTATCGACCTCGTCGGCAAGGACGCCATCGTCCTTAAAGACGGCAAGCAGGTCACCGAATTCAAGGACGGCATTTTGCCCTGGGCTTACCAGCACAATGTCGCGCTGGTCTTCGACGAATACGATGCCGGTCGCCCGGACGTGATGTTCGTCATCCAGCGCGTGCTGGAATCCTCGGGCCGCCTGACGCTGCTCGACCAGAGCCGCGTTATCCGTCCTCACCCCGCCTTCCGCATTTTTGCGACCGCCAACACGGTCGGCCTCGGCGACACGACGGGACTTTACCACGGCACGCAGCAGATCAACCAGGCGCAGATGGACCGCTGGTCCATCGTCACCACGCTGAACTACCTGCCGCATGAGCAGGAAGTGAACATCATTGCCGCAAAGGTAAAGAGCCTCAACAATCCGAAGGGTCGCGAAACCGTCTCCAAGATGGTGCGTGTGGCCGATCTTACCCGTTCGGCCTTCGTCAACGGCGACCTTTCCACGGTCATGAGCCCGCGTACCGTCATTACCTGGGCGGAAAATGCGGAAATCTTTGGCGATCTCGCCTTTGCGTTCCGCGTGACCTTCCTCAACAAGTGCGACGAACTGGAGCGCACGCTGGTTGCCGAACAATATCAGCGGGCTTTCGGCGTCGAGCTGAAGGAAAGTGCTGCGAACATCGTTCTCAGCGCCTGATCTTCCCCGGCTTGTCCGGAGAACATCACCGATGACTTGAAGACGCCGGCGGGCCGCGCATCCTTGGATGGGCGGCTCCGAAGCGTCGACAACTGACAGGAAAGACAATGGCAGCGCGCGGCGACAATTCCAGAGCAAAACCGGGTACGGCGGTCGATACCGAACCGTTGCGTCAGGCGATTGCCGGATGTGTGCGATCGGTTGCCGGCGATGCAGAGGTTGAGGTCGTTTTCGCCAATGAGCGGCCTGGCCTTGCCGGAGAGCGCATGCGCCTGCCGGAAATTTCCAAGAAACCCACCGCGCAGGAAATCGCCGTCACCCGTGGCCTTGGCGATTCCATGGCGCTTCGCCTTGCCTGCCATGACGCTGACACCCATGCGGTGATGTCGCCGCAGGGTGCCGAGGCGCGGTTGATCTTTGACGCTGTTGAGCAGGCGCGGGTGGAATCCATCGGTGCACTGCGCATGCCGGGCATGGCCTCCAACATTCAGGCCATGAACACGGAAAAATATGCCAAGGCGAATTTTTCGGGCATCAACACGAAGGACGATGCACCGCTTGCCGAAGCCGTCGCCCTTTTGGTGCGCGAGAAGCTGACCGGCGAAAAGCCACCGGCCAGTGCCGGCAAGGTTCTCGACCTGTGGCGCGACTTCATCGAGGACAAGGCCGCCGGCGACCTGAGCGACCTTTCCAAGGTGATTGGCGACCAGAAGGCTTTTTCGCGGCTGGTGCGCAAGATGCTGACCTCCATGCAGATGGCGGAGGAATTCGGCGACGACGATAACGAGCCGGAAAGCCAGGAGGCAGAATCCGACGAGGAGCAGCCGCGCACTAACGAGACCGAAGAAGAACAGGTCGAGGAAGAAGCCGGTTCCGATGCGACGCCCGCTGATGAAAGCGAGGCCTCGCAGGAGGAGATGGAAGAAGGCGAGATGGACGGCGCCGAGATGTCGGACGAGGAAATGTCCGACGATCTCGATGAGGATTCCGAGACGCCCGGCGAGACCCGCCGCCCCAACAGCCCCTTCGACGATTTCAACGAGAAGGTCGACTACCGCATCTTCACCCAGGAATTCGACGAGGAAATCCACGCCGAGGAACTGTGCGACGAGGCGGAGCTTGACCGCCTGCGCGCGTTTCTCGACAAACAGCTCGCCCATCTTCAGGGCGCCGTCGGACGTCTGGCGAACCGGCTGCAACGCCGCCTGATGGCGCAGCAGAACCGTTCGTGGGATTTCGATCTGGAAGAGGGTTATCTCGATCCGGCTCGCCTCGTGCGGCTTATCATCGATCCCATGCAGCCGCTCTCCTTCAAGAAGGAGCGCGATACCAAGTTCCGCGACACGGTGGTTTCGCTCGTCATCGACAATTCGGGTTCGATGCGTGGCCGCCCGATCACGGTTGCGGCCACCTGCGCCGATATTCTTGCGCGTACGCTGGAACGGTCGGGTGTGAAGGTGGAGATTCTCGGCTTCACCACCAAGGCGTGGAAGGGCGGTCAGTCGCGCGAGCAATGGCTGGCCAGCGGCAAACCCGGCTCGCCGGGTCGGCTCAATGATTTGCGCCATATCATCTACAAGTCGGCGGATGCACCCTGGCGGCGTGCACGGCGCAATCTTGGCCTGATGATGCGTGAAGGCCTGCTGAAAGAAAACATTGACGGCGAAGCGCTGATGTGGGCGCATAACCGCCTCATCGGCCGCCCCGAGCAGCGTAAGATCATGATGATGATTTCGGACGGTGCGCCGGTGGACGATTCGACGCTGTCGGTCAATGCGGGTAACTATCTGGAGCGGCACCTGCGCGCCGTTATCGAACAGATCGAGACACGTTCGCCGGTGGAGCTTCTGGCGATCGGTATCGGCCATGATGTGACGCGTTATTACCGTCGCGCCGTGACGATCGTGGATGCGGACGAACTGGCTGGCGCGATGACCGAACAGCTTGCTGCTCTCTTCGAGGATACCAATACCGCCAGCTCGTCCCGCAAGGTTCGCCGTGCGGGATAAGCGGGGCCGGGCTTTTCTTTCCTGTAAATCGCTGGCGATGGCTGCAGTTCTTGCGGTCGGAGCGCTTGTTCCGGTTCCCATCGGCGCGTCGACCATCGATGTTCCGGTCAGCGTTCGTCTGTTGTCAGGCTTCGAGGTCGGCACCAGCGCCAGGCGTTTCGGCAAGCTGGAATTTATCGGCGGCATGGTGATGAGCACGCCGGAAAAACTATTCGGTGCCATATCCTCCATCCGCTTTCGCCCAAACGGGCAGGAATTCGTTGCCGTGCTGGATACCGGCCACTGGCTCACGGGCAAGATCGCACGCGGCCCGTCGGGCGCGCTGTCCGGGTTGGCTGACGTGCGTATCACTGCCATGCTGGATGCCAGCGGCCGTGAACCTTCCCGCAAGATGGAAATGGATGCGGAAGGTCTGGCGCTGCGGGATGGCAAGGTATTCGTCAGCTACGAGCAGCGTCACAGGATCGATGCCTATCCCGATCCTGGGTTCGAGACCTCAAAGCCGCTCAGCCGCCTGCCTCATCTCATTCCCAACAGCGAACTGCGCCACAATGGCGGCATGGAGGCCCTTGCGGTCTCGCCGGCCGATTCGCCGCTTGGCGGTGCCCTTGTCGTGGTGGCTGAGAAAAGCATCGATGCCGACGGCAATCTTCTCGCCGCCATACTGGAAGGCCCGTTGAAGGGCACATTCGCGGTCACCCATCACCCCTCATTCGACGTGACGGACGGCGCTTTCCTGCCCGATGGCGACCTGCTGCTTCTAGAGCGCCGCTTCAATTTCGCTGAAGGGGTGGGGACGCGCATCCGCCGCATCAAGGCTGCAGATATCAGGCCGGGCGCGGTGGTGGATGGCGAAATCCTGCTGGAAGCGGGCATGGTCTACCAGATCGATAATATGGAAGGCATGGGTGTGGTGAAGGGGCCTGATGGTTCCACACGCCTCATCATCGTTTCCGATGACAATCACTCATTTCTCCAGCGCAATCTGATGTTGGAATTCAAGCTGGTGGAGTGAAGGTTCACACCTGCTGCGCCGCCTTGTAGGCAGCCACCAGATCCTCGACGGGAATGCCGTCGATCTTCATCCCGGTCATTCGGCATCCTGTTATCTGCGCGCCGGACAGGTTGGCGTTGCTCAGTTTCAGACCGGAAAGATTAACATCGTCGATCGACCAGCCGGACATGTTGCTGTCGGTAAATGACGCGCCGGAAAAGTTGATCTGGTTGAAGCTGGTTCCGGCGAGATTGACGTCGTTGAACATCGTACCCGACAGATTGACGTCGTTGAAGGTGGAGCCTGAAAGCGTGGCGCTGGCGGCCTCCACAATATCGATAACGTCATTGATCTGCATATCTGCCTGCCTCTGCGCTGTGCCACGGACCGCAGACTGCAACGCAGTCGGCTGGTTTGCAAGCGCGATTCGATCCACGCTCCCACCCCAGCCTTAAACCTGGATGGCAATGGTGTCAGCCCGATTTGGCGACCTTTGGCATCGGCTTCAGCGTGTTCATCAGTGCGCCGTAGGGCAGGAGCATCACGAGGCCGACGAGGATCTTCACCGAGAGGTCGCCGAGCGCCCAGGAAATCCAGCGCGGTGCCTCCAGAGCGAAGATGCCGAGCACGGGGGCATTTTCAATGGCGAAGGCATCGTTGGGACCGACGAAGGAGAAACTCGCAGCAAAGGCGATGGAGAAGAACAGCGCGGTATCCAGCACCGAACCCAGCATGGAGCCGGCAAGCGGTGCGTGCCACCAGCGCTGGCGGCGCAGGCGGTTGAAGACGGAAATATCGAGCAGCTGGCCAATCAGATAGGCGGTGCCGGAGGCAACGGCGATACGCGGAATCGAGGTCCAGAAGGACAGTGTGACACCAACAATAAAACCGGCAAGTACGACGCGGCGCGCGACTGACGGCCCGAACTGGCGGTTTGTAAGGTCTGTGACGAGGAAGGCGACCGGATAGGTAAAGGCACCCCAGGTCAAAAGATCGCCGAGATTGACGCCGAACAGCGATCCGGAAAGCGGGTATTGCACCAGAATGTTGGACGCGACGACCACCAGTGTCATCAACAGAACGTAAATGAGCGTGTAGCGCAGGTAGGGCATTTTTTTATCCTGGGTGATGCCACCAGTTGGAGCCGAATTAGAACAAGCAAAAGGCTTGAGCGGCAAAAGCCATTCAAGCCTTCTGAATATCAGTGATGTCGAAACCGCTAATTAAGCAGCTTCGGCCGTCTTCTTGGCGATCTGGCGGCGCAGGAGGCGAGCGCGCATGCTCAGTTCGTTTTCGCCGGACTTCAGAAGGAAGGCATCGAGGCCGCCACGATGTTCAACGGAGCGCAGAGCTGCTGCGGAAACACGCAGGCGGAAACGCTGGCCGAGAGCATCGGAGATCAACGTAACCTGGCAGAGGTTCGGAAGGAACCGGCGCTTGGTCTTGTTGTTGGCGTGGCTGACGTTGTTGCCCGTCTGGACGCCCTTGCCGGTCAATTCGCATACACGGGACATGGGTACACCTATTTCGTTTGTCTGTTTCACCACTGGCTCGCCACCGGCAAAACCGTGGTGGCAATCCAACTGGCCATGATTGGAAAGTTGCGGTTCTATAGTCAGACGGGACTTAACAGTCAAGCCGCTCGCGAGCAAATGAAAGGAAATTCCGGCGTTTTCAACCGGCATCCGCTTTTTTATTGCCACAAGTCGGCGTATATGATCGCCCCATAAGGCCGCTTCCGCGCCTCTTTTAAGGTGATATCCAAATGATTGCCAGAGGAAAAAGCATTTTCATGGCTGTGACAATGGCGTTTGCAGGCGTATCTCCCTCGCTCGCCGCCGAAGCCCGCCATACAAGCGAATACAGCATCAATCTCGGTATTCTACCAATTGCCAAGGCGAGTTTTTCGACTCGCATGAACGGCCCGAACTATTCGATTTCCGGTTCCTTCAGCTCAGCAGGGCTTGCAAGCGTTCTGGCGGATATTTCCGGCAAGACGACGATTTCGGGTGCCAAACGTGGCCATCGGCTGCAGGCGAATACATATTCGCTTGTTTACAAGGACGGCAAGCGGGTGCGGACCTATGATGTGGTCTATCGTAACGGCAACGTCACATCGACGACGGTGAAACCGGAGCCGAAGGCGCGGCCGGACAATTGGGTGAATGTGAAGGACGGAGACCTGCGCTCCGTCCTCGATCCAATCTCCGGCCTCATCATTCCCGCCGGCGGCCGCATCTGCCCGTCGCGCCTGCCGATCTACGACGGCGAATCGCGGCTGGATCTGGTGTTGAGCCCCAGCGGCACCAAGCCCTTCAAGACGAATGGCTTCAGCGGCGATGCCGTGGTCTGCAAGGCGCGTTACGTGCCGAAGTCGGGTTATCGCCAGGGGCGCAAGGATATCGAATACCTGAAATCCATTTCCATGGAGATCTGGTTTGCCAAATCGGACAATATGGATGTCTATGCCCCGGTCTACGCCGTCATTCCGACGCGGGTAGGCCAAGTCTACATCACCGCCACCAAATACGGCGGTTGATGCAGTTACGGCGTATCGCCCGGCGACCAGCCGGGTTCGGCCATCACGAAGCTTGAAAAGGCGAAACCCGGCGAGACGGTGCAGCCGACGAGGGTGAAGTCGCCGAGGCTTTCTGCCGATTGCCAGCAATTGGCAGGTACGATCACCTGCGGGCGCTCGCCTTCCAGAATGTCGGGGCCGAGGGTAAAGGTCTGTACCTCCCTGCCATCTTCGGAAAGATGCAGGGTGATCGGAGCGCCAGCATAATAGTGCCAGACCTCCACCGCATCGGTGACGCGATGCCAGTGCGAGCGCGTCCCCTTTTCCAGAAGATAATAGATCGCCGTCGAATGGCCGCGCTCACCACCTGCCTTGTCGCGAAATGTCTGGTGGTAAAAGCCGCCCTCGGGGTGCGGCTCCAGTTCCAGTTCGCGAATGATCGCTGCCGAAGACAGATCGGCGCCCATCAGAAATTGTCCTTGCGTGTGCGGATTTCGGCAAAGACTTCGGCATCGGTTGCGCCTTTAAGGCCAAGATGACTGCGGATGCCGGCATCGGCCACCCTCATATAAGGGTTGGTCTGTTTTTCCAGCCCGATGGTGGTGGGAATGGTGAATTCATTCGCCTGCCGCGCCTTTTCGACGCTTTCGGCGCGCTCGATTAGAGCCGCGTTATCAGGATCGACGGTGAGCGCGAAACGGGCATTCGAAAGTGTATATTCGTGGCCGAAATAGACTTTCGTGTCATCCGGCAGCGCCATTAACTTCTGGAAAGAGTGCCACATATCTGTTGCCGTACGTTCGAACAGCCGACCGCAACCCATGGCGAAAAGCGTATCGGCGGCAAACAGCAGGCCGTCATCGGGAAGGTAGTAGCAGATATGCCCCGCCGTATGACCGGGTGTGGCAATGACCTGAACGCGCCGTCCGGCAAATTCGAACTCGTCGCCATCGGCCTGGGAACGGTCGAGACCGGGGATCGCAATCGCCTCATCATGTGGGCCATGTATTTCGCACTGGAATTTGTCCTTCAGCGCCAGATTGGCTTCCACATGGTCCTGATGGTGATGGGTGGTGAAGATATGCGTGAGCTTCCAGCCATGCCCATGAAGAGCCTGCAGGATGGGGCCTTCCTCCGGCGCATCGATCGCGGCGGTCGCCCCGCTTTCTGGATCGTGCAGCAGAACGCCAAAATTATCACTGCGGCAAAGAAAGACGTCTATTTCCAAAGGTTTCATCGTGGTCCTCTCCATTTGCCGGCCTTGGCCGGCGCATTTGTCCGCCTGAATTTCAATGTAGGCGCAGACGCCTTGAAGTCCAACCGCCTGATGCTACATTCTCGCCCATGAACACCGATATCGTCGATCTGCGCGAATTCTATCATTCCCCGCTTGGCCGCTCGGCCGAGCAGGCGATCACCATGGCGCTTTCATCGCTCTGGCCGCCTTTGCCGGAGGAAAGGCTGGTCGGCCTCGGTTACGCCGTGCCGTTTCTGGAGCGGTTCCGTCATGACACGGAGCGCACCTTTGCCTTCATGCCGGCGGGGCAGGGAGCGGTGAACTGGCCGGCAGGCGAGCTTTCCTCCACGGCGCTGGTGTTTGACGAGGAACTGCCGCTACCCGATTCGTCGATAGACCGGGTGTTGATGGTGCATGCTCTGGAATTTGCCGAAAATCCGCGCGAAACCCTGAAAGAACTCTGGCGGGTGCTGGCGCCCGGCGGGCGTCTGGTGATCGTGGTGCCGAACAGGCGTGGGGTCTGGGCACGCATGGAACACACACCTTTCGGCTCGGGCCGGCCCTATTCGCGCGGGCAGTTGACGGCGCTTCTGCGCGAGACCAATTTTACGCCGGGGGCAAGCGCCGAAGCGCTTTTCTTTCCGCCCACCACCAGCCGCCCGGTACTGAAATTCCGCCGATACCTTGAGCTTACCGGCCGCAGGCTCTGGCCGCTGTTTTCCGGCGTTATCGTGGTTGAGGCACAGAAACGTCTCTATCAGGGATTGCCCGTTACCCAGCGCGCCTCACGCCGGGTTTTCGTGCCGGTCCTGGCGCCTCAGGGTGTGCCCACCACCCGCACCGCCGCAAAGCACGGAAAGCCGCGCTGACCCTCGACAAAGGGGCCATTCCGGTCTAATGCCTCCGGCATTGCTTTTGCCGGGCTCCCCGGCGCATTTCCGAAGGTCGATCAAATGAGTGCAGAGCTTAGCCAACCTCTTCCGCGTCCGGGTATTCTGGATATCGCCGCTTATGTTCCCGGCAAGGAACACGTGGATGGCGTCGCGAAGGTTTATAAGCTCTCCTCCAACGAAACGCCGCTCGGGCCAAGCCCGAAGGCGATCGAGGCATTCGCCGCCACCGCCAGCCATCTGGAAATCTATCCCGACGGACAGGCGATTGCGCTGCGTCAGGCGATTGCAGACGTGCATGGCCTCAACATAGCGAATATCATGTGCGGTAACGGCTCGGATGAGCTTCTTGGCCTGCTCTGCCACGTCTATCTGGGTACGGGCGATGAGGCGATTATCACCGAACACGGTTTCCTCGTCTACAAGATCCAGATCATGGGTGCGGGCGCAACGCCGGTGACGGTGAAGGAAAAGGATTGCGCCGTCGATGTGGACGCGATTCTTGCCGCCGTCACGCCAAGGACGAAGATGGTTTTCATCGCCAATCCCGGCAATCCCACCGGCACCTATGTTCCGGTCGCGGAAATCCGCCGCCTTCAGGCTGGTCTGCCGAAACATGTCGTGCTCGTGCTTGATGCGGCTTATGCCGAATATGTACGCAAGAACGACTACGAGGCCGGTCTCGAGCTGGTGTCTGGGAACCGCAACGTGGTGATGACGCGCACCTTCTCCAAGGTTTACGGTCTGGCCGCACTGCGCGTCGGCTGGATGTATGGTCCGGCCGCCATCATCGATGCGCTGAACCGGGTGCGTGGTCCGTTCAACATGAGCGCGCCGGCGATCGCAGCGGGTGCCGCGGCCATCCGCGATCAGGCATTCCTGGAAAAGGCGATCTCTCACAACACGCTCTGGCTGGAAAAACTCACGACGGTCTTCACCAGTCTCGGCCTCAAGGTCACGCCATCAGTCACCAACTTTGTCCTGATCCATTTCCCGGACCAGGATGGCAAGCGTGCACCAGATGCGGACGAGTTCCTGAGCCGCCGCGGTTATATCCTGCGTGCCGTGCGCGGCTACGGTTTCCCCAATGCCTTGCGTATGACGGTTGGTTCGGAAGAAGCCAATCTTGGCGTCATCGCCGCGCTCACCGAGTTCATGGGGCAGGCGTAATGGGCGAGATCATGTTTGAGCGCATCGCGCTTGTTGGCATCGGCCTGATCGGCTCGTCTATTGCGCGCGACATCAAGGAACTGGGTCTTGCCCGGCATGTCACGATTTCCACCCGCAGCGCGGAAACGCTGAAGCGGGCAGAGGAACTGGCGCTTGGAAGCGAGTATACGACATCCGCCGCGCAGGCCGTCAGGGATGCTGATCTTGTCATCGTTTCAGTGCCGGTCGGTTCATCCGGGGCGGTTGCCGAGCAGATGGCGCCGCATCTGAAGCCCGGCGCCATCGTCACCGATGTCGGCTCTACCAAGGCTTCGGTCATCGCGCAGATGGCGCCCCATATGCCTGACAATGTGCATTTCATTCCTGGACATCCGCTGGCGGGTACGGAAAAATCCGGCCCGGATGCCGGTTTTTCCGGTCTTTTCCGCGAGCGCTGGTGCATCTTCACGCCGCTGCCGGGCACGGATGCGGAGGCGCTGGAAAGGCTCAAGGATTTCTGGCGGGCGCTCGGCTCGCGAGTGGATGAAATGGATGCCGAACACCACGACAAGGTTCTGGCGATCGTATCGCATCTGCCGCACATCATCGCCTATAACATCGTCGGCACGGCGGACGATCTGGAGACGGTAACCGAGTCGGAAGTCATCAAATATTCCGCTTCCGGCTTCCGAGATTTCACGCGTCTCGCCGCCTCGGACCCCACCATGTGGCGCGATGTCTGCCTGCACAACAAGGATGCCATCCTCGAAATGCTGGCACGGTTCTCGGAAGACCTTGCTTCGCTGCAAAGGGCGATCCGCTGGGGGGAGGGCGACAAGTTGTTCGAACTGTTTTCTCGCACACGCTCCATCCGCCGCTCCATCATCGAGGCTGGTCAGGACGTCGATACGCCTGACTTTGGGCGTCACGCGCTGGATCAGAAGAAGTAGGGCGCTGAAGTGATATTGATATCTGCGGCGACGGATGACGATATCGAATGGCTGCTGCGGGAAGACAAATGGATCGATGAGGATTGGTTGCGGCGTTGCGTCGGACGCCGCGAATATCTCGTCGCGAAAGAAGATACGATTCTAGTCGGTTTTCTGCGGTTCTCGATGTTCTGGGGCAAGATACCCTACATGGACATGATCCGCGTCGTTCCCGAGTTTCGGGGACATGGCGTCGGCGCAACGCTACAGTTTTTTGGGAAACTCTGATGCGTGAGCAGGGTGCCTCACTGGTGATGACGTCCAGCCAGCAGGACGAGCGGGAACCGCAGATGTGGCATCGTCGCAATGGATACAAAGAAGCCGGCATCCTGCATCTTTCAAAAATTCAGGATGCCGCTGAGGTGTTTTTTACAAAAGCTCTCTGTTAAATCGGCGGGATCTTCCCCAGCGGAATGAAACCGCTGACGGTGGCGCGGCCGCGATCCACCAAGAGGTCGACGGACGCCCTGTCGCCGCCGCCGGCGAGTGCGCGGAGCATTTTGCGGGCGGTATCGATGGTGGATTGCAGCTGCGGAAACGCCTGCTTGGCATTGTCCGACCAGGCGTCAAGCTTTTCGATCTCCAGCTTGAACTGGCCGGAGAGATAGCCCTCATTATCGAAGGAGAAGGGGCCGCTGATACGCATGGTGCGGCCTTCGCCGATATCAGCGACCAGCCGGCGAAGCTCGCCGCTCGCACCGTAAAGCCCGGCCGTATCGCTGCCGTCTACCATACCCGCCTTGCCGGCAAGGGTGACATCGGCGATGGCGTTGAGGCGCGGCAGAAGTTGCGGCCAATCCTTGATGACGGTTGACGAGTCGGTCAACGTTATCGCGCCGTCTAGATCGGCGCCGTTCTGGCGCAGATGCATTTCCGTCTTGGCGGCATCGAAATCGATCGTCTGGCCGGTAACGGTGGAAACCGCCTGAGCCTTCAGGCCGTCGATTACAAGCGAGGTACGGTCGATACCCCTAAGCTTGGTGACGATGCTCGACTGCATGTTCTGCCAGACGGCCGAAACCGTGAGGCCATGCGCGGTGCGGATTTCAGCCGGTGCATCCAGTTCCCAGACAATGTGGCCGGGATTGTAGACCTGCGCTGCGGAACGCAATTCTCCGAACGAGGCTGAAACGCCATTCTGCTTGTCGTCCACCGTTACCTTGGAGCAGAAAAGGCCGATGCGGAACGGATAACCCTTGAAGGCAATGTCGCCGCATTCGCCGCTGACGTTTCTGGCCTGCGAAGGCGAGATGACGTTCAGAACCGTCTGCTTCAGCTTGTCGGCGGCATAAAACCACCCGGCCGTGTAAAGTCCGATAACCAGCACGACGGCGATACCAAGCCAGAGGAATTTTTTGACCGTGCCGGATTGGCTTGACGATGCCATATTGATCTCCGATGAACAGACTTCAGATAAATTCGATTTGGCTTGGGATATGGACGATTTTTGGGTCTTTGGCTACGGTTCGTTGATGTGGAACCCGGGCTTTGCCTTTGAGGAAAGGCAGCAGGCGCGGCTGCACGGTTATCGACGCTCCCTCTGCATCAGTTCAAATGTGTACCGCGGCACTGAGGAGAAGCCCGGCCTTGTTCTCGGTCTGGAGCGCGGCGGCTCCTGCCTCGGCGTTGCCTTTCGCGTGCGCGGAGCGGACCATGGTCCGGTCATGGCCTATCTGCGCGAGCGCGAGCTGGTAACGAATGTCTACAAGGAACGCGTCGTTGCCATTGCGCTCGCCGATGGCACGCGCGGCAGTGCCGTGACCTATGTGGCCGATCCCGCCCACGAGCAGTATATTGGTGGTCTGGGTGTCGCGGAAGCGGCCACGATCGTGGCTGCCGCATCGGGCCGGTCCGGCCCGAATACCGATTACGTCTTCAATACCGTGCAGCATCTGCAGGATATGGGTATTCGCGACACGCTGCTGGAAAGCATTGCCGCCAGTGTCGGCACGATCGCGGTTTAGCCGGCGGGAGTGTCTTGCCCCTGAAGTTCTGCGATACGCTTCACGGCGGTCGGTGGCAGCGGCAGGTGCGGATTGTTGCGCGCGGTCTCCAGCAGCAACTCGTCGCTCGCCTTTTCCGTCACCTCGATCAATGTCTTGAAAAACACGTCCGGGTCCAGCCCCGGCTCGATGGCCGGCAAGATCCGCACCTTGAAATGGCCGGGATAACGCATTGTCGAGCGGCGTGGCCAGAAGAGGCCGGGATGCATGGCGACCGGAATGACGGGGACTTTGAGGTCGCGGTAAAGACGTGCGATGCCATAACGATATTCGGGCTCAGCGCCCGGTGGCCGGCGTGTGCCTTCGGGATAGATTATGAGTTCGCGGCCAGCCGCCATCTCCTCTCTCGCCCGCTCCATGACCTTCAGCATCACCTTGCCGCGCGCGGCGCGGTTGACCGGGATCATGCGCTGCTTCATCGCATACCAGCCGAACAGCGGGATCCACAAAAGCTCGCGCTTCAGAATATAGACCGGATCGGGAAGGTTGGGCAGCAGCGCATAGGTGTCCCAGAAGGACTGGTGTTTGGGGGCGAAGATACAGCCGGTTTCGGGAATGTTTTCCAGCCCCTCGATCTCGAAGGTGGTGCCGACAATGGTCTTCATCAGCCAATGGTTGGATCGCGCCCAGTTCTTGGGGATTTCATAGGCTACTCTGCGCGGCAGGATGAAATAGATCGGCGTGAGCACGATCATGCGGACAATCAGATTGAGATAAAACAGCGTATTGAAAAGAAAAGAGCGCAGCTTGAGCATCGACAGACTTCCCGGGTTGCAGCCGTTCCGAAGCTCAGGCGCGCCTCGATGCCGGATGCCGATGCCAGACGCCTACACGAAAACAAGGCTCCGCAGCAAGCGTGTTCTCTCCGTTCTTTCCATTCACGGGGAAGAGGTTGCCGCCTTGATCGTGGGGTGATCGGTGCCCGCCTTGCGCAACCCGTCGCCCTTGCCGAGCCCGGTCAGGTCGCGTCCTGCTGCAATCACGAATTTCATGTATTCGTAGAGCATGGTCCGGACCACATCTGGCTCCGCGAACCAGTTGGTGCGGGCAAGGTCGGCGCTGATAACGGGATAGGCGATGAATTGGGTCTGCGGGCTGGCATTGTGCAGTTCATGCAGGCTGCGATGCATATGGTAATTGTTCGTAACGACGACGATGGAGGAATAACCGTGGTCGCGTATCCAGCTCGCCGCCTCGTTGGCATTGCCGATGGTGTCTATGGCCTTGTAGCCCATGTCCACGCAGCAGGAAAACATGTCCGAAGAGCCTTGCGTCATCTTGCGGATTTGCGTGCGGGTGGTGGCCGGATTGACGCCGGAAATCAGAAGGCGCTTGCCAACGCCGTCCCGCAGCAGGCCGACCGCCTGTTCGATGCGCTGATAACCACCGGTCAGAACGATGATCGCGTCGCCCTTGGCGCCTTCGGGCGGGCGCATGGAGGCGACCGAATCTGCGAACCACAAAAAACCGCCGGAAAAAGCCCCGAGAGTAATGACGCAAAGCAGGATGAGACCGCGAATAAAACGACGCAGGCGACTTCGCCGCGACAACAGGCCTTTTTTTGCCTGTCGCGTGGTCGACTGTTCCTGATCATGGTCCGTCCGACTCACAAACATTCCTCCTGAATACTCGCCGATTAAGGCAAGGAACAGGCATTTTTGTCCACCGTCCGCAAGTTACATCCGGCGTGTGAAGGGTGCAGTTTCCTCGCGAGATTCGAGAGACGGCGTCACGATGCGACACCGTCGCTTTTAGACGGATCGGAGCGGACGCGGTCGATATCGTCGATCGTGCGGATGACGGTCACACGCGCGGTGATCGTGGTGAGCAGCGCGATGATGATCATCGTCGTGGCGATGCCGATATAACCACTGAGGCCAACGGAAAAGGAGCCGAAAAGCGCACTTGCCTGATCGCTTTGCGGCGTAGCAACCGTGCTCGATTGCCAGAAACCGGCGGCAAGGAAAACCGCCGCGGCAAGGGCGCTGCCCGCTGCCGCACCTTTCAGGCTGATCTTCAGGAAGTGCTTTTGGAATTCCCGCGCCACGAAGCTGCTTTCGGCGCCTACGAAATGCAGCACCTCGACGATGTGCCGGTTGCCGGAAAGCGCGCCGCGCGTTGCAAACACCACCGTCAGCACCATGGCGGTGAAGACGAGGATCAGGACCCCGACGCCGATCATGACAGTGGTCATGGCCATGGAGACGAGCCTGTCGACCCATGTACGGTGGTCATCCAGAAACGCCTGTGGAATTTCAGCTTTCAGCATATCGCGCATGGCCTGAAAATCGGGCGGGTGGTTTTCATCGATGGTAATCACGACGAGGCGCGGCACCGGCAGTTCGGAAAGATCGAGGCCACTGCCGAGCCACGGCTCCAGAAGACGCGCGGTGGCGGCATCATCGAGGATCGTGCCATCCCGCGTGCCGACGAAGGTGAGCGCCAGAGAACGTGCCTTGGTGAGCGCTGCATTCATGTCCAGCCCGTCCTCGGGTTTGATCTGAATGGTGATTTCGCGGGAAATCTGGCTCTGCCAGGTGGCGGCGGTGGCACGCACCATGGAAACGGCACCAAGCGTCAGGCAGGCGAGAAAGGCCATGATGGCGATCACCACCATCAGCGCATTGCCCTGAATGTTAGAGGGCGGCAGAATGGGTGCCATCGGGCGGATACGCATCGGCGGCCGCTTCGGTGCGGTCGCCTCTGGTCTTAACTGTTTGCGGTTGATCTCATTCATAGATGTCGAGCCGCCCTTCGGTGAGGATCATCCGGCGTGCGTCGATCTGGTCCATCAGGCCGAAATCATGGGTGGCGATGACCACAGCGGTACCCAGCCGGTTGAGCTCCAGAAAGAGGTTGAGAAGGCGCTTGGCCATCGGCGGGTCGACGTTGCCGGTCGGCTCGTCGGCCAGCAAGATTTCCGGCTGGTCCATCAATGCACGGGCAATGGCGGCGCGTTGCTTTTCCCCACCGGAGAGGATGGCCGGAAGCACATTGATGCGCTCGCCAAGCCCGACCCATTTCAGAAGCTCGATGACGTCGTTGCGGTAGGCGCTTTCTTCCTTGCCGCGCACACGCAGCGGCAGGGCGACATTCTCATAGGTTGTCAGATGATCGAGCAGTCGGAAATCCTGAAAGACGATCCCGACGCGGCGGCGCAGCATGGGTAACTCGCTGCGCGGAATGCGCGACACATCGCGGTTGAACATGCGGATATTGCCGCGTGTGGGCTGCAGCGACATCAGCAGCAGGCGCAGGAACGTGGTTTTGCCGGCACCGGAAGGGCCGGTCAGAAACTGGAACGAACCCTTGGGAATGTCGAAGGTCATGTCCCTCAGGATTTCGGGGCCCATGCCGTAACGCAACCCGACATTTTCGAAATGGATCAACGGACTTCCAGTCTCTTCGTTTCGTGGTGGTTCGCAAACCGCTGGCGCGTGAGGCCCGGATGCGCCGTTTAACCCGGTTCCGGTGGCCTATGCGAGCCGTTTTTGCGAAGCATTAACCAATTAAATTTAAAACTTGGCAGGATTCGTTGCAATGCCCAGTTTTGCGGGCCGGAAAACCTCACCCAAGGAATTCTATGGCTATGTTCCGTTCATCTCGCCGGCAAGCGGCATTCGATTTCGACCTCCTGATGCCGGAAGCGCCAGTGCGCCGTACGGCGCGGGCAACCCACACCGGCCCCGATGTGGTAGACGCGGAATTTGTCACCATCAAGGAAAACCGTGTCCGTCAGCCCGGAAACGATAATCGCGGCGCGATGCGCCGGCAGATGGAAAAACCGCCCGTCACCGCCAGTGCTCTTGGTTACGCGTTCATCGGCTGGGTGGACCGCAAATTGTCGCGCCTGTCTGTGGATGCCTATTCGGCGCTGGTTGCGGCGCTCGTCATTTTTGTTTTCATCTGCTCAGGCGGCCTTTCGGTGGTCGTGCCGGAAAAGCCGGTCGTTGCGGCCGCAAACCCGCTTGCCATTTCCCATGTCACCATCACGCCGCAGGAGGCTGGCGGCATGGATGTCCTGCTCATCAACGGTATTGTGGAGAACAACGGTACCGCTCTGGAAGAGGTGCCGGCACTTCGCGCCGACCTCTTCGTTGCCAAGGGGCAACTGGTCGCCAGCATGGTCATCGAACCGCCGGTCAGGCAGATGCAGCCCGGTTTCAGCCACGGATTTTCGGCAAAGTTGCGCCATCCCGGTGGAAAAACGCCTGACATCAAGCTTTCCTTCGTCGAAGCGGGTGCTTCCGAACGTTGACTGTGCTAACGCGTGGTCTTCGTATTTTTACTGAAAGGTAAAATCGGCAAGGCGCAGCACAGGAGAAAGAATGCCCGTCGTCCGTGGAAAAAACATTGAGCCGCTTTACACCGCCGAGCAGATTGCCGAGCGCAATCGCGACATGGCCAAGCATATAGCGAGCGGCCCGACCAAGGATTTGCTGGTCATCGCCGTGCTCAAGGGATCGTTCATTTTCGCGGCCGATCTCATCCGCGCGCTGCATGACAGCGGCCTTGCGCCCGAAGTCGAATTCATCACGCTTTCGAGCTACGGTGCCGGCACCGTTTCGCAAGGGGTGAAGATCGTCAAGGATATCGACAGCGACGTGAAGGACCGCGATGTTCTTCTGATCGACGATATTCTCGAATCCGGCCGCACGCTGCGTTTCGCCAAGGAACTGCTTTACGAACGCGGCGCCCGTCACGTCACCATCGCCGTGCTGCTCGACAAGAAGGTCAAGCGCAAGGAAGATCTGGAGGCCGACTATGTCGGTTTCGAATGTCCCGATTATTTCGTCGTGGGTTACGGCATGGATGTGGCTTACGCCTTCCGCGAACTGCCCTTCGTAGGCGTCGTCACGGGCGACGCCTGACGATTTCTGCCGTGCCGGGATGGGACATGCCGGAGACGCCTCATTAACCATTCACCCAGCGAAACCCTGGGTGTTTACCTCTTGAAAAGAGGAGCCTGCGATGTTGCTCACGGCTGGAAATGATGCCCAGGAGCAATGATTAATGGCGAAGATTCTGATTACCGAAGATGAGGATGCATTGCGGGCTTTCGTTGCCCGTGCGCTGCGTCTCGACGGTCACGAGACCCATGAGGCGGCAGACGGCGAGCAGGGGCTGGAGAAGCTTCAGGAAACCAATTTCGATCTCCTTCTTTCGGATATCCGCATGCCGGTCATGGATGGCATCGAGCTGGCGCACCGCGCCGCCGAACGCTTCCCGGCCATGCGCATCCTGTTGATGACGGGTTATGCCGAACAGCGCGAACGTGCTGATGATCTGGCAGAAAAGATCGTGGACGTGGTTTCAAAACCTTTTGCGCTTCCGGATATCCGCAAAGCTGTTGCGCGGGCGCTCGCGGCCTGAGCGATAAGGCTACAGAGATTTGAGAAAGGGCGGCCCTTTGGGCCGCCTTTTTTTGTTGTGGAGTTGTCAACTCTCTCCGCCGTCATGCTCGGGACAAGGCCGAGGATGACGTTGAGTGTTTGATAAGCTGGCCTTTCCTAAAAAATGCGCGAGGTTAAACACGCCCGATCGTTAGGAATGGCGGCCTCCATCCTCACCGTATATCCAGCAACCGCTCCAGATAACGCCGCTCGATTTCACCCGGCGGGTTGTTGCCGAGCTTTTCGCGAATAGCCTCGAGAATTTCGCGGGCGCGCTGCACGTCGATCTCATCAGGCACCTTCACCTGGTCGCCGAAATCGGGGCCTGTTGTGCTGCGCGGACGGCCGAGTGGATCGCGGCCGTTCTGTCCGCCTTGGCCAGCCATGCCTTCCTGCCCCTGTCCGGGCTGCTGTCCCTGCTGGCGCATGGCCTGCATGATCTGGCCCATCATATCCTGCGCGCCCTGTCGCAGCGCGTTCAGCGCATTGCCCTGACCTTCGACCGCCTGTTCGCCCTGGCTTTTGCCGAGTGCTTCGCCGGCGCCTTCCATTTCCTGCTGCGCCTTGCCGAAGTTTTCGCCCGGCTCCATGCCGAGATCACGAAGGCCCTGCTGCAACTCGCCCAGCTGCTTGCCCAGCGCGTCCTGCTGCGCCCTCAGATTTTTCAGCGCCTCGCGCAATTGTTCGGCTGTCATCTGCTCGCTCGGCTGTCCGCCTTGCTGGCCGTTTTCGCCCTGCTGGCCCTGCTGGCCCTGTTGCGGTGATTCACCGTTTTCACCCGTCTGCGGGTCCTGACCTTCGCCGCCATCCTGCGGGTCGCCGCGCTGCATGCGGTCACGCAGCGCCTGATCGAGCTTGAAGGTCTCGTCCATCAGCTTCTGCTGCTGTTGCAGAATTTCACCCAGCTTGTCGATCTGCTGGCGCATCTTGCTGCTTTGCTGCTGCCCCTGCTGGCCCTGACGTTGCGGCCGTCCCGCCTGCAGGTTGTTCATCATGCGTTGCAGCTGCGAGAGCATTTCCTGTGCTGCGTCACGGTTGCCGGAGCGCGCGAGGTTTTCGATCTGGTTCATCATGTTTTCCAGATCGCGCTGCCGCAACACGTTTTGTGCCTGCTGGTTCATGTTGGCTTGCGGCGCATTCTGCATGCGCTGTGCAAGCTCGCTCATGAACTGCTGCATCGCCTCACGCAGTTCCTGCATCAGCTTGGCGATTTCCTCATCGGAGGCATTGCGCTGAAGCGCCTCGGAAAGCGCTGTCTGCGCATCACGCAGGCGTTTTTCCGCCTGCGAAAGATCACCATCCTCGATGCCGAGCGCGATCTCCCAGAGATAATCGGCGGTGTTCTTCAGCATCTCCTCATTATAGGCGAGCCGCATGCGGGTCTGCGCCGATTGCAGCAGGAGATAGTGCGTGGTGTTGGGAATGGTTTCTTCCGGACGCAGACCAACCGCCTCGTTATAGGCGATCGCCTTTGGCATCTGGCGCGTGTCGAGCGAGAATATCTGCCGCTGTTCCGCAACCGAAGCCGCCAGCGGTTCAGAGAAATTGCGGCCCGGCAGCACCATTTCATGCGCGGGGCTGCGGCCGGTCTGGCCGGCACCGTCTGTTGCCACCAGCGTGATGCGCACGCGCTTACCTGCCATGGGATGTTCGGTCAGGTTGCGGCTGGTCAGCCCCTTGATCTCGCGGTTGTTCTGCCGCGGCAGGTCGAGCTTGAATTCCGGCGGCGGGTAAAGTGCTGTTGCACCCTCCGCAACGCCAAGCGGCTCGATGATGGCGTGGGCTTCCTTGATGCCATAGTCGTCCTTGGCGGTGAAACCCACCTCCAGCGCACCATTGACGGCGCGGCGCGGCATGTTGTCGAAGCCGATGGTCGGTGGCTGGTCAGGAATGACGTTGAACACCCATTGTTCGCCATTGGCGGTGATCATGCCGCTTTCGGTCACATCCATCGCAAAGGTGCGCGGCGTAACAGGTTGATCCGGCGCGCGTTTTTCTGTCTGTGCCGCCACATCGCCACTTGCGCTGTCGGCGCGTGCCGCTTCGGGGGCAAGCTTCTGCAGGGCGCCGGCGGTCTCAGGCTCGAAGGTCACTTCCTCGCCGCCATCGCCACCGGTCATACGGATCGTCAGTTTGGAGGATTGTGGCACGGACACCGCGTCGTGGCCTGTCGCATCGCGCCCTGTCAGAAAAATCGGGGCGCGGCCGGTATAGGCGGGCGGCGTGACCCAGGCGTCGAGACGGATATCGGGATTGAGCGGACCGGCTGCCGGTCGGCTACGGAAGGCATCTGCAATCGTGCCTGCACCATTGGAATAGGAAAAACCGAAGGCGACAACCAGAAAAAGGGCGGGAATGGCGCGTAGTGCCGAGCGGTCGTAACGGGCGATATCGGGTTTCGGCAGGCCGGCATTCAGCGCGGCGATGCGTTCCGCCATACGGATCTGGTGTTCTTTCCACAAGGCGCGGGAAATGGGGGTGTCCAACGCCGGTTCGTCTTCCTGCACGCCGACTGGCTGGTGAGCGAGACCATTGCGTTCTTCCAGAAGGCGGGACGCGTCGTTGTCTGTCGGCCATTTCAGCCGGACGATTGGCAGGATGGTGCTGATGAAACCGAAAACCAGCAGGAAAACGATGCCCAGCCGCACGAAATCAGGCATCTGACGGTAAAGTCCGAACCATGCGAGCGCCAGAAACGCGGCGGCGATGGAAAGCGGCCACAGCGTCTTCGGTGCTACTCTTTCCGAAAACAACACGATTTTTGCGAAGAAGCGTTTAGCCGCAACCCGGCGGGCAAGATCCGGCCGCTGCGCGAATGCGCCGGTTGGGCGCTTCCTGCCTGTCCTGTCCTCTCCGGCTGTGGTCATCAATCCGTTCTCCCGGTTCTGGCCACGTCAAACGCCATTCCCGGAACGGCGAGCTGCTTGTATTATGAGAAGCAAGGATAACATTCTTTGTGGCGAAGACGAGGGCAAGCGGATGCTCACCCCCATTTTTTAGGCAGCTTCGCTCAATTGTGATCGACCAAGCCGGATATATGGCGGATCAATCGAGCCAGGCGGGTACTGAATCGAGAGCGATCAGCTCCTCATAGGTTCCGCGCGGGCGGATGACGTGGAACTTGTCACCCTTTACCAGCACTTCCGGCACCAGCAGGCGCGAATTATAGGTGCCTGCCTGCACGGCGCCGTAAGCACCGGCGGAGCTGACGGCAATCAGATCACCCGGCTGCGGTGCGGCCATCTCGCGGTCCAGCGCCAGATAGTCACCCGTTTCGCAGACGGGGCCAACGATATCGGCCTTGATGCGAGGGGCGTCTACCGCGGGCTGCACGACCGGGCGGATGCCGTGATAGGCCTCGTAAAGCGTCGGGCGGATGAGGTCGTTCATCGCGCCATCGACAATCACGAAGTTCTTTTCGCCGCCATCCTTCACATAGATCACTTCCGTCACCAGAATGCCGGCATTGCCGACGATCAGGCGTCCCGGTTCGGTGATGATCTTGCAGTTGAGGCTCTTCAGCTCGTTCTTGACGATATGCGCATAGGCATCCGGCAGCGGCGGCGGATTATTGTCCTCGCGGTAGGGAATGCCGAGACCGCCGCCGATATCGACGTGGCTGATCGTGTGCCCGTCCGTGCGCAGGGATTCCACCAGTTCGCGCAGCAAACGGAACGCATCCTCGAAGGGCTGCAATTCGGTGATCTGGCTGCCGATATGCATGTCGATGCCGGTGACTTCGATGCCGGGCAGCGTGGCGGCATGGGCATAGACCGCACGCGCCCGCTCATAGGAAATGCCGAACTTGTTCTCTTTTTTGCCGGTGGAAATCTTGGCATGGGTGCGCGCATCCACATCCGGATTGATGCGGAAGGACACATGCGCCCTTTTTCCGGCCTTGACGGCGCGCAGGTTGAGGACCTCAAGCTCCGGCTCGGATTCGATGTTGAAGCAGTAGATGCCGGCTTCCAGCGCGTAATCCATTTCCGCCACCGTCTTGCCGACGCCGGAGAACATGATGCGGTTTGCCGGTACACCGGCGCCAAGCGCGCGGCGCAATTCGCCGCCGGATACCACGTCGATACCCGCGCCAAGCTTTGCCAGCGTCTTCAGAACGGCCTGGTTGGAATTGGCCTTCATGGCGTAACAGACCATGGCGTCCACATCGGCGAAAGCGCCTGAGAACACCTTGTAGTGGCGCTCCAGCGTCGCGGTCGAATAGACATAGAACGGCGTGCCGACCGCCTTGGCGATCTCAGGCACGGGCACGTTTTCGGCGTGAAGCACGCCGTCGATATAGCCAAAATGGTTCACAGGCTTTTTCCCGTCAGAGAAGCTTGTCGAGGATGAACGGCCGCTCCGCCGTTGCCGGCTTCGTCTCGGTTCCGTCGGCATTGCGCTTGTTGCGCATTTCGACCGGCGTGCTCGGCGGATCGATATCGCCTTTTCGCCCGCAGGCACTGAGTGCAAGACTGACGGCGAGCGTCATGCTGATGGGAACGATGAGATTGCGCGCGGTTTTTGAAAGCATGAGCCTGTCCAAAGGAAATATGTGCTTCTCTGATAACGAAAAACAGGGCGCTTGTGCACCCTGTTTCTTGTGATCGCAGCGTAACGCAGATTTATGAGGGCGGCGGAGAAAAATGGAATCGTTTCCGCCGCTCATTTTAATTTGTCTGCGCATCGGATTTTCCGAAAACCGCTTCACACTTTTCGGTCCGATGCGTTAGTTGCGTCCACGCCACCAGGCGATCTGCTTCTTGACCTCGGAAGGAGCCGTGCCGCCGAAGCTGGTGCGGCTGGCAACCGATGCCTCGACTGAAAGAACGTCGAAAACGCCGCTTGTAATGGCCGGATGGATCGCCTGCAGGTCTTCCAGCGAAAGATCGGCCAGATCGCAGCCATTCTTTTCCGCCAGTGCCACCGCATTTCCGGTCACATGGTGGGCGTCGCGGAAGGGCAGGCCTGCCTCGCGCACCAGCCAGTCAGCAAGATCGGTGGCGGTGGAATAGCCCGAACCGGCGGCCGCACGCATGCGGTCCTTGCGCACCTCAAGGTCGCGGATCATGCCGGTCATGGCGGCGATGGCCAGTTCCAGGCTTTCGGCGGCATCGAAAACCTGTTCCTTGTCTTCCTGCATGTCCTTGGAATAGGCGAGTGGCAGGCCCTTCATCACAGTCAGAAGCGCCACCAGCGAGCCGTTGATGCGGCCGGTCTTGGCGCGCACCAGTTCGGCGGCGTCGGGGTTCTTCTTCTGCGGCATGATCGACGAGCCGGTGGAAAAGGCATCGGACAGGCGGATGAAGCCGAATTGCGGCGTCGACCAGATGACGATTTCTTCGGCGAGGCGCGACAGATGCGTGGCGCAGATCGAGGCGATCGACAGGAACTCCAGCGCGAAATCACGGTCAGAAACGGTGTCGATGGAGTTGCGGGTCGGCTCGCGGAAGCCGAGCGCCTTTGCCGTCATGTGGCGGTCGATAGGATAACCGGTGCCGGCCAGCGCTGCTGCACCGATCGGGCTTTCATCCAGATGTTCGATCGCGTGACGCACGCGGGCGCGGTCACGGCCGAACATTTCCACATAGGCCATGCAATGATGGCCGAAGGTGACGGGCTGGGCCGTCTGCAGATGGGTGAAGCCGGGCATGACCGTATCGGCATTTTCCTCGGCGCGGTCGAGGAAGGCGGCGATGAGCGCGGTCAGCATGCCTTCCGTCTTCTGCAGCTCTTCCTTGACCCAGAGGCGGAAATCGAGCGCCACCTGGTCGTTGCGCGAGCGGGCGGTGTGCAGACGCCCTGCCGCCGTGCCGATGAGGGTGGCAAGTCGCGCCTCGATGTTCATGTGAATGTCTTCGAGCTTGCGCGAGAATTCGAAGCTGCCAGCCTCGATTTCTGACAGGATCGTGTTCAGGCCGTGAACGATCTTGTCTTTATCTTCCTGCGAAATAATGCCTTTTTCCGCCAGCATGGTGGCATGCGCTATAGAGCCGCGGATGTCCTGGGCATAAAGCTTCTTGTCGAAGCCGATGGAGGCATTTATCTCTTCCATGATGGCTGATGGCCCGGAAGCGAAACGTCCGCCCCACATCTGGTTGGAGGATTTCTGATCTGTGCCGTCAGCCATGTTCTGCGTGCCCTGGAGTATTCGATGACAGAAAAAAGGCCGTTCAGGCTTCCTTCCGCCAGATTGGTTGCAATTGCTGCCGTTGCCGGTGTCGTGTTCGGCGCGGGTGCGGTCTGGTTCAGGCATATTGGGTCTGAGAGCCCGGTTCAAGGGGAAGCGGTTGCCGAGGCCGGTTTATGTGAAGGTGCGGCAAACCGCATCGCCTCGCTGAAACCCCTCCTGAAGGGTCAGGTGGCGGCCATGTCGGCCACGGATACGCCGCGCGTCATCCCGCTGTCCTTCAAGGGTCCGCAAGGGTCGGACATGTCGCTTGCCGATCTCAAGGGCAAGGCGGTTCTCCTCAATCTGTGGGCCACCTGGTGCGTGCCATGCCGGGAGGAAATGCCTGCGCTGAACGCACTCGAGAAGGAAAAGGGCAGCGATGGCTTTGAGGTTGTTGCGGTCAATATCGACACCGGCGCGGACGAGAAAACGAAAGCCTTCATTGACGAATACAAGATCGATGCGCTGAAACTTTATCGCGACAGCTCCATGGGCGTCTTCAATGTTCTGAAAAAGGAAGGGCTGGCTTTCGGCCTTCCCGCAACTCTTCTGCTGGACGAAAAAGGCTGCCTGATTGCCGCCATGAACGGTCCGGCAGCCTGGGACAGCGAAGATGCCAAAGCGTTGGTATCGGCAGTGAAGGCTAAATAATTGTCCAGTGCGGGAGGGATTTTCCTCCCGTCATCTCGAATGATATCAGAGGAATATCCCTTGCGCCTCAGCGCGTCGGAACAGGTGTCTCGCCACGGTAATCGTAAAAACCGCGACCAGATTTGCGGCCGAGCCAGCCGGCCTCGACATATTTCACCAGCAGCGGGCAGGGGCGGTATTTGCTGTCGGCCAGCCCGTCATGCAGCACCTGCATGATCGACAAACAGGTGTCGAGACCGATGAAGTCGGCAAGCTGCAACGGTCCCATCGGATGGTTGGCGCCGAGCCGCATGGCGGTGTCGATTGCTTCCACCGAACCGACGCCCTCATAGAGCGTGTAGATCGCTTCGTTGATCATCGGCAGCAGGATGCGGTTGACGATGAAGGCGGGGAAATCCTCGGCGACGGTGATCGCCTTTTCCAGCGTCCGCACATAGTCCTTCGCCGCATCGAAGGTCTTTTCGTTGGTGGCGATACCGCGCACCAGCTCCACCAGCTTCATCACAGGCACCGGGTTCATGAAGTGGATGCCCATGAACTGTTCGGGACGATCGGTCGCGGACGCAAGGCGAGTGATGGAGAGCGAAGAAGTGTTAGTGGCCAAAAGCGCTTCGGGCTTCAGTACCGGGCAGATCTGCGCATAGATCTTGCGTTTGATTTCCTCGTTTTCGGTAGCAGCCTCAATGACCAGATCCATGGGCGCCAGATCGTTGACGTCAGTCGAACCGCTGATGAGCGCCAGCGCATCTTTGCGGGCGTTGTCGGAGAGCTTGCCGTTGGTGACCTGACGGGCAAGATTGCCGTTGATCGTGGCAAGGCCGGCTTCGATGCCGTCCTTGGAAAGATCGTAAATGTGCACCTTGTAACCGGCCAAGGCGGAAACATGCGCGATGCCGCAACCCATTTGACCGGCTCCGATGATACCGATGTTTTTAAAGGGGGCGGTCATATGCTGGTCTCCTCATGGGATTTCATCTGCGTCATTTGCGGCGATGTTACGCATATCGCCGAAAAAGAGAAGGCGGCGCGTTCAAAAAACGCGCCGCCTTTGGCTAAAGGCTTAAAATCACAGAGCCTTCTGGAGTTCCGGCAGAGCTTCGAACAGGTCTGCGACGAGGCCGTAATCGGCAACCTGGAAGATCGGCGCTTCCTCGTCCTTGTTGATGGCTACGATGACCTTCGAGTCCTTCATGCCGGCCAGATGCTGGATGGCGCCCGAAATGCCGGCAGCGATGTAAAGCTGCGGTGCCACGACCTTGCCGGTCTGACCGACCTGCCAGTCGTTCGGTGCATAACCCGCATCGACGGCTGCGCGCGATGCGCCGACGGCTGCACCGAGCTTGTCGGCAACCGGCAGGATCACTTCGCGGAACTTTTCCGAAGAGCCGAGTGCGCGACCGCCCGAGATGATGATCTTCGCAGAGGTCAGTTCCGGACGATCGGAAGAGGCGAGCGCGTCGGACACAAAGACAGAAACGCCGGGGTTCTCGGCAGCACCGATGGTTTCCACCGGTGCCGAACCGCCTTCAGCGGCTGCCGCAAACGCGGTGGGGCGCACGGTGATGACCTTCTTGGCGTCGCTTGCCTGCACCGTCTGGATGGCGTTGCCGGCATAGATCGGACGTTTGAAAGTATCCGGGCTGACGACCTCGATGATTTCCGAGACCTGGGCCACATCGAGAAGGGCTGCGACGCGCGGGGCGACATTCTTGGCCGAAGCGGTCGCCGGTGCGATGATGACGTCATAGGAAGGGCTGAGCGAGACGATCAGCGCCGCCAGCGGCTCGGCGAGCGCGTTGGCATAGGATGCGTCGTCGGCAAGCAGTACCTTGGCAACGCCGGACAGTTTCGCCGCCGCGTCGGCGGCACCCTTCGCACCGGAGCCGGCAACGAGCACGTGGACGTCGCCGCCAATCTGCGTTGCCGCCGTCAGCGTCTTCGCCGTCAGGTCGGAAAGGGTTGCGTTGTCGTGTTCTGCCAGAAGAAGAATGGCCATGTTGTAATCTCCCTTTTCCGAAACCTTAGAGGACGCCGTCGGCTTTGAGCTTTTCAACCAGCTCAGCCACCGAGCCGACCCTGATGCCGGCCTTGCGGCCTGCGGGCTCCTCGGTCTTCAACACCTTCAGACGCGGCGTTACATCGACGCCGAAATCGGCCGGGGTCTTCTTGTCGAGTGGCTTCTTCTTTGCCTTCATGATGTTCGGCAGCGAGGCGTAACGCGGCTCGTTCAGACGAAGATCGGTGGTGACGACAGCGGGAAGTTTCAGTTCGACCGTCTGCAGGCCGCCATCGACTTCACGCGTCACAGCGACCTTGCCATCAGACGGTACGACCTTGGAGGCGAAGGTGCCCTGGCCCCAGCCGAGAAGGGCGGCCAGCATCTGACCGGTCTGGTTGCTGTCGTCGTCGATCGCCTGCTTGCCGACGATGACGAGGCCGGGCTGCTCGGCTTCCGCCACGCCCTTCAAAAGCTTGGCGACGGCCAGCGGTTCGACCGTCTCGTCGGTCTCGATCAGGATGGCGCGGTCGGCACCCATGGCGAGCGCCGTGCGCAGCGTCTCTTCCGCCTTGGCAGGGCCGATCGACACGACCACGACTTCTTCGGCCTTGCCGGCTTCTTTCAGCCGCAGAGCCTCTTCCACCGAGATTTCGTCGAACGGGTTCATCGACATCTTCACATTCGCGAGTTCAACGCCCGAACCATCCGACTTCACGCGGATCTTGACGTTGTAATCAACAACTCGTTTGACAGGGACAAGGATCTTCATCGGCGGTTTTCCTCAAACTCCTGTCCGCGAGGCGACAAGACCGCGCGGACCTCCAAAAACAGGTTGGCGACATGGATAAGCATTTTTCCCGCAAATACAACGGAGCAATGTTCATTATCACATGCACGCAAGGCATACCTTACGTTGACGTTAACGTAAATAATTTATCTCTTCGTCAACGGCTCATCTGCTCCCGTCATAGCCCCGTTCGATTTGCGACAACCCCGCCGTTTGCGACGGATTCTTGAACTGCGCCGCCCTTGGCGGAACAATCGTGCGGTCGAACAGGGGAACGTCCGGCCGGCGCATGAAAATTACCATCACAGCCCCGGCCAATATGCCGCCCACATGTGCTCCCCAGGAAACATTTTCCTCAAGGCCAAGTGCCAGCATCAGAAATTGCTGTCCGATCCATAACGCCAGCGGAATGAAGGCAGGCAAGGGCAACGGAATGCGCATGAACACCAGAACCCAGACGCGCACCTTGGGATGCAGGAGAAAATAGGCCGCGACGACGCCAGAAACAGCGCCTGATGCACCGATAAGCGGCCCTTCCGACATGGGTGCGACAAAGCCGTGCAACAGCGCGCCGGCTATGGCGCAGGCGATGTAAAAGATAAGGAAACGGAAGTGGCCGAGCGCGTCCTCGACGTTGTCGCCGAAGACCCACAGAAACAGCATGTTGCCTGCCATGTGCCAGAAATCCAGATGCAGGAACGCATAGGTGACGACGGTCAGGTCATCCGGCACCACCTGCAAGGCGGGCTCCAGGTAGGCGTAGTCGAACACCACAGCCGGGATGAAACCGAGGCCGAGCGCTGCGGCATTGGCCTGGACGTCGCTGGCAAGCACGCCGGTAAATATCCATACCAGCACGTTGACCACGATCAGGCCGATCGTGACATATTGCAGCCGGATATGTTTGAGGGAATTCGCATCGTGCAGCGGTATGAACATCGAACGCCCTTCGTTTGTGCGAGAGATAGGCTTTAGCGGTTCTTGCCGGGAACCCACAATATGTCAGCCTTGCCCATATCATTGGCAAACCGGGCGGCAACGAACAGGAAGTCGGACAGGCGGTTGACATATTTCAGCGCTTCCGGGCTGACGATCTCGTTTTCAGCAACCGAGAGCTCCACCATGAGCCGTTCCGCCCGTCGGCAGATCGTGCGCGCCAGATGCAGATTGGCCGCCGCCGCATTGCCGCCCGGCAGCACGAAGGAGGTCAGGGGGTCAATTGCGGAGTTGAGGTCGTCGATTTCGTTTTCCAGCCGCGTGACCTGGCTCGCGACTATGCGCAGCGGTTCGTAGGCCGGCGGCTCGCCGGTTTCCGGGGTCGCGAGATCCGCGCCGAGGTCGAACATGTCGTTCTGGATGCGGAACAGCATGGCATCCAGCTTTTCCATGCTGGCAATATCAGTATTGGCGGTATGCAGCCGCGCCACGCCGATCGCCGAATTCGTTTCGTCCACCGTGCCATAGGCCTCGACGCGAAGATCGTGCTTCAGGCGGCGGGGACCGGACACCAGCGCCGTCGTGCCCTTGTCGCCGGTGCGGGTGTAGATCTTGTTCAGTTTCACCATGTCAGCGTCCGCCGCCGGTGAGCCAAAGGGTCAGCATGATGAGCACGATGGCGATGGCCTGCAACAGAAGGCGAAGCTGCATCAACTTGTTGGAACGGTTGGCGTCTTGGCCCTTCAGCATGTTGAAAAGGCCTCGTATCAGCACGATGACAACGAGGCCCATGACGATAAGGGCCAGAACAGTGGTGAAGCCGGACATTTAGGGGGTACTCCTCCTCAATCGAATCTGCGCAGCAGACGATAGAACAGTCCGGCAGGCAAGAGCCGTTTCAGCAACAGCCCCTGTTTGGCGGGAACGGTGACGGGATAATGCGGTTTTGGCTTTGCGGCGGTCAGGGCGTGTTTCAGAACGGCATAAACGGCATCGGGGCCAAGCTTGTGGCGGTTGACCGGGCCGGACCCATCCATCCGCGCCAGCTGACGCTTGTATTCCACTGCATGGGCCGAGTTTTCCAGATCGATCTTGTCCCTGACGTGGGCAAGCGCCGTCGTGGTGAATTTCGACGTGATCGGCCCTGGTTCGATGAGGCTCACATGGATGCCGCTGTCCTGAAGTTCCATGCGCAGCGTGACGCCAAGGCCCTCGATCGCGAATTTCGATGCGGTATAGGCACCACGATAACGATAGGGAACGAGGCCGAGAATGGAGGAGCAATGCACGATGCGCCCTGAACCGCGCTGGCGCATGAAGGGAATGACCCGCCGCGTCAGATCGTGCCAGCCGAAGACGTTGGTTTCGAATTGCTGCCGCAGTGCTTCCACCGGCAGATCCTCCACAGCACCCGGCTGGCCATAGGCGCCATTGTTGAACAGCGCATCGATGCGGCCTCCGGTTCTGGCCGCAACCGTATCCACGAGAGCCGCGATGGTTTCGGGCTTGGTATAGTCCATGATCAGGGTTTCTATGCCCTGATTTTCGAGCGCGGCCATATCGACGATGCGGCGCACGGTGGCAAACACCCGCCAGCCGTCGCGGTGAAGCGCGCCGGCACAATGGGCTCCGATGCCCGAGGAACATCCGGTAATTATGATGACGGGTTTTTCAGGCATCTATGCCGCTCCGGAAAGCCGAATGTTGCGCTGGCCCGATGGTCCGGCCTGTGAAAATTGTATTGCGCAAAATCTGTATGCCTGCGGGAACCGAAAGGCGGGCTTGTGCGCTGTACAAAGTAGAGCTGACTTCCCATATTCGGGGCGAAGTTACAAATGAAATGCCGATGAATGGAGGCGACATGGTTGCCGCAGTGCGCCTGGCAGGCAAGGTTGCCTTCGATGCCTATTCTCATTTTGCCGAGGATGACGGCTGGGCGATGGCGAGCCACATGGCGCTTTCCATCCTGCTGGCGCTGTTCCCGTTCCTGATTTTCGGCACGGCTTTGGCCGGTTTTCTGGGGGCTGACCAGTTTTCCGAGACGGCGGTGCATCTGATTTTTGATACCTGGCCGGAAGCGATCGCAGGTCCGCTTGCCGCGCAGGTGCAGCAGGTCCTGACCATTCCGCGCGGCGGACTGCTGACGATTTCGGTGCTGGCGGCCGCATATTTTGCCTCCAACGGTGTCGAGGCGCTCCGAATCTCGCTCAACCGCGCCTATCGCGTCACGGAAACGCGCTGGTGGTACATCACCCGTCTTCTCAGTCTGCTGTATGTGTTGATCGCAGTGGTGGTCTTTACCGGCATCAGCATCGTGCTTGTTGCGGTGCCGGTCGCAACGTCCTTTGCCGAGCAGCGGTTTCCCTGGCTGACGGATGCGCTGAACACGGTTTCCAGCCTCGGACTTTACGGCACCATCGTCGTGCTGACGGTCGGGCTGGTGGCGGCGCATCTGTGGCTTCCGGCCGGCAAACGCCGCATCTGGGATGTCTGGCCCGGCATTCTGCTGACAATGATCTTCTGGGTCATCGGCGCGGCGATCTTTGCCTATTACCTCTCCACCTTCGCCAATTATGCCGCCACCTACGCCGGTCTGGCCTCAGTGATGGTGGTTCTGGTGTTTCTTTACATGGTGGGTGTCATCTTCATGCTGGGTGCGGAAGTGAATGCCGCTCTGATGAAATACAAAGTCCGGCAGATCATCCGCCGCAATATCTCCGGCAACAGTGCGCGCCGCGAGCAGGTGCTAGAGGAGCCCGACAAGCCGGCGGATATCTGACGGCGTTTTTCCTTCCGCCCGAAGCGCTGAAAGGCCGGTGCTGCCTTCGCTTTTCGAGAGCTTGCGCCCATCAGCACCCAAAATCAGCCGGTGGTGGTGATAGGCGGGTGGCGGCAGGTCCAGCAATTGTTGCAGCAGCCGGTGAATGGCGGTTGCGTTAAACAGATCCATGCCGCGCACCACATGGGTGATGCCTTGCAGCGCGTCATCCAACACCACGGAAAGATGATAGCTCGAGGGGGCGTCGGAGCGCGACAGCACCACATCGCCCCACAGCGCCGGCAAAGCTTCGATTTCCCCGGTCTGCCCGTCGCCGCTCTCGCGCCAGAACAGCTTGCTGTGCAAGGTGCGGACCGCCTTTTCCATGTCGAGCCGCCAGGCGTGTTGCCTGCCTGATGCCAGAAGTTCGGCCCGTTCCGCCTGCGGCCTTTGCCGATCTATTGCCGGGTAAAGCGGCGCGCCGTCGGGATCGCGCGGCCAGAGCCTTCCCTCTGCCTCAAAGGCCCTGACAATGGCTTTCGTCTCACCCCGGCTTAAGAAGGCGGGATAAGCGAGGTCGGCCTCGACCAGCCTGTCGAGTGCTGTGCGATACTCATCGAAGTGCTCCGATTGCCGCCGCACCGGCTTTTCCCATTCCAGTCCCAGCCAGCCAAGATCATCATAGATCGCCTGCTCCAGCTCCGGAGTGCAGCGCGTCTGGTCGATATCTTCGATGCGCAGCAGAAAATGGCCACTGTTTTCCCGCACCATGTCGTGGTTCAGAAAAGCGGAAAGCGCATGGCCCAGATGCAGGGCGCCATTGGGGCTGGGCGCAAAACGATAAACCGGTTTTTGACGGACGGGCGAAGGCATGGTTTCTTCTGCCATGTTTTGAAGCGCCTCGCCACCCGGTGCCGGGCCAACGTGAATATGGGCTGTGCAGACATGAAAATCATCAGGGGCCTCGACGATATCAGCGAAGGTCTGGCGCATCTTGCCCGCCTCGATCCGGCTCTTAGCCTTATTATCGAAAAAGCCGGTCCGCTGGAGTTGCGTATTCACGAGCCCGGCTTTGCGGGCCTTGCCCATATCGTCGTGTCGCAGATGGTCTCGCGCGCCAGCGCGAACGCCATATGGGTGCGTATCCTTGCCGGCACGGGCGGGGCGGTGACGGCGGAAAACTATCTGGCGGTGCCGGAAGAATTGCGCGCCACTTTCGGCCTTTCCCGGGCCAAGGCAACAACGCTGGAAGGGTTGGCGCACGCGGTTGCGGATGGCCGCATCGATCTTGATGCCGTCAGTCGCAAGGAAGCAGATGTGGCCCTTTCGGAGCTGGTGGCGCTTCGCGGCATTGGTCCGTGGACGGCGGAAGTCTATCTGATGTTCTGCGGCGGCCACCCCGATATTTTTCCGGTTGGCGATGTGGCGCTGCGGGCTGCGGTGGGCCACGCGCTTTCGCTCGAGGCACGGCCGGATGCGAAATGGCTGGCGGCGCGGGCGGAACTCTGGACGCCCTGGCGCTCCGTCGCCGCCCGGCTGTTCTGGGGCTACTATGCAAATATCATGCGGCGCGCGATGGTGCCGCTACCCTGATATGGCCGCGCGGCGCTAGAAGTCTGCGATCCGGTAGGGCAAGGCCCCACGTGAGAGATGATCGACATGTAGTTTGCGTTTTAGCGGCGGTACGGCGCGCTGCACGCAATCGACCCTTTCGCAGACCCGGCAGGAAACGCCGATGGGCTTGAAGGAGGCGGTATTGGCGAGATCGAGTGTATCGGCATAGACGAAATTCTGCGCATGGGAAATTTCGCAGCCGAGTGCGATGGCATAACGTGGCCTGTCCGTGTTGAAACCGGCGCCGGCTTTTTCGATCTGTGTGGCGATGGAAAGATAGCGCACGCCGTCAGGTGTTTCCGCCAGCTGGCGTACTATCCTGTCGGAGCTTTCGAAGGCCTGATGAATGTTCCAGAGCGGACAGGCCGCGCCGAAACGGGCAAATTGCAGCCTTGTGGCGCTGTGGCGTTTGGTGATGTTGCCAGCCCGGTCGATCTTGGCGAAAAAGATCGGCACGCCTTTCTGACCAGGGCGTTGCAAAGTGCTGAGCCTGTGGGCCACCTGTTCAAGGCTCGCGCCGAAGCGCACGGCCAGAAGTTCCAGATCGTGGCGCAATTCCTGCGCAGCCCGGTGAAATTGTCCATATGGCAGGATCAGCGCGGCGGCGAAATAGTTGTGAAGGCCGATGCGACAGATTTCCGCGGCTTCGGCGCTACGGAAACCGGCGCCGGCCAGCACTCTGTCCACGGTTGCTCCCGCATGAAGCTGGGCGATCTGAAGCGCAAGCTGAAAACAGCGGGTCGGTGCTGCCATGTAGGAACTGAGCGCCAGCGTTTTGCCGGCCGGATCGAAATGCCGGATCAATCCGCCCGCCGCCTCCGTTCTGGTGATATGGACACCGAAGCGGCTGCGTAGATGGGCCGCGAGAATGCCGTAGGTCTCGCCGCCCTCTATCTCCAGTTCGTATGCAAGTTCTTCCGCCAGAAGATCGATCTCGGCAACGTAATTGTCGACGAAGTGGAAGAAATCGCGGACCTCTTCGTAAGGTGTTCTTTCCACCTGCGCGGTTCCCCGCCCCAGCCTGTCATCCAGCTGCACCAGCTGCTCGCTGTTTTGCCGGTAGGCCTGGTGGGCGCGCAAAAGCGCATGGGCAAAACCCGGTGCGTTCTGCGCAATCAGCTTCAGTTCCTGCAGCCCGGGCTCGTAATTCAGGAACAGCGGGTCTTTCAGGGCCTCGCGCACAGCGGAAACCAGTCGGTCGTTTTCGCCGGTTGCCAGCTCCGTTACGTCGAGCTGGAATTTTTCCACCAGCGTCACCAGAACGCTGGCGGAAACGGGTCGCTGATTGTTTTCGATCTGGTTCAGATAACTGGCCGAAATGCCGAGCCGTTCGGCAAACTGTGCCTGCGTGGCGCGGGCGTTTTCGCGAAGGCCGCGGACCTTGCGGCCGATGAAGAGCTTTTCCATAGCCATGTTGCAACTTTGCAAAAGTAAATATTGCAAATATTTATGCCACGCATACGCGCACGATCAAGGCTTCTAGGCGAATGTTTTCTAAGCTATTGATTTGAGGAAACGCATGGAGGAAACATGCCCAGCATTCTGGAGCAATTGCAGACGCGCCGCGACGAAGCGCGGCTCGGCGGCGGCGTCAAGCGCATTGAGGCGCAGCATGCCAAGGGCAAGCTGACGGCGCGCGAGCGCATCGATGTGTTGCTGGATGAAGGTTCCTTCGAAGAGTACGACATGTACGTTACCCACCGGGCGGTGGATTTCGGCATGGCCGAACAAAAGGTGGCGGGCGATGGCGTCGTTACCGGCTGGGGCACCATCAACGGCCGGCAGGTCTATGTTTTCAGCCAGGATTTTACCGTGCTCGGCGGTTCGCTGTCGGAAACCCATGCCCAGAAAATCTGCAAGATCATGGATATGGCCGTGCGCAACGGCGCGCCCGTGATTGGCCTCAACGACAGTGGCGGCGCGCGCATTCAGGAAGGTGTTGCTTCGCTCGGCGGTTATGCCGACGTTTTCAAGCGCAACGTCATCGCCTCCGGTGTCGTGCCTCAAATCTCTGTCATCATGGGGCCGTGTGCCGGTGGTGCCGTTTATTCGCCTGCCATGACCGACTTCATCTTCATGGTGCGCGATACTTCCTACATGTTCGTAACCGGGCCGGATGTGGTGAAGACCGTGACCAACGAGATCGTCACGGCGGAAGAGCTGGGCGGCGCCTCCACACACACCAAAAAATCCTCCGTTGCCGATGGCGCCTATGAAAACGACATCGAGACACTTGAGCATGTGCGCCTGCTTTTCGATTTCCTGCCGCTGAATAATCAGGAAAAACCGCCGGTCCGGCCTTTTCATGACGATCCCGCACGGTTGGAAGCGCGCCTCGATACGCTGATCCCCGACAGTTCCAACAAGCCATACGATATGAAGGAACTGATCCATGCGCTCGCCGACGAGGGCGATTTCTTCGAGTTGCAGGAGGCGTTTGCCAGAAACATCATCACCGGTTTCATGCGTCTGGAAGGCCAGACGGTAGGCGTCGTCGCAAACCAGCCGATGGTGCTGGCCGGGTGTCTGGATATTGACAGCTCACGCAAGGCCGCCCGCTTCGTGCGCTTCTGCGATGCCTTCAACATTCCCCTGCTGACACTGGTGGATGTGCCCGGTTTCCTGCCGGGAACGGCGCAGGAATATGGCGGCGTCATCAAGCACGGCGCGAAACTGCTGTTTGCCTATTCCGAGGCGACGGTTCCGATGGTGACGCTGATTACCCGCAAGGCCTATGGTGGCGCTTATGACGTGATGGCCTCGAAACATATCGGCGCTGATGTGAACTATGCCTGGCCGACTGCGGAAATCGCTGTCATGGGCGCAAAAGGGGCCGCGGAAATCCTCTATCGCTCGGAGCTTTCCGATCCGGACAAGATCGCCGCGCGCACAAGGGAATATGAGGAGCGTTTCGCCAATCCCTTCGTGGCGGCAGAGCGTGGTTTCATCGATGAGGTTATCATGCCGCATTCCTCGCGCCGCCGCATCGCCCGTGCCTTTGCTTCGCTGCGGGGCAAGAACGTCGAAACCCGCTGGAAAAAGCACGATACCATTCCGCTCTGACCTGCTCTGGGGCTGGAAAAATACTTTGGCCACCTTACTATAATGATGTTCAGGCGCCCGACCTTCGGTGCCATCCCGAAACGCACAAGGACTGATTTTTATGGCCGAGAACTCCTCCGCAGATAATTTTCCCGCCGGATATGAAGTGCCCAAGGTCTGGACCTGGGACAAGGGTAATGGCGGCCAGTTCGCCAATATCAATCGCCCGATCGCCGGTCCCACCCACGACAAGGAATTGCCGGTCGGCAAACATCCGTTGCAGCTTTATTCGCTGGCAACGCCGAATGGCCAGAAGGTCTCGATCATGCTGGAAGAATTGCTGGCCGCTGGCCACAAGGGCGCCGAATATGATGCCTGGCTGATCAAGATCGGCGAAGGCGACCAGTTTGGCTCCGGTTTTGTCGGCGTCAATCCGAACTCCAAGATCCCGGCGCTGATGGATCATTCGACGCCCGAGCCGACCCGGGTTTTCGAGAGCGGCTCGATCCTCGTCTATCTCGCGGAAAAATTCGGCGCTTTCCTGCCGAAAGAGGGCAATGCCCGCACGCAGGCGCTGAACTGGCTGTTCTGGCAGATGGGTTCCGCCCCCTTCCTCGGCGGCGGTTTCGGCCATTTCTACGCCTACGCCCCGATCAAGATCAAATATGCTATCGACCGTTACGCCATGGAAGTTAAACGCCAGCTTGACGTGCTTGACCGTCATCTGGCCGACAACCGTTATCTGGCGGGCTCGGAATATACGATTGCCGACATGGCCGTCTGGCCCTGGTATGGCAAGATCGCGCTCGGCCAGGCTTATGGCGATGCCGGTGCTTTCCTTGAAGCCGCCGGTTATAAGAACCTTATGCGCTGGACGCTTGAAATCGGCGAACGACCTGCGGTCAAGCGCGGCGTGATCGTCAACAAAACCTCGGGCGATCCGTCCGAACAATTGCATGAACGCCACGATGCCTCCGACTTCGAGCAGAAGACGCAGGACAAAATCGGCAAGGCATAACGAAAAGACTGGAGCGCTTCTGGTTTTAATAGGACCATGAAAGCGCTCTAATTATTTGAATTTACGCATATCCGGACGTAAAAGCGGACCCGCTTTTAATGGAAATGCTTCTGGAAGGACAAAAGATGGCGAACCTGCCCGAAATGACCAAACACAAGGGATTTCCCTCCGGCATGCCGAGCACGGGCATCCAGTTCACCATCCGCCGCGCCAATCCAAAAGGGGTAACGCCCATCAAGATGATACCTCGAAGGGCGCGGGACGATTCCAAGGAACACCGCATCGATGCGGCCTTCCTGCACTCGCTCTGGCACCATTTTGGTCCCGAGCCGTTCGAGCGCGGTAATCTCGACGCGGCCCGCCTCAGCCTGCTGTTCGGCCGCGAGGTCTTGCCGGCGGAAAAGAATTTCGATCCGCTTTCCTACCAGGCGATGCTTGTCATCGACGAGCGCGTCGCCCGGCAGAATTTCCCGGAATCCTTCGAGAACTTTTTCGAGATTTGAGGACGGCATACGGCATTTGTCGTGAGGGGAAGAGGGGAGAATAACCGCGTGATCAAGAAAATCCTCATCGCCAATCGCGGCGAGATCGCCTGCCGGGTCATCAAGACGGCGAAGAAGATGGGCATTGCGACGGTTGCCGTCTATTCGGATGCTGATGCCAATGCTTTGCATGTGAAGATGGCGGATGAGGCCGTTCATATCGGTCCGGCGCCCTCGTCGCAGTCCTATATCGTCATCGATAAAATCCTTGCTGCGATCGAGAAGACCGGGGCTGACGCGGTGCATCCCGGCTATGGCTTCCTGTCGGAGAACGCTGCCTTTGCCGAGGCGCTGGAGAAGGCGGGTGTCATCTTCATCGGCCCGCCGGTCGGCGCTATCCAAGCCATGGGCGACAAGATCACCTCCAAGAAGCTCGCGGCGGAAGCCGGTGTTTCCACCGTGCCCGGCCATATGGGGCTGATTGGGGATGCAGATGAGGCGGTGAGGATCGCCTCCGAGATCGGTTATCCCGTGATGATCAAGGCTTCGGCCGGCGGCGGCGGAAAGGGCATGCGCATCGCCTTCAACGATGCGGAGGCGCGCGAGGGTTTCCAGTCTTCAAAAAACGAGGCGAAATCTTCCTTTGGGGACGACCGCATCTTCATCGAGAAATTCGTCACCCAGCCGCGCCATATCGAAATTCAGGTGCTGGGCGATCAACACGGCAATATTCTTTACCTTGGCGAGCGAGAGTGCTCGATCCAGCGCCGCAACCAGAAGGTCATCGAGGAAGCGCCATCGCCCTTTCTTGATGAGGCAACGCGCAAGGCCATGGGCGAGCAGGCCGTGGCTCTGTCGAGAGCAGTCGGTTACCATTCGGCCGGAACGGTGGAATTCATCGTCGATGGCGAGCGCAATTTCTACTTTTTGGAAATGAATACGCGCCTGCAGGTGGAACATCCGGTAACGGAACTCGTCACAGGCATTGATCTTGTCGAGCAGATGATCCGCGTGGCATCAGGCGAAAAGCTGTCCTTCGGGCAGACCGATATAAGGTTGAACGGCTGGGCAATCGAAAGCCGGCTTTATGCCGAAGACCCCTATCGTAATTTCTTGCCCTCCATCGGCCGGCTGACACGGTATCGCCCGCCGCAAGAGGGCGAGCAGGAAAACGGCACCGTGATCCGCAACGATACCGGCGTCTTCGAAGGCGGTGAAATCTCGATGTATTACGATCCGATGATCGCCAAGCTTTGTAGCTGGGCAAAGGATCGTGAAACCGCCATCGATGCCATGGGGCAGGCGCTGGATCGTTTCGAAGTGGAGGGCATCGGCCACAATCTACCGTTCCTCTCGGCTGTCATGCAGCACGAGCGTTTTCGGGCCGGCCGTCTGACGACGGGTTTTATCGCCGAGGAATTTCCGGAGGGCTTTTCCGGGGTGGAGCCCGATGAGGCTTCCGCGCGCAAGCTCGCAGCCATCGCCACCGTTATCCACCAGCGGCTTCAAAACCGTGCGGTCGAAATTTCCGGTACCATTGGCAATCATCGTCGCATTGTCGGTCAGGACTGGGTGGTTTCGCTTGGTCAATCCCGTCGAAGCGTCAGCGTGGAAACCGGTGCTGAAGGCATGGCAATCCGTTTTGAGGATGGTGCTGCGCTGACGGTCGCTACCGGCTGGCTTCCCGGCCGCAGCCTTGGCCTGTTCACGGTGGCGGGCGAGGTGATCGCCGCTAAGGTCGATCTTGCCGGTGCGGCGGTTCGTCTGCGCTGGCGCGGCATGGATGTTCTCGCCCATGTGCGCAGCCCGCGCGTGGCGGAACTGGCGCTGCTGATGCCGGAAAAGCTGCCGCCCGATACGTCGAAACTGTTGCTCTGCCCGATGCCGGGCGTCATCACCGGGATCTCGGTTGGCGAGGGGGACGAGGTGGAAGCCGGTCAGGCGCTGGCGACGGTGGAGGCAATGAAGATGGAAAACATCCTGCGTGCGGAAAAACGCGGCCGGGTCGCCAAAGTGTCGGCAAAGCCGGGCGATAGCCTCGCCGTGGATGAGGTCATCCTCGAATTTGAATAGGGCTTGATACCGTTTTTGAGGAACGGATGAGGGGCGGAGCGGGTTACGGGGTAGGCTGGATTTCGGTCACGATCACCAGTCACAGTACTGAAAATGAAATGCAGAAGGGGAGATATGCATGTCGGGTGAAAAAACGGTGCGGGATTGGCTGCAGCTTGCCGAAAAGGAGCTGAAGCGTTCACCGGATGCACTCGTCTGGCATACGCCCGAAGGCATTGACGTCAAACCGCTTTACACGGCCGATGACCTGAAAAAGGCTTCACATCTCGATGGCCTGCCGGGCTTTGCGCCCTTCACGCGCGGCCCGCGCGCCACCATGTATGCCGGGCGGCCATGGACGATCCGCCAATATGCCGGGTTTTCGACTGCCGAAGCTTCCAACGCCTTTTACCGCAAGGCGCTCGCCGCCGGCCAACAGGGTGTTTCGGTCGCCTTCGATCTTGCCACTCATCGCGGATATGACAGCGACCACTCGCGCGTTGAAGGCGATGTCGGTAAGGCGGGCGTAGCGATCGACAGCGTCGAGGACATGAAAATCCTGTTCGATGGTATACCGCTCGAAAAGGTCTCCGTCTCCATGACCATGAACGGGGCCGTCATTCCGGTGCTCGCCAATTTCATCGTTGCGGGGGAAGAGCAGGGTGTCTCGCGTGCCGCGCTTTCCGGCACCATCCAGAACGACATTCTCAAGGAGTTCATGGTCCGCAACACCTATATCTACCCGCCCGAGCCTTCGATGCGTATCATTGCTGATATCATTGAATATACGGCGAAGGAGATGCCGAAGTTCAACTCCATTTCGATATCCGGCTATCACATGCAGGAGGCAGGTGCCACGCTGGTACAGGAGCTTGCCTTCACGCTGGCGGATGGCCGCGAATATGTGCGGGCCGCCCTTGCCAAGGGACTGAATGTCGATGATTTCGCCGGCCGCCTGTCGTTCTTTTTTGCCATCGGCATGAATTTCTTCATGGAGGCCGCAAAGCTGCGCGCCGCCCGCTTCCTCTGGTCGCGCATCATGGAAGAGTTCAAGCCGCAAAAGGCGTCGTCGCTCATGCTGCGCACCCATTGCCAGACATCCGGTGTGTCTCTTCAGGAACAGGACCCTTACAATAACATTGTCCGCACCGCTTTCGAGGCCATGTCCGCCGTGCTGGGCGGCACACAATCGCTGCACACCAATTCCTTTGATGAAGCCATTGCCCTGCCGACAGAATTTTCCGCCCGTATCGCCCGCAACACCCAGCTTATTCTCCAGCATGAAACCGGCGTGACCAAGGTCGTCGATCCGCTGGCCGGTTCCTACTACGTCGAAAGCCTGACGGATGAACTGGCGCAAAAAGCCTGGGCGCTGATTGAGGAGGTGGAGGCGCTTGGTGGCATGACCAAAGCGGTGGCCGAAGGCCTGCCCAAAAGATTGATCGAGGAGGCGGCCACGCGTCGGCAGGCGGCCGTGGACAAGGGCGAGGAAGTCATCGTCGGCGTCAACCGCTACCGTCTGGAAACCGAGGAAGATATCGACGTTCTCGATATCGACAACGCCGCCGTACGCGCCGCGCAAATCCGCCGCCTTGAGGACACCAAACGTCGCCGCGACGGCGGGGACGTCTCGAAGGCGCTGGCGGCATTGTCTGAAATTGCCCGTAGCGGCAAGGGTAATATTCTCGAGGCGGCACTCGTCGCCGCCCGCGCCCGCGCCACCGTCGGCGAGATTTCCGATGCGCTGCGTGCCGTCTTCGGCGATTACGTTGCCGTGCCGGAAGTGGTGGAGGATATTTACGGCGAGGCCTACAAGGACGAGCCGGAGCTTGCCACGCTCGCTACGCGGCTTTCCGGCGTGGCAGAACGGCTCGGCGTCAAACCGCGCATCATGGTCGCAAAGCTCGGGCAGGACGGGCATGATCGCGGCGCGAAGGTGATCGCATCGGCCTTTGGCGATATCGGTTTCGATGTGCTGGCCGGGCCGCTGTTCCAGACGCCTGCCGAGGCAGCCGATCTTGCGGTTCAGAACAAGGTGCATGTGGTCGGCATGTCGTCGCTTGCCGCAGGCCACAAGACGCTCGCGCCGCAGCTTGTGGAGGCGCTCAAGCAGAAGGGTGCCCAGGACATCATCGTCGTCGTCGGCGGCGTCATTCCGCGCCAGGATTATCAGTTCCTGCTCGACCACGGCGTTTCGGCGATTTTCGGACCCGGCACCAATGTCATGGATGCGGCCAACAAGGTTCTCGATCTGCTCGAAGGCATCCGGCGCAACGCGTGAGAGGAATACGGCCATGTTCGGAAGATTGAACCACGTCGCCCTTGCCGTGCCCGATCTTAATGCCGCGGTTTCGCGATACAGGGCGCTTGGCGCTCAAGTTTCCGAGCCGCAATCTCTGCCCGAACACGGCGTGACAGTGGTTTTCGTTCAGGCTGACAATACCAAGATCGAACTTCTTCATCCGCTTGGAGAGAACTCCCCGATTACCGCCTTCCTCGAAAGAAATCCGGGTGGCGGCACGCATCATCTGTGCTTTGAGGTGCCGGATATTCTGGCCGTGCGAGACGATCTCGTCCAAAAAGGCATCCGCATTTTAGGTGATGGCGAGCCGAAGATCGGCGCGCATGGCAATCCCGTTCTCTTCCTGCATCCAAAGGATATGGGCGGCGTGCTTTACGAGCTTGAGCAGGTCACTCCGACACACGTCTGAAACACAGACCCCGTACCGACATCCCGAAACACGCTGGCGAAGTGATTCACCGGCGGCAGTTGCCGTTCGCTTGTGCTAGAAACATGGGTTTCGTTTGTTTTCTTTTGACATTCGTTTTGTTTTCGTTTTTATGACGATAATCTTTCAACGTAGGGGGAAATGGTCCCCGGCGCTGTCTTGGGAGGCCCTATGTCCGGCGAAAACATATTCGATCTTTTTGTCATCGGCGGTGGCGTGAATGGTTGCGGCATTGCCCGCGATGCCGTGGGTAGGGGCTATTCCGTGGCGCTTGCGGAAAAGGGCGATTTTGCCTCCGGTACGTCTTCGGCAGCCACCAAGCTCATCCATGGCGGCCTGCGTTATCTCGAACATTATGAGTTTCGTCTGGTGCGCGAAGCCTTGATGGAGCGTGAAATTCTGTGGGCCATGGCCCCGCACGTCATCTGGCCCATGCGCTTCGTCCTGCCGCTCCAGAAAGGCGGCGTGCGTCCGGCATGGATGGTCCGGCTTGGCCTCTTTCTTTATGACAACCTCGGCGGCCGCAAGCTTTTGCCGCCGACGCGCACGGTCGATCTTCGGCAGGACCCGGCAGGCAAACCTCTGAAGCCGGTCTTTGCCAAGGCTTTCGAATATTCCGACGGCTGGGTGGACGATGCCCGTTTCGTGGTTCTGAATGCGCGTGACGCGGCGGATCGCGGTGCGACGATCATGAACCGCACGCGGGTCGTATCCGCACGGCGCGAAGGCGGCGTGTGGCTTATCGAGACGCTGGACGAAAAGACCGGCCGTTCAGCCACGCACAGAGCGCGCATGCTGGTGAATGCCGCTGGCCCATGGGTGGATAACGTGCTGTCCGGCGTGTTCGGCCGCAACGATGTGCACAATGTTCGTCTCGTGCAGGGCAGCCACATCATCGTGCGCAGGAAGTTTTCCGATCCGCGCGCCTATTTCTTCCAGAACCCGGACAACCGCATCATCTTCGCCATTCCCTATGAGCAAGATTTTACGCTGATCGGCACCACGGACCGCGACTACAAGGGCGATCCGGCCAAGGTGCGCATCTCTGAGGAAGAGATTTCCTATCTCTGCAATGCCGCCAGCGAATATTTCAGCGAGCCGGTGAAGCCGGATGATATCGTCTGGACCTATTCCGGCGTGCGCCCGCTTTTCGATGATGGCGCTTCAAAGGCGCAGGAAGCCACACGCGACTATGTGCTGAAAGTTGAAGAGGCAGAGGGCGAAGCGCCGCTACTCAATATCTTCGGCGGCAAGCTGACCACCTACCGGCGGCTGGCGGAACATGCTCTGGAAAAGATCGGCGCAGCCATCGGAGAAAAGGGCAAGCCCTGGACGGCGGGCTCGTATCTGCCGGGCGGTGACTTCGGGGTGGAGAGATATGACGCCCAGGTGAGGGCGCTTGTCTCCCGTTACCCATTCCTTGATGGACGCCATGCCGAGCGGCTCATCAAAAACTACGGCACGAAGGCTGCGGAACTGCTCGGTGTCGCCACCGATGTTTCCGGCCTCGGTCGGCATTTCGGCGGCACACTTTACGAATGCGAAGTGCGCTGGCTGGTGGAACACGAATGGGCCTTTGCAGCCGAGGATATTCTCTGGCGGCGCACTAAACAGGGCCTGCGGTTGAGCAGGGACGAGGCTGCCGCTCTGGATGAATTCGTTTCCACGCTGACTGGTGTCAAGGAAAAGGGCGAAGCCGTGACGGAGCAGGCCTGAGCTTTTACGAGTTGTCCCGTCAGTTCCCCGAGTTCCTTGCCGCTCTTTCAGGGCCATCGGCGCTCAATATATAGTCGTCGGCGGCGGACAGAGCGTGTTCCATATGCCCTTCGAACACCAGTTCCGGTTCGTTGGGCGCGATGCCGATTTTTGGCATTCCGCCGAAGCGTACCGACTGCGATTGCGCAAGGCCATCGTGAAGGCCGCTTTCCAGAAGATCGAAGTAGCGTGTGCCGGGGCCAGTGATGAAGACCGGCATATGGCCGTGGAGGCTGAACAGACGTGAAAGGCCGTTGCCGAGTGCAAGCCCGGCTGTGCGGAAGGCAAGCCGCGCCATGCGCCCGCCGGCGCGGGCGGAAGCGGCGATCTTGTCCACTTCGGCAATCGGCACGAATTTTGCCGGTTCCGCCTGCGGCGGGGCCTCGAATGCCGAACGCAGGATTGCATAAAACCCTGAATAGGCCTCGATACAGCCTCTGGTGCCGCAGCGGCAAAGGGCGCCATCGGCCAGATGCAGCATATGTCCGAAATTGGGGGCGCTAACCTCTATCCCGCCACCCGCGGCGCGGGCAATGCCGAGGCCAATGCTGTGGCCGAGCGATAGGGTGACAAGTGCCTCCGGTTTCGGGCCGTCCTTTGCCTGCTCCTGCATCCAGATGGCTTTTGCGGCCAGCAGCGTTTCGTTGTTCAGCGTCACGCGGATGCGGCCGTCCTGAGAAATGAGCTGCTGGAAATCTATCTTTTCGGTGCCGAGCACCGGCGACCAGACGAGCACCGCCGCTGCCGCGTCCACAAGCCCTTTGCTGCTGATCGACACTTGAAGAATGTCGTGCCGGTCGATGCGCGAACGGTCCGCAAGCCGTGCAAGGCCGGAGAGGATCGAGCCGCCGAATGACCCTTTTTCAGCCGTGATCCTCTGCTCGGTGAAGCGGTCCACCAGCTTGCCGGCATAGTCGACCAACGAATATTGCACGCTGTCGGACGAAATGATGACGATGGCGACGTGGCAGAAAGCACCATCAGGCCCAAAGAGGATGCGCGGCCGCCCGCGCCCGGCGGCGGCTAGCTGCTCTTTGCGCAGGATGAGGCCGGCCCGCTCGAGTTCCGTGGTGATTGCGGAAACGGTGGCGGAGGCAAGCCCGGTGAAGGAGGACATGTCCGTATGGGAGAGGCTGCCATGAAGGCGCAGCGCTGCCATCACCGACAGGCTGTTTTTCTGGCGCACCAGTTCCGTGCTTGCAATGGCGGACATGGGCTGGGGTATGCTCCCTGAACGGCTTTTTTCCTGTCGTGCTTATCCCCTCTGATGGCGCACGCCACGAGCAAGATCAAGGCACCCGGATGCTGCCCGCAGCCGTTGTTGACAGCATGGGGAATCTCTGACATTAATTTTCTCGACTGTCGAGAAAATTGTGAAATCACAGAGCCCGACAGCTTTTTCCGGGCGTTTTCCCTGCATGGAGGTGCAGGCTTCGCCCTTACCGGGAGGACATCATGAATTCGTTTGCCAAGCTTTTGGCGGGTACAGCTGTACTCGTTTCCCTGCACACCGCAGCCATTGCTGCTGATCTCGTCGTTGGCGTTTCCTGGTCCAATTTCCAGGAAGAGCGCTGGAAGACGGATGAGGCGGCAATCAAGGCAGCTCTCGACAAGGCCGGTGCGAAGTATATTTCCGCCGATGCGCAGTCGTCCGCCGCAAAACAGCTGACCGACGTGGAATCGCTGATTTCCCAGGGCGCCAATGCGCTGATCATTCTTGCGCAGGACAGCGACGCGATTGGCCCGGCCGTTGAAAAGGCCGTCGCTGAAGGTATTCCGGTGGTGGGTTACGACCGCCTGATCGAAAACAAGAACGCCTTCTACATCACCTTCGACAACAAGGAAGTCGGTCGCCTTCAGGCCGCCGAAGTCTTCAAGGTCAAGCCGGAAGGCAACTACGTCTTCATCAAGGGTTCTTCTTCCGATCCGAATGCGGACTTTCTTTTTGCCGGACAGCAGGAAGTTCTGAAGGCCGCTGTCGACGCGGGCAAGATCAAGAATGTCGGCGAAGCCTATACCGATGGCTGGAAGCCGGAAAATGCCCAGAAGAACATGGAGCAGTTCCTGACCAAGAATAACAACAAGGTCGATGCGGTCGTCGCCTCGAACGACGGAACGGCCGGTGGCGCAATTGCCGCTCTTGCCGCGCAGGGCCTCGCAGGTTCTGTTCCTGTATCCGGTCAGGATGCGGACTTCGCCGCGCTCAACCGCGTAGCGCTCGGCACGCAGACGGTATCTGTCTGGAAGGATAGCCGCGAACTCGGCAAGGAAGCTGCCGGCATCGCGCTGGAACTTGCGGGCGGCAAGAAGATGACGGAAATCAAGGGCGTTGCCGCTTTTGATGGCGGTCCGAAAAAAGTGACGATGCAGTCAGTCTTCCTCAAGCCCATCGCCATTACCAAGGACAATCTGAACGTCGTCATCGACGCCGGCTGGATCAAGAAGGAAACGGCCTGCCAGGGTGTAAAGGCCGGATCCGTCAAGGCCTGCAACTGAGACCGCTAGGTTGATGTTTGGGCGCCGCGCCACTGATACGTGGCGCGGCGCCTTTCAGATGTAAGGAGGACCGGCAGTCCATGGCCGACATGACACAATCCAATTCCACAGCGTCCCCCAAGACGGAAAAAACGGGCTCGATTTCGCGTTTCATAAGTGCCACGGAGCTTGATACCCGGCTGCTCGGCATGGTCGGCGCGCTTCTTCTGATCTGGATCGGTTTCCATATTCTTTCGGGCGGGCTGTTCCTGACGCCGAGAAACCTCTGGAACCTCTCCGTCCAGACCGCTTCGGTCGCGGTGATGGCGACAGGCATGGTGCTTGTCATCGTTACCCGCAACATCGATCTGTCGGTCGGGTCGATCCTCGGTTTTTCCGGGATGATCATGGGTGTCATGCAGGCGGAAATCCTGCCGCAGCTCCTCGGCTTTGAACATTGGGCGACATGGATCGTCACGCTTCTGGTCGGCATTCTCGTCGGCGGAGCGATCGGCATGCTGCAGGGCTCGATCATCGCTTTCCTGAACGTGCCGTCCTTCATCGTCACACTTGGTGGTCTGCTGGTCTGGCGCGGTGGCACATGGTTCGTCACCAGCGGCCGCACTGTGGCGCCGATGGATTCCACCTTCCGCCTGATGGGTGGCGGCACCAGCGGCTCGATCGGCGCGACATGGAGCTGGATCGCAGCCATTGTCGCCTGCGTCGCCATTGTCGCGGCAATCCTGAATTCGCGCCACCAGCGTCGCCGTTTCGGTTTTCCGCTGCGGCCCGTCTGGGCGGAATATTTCCTGGTGGCACTTGGCTGCGTCGTCGTCGTCGGTTTCGTGGCTGTCGTCAACAGCTATCCCTGGCCGGTCAACATTGCCCGCAACTATGCCGATGCCAATGGTATTACCTGGCCGGATGGTGGTCTGTTCATTCCGCACGGCATTGCCATTCCGGTGCTGATGGCGCTTGCCGTCGGTGCTGTCATGACCTTCATCGCGACGCGGCTGCGCTTCGGACGCTATGTGTTCGCAATCGGCGGCAACCCGGAGGCGGCGGAACTCGCCGGCATCAAGACCCGCTGGGTCACGGTCAAGATATTCACGCTGATGGGCGTTCTATGCGCCATCGCTGCGGCAATCTCGACTGCCCGCCTCAACGCGGCCACCAATGCCCAGGGTGAACTGGATGAACTTTATACGATCGCCGCGGCGGTCATCGGCGGCACGTCGCTTGCCGGCGGCGTCGGCACCATAGCGGGCGCGATGCTCGGCGCGCTCGTCATGCAATCGCTGCAATCCGGCATGGTGCTTGTGGGCATCGATACGCCCTTTCAGCGCATCGTCGTCGGTGTGGTTCTGGTCGTCGCCGTCTGGCTCGACACCATCTACCGCGCCCGCGCCAAGTAAGAACCGAGGAGAACCCCAATGACGGAACAAGTCACGCCCCTCGTGGAAATGCGCAATATTTCCATTTCCTTCGGTGGTATCCATGCGGTGGAAAACGCCTCTGTCGATCTTTTCCCAGGTGAGGTTGTGGCCCTTCTTGGCCACAACGGCGCCGGCAAATCGACGCTCATCAAGATATTGTCCGGTGCATACCGGCGGGATGGGGGCGAAATCCTCATCAACGGCGAGGATGTCGATATCCGCAATCCCCGCGACGCCAAGAAATACGGCATCGAAACCATCTACCAGACGCTGGCGGTGGCGGATAATGTCGATGCGGCGGCCAATCTTTATCTCGGCCGCGAGCTGAAGACGAAATGGGGAACATTGGATGATGTCGCCATGGAAGCTTCGGCCCGCGAGGTCATGGGGCGTCTCAACCCCAATTTCCGGCGGTTCAAGGAGCCGGTGAAGGCGCTTTCCGGTGGCCAGCGGCAGTCCGTGGCAATCGCCCGCGCCATTCTGTTCGATGCCCGCATCCTCATCATGGACGAACCGACGGCAGCACTCGGGCCGCAGGAAACGGCACAGGTCGGCGATCTCGTCAAGGAACTGAAACGGCAGGGCATCGGCATCTTCCTAATCAGCCACGATATCCATGATGTCTTCGATCTCGCCGACCGGGTGTTCGTCATGAAAAACGGCAAGGTGGTCGGCCATGCCCGCACGGAAGATGTGACGAAGGACGAGGTCCTCGGCATGATTATTCTGGGCAAGGTGCCGCCGGGTGCTGTGGCGGGTCCGGGCGCGGTCGTTGCCTGACGACAGAATTCTGTCGTCTTTACTTCCACTACAAATCGAGGCCCGGTAAAAACCGGGCCTCGACAAATGCTGGGAACAAAAGTTCTTGGAGTTGACTAAAAAATATATGCGTCCGGTGTGTTTCAGCCCAGCCGGAACCGCAGACGAAAAATGTCTGCGGCTCTGCGCAATTGCAGACGCGGTCGTTAAAAAGCGGTGTTTTAATGGAGTTCAGCGTGTGCGAAACCGCTGCCGTTCATTTCTGCGCCGGCCGGTAGCGAGCCATGCTGATTGATGTCCTGGGCCAGCGACAGCAATGCCATTTCCAGGAAATAGGTCGACATCCCCAGTTCCAGAGATTTGGAGCGCTGGCAAAGATAGGAAACCATCCGCCCGAGCGCCAGAATCTCGTCTGCATTGTCCTCTTCAAGTATTGCTGCGGTAGACGCCACCATGATTCCCTCTCGACAGTCGACAGTATGAAAACGCGTTGATCCCGCGTTGTTCATTTTCGACCACATCGAGCGTCACGCGAGCGTCACACCTGCGTCAATCGTCGCTCTTGTTTTCCGGCGCGCCGTTATTTTCCGCCGCTTCGGTAGCCGCAAGCGACGTCACGAGGGCAACGATGCTCTTGCGCACGGTTGCGCTCTTGATTCGGGCAAAGGCCTGATTGAGCGAAAATCCTTCATTCGACGCAACGAAAGACTGCATGGCATTGATCGTGCCAAGGGCGGGATTGGCGTTTCCAACATCCGGCGTCGCATTGGCGAACAAAGAGCTGACATCGACGCCGAGAACCGATGCAATGGCTTGCAAACGGGACGCGCCGACGCGATTGGCACCCTTTTCGTATTTCTGGACCTGCTGGAAGGTAATGCCCAACCGGCCCGCCAGCGCGCTTTGACTCATGCCGAGCGACTTGCGGCGCATTCGGATTTGTGTACCCACATGCACATCGATCGGGCTGGGTAGTTTGGCCTGCATCATGAACTCCTCCAGTTGTGAGGTTCTTAAATTGGATATTTATCAATTAATATTGTTGAAGGTAGACATTCAACACAATTTCCACGGGTATTGTGAGGTGTTACTGATAAAGTAAGGCTGTTTTCCGTCGGTATGCTGTGCTGGTTGACGGTTTATCACCTTTGTTGCACATCGCAATGCCCCGTTTCGGCTGGCAAAATGGCTCCAGCCGGCCACGCCGATGGCGTGAAAGCCCAGTCTTTCCCAAATTTTCCTGTTCTCTCGGTCGAAACCGTCGAGCGTTTCCGCATCACCGAAATGGGGAACCCAGACGAATGGCTTCTCTTGGTCGGAGCGCACGATATTTTCAACAAGCACGTTGTTATAAAGCCGAGGCAGGCATTTGTTGGTGTCGATGGCGGGTAAAACCGGAATGGGATTTCGCAGGATTGCGAAGCCCTGCTGTGCCAGCAATAGAACGGAGGCATCCAGTTTACGTTTCAAATCCATCGCATTACGGGCGTTGCATTCATGGGCCACCGGATCGGCAACCAGCAATAGCGGGTGGCCATCGCGTCTTAGACCTGTGACCGAAACGAACTGGTCGACGTGGAAACCGCATTGGTGGATTTTTCCGAAGGTGATCGCCGGAGGCGACGTGTTTGCCGAGGTAAGAGCGATTGAGGCCGAGGCATTGCCGAGGTCTTCCGGCCGATATCCGAAACTGCCCAGGGTTCTGTAGTCGAGTGCCTGAACCCGCTGCCATTGTTGCGGCCGTTCGGTTGCCGCATTGTTTGCCATACCCCTGTCGTCCTGCAGGCTGGAATGGCCCACCAATCGAAAGTCCGGCCCGACCAGCTGGTTACCGCCCGGCAAAGTGACATGCGAAGCGTTGGCGGCAAGCCCGAGACGATTGGCGAGCTCGCCAGTGACGGCGCTTTCCGATGCACAAAGCAGTTCGGTTGCGATCCCATCAGCAGTCCGAACGTGGAACACGTCCTGTATCCACGGGTGCGAAACGCTGCTGGTTGCATCGAGCGGTAACAGTTCTGCGGTGCAGGTGGCTGCCAGCCTGCTGAGCCAGCTTTCAGCGGAGGCGAGACAGGGGCCATCGATAAGAACAAGGGCCGTGACGTCGGAAGGCAGAGCCGAAAGCAGGTTTCCGATCGGGATGAGCGGAGAGACGCCCCCTTCAGCCCTGTCACCCGCAAAAAACGCGGCGGGCAAGGCAAGCGCGATTGTCCGGATCAGTCCTCCGCAGTCGGGCAGCAGAGACGGGTGCGGGGCAGCGGTCAAGACGCTTTTTCTCCCGCCGTCTGCCGCGTGGCCAATTGCTGGAAAAATACCGTGTTCTGTAATTTCCACGATTGCGGCGGCGGGGATGGCAATTCTCCGCTGCCAAGCAGGCCTAAAAGCCGGGCCGCATCGTTGCGTTTGGCGGAAACCGCGTTTCCGGCCAGAAAATTTGCGGTCTCGAGGTTGAGGTTTGCCTCAGTTGCCATTGCACGCCATGTCCTGCGGTTAAAATGCAGCTTGCGGGCGGCGTTCAGCAAGGCGTCGTGTTCCTCTGGGGCGATAGCGGCGCGACACGCTTCGAGCGTCGCTTCGGCATCGACAAGCGCGATTGTAAGCGGGCGGTAGTCGAGTTCGCCGGGCGCGTGGCTGACTGCCACATCGGCGTCGGAAAAACGCAGCCCGTCCCGATAGGCTTCAAAGATTTCGCCGATGCCGATCATGCCGAAGGCCGCGCATTCCGCCGCTCTTAGCGCGCCCATGCTGGCGGCACCGAGAACAGTGACGCCGCCTGACAGCGCGAACAGGATTTCCTTGTGCCACACGGCGGCGCAGTCACCGTAGAGGCCGTCGATCAGCCCGATTGTCCGGGCACCCTGCTTTACCGCGTCGAAAATGTCGCCGCAGGCAGCCGGGCCACGAAGATCGAGGCCGGAAATCTGCGCGGGTGCGATGCCGTGGATGGACGGGCCTGCAAAAACCACCGGCTTCATCAAAGGCCTCCGAGGTTCAGGAACCGGTCGAGCGTGCGCTGGGATATACGTTGAAGGCCACCACCGGCAGGGGTGAGGCCGCTTGCCAGAACCCGGACGACATGCAGACCGGATACGCCCGTTTCCAGCGCAAAGACATAGATGTCGTCGATCCCGGCGGCGAAAAGATGCTCTGCAAGCTGACGCCACGGCGGTAGAGCCGGATCGCTATTCGCAAAATCGAGACTGGCCGGGATCCGGTCCATTGGCCGCACCTCGGATGCCGCTGGTCCCGCCGCAAACATATCCCGCTGGTAGCGCAAAGGAGAGAGATCGTCCCTCGCGCCGCTGATGTCAGTCAGTCGCGACTGGATCGCCTCCAGCAGCGCGGCAATTGCCGCGTCATAGGTGCCAAACCGGCACGCTGCGCCGGCAGCGCTGCGGGTGGCAAGTCCGTCCTGCGCGTGGATTGACCGTGGCAGGCTCGCCATGACTACAGGCACGCCGAGCGTATTGGTGAGATCAAAGAAGCGGGGCGGCAGTCCGATATGTGAAAGGTGTTGAACAAGAGCATCGAAGGATGTGTCGACACCCATCGGCAACACGACCGGTTCCGGCGCGATATTGCGGGTTTCGAAGGTATCGACGAGAAAGCAGGCGTCGTTTTCGATGAGTTCGAGCAAGGCGTGCAGAACCGCGTGGTCATGGTCGAAACCCGCCGCAAGACCTTGCGAACTCATGAGAAAGGCCTGCCGGTCCCAGGGGAAATCCGCGCGAAAATCCATGCCCACCAGTTCATAGGGGGCAAAAACCTCCAGCTGCTGGCGTATGGATGTTCCCTTCACCCAGGCGCGTTCGTTTCGCAGATCAAGAGTGTCCGGGTCGACCCGGCCGATCGTTTCGAAAGGAACGAGAGGGGCGCCCTTGTCCCGCATCTCACGAATGGAGCCGAAAGTGGTGATATGTTTGCGGGTGTCTTCGGCGACGGCACCTTCGATCGCTTCCATGATCGCGGAAAGCCGTGCCTGCTCCGCGACAAGCCCCTTGCCCTGGGAGACCGACAGTCCGCGTGAATTGGGCCGCGTCGCGAACCAGACGGGTATGCCGATAATATCGAGACCGGTCACGTCTCCGACGCGGGTAATCCCGAACCGCCGAAGCAGTTCGGGATCGAAGAACGAAGCGTCCGGATGCCCTAAAGCCGCTGTCGCTGGAATATGTGCGCCGTCAGCGGTCAAGGCTGCGGGGGCGCAATCAAGGCGCCGCGTTGGTGTCGTCGGCAAGGATGGCGTCGAACAGTTCGCCGGTGACGGAACCTGCCGGGCCAACAGCCTTCAGGGCCGATTCGATCGGCGCCTGCACCATGCGGTTGAAATCCCAGCCGGCGTCGATCACTTCGCCGACAAAGGCGAAATCGGCCTCGGAAACGACAGCGCCGCCGGCGACGAGGGCTTCGATGCCCTGGATCTGGACCTGATCCAGCTCGTTTTCGGGCTGGCCGTCCTGACGAACGAGCATGGATTTTGCTGCCGCAGCAACGCGCGCGTAACCGTCCACACCGGGATGGCTGGCTTCATAGGCGGCAATCGTCTCATGCGAGACGGACGCAACCCTGAGCGGCGCCGTGCGAATGAAGAGAACGCCGAAACCCTTTTTTCCGACAATAAAGAAGTGCGAGGACATAATAACTCCTATTTGATCCCAGCTAATCGAAGTGCGTTATAGAATTTTTCATTCGCTACCGGGTCTCGGTCTGGGGACAGGCTGCTGATTTCCCTCGCCGTCATACCCGGATAGTTTTCCTGAAGCCTGCTGCCGGTTTCCCGGGCAGCGTCCAAATCACCGTGGAGCGCGTGGCTCGCGGTCAAGACGCGCAATGCCGGCTCGTCATTTTCCATGCGCGCGCACAGTTCTACTGCCGCGCCGTAATCCTCACGCTTGAACGCGATGCTGGCGCCCGCCCACCAGTAGATGTCGGGTGCGAGCGGATTGAGGTCGATGGCCTGCTGAAACTTTTCCCATGCGGTTTCGGCATCGCCGAAATGGGCGAGCGCATCGGCATGCTGGAGCAAAAGGTCGGCGGAGTTGGGCGCAAGCGCCTCCGCTTCGAAGAACCTTTCGGCGGATATGTCGAAATCCCGCTGGTAGAGCGCCACGACGGCGCACATCCAGTGGCCGACGCCAAGAGCGGGATCGATTTCGACGGAGGCGTCTGCCTCCGCCTTGGCGCGGTGCAGCAGGTGGGGGTCGTTGCCGCCCAGCATCAGCCATTCCAGCTGCAGGCTCTGCGCCACGCGGGCGCGGGCAACCGCCATGCTGTTATCCAGATCGACTGCCTTACGGAACATCGAGCGGGCTCTTCGAAGAAGCGGCAGGTCGCATTTGCCGCGCAGAAGCTGCTGGCCCTCCAGCAATTGCCGGTAGGCCTCGCCGCTGTGGTTGCGGTCTGGTTCCACCTGAAGCCGCTCGATCTCGCGGGCAAGCCCCGCGGCCACCTGTTTGGACAGCAGTCGAAAAGCGGCGTGAATATGCCGCGCGGTCAGCACAACCTCCAGCGACCAGACGATTTCTCCGGTCGCTTCCTCGATCAGCGCTACCGACATGCGGGCATCGTCGAAAACCGTGGAGACGATGCGGTAATCCGCCCGCAACATTGCATAACTGTCGTCGGTCCGGTCGTGTGTCGCTACAAAGGTGCTGTGCGTCGAAAGAACGGTGAAGGTCCGGTATCGAACGAGACTATTGGCGACATCCTCGACAAAGGCGCTCATCACCGGCGATACCGCAAGCCCGTCCACCCGCACCGGACGGCTGAAGGCGACGCGTGGTTTTGCCATCGGTTTTCGGCGGCTACCCTCATCCGGTTCGGCGGGGGATACTATCGTCGAGGCCAGACTTTGTATCCGCCGTCGAAGCGCCACTGTCTCGGCCTCCGGAGGTCGGTCCTCCTGGCGGAGCTGTTCCATCAGAAGCTGGAAAATTCCCTCGCAGGCGCTGGTGTTTCCCACCCGCGCATAGGCCGCCATGGCGGCGCGGTAGGTTTCCTCGCGCTCCGGCTCGATCTTCAGCGCGCATTCGGCAAGCGATGCGATGTTGTTCGAACTGGCGCGGCCGAACCGCGTCAACTCCTCCAGAAGCGGTGTATAGCTTGAAAAGAACAGGTCCTTGAGACGGCGTCGCTCAGACAGCAGCCAGAGATAAAGGTGGTCCTGCCCAGCCTCCAGCCCCTCCAGCAGATCGCCGCCGAATTCGAGCAGGGCTTGCAGCCTCTGCATCGGGTCTTCTGCTCTCGCGCCGGCAAGAAAGATCGCAAGGTCGGTCCGCTGCGCCAGCTTTCCGGCCTTCAGGTCGTTCCCTTCTGTCAGAAGGATGGCATCGTCATCGCTCGACAGCTTCTGGAGGCGCAGGATCAGCTGTCGCAAATTGCCGAGTGCCCTTTTTTGCTCGACGTTTTCCCATAACAGCGATGCGGCCTGCTGGCGGGAAAGGGACTGATTGGGAGCAAGGATCAGGGCGGCAGTGAGGGCAAAGCCCTTGGACGGGAAAAACGCTTGCCGCACCGCATCGCAGCGCGGGGTGCCAAAAAGCCGGATCGGTATCAGTTCAGCGTTCCCAGCCAATTTCGTTCCCTCATGAATCACCATCTAACAATGTGTCCGGGAAATTGAAAGTCATCATTGGCGTTCCATTTGACGCTGGTGTGACGCCGCTTGCCTATTGTCGTGAATAGAGGCGCGGGCGACGGGCGGAAAACAGCAATCATGCATCAGGCAGGCATCGGGAATTTTCGAAATTGATAGCGTTTAACGGAAGCTACATGGCGTTCGAGCCGCGTACTGAACCTTACCAGCGTGCCGACGACGTCGGTTATGCGGTGTGTGAGTTCATGTGGTTCAAAGGGCGCCCGTTCTATCCGGTCTCGGCGCTGGCCCATGCGAAGGTTGCCCATGCCAGACTGTCGGCATGCGACGACGAAGATGAGGACAATCTCGATATTATTTTCCGCATGCCATTTGCGGCCGGCGGGCATTTTTTCGAGATCGTGCTGCGCTCCAACGAAGGCACTGCTTACGGTGGCTGGCTGTGGGGAGAAGAGCTGGAAATACTTAACGAGGTCGTCAACGGCTATCGCGTTCTGGCGGGGAAGTTCGAAGACAGGCTGATCCGGTTTGAATATTCCAAGCGGTCTCATCGCTACCGGACAGCCGAACCGCTGCCGGTGGAGAAATCCGTCTTCCTGATCCAGCGGGAGGTAAGGCCTTACGCGGGAAGGCACGATTTGCCGGGAAGCCCGGCACGTTAATGGCGGGGCTGATGCCGATGCGTTTCCGGGGGAGCGCAAGAGCGTGGGGCGAGAAGGGGTTCAACTGGCGCGGCGCGTATTGCGCGCATCGCAAATATGCCCGGTAAAGCCAAGGCTTTGTCGGGAGCAGCAGGTGAATTTTTTTATTTTTATTGTGTGGAAGATTTGTGATGCCCAATGGAGGTAACATGCGTAACAGGCGGGTGTCATCACAGCTATTAGCGGTGAGTTGCGCCTCGGGTGACGACGTGCTTTCCCTTGACGGGAGCGCCAACGACGACCCGCGTCCATCAGTTGCGAACGACAGGCTTTATGTCGTGGGCGAGCCGGTTTCCAGGAAGGTGGTGAGATCTCGCCCGCCGGAGAACCGGGTTGAGGAAGAGGCTTTTCGCGTGGCGGAAATCAGCAATACCGTCATCGATGTCGATATCAGGCTTGCAAAATGGGCCTGGGCCGTGCTGGTGATAGCGCATTGCTGGCTGATCTATTTCATGGTGACCAATCTCGGCTGAGGCCTCCCCCGGGACATGCGCTCCGGCCTTTAACGCACTTCTCCGACGCCGTGCAGGATCATCGCCGCCGCACCGAAGGCCACGGGGTCTGTCGCAACCACATCCGGCAGCTGGATTTTCGGCTGTATCACCTTTGCGCCGTCGAACGGGTCCGAGCGTTCGTAATCCAGCCATTCCGCCAGCCGCTGTCGTACGATCCTTGGTAAGGTGCCACCAACAAAGATTGCCGTGGGCGCCAGAACGGCGCTGACAGCGAAGGCGAGGCGCGCAACCTCGGGTCCCGCCCGTTCCAGCCACGCCTCAAACACGGCGGAATTGCGCAAGAGGTAATCCGTCCAAACCTCGGGTGCGCGCCCCGAGGGTTTTTCTCCTACATGCTCCACGCACCATGCCGCCAGGTCTTCGAAGGAGGGCCGCGAAGTGCTGCGGCCGCGCAAGGCGCCGATCTCGCCGGCATTGCCGAGATAACCGCGATAAAGCTCATTTTTGATAATGATGCCGCCGCCGATCCCCTCGGACAGATAGAGATAAGCGAAATTTTCGTGTCCGTCCGCATTGCCAAGCGTCAGTTCACCCATGGCTGCGGCATTGGCATCATTTTCTATGATCACCGGACAACGCAGCGCCTCGCGCAGCATGGCGGAAAGGTCAGGCCCGGCCCAGGAAATAACCTCTTCGGCAAGATCGAGCGACATGGCTTCCTTGCGAAAGCGGGTCGGCATGGCAATGGCCGCGCCGATCAGTTGGCTCCTGTTGATTGCATTTTTCGTCAGTAGTTCTTCGGATCCGTCCTGAAGTGCCCGTTGGACATCGGAAAACGCGTCATAGGAGCCGCGCATCTGCAATTCTCCGACAATCTCTCCGCCGAAATTCAACAGCGTCAACATCACCGAATAACGGTTGGCGTGTGCACCAAGGGCGTAACCGACGGTTTTTTTGAGCGTGAGGTCGATATGGGGCGCGCCACGGCCTTCCTGCCGGCGTGCACCTTCCTCGATGATACCGCGCTCAAGCAGATTGCGCGTCATCATGCTCACGGCAGCCGGCGTTATGCTGCAATAGTCGGCAAGTTCGACCCGCGAGGCCGAACCCTTGCGCCTGATATATCCCAGAAGCGCGCCCTGTGTTGCGCCAATGCCTGCCAGCCCGCCCTGCCGTCTCTCAGTCAAAGTTTCACTCTCCCGCGCTTTACCTAGGGAAATGTCATGAAGCTGTTAATTAAGCAACTTAATTAAATAATCAGTTTCAACGGGAATGGATCACATGTTCAAGTCTCTCACCCTGATGGCCGCGGTTGCCCTCGGCGCGCTTTTGCCGGCTGTCGCCTTTGCCGAAGACATCAACATCAAGCTCTGGACGCTCGCCGACAAGAATGCGCCGGGCCGCGTCACCAACATCGAAGCTGCCGCCGGCATCATGAACGCGCAGTTCAAGGCAGCAGGCGTCGACAAACGCGTCGTCATCGACATCAACAACAGCGCCGTGCAGGGCTGGGACTCCTTCGCGCTCGATACGCTGAAGGCGTTTTCGGTGGGGCAGGGGCCGGATATCTACATCCTACCGCATGAATGGATCGGCCAGTTCGCGCAGGACGGCTATGCCATGCCGATGGAAGACAAGATCACCGCTGCTCCCTGGGTCTATGGCGATATCCTGCCGGTTCTGTGGAATTCGGCCAAGGCGACGGACGGAAAGATTTACGGCATTCCGCAGGACGCGGAAATCCGCATGTTCTTCTACAACAAGGACATGCTGCGCAAGATCGGCAAGGACGAAGCCTTCATCGAAGGCCTTCCGGCCAAGGTCGACGCCGGCGAATTCACGCTCGACGATCTGACGGCCCTGTCGAAGGAAGTGGTAGACGGCAAGGCCGCACAATACGGCATGCTGCACCGCCCGAATGTCGGTATCGACTATCTGATGGTGTTCCAGTCCTATGGCGTGAAGTTCATGGACGAAAAGACCGGCAAGCTGATGTTCCCCAAGGCCGAAATGGCCAAGGCGCTCGGCTGGTATGAGCGCAATGCCAAGGAAGGCGTGACGCCCGTCGACAATACCGCCATGAGCTGGGAGGCGATCCAGACGGCCTTCAAGCAGGAAAAGGCCTTCATCTTCCATCAGGGTGTCTGGGCGGTTGCCTGGCAGGTGGGTGACAAGAACGGCGCGACCTGGCCGACAGATGGCAAGGGATACTTCAACAAGATCGGCTGGATTTCCGCTCCGGCAGCCGAAAAAGGCGGCAAGCCGGCCAACCTGTCGCACCCGCTGCTCTACACCCTCAATCCGAAGAGTGCCAATGCCGATATCGCCGCCGATCTCGTGGCGCTTGCGACATTGCCCTATTTCAACAACGAACACGCCGTGACATCCTATCATACGGCCATCAGCAACGCCCAGACGGCCATGCCGAAATACCGCGATAACTGGGTACTCTCCGCTGCTTCGCCGATGATGAAATACGCGCAGTTCGTGCCCAACCACACCAAGTTCGGCAGCTACAACAAGGTGCTGTTCAGCGGTCTGCAAGCGGTTGAGACCGGCAAGATGACGGCCGCGCAGGCGGTCGATTTCATCGCCGACGAGCTTGAGCTGCAATTTGGCGCGGAGATCGAAATCCGCGACGCCGCAAGCAACTGAGTTTGCCCGAAACCATGCCGCCCGGTTCTGCCGGGCGGCTTTTCCGCGTTCCCACCGGTATATCGTAATGTCTCAATTTCAGCTTCGGGCGCGCCGCCCGGCCCGGCCGATCTTTTATCTGGCTCCGGCTCTCGCCTTGCTTGGCCTGTTCTTTCTTGCCCCGATCGTCGTCAATCTGGTGATCGCCTTTACCGACATGGGCGCAAACCTGAGGGTCGGCAAATTCACGGTCGAGAATTTCCAGCGCATGTTTCAGCGCGACGTGCGCCTGCCGATGGTGTTGCTGACGACGCTGATCTATGTCGGCGCAACGCTGTTCATCTTCAATATCGGGCTTGGCGCGCTTCTGGCCGTTACGACCACGGCGATACCGGACCGGCTAGGCAACTTCTTTCGCGGCCTCTGGCTGCTGCCGCGCATGAGCCCCGCCGTGCTTTACGGCGTGCTGTGGATATGGATCGCCGATCCGACGTCTTCCGGCCTGCTCAACCAGTTTCTTGGCGCGCTCGGCGCACCCGCTCTCAACCTGCGCAACGACTTTCCGCTGTTTCTGGTGGTGGTGGCGAACGGTGTCGTCGGCGCGTCTTTCGCCATGGTCATCCTCACATCGGCCATCCGCTCCATACCGTCGCATCTGGCCAATGCCGCGCGCGTCGATGGCGCCAGCGAATGGGGTGTGCTTCGCCATGTCGTCGCACCCGCGCTCTCGGCACCGATCCGTTTCATCACGCTCTATCAGGCGCTCTCACTGATGACGACCTATGAATATATCCTGCTCATCACCGGCGGTGGGCCTGTCTACGATTCCACGACCTATCCGCTTTATATCTACCGGCGCGCCTTTGAAAACGGTGCCTATGCCTATGGTGCTGCACTTGCGCTTGGCCTGATGGCGATAGGCGTTGCCATCACCCTCATTCAATGGCGCATCAGCAATATGCGCTCGACTTTTGCTCCCGCCAAAATCGAGGTGCTGTGATGACGCTCGCCCACACCCACTCACCTGCCCACAGCAGGCGTGCCCTTGATTTGAAGCCGGACTGGACGCGTCTTGAAAGGCGCAGCCTTGCCCATCGCGCCGGTTTCGTTCCCGTCATTCTTGTGTTCCTGACGGTGATTTCGGTTCCGGTTCTCCTGCCCTACCTGTGGCTGCTGGTGAAATCGCTCACGACTTCCGACGACAATCTCAGCCGACTTGTGCTGTGGCGCAGCGGCGCAATCGCCGCTTTTGCCTATGGCGGGGCGATAGCAGTTGCGCTGCTTTCTACGCGCCTGCGCAATCCCACGCTGCTGTGGCTGGCATTTGGCGCCGTGGTTGCAGCGCTCGTCTTCGTGCTGGTGCTGCCGCATCTGACTATCGACAACTACAGTTTCCTCTGGAGCCGTGACATCGAGAAAACCGGCACCACGCGCATGGCGCTGATGCCATCCGTCTGGACCGCCATGCGCAGTTCACTGCTGTTTGCCGCTTCCCAGACGCTGATCGTCGCGCTGGTCGCCACGCCGGCCGCCTATGCGCTGTCGCGCTTCACCTTCGCCGGGCGTGAAAACGTGCTGCGCGGGCTTTTGCTGCTGCATGCCTTTCCGGCGCTCGCGCTCACCGTCGCGATCTTCGTGCAACTGCATTACATGGGCCTGCTCAACAATCTCTTCGGCGTCGTGCTGGTCATGAGTGCGCTTGAGCTGCCGTTTGCAATTTTTGTTCTCAAGGGCTTTTTCGATAACGTTCCCTGGGACATCGAAATGAGCGCCGTCACCGATGGCGCGACCCGCTTCCAAGCCTTTCGCATGGTGGTTCTGCCGCAGGTAAGAAGCGGGCTGATCGCGGTTGCCACCTTCACCTTTCTGCGTGGCTGGGAAGAATATGTCTTCGTCCAGACCCTGCTCATCGAAAAAAGCCAGATGACGATGAGCCTCTATCTCTTCTTCGTGGCACAGGACAGCGCCGGCGTGAACTACGGCATGATCGCTGCCGTAGGCATCATCTATCTGTTGCCTGTGCTGATCATTTACATCTTCACGCAGAAATACATCACCCAGATGAGTTTCGGCGGGATCAAAGGATAATCGCCATGGCCAGGATCACCCTCGACAATGTCACCAAAAGCTGGGGCGACACCCGCGTTCTGCAACCGATGACCCTCTCCATCGAAGACGGCGAATTCGTCGCCGTTCTCGGCCCGTCCGGATGCGGAAAGTCGACCACGCTTTTCCTGCTCGCCGGGCTCTACGCGCCGACCGCGGGTCAGATTTCTTTCGACGGCCACAACGTCAATCGCATCGATGCGCGCGACCGCAATGTCGGTATCGTCTTCCAGTCTTATGCACTTTATCCCAACCTGACGGTGCGGCAGAACATCGCGTTTCCGCTGCGCTTCAAGAATGTTCCGCGTGAAGAAGCAGCGCGGCGGGTGGAGGAGGCGGCAAGCCTCGTGCAGATCAGCGCGTTGCTCGACCGACGGCCCTCGCAGCTTTCCGGCGGCCAGCAGCAGCGTGTGGCGCTTGCCCGCGCGCTGGTCAAGGAACCGAACATCCTGCTACTGGACGAGCCGCTTTCCAATCTCGATGCGACCCTGCGCATCACCATGCGCGCCGAGCTGAAAAGCCTGCAGAAGCGCCTGAAGATCACCACGCTGATCGTCACCCATGACCAGATCGAGGCGATCACCATGGCGGACAGGATCATTTGCATGAACAACGGCGCCATTGCCCAGATCGGCACGCCCGATGATCTTTATCGCAGGCCCGACAATCTGTTCGTGGCCGGTTTCATCGGCACGCCGCCAATGAATCTCTTGAAAGGATGGGCGCAGGGCGGGCAGTTGCAGATTGGCGATGCCCTGCTCGACCTTAATGCCCGCTGTGACGGCGAAGTCACCTTTGGCCTGCGCCCGGAAGATATCGCCCTCGTCACATCGTCCGAGGCGCGGCTTGAGGGGCAGGTTACCACGGTCGAGCCCATGGGCCGCGAGGTATTCTACACGATCGATACGCCTGCAGGCATGATCCACGCGCTGGAATATGGCGAGACGATACGCCACGCGCCGGGAGATCGTGTCGGGATCAGCTGCAAATCGGCGCTGACGCTCGTGTTCGATGCCGCCGGTAACCGCATCGCCGGGCTGCATGCCGATCTTTCCCACCATTCGACTATTCCGGCGCGTGAACCGGAAGCCGTAAACTGACAGGAATTTCCATGCCTAAAATCGTCTCCCATCGCGGTGCCAACCATTTTGCGCCCGAAAACACCTTCGCCGCCGCCGACCTCGCCTTGCAGCAGGGAGCGGATTACATCGAGCTTGACGTGCGCGAGAGCGCGGACGGCGTGCTTTATGTCTTTCACGACGAAACGCTGGATCGTACCACCAATGGCACGGGTCCCATCGGCCACATGCTGTCGAGCGAGATCGATGCGTTGGATGCCGGCAGCTGGTTCGGCGAAAACTTCAAGGGTGCGGCTGTACCGCGGCTCGATGCCTATCTCAGCCATTTGCGCGGCCGCTGCGGCGTCTATGTCGAGCTGAAATATTGCGATCCCGTCAAGGTGGCGGCACTGGTACGAAGCCTCGGCATGGTGCGTGATACCTTCTTTTTCTCGTTCTCCGAAGAAATGCGCCGGGGCCTGGCCGCCGCCGCGCCGGAATTCCGCAAGATGATGACGCTCGATATCGCCAAGTCGCCTTCGCTGGCTGCGGCTGTTCACCATGCCTCGATCATCGAGATCACACCTGCGCAGATGCGCAAGCCCGGCCTTGTCGCGGCATGCCGCAAGGCGGGTCTGGAAATCATGGTTTATTATGGCGGCGATGATGCCAACCTTCATAATGAGATCGCATTGGCCGGGGTAGACTACGTCAATATCGACCGCCCGGACCTGTTCGATACGGCGCGCCGCGCCGTACGGCAGCCTGAACTCGCATGACCTTCCTTACCCCTGGAGATGATGACATGAGCAATCTTATTGGAACCGGCTTCAACGCCAGCTCGGACGACGGTGAACTGGCCACACTCGAAAGCGATCTGCGTGCGCTTGCCGAAATTGGCTGCGACACCGTTGAAATCGCCGCAACGAGCCTTGATCTGATCGCAGGCGGTCGCATCATCGAGGAGCGCGCTCAACGGTTCGTGGCGCTCGCCAAAGAATTCGACTTCCGCTACACGGTGCACGGTCTTGTTTCGTCCAATTTCATGGACCCGGTAACGTGCCGCTACCAGATAGATGCAGCCAAGGCGCTGGCCGTCCTGTGCGATCGCATCGGCGCGGGCATCCTCGTTCAGCATGGTGGTGCCCTGCGTGCCGACCAGATCGCCGAGCGGGCCGATGCCGATGCCCGTGAGCGGGAGGCGCTTTTCGAGCTGGCGGAATTCTGCAAGCCCTATGGCGTGCGGGTCGCGCTTGAGAATATCTTCTCCACCGAACCCGGCCAATATCGCCAGACGCCTGCCGAGGTGGCCCAGACCGTTAAGGCCATCGGCCATGATAACGTCGTGGCGCTGATCGACTTTAGCCACGCCTATCTCGAATCCACCTATCGCGGGCTCGATTTCCGCGAGCAGCTTCGCGCCATGGCGCCGGTCGCCGGCCATCTGCATGTGCACGATTCCTTCGGCCGGCCGCAGGGCTTCTATCAGCCGTATTTCGACCAGGAAAATACCGCTCTCGGCATCGGCGATCTGCATATGCCGCTCGGCTGGGGAGATATCGACTGGCAGGGCATCTTCTCGGAGCTGACCTTCCTGCCGGATACTGTGCTGATGATGGAAATCGGCCGCCGCTACCGGGCCGAACAGCCCGCGAGCCTTGAAACGGCGCGTCATCTCATGTCGCTCTACACTGAGCGGATGCAGATCGCGGCTGAATGACTGAACTGAACAAGGCCCAGCCGACAGGCTGAGGTCTGAGGCGCCGGCAGTTCTGAACGCAACTGCCGGCGTTTTTCGTTACGCGGCCCAGTCGGAAAGCGAATAGGCTTTGATGTAATCGATCATCATCTGCGAACCGTCGCTGAAATCAGCCGCCGACGGCGTTCCTGCCATGCCGCCGACAGCAAGATTGACGACCATATACATGGGGTCGTGCATGTCATCAGGCGTATCCGTCTGCGCCACGGCGACGTCGTCGAAATACCAGGTAATATGTTCCGCATCCCACAACACGCCATATGTGTGGAAACCTTCCGTGCTCGGCACGCTGACATTGTTTATGACTGATGTCTGTTCTCCCGTTGCATTGGAGTGGGTGGACATGATCAGCGTATTGGGGTTTTGCCCACGCATCTCCACGACATCGAGTTCCGGTGGCCAGGAGCCGTCCTCAGGCAAAAGCCAGAAGGCCGGCCAAGCGCCCCGGTCGGTCGGCATGTCGGCGCGCATTTCGAAATAACCATAGGTCTGGCTGAACGACGAATAGGTGTTCAGCATACCCGAGGTATAATCATAGCCCTCAACCTCGTTGGCGATCGATTGCGGGGTTTCCGCGGCGGTGATAGTCAGGACACCGTTGTTGATGCTGAAGGGATTGACCTCTGATGTGCCGGCATAAGCGGGGTTGATGTACCATTGCGCCTCGCCATTCGTCGTCAGCGAGCTTCCCTTTTCCGGTGCCCACCAATATTTGGCATCCCAAGTCCCCTGATCGCCGCTGCGAAGTGAAAGTGCATCGAATTCGTCGGCAAAGGTCTGGGTGAGGGATGATCGGTCGAGGCTGAGCTCGAACTGGTCGGCCTGAAGATCGTCGATGGTCGTTCCGGCAAGAGCGACGGCCTCGCCGTTGGCGAAGTTCAGCCAGAGATTATCGCCCTGTTGGGTGGCATTGCTGACGAGCTGCTCGAAGGATGTGATGCCGTAACCGTTAAGCCGGATCGTGTCGTTGGCGCTGAAATCCATGATGAGATCGGTGCCGTTGCCGCTCGTAAAAACGAATGTATCCGCACCGCCACCGCCGATCAGCACGTCGTTACCGCCCCCACCATCAATGGTCTGGCTGCCCGATCCGCCGGTTATGATGTTGTCCAGCTCATTTCCGAAGGCATAACGACCATCTCCGGTTACCCGCAGGTTTTCGAAATTGTCGGGCAGGGTATAACTCATCCAGGTGTCGATGGTGTCGATACCCTCCCCGGCATTTTCGACGGCACGGTTGATACTGGAATAGAGGTAATAAATATCGTCGCCCGTGCCGCCCGCCATTGTCACATCGACGGAACTGTCGCCCCACATGGAATCATTGCCGGCAGTGCCTGTCAGCAGCGGTCCGGAACCCGTGGCGGAAAAAAATCCGGTGGAATTGTCGCTGTAGTAGAGTGTGTCTCCAAGCGCATTCAATACTGTCCGGGCCATTGACCGTCTCCTGTCCGTTAGCGTTGGCTTTCTCACTCCTCTTGGGCAATACCCTAACAGGGCGAAAAGCCTCCTGTTAGAGCCAGAAATGAGGGGTACATGGGCGGTTTCCGTGGTGCACGCTATTGCAGCATTGCAATGGGCGGTGGCAGGATTGGACGGCAAGGGAGATGCTCAAAGCGGCATCTCATGGGAATGGAGTGCCAGAATTGAGTGTAGCCTTTACCAAGGAAGATAGTGCCGAAACCGCAGCCGAAACGGTTCTGCCGGACCGGGTGATTTCGCCTCATCCAAATCTGGTGACGGAGGCTGGGCTGAAAGCGCTGGAGCAGCAGCTGCAATTGGCGCGCGAAGCCTGCGAAACGGCCAATGCCGTCGAAGACGTCAATGAAAGACGTCGGCTTTCGGCCAATCCTCTGCGGGACATTCGGTATTTCGCGGAGCGCGTTCGCACCGCCCAGCTGATGCCGAGCCCTCCTGCTGATGGCACCGTTGCCTTCGGCAGCGTGGTAACATTCAGCCGTGATGACGGGAGGACGCAACGGTTCCGGATCGTAGGCGAGGATGAAGCCGATCCGGCCACTGGATCGATGTCTTATGTCTCCCCGGTCGCAGGAGTGTTGATGGGAAAATCTGCCGGTGATGTTGTCAGCCTGGGTGGCAAAGAGATTGAAATCATCGAAGTGACCTAAAGCGCCCACTTGAAAACGGAACAAATTTTGGCAGCAAGGATGTGCGGTTTGGAGCGAGAGAACCTCACCGTAATTTACGCCGGCCGTGCCGTCGCCAAAGCGTCCTCTTCTGCCATTCCAGCCATCCTCATCATCGTATTTTTCAGAAAGAACCTGAAATCCAGATCAATGAAAGTATAGGCGAGTACGAGCCCCATATAGGCCATGAAAACGGGATTGAAATTCAGCTCTTCAAATTGATAGACGATAACGATTCCGATCGCCGAATAGGCGAAGAAACCGACTTTTCGTTTCCGGAGGATCGCGTAAACAAGCGCGAAGGCGCTGAGAAGGCCAAATCCTATGCCGGATGCATAGGCCGTGGCGAGAAAGCCATTATGCGGCGTTCCGATCCTCGATATTCTCGACAGTTCTTCGTATCGAGCGGTAAAACCAATGCCTAAAGGGTGATGGAGCATCACCTGAAAGCCGCCAGTGAGCGTATCCCAGCGTTCCTGCGCATTGTTGCTGCTGTTGCTGTCCTCTAGAAACCGTTTTGAAAAGATCTGTTCTGCAAAATCGAAAGCGCCCAATGGCAAAACAGCTGCGATGACAAGGGCGGACAAGGCAAAACCAAAATAGGTGCTGAGCAGCATTTTGATGGAAAAATTTCTGATGTAGAAATAGACCCCGATCGCAAGAACCGCAAATACTCCGGACCGGTTGAGAGTAAGTGTGAAGCTGGCCAGATAGACCAGCAAAAATACGGCAAACAGCGCGGGACGTTTTTGCCTTTCGGCAAGATAGGCGACTGCCGCACCCGCCAACGCAAAGGCAGGTCCGGCTGTGTTGCCCACCGGCCAGATTCCACCCGCTTTTTCGACACGCAAAAGCAACGGGCTCAATTCGCCTTTTGCCGCAGCTGCCAGCACGGCGGTTTCATCGAACATGAAAGAGAGGCCAAGGGAGGCGAGCTGGTCGTGAATGACGATGTCCAGAAAAAGCAGGATCGTCACCGCGATGAAGCCGGCGAAGATGCCCCAGCAGAACAGTTCGAGAAGGCTCTCCTTAAACAGCATATAGGCAAAAAACAGAAAATAGACCGCGTAAAAATATGCCATCGCGGTGGTGTAAAATTCACCTTCGCCACGTTCGTCGGCAAAAACAGCCGATAGTGCAAAAAAAATGGTTAGCGGAACGAGATAAAGCAGGATGATCGAGGGCGTCAGACAGCGAATGTAAAGCAGGGCAATAACGGGTAGCGTCATCAGGACAAGCATGTCGGTGATGTTGAGGAAGCGCAGGCCCAGATTGCTGGTCAGCACATTGCATTGAATGAAAAAGCCAATGGAAAAAACGAATATCGCCAGAAAGAGACCGGGCACCTGTATGGTTTTTGAAGGATAAAGAGGCATCGCCAAAACGAAACCCGGCAACGGGGATTGATGCGATGCCGCCATATTTGTGCTTCTGGTCATTCCCGGCCTGTATCCTTCACTGGCGGACCTTGGTGCGGCCCTGTGGGAGAGGACGTCATCACCATGAGGCGACAGGGTGATGACGATGAATAGTGGTCTTGATGACGTTGCCGCGCAAGACAATTTTCTAAGGTTTTCAGTCGCTCAGATTGCCTTTTGGTAGAGCGCCCTCAACGGCGATCACCCGCTGGATGTAGAGCGGTTCGTTGGAAACCGGTGCGCTCATGCCGAATGCCGGCATGATCCTCACATAGAAACCGTATCCGCTGGGGCTGATATCCGGGTCGATGGTGATCTCGTTGGCTATGGCCCACATCCAGCCGCTATTGTCGAGGGCATTCGCACCACCGAATTGCAGGGCGGAGCAGCTTATCGTCCGGACCGCGCCGCCGCTTTTCGTAATCAGTGTGACATAGGGCGCACGCTGCCCCTCGCTATTTTTGTAAAGCACCGCGAAGGAGACGGTTCTGCCAATCATCGCGGCTGCCTCTGCATTGCGGAAATAACGAAACAGCGCGGCTGACTGGCTGCCGTTTGCACGCAGATCCAGGCTGTAAGCGAAGGCCGGAGAAAAGGTCACTGCGGCGGTTTTGCCGGCAGAGGCCGGCGCGGTGAGATTCCAACCCGCTGGAGCGGACCCGGTCCAATCGGTGAAATCGCCGTTGACGATAAGATTGGCGGCGGGAAGTTTCGGCCAACAAGGTGTCTGAAAGACGTTATCGGGCGCCGATGCCAGATAACAACTGAACAAGGTTCGGGCGATGAGCTGAGATCCGGCATCGTTCGGATGGACGTTGTCGCGGTAAAGCGCATGGTCCTTGCCTCTCGCTACAAATGACGCGTGTGTATCCACCAGCGTGAGGCCCGGGTGCGCTCGGGCAAGGTCAAGGATCGCATTATAGACCTTGTCGTAACCGGTGCTATCGCGCCAGGGGTTCTGGGTGGTGATGAGTTGGGGGGCACCCGGCCATTGCCACTCCATCATGCCAAGCGGTCCGAGCAGGGCGGCTCGTCCGGAGCTTAGGATACCACCCGGTGTCTCGAAACTCTGCATATTATGCCCATGATGCGTGATGCACAGGTCGGGACGCGGAATCTTCAACGCCGCCGCGCGCTGGTCCGCGAGCATGTAACCGGCCATGCCGCCGGGCAGTGCCGCAAGATAGACCGTGAGCGTTGGTCCAATGCCTGCGCGCAGCGTAACCGAATCCGCATAGGCCTTTGGCCCGGTGGGGGCGTTTGTCTGCCATTCTGCCCAGCGGTGCAGCACAACCCTTGTGTCATGCAGATCGCCGAGCATCATGGCGAACTGCTGGAATGGTCCGGCATCGGCATAGGCGGTGCTGTCACCATTCACGAAGATCGTGGCATTCTGACCCGCAGTCAAACGCGCGCGCAAGGGTGAGAGCGCGTTCAGGGAAGGGACCATGGTGGGGATGTTTCGGGGGGTGATGCCGAGCGATACGCCGATCATGCCGGCACCTCTTCCGTTCCGGTCATATATATGCATATGTTGCGTTTGAGCGGTGTCATCATTCGTTCTCCTGGTCTGGCCCTAGGATAACTCCGCCGAAAGGCCGGGGGACAAAACGCAGGAAACGGGACGGCGAAAAGCAGTAAAATTATACGTCACGAATTTTTCTTCGATTTCTTTTAAAATATATAGATAGAATATTTTTCTTTTAATTTACGTATATCGGATTTTTATCCACATAAAGGTTTGAATGTTATTTTTTCTAACCACAATCAAGCATTGTTGTTCTTATACTGAAATTGCCGGTGAAAATATCCCTGGCGCTGGCAAGTGCACTCGTCATTTTCACGGGCTGTCCATTCATGCCCGCAATTTAGGGCAATGGCAACTTGGGTGCTCTGGTACTTCACAGGTGATGTCATGACATCCGCTCTATTTGTCAGTCACACAGGAGAGAAGGGTGGCGCCGAGCTTTTTCTGACGGACCTCGTCAAGGCCGGACCGCATTCCTGGCGAGCTTGTTTTCTCAGTGGCGGTGGTGCTGCTGATGATCTGGCAGCGGCCGGGAGGCCTCCGGTCATGTTATCCGCTGGCGAAAAAATGCTGTCGATCCGCCGTGACTCACCGTTTGGCGCAATGCTGCGTGGCGCGGCCGATGTTGTCGCCGTCGCTTGGCAATTGAGCCAGCAGGCGAGACATTACGACGTGATCTGCGCCAATTCGCAGAAGGCGCTGTTCGTTTGCGCGCTTGCCGCGAAACTCAGCCGCCGCCCACTTGTCTGGGTTTTGCACGATATAGTCACCGATCCCGCATTCAGCTCCGCCAATCGCCATGCCTCGCTGGCATTCGCGCGCCTTTTCGCAAGGCTGGTGGCCGTCAATTCGCAGGAAACCGGCCGGGCTTTCGTTGAAGCCGGCGGGCAGGCAGAAAAGGTCCGCATCGTTTATAACGGCTTCGACCCCGCAAAGGCTGTGGCCCACGATCCCGGCAGAGCTGCGCGGTTGCGTACGGAATTGGGCCTTGGTCCTGAACCGCTTGTCGGATTGTTCGGCCGGCTGAGCGAATGGAAGGGGCAGCACGTCTTTCTGGACGCGATCGCGGCGATGGATGGCGTTCAGGCCGTCATCGTTGGCGGAGCGCTATTCGGGCAGGACGCCTATGAGACGCGCATTCGCGAGCAGGCATCCCGTCTCGGTCTGGATGGTCGTGTCCGCTTCCTCGGTTTCCGGTCGGATGTACCAGAGCTGATGGCATCGATGGATGCCGTTGCCCACACCTCTGTTGTCGCCGAACCGTTCGGGCGGGTGGTGGTGGAGGCCATGATGTGCGGGCGGCCGGTTGTCGCTACACGCGGTGGTGGGGTTACCGAAATCATTAGGGACGGCGAAACGGGTCTTCTGGTGCCGCCGGGCGACGCATCGGCGCTTGCGGCAGCACTAGGCTGCATCCTGTCGCAGCCGGCTCTGGCGGAAAGGCTGGCGCAGCAGGGCCGCGAGGATGTGAGCCGGCGTTTTTCGCTGGAGGAGACCTGCCGGTCCGTTTCCGCTTTGCTGTCTGAAGCAGTGTGAGGGGCCTCTTGGCGATCAATTCGGGCAGAAAGTGCAGGCAAGCGGAAGGGTCAGGATGCGTATTCTCGTAAACATGCCGAGCCAGTATGGCGGCAAACCTTCCGGCGTCGCCCGCGTGACCTTCAGCCTGCTGGAGCGGCTGCTGGATCAGACGCGGGACGACTACATCCTGCGCTCTCCCTGGACGCGGGCACAGCTGCCCGAAAACCTGCGCGAAAGCCGCCTTCAGCTGATTGAGACGCCGCGGCCGCGTATCATGGTGTTTGATGTGCTGCGTCAGGCCATGACGTTACCGGCACTTTGCCGCAAGCTCGGCATCGATGTGCTGTTCAACGCCGATCCCTTCGGAAGTCCCCGCGGCGGCAAAGGGCGCGTCACACTGGTTCACGATCTTTATTTCAAGACCATCCCCGAACAGATCGGCTGGCGGGCAACGTTGACGACGGATTTGATCTTTCGACTGATGATGGCTGGTTCGAACCGGATCACCTGCGTATCGGAAGCGACGCGTAAGGATCTGGCGCAGTTTTATCCATCGGCTGCCGGGAAAAGTCTGACTATCCATTCTGACAGCACCTTGAGTGTCGATCCAGCGAGTTTAAACGGCCCGCCGCCGGTTGCCGCGCCATACATACTGGCGGTCGGAAACGCGACGTCGAATAAAAACCTTTCGCTTCTGGGCAAGGCTTTTGCCGTGATTGGCAAGGTCAGGCCGGATTTGCACGTCGTGCATGTTGGCCGCGACGATGCCGAGGAAATTGGCAGCGTGCTCGATGATCCGGAGCTGAAGGCGCGACTGATCCGGCTTTCCGGCATAGACGACCATCAACTGGCAGACCTTTACCGCCACGCCGCCTGCCTTTGTGTGCCTTCCACATATGAAGGGTTCTGCCTGCCGGTGCTGGAGGCGCAGCAACTGGGGTGTCCGGTCGTCTGCTCCAACCGTTCCGCAACGCCGGAGATCGCCGGAAAGGGCGCACTCACCTTCGATCCCGCGGACTCTGACAGCCTTGTCGCGGCACTTGAGCGGCTTTTTCGGGAGCCGGATCTGGCAAGCGATCTTCGCCAGGCTGGTTATGAAAACCGCAAGCTGTATTCATGGCAGAAGGCGGCGGAAAGCTATGCGCAGATTTTCCATGAACAGACCTGACGTCTAGAAGTCATGTCCCCGGGGTGAAATCTTACGGCTCATGCCCTGATGCCGCTGCGCAGCTCCGAATACAGAGCTTCGTATGCCCCGATTACCCGTTCGGGCGCGACACCCTGCGAAATGCGCGCTTTGGTTTCCGGTGTTTCCGCGAGAATGGCGGGGTTGCGCATCGCGTCAGTCATGCGGGCGGCAAGCTCGGCGGCGCTGCCCGGCGTGAAAAGGCTTTCCGGCCGGTCCCGACCGATCTGTTCGGCGACACCGGCGAGATTGGCGCCGAGAACCGGCACACCGCGTAGAATAGCTTCAGCGACAGTGCGCCCGAAAGCCTCTGGCCAGAGTGGTGGAACGATCAGACAATCTATACCGGCGAAGAAACTATCGGCGTCCACGTAGCCAGGAAATTCGACCGGAAGGTTGGCGGTTTTTTGCTCGTAGGCTTCGATGCCGCCCGGCGCGCGACCCGCCATGACCAGTCGCCAGCCCTTCGGCGGCAGGAGCGGCAGCGACTCGATCAGGAGATCTGCACCCTTGGGCGCCTCGATGCGGCCCAGATAGCCGAAAACAAGCGGGTCCCCAGGCGCGCGTGGAATGCGCTGTGTCTGTGAAGCTGGCGGCGCGATGGCATTCCAGATGACCGTGCGGCGGCTTTCCGGTACATGGGTGAAAAAGCCGGCCTGCACATGGCGCTCGACAATATCGTGGCCGACACCGGCGACAGCGTCGACGGCGCATTGGCAACGCCGGTGCAGGTAAGAGAAGGCGCGGCATTTTTTGCTGGTGCCGTCGCAGATGTGCCCGTCGTGAAACAGAGAGCCGTTGGTGCACATGCTGGTGAAATCGTGCAGGGAATGGACGAGCGGAATGCCGCGCTTGCGGATCATCGGCCAGATCAGCGGTGTCAGCTCCGACAGCGAATGGGTGTTGACGACATCAGGCCGGAAATCATCAATGACGCGGGCAAGCCGGCGCACGAGACCCGGATCCAGCTGCACGGCGATCTTGTAGTATTTTCGCTTCCATCCGGGTTGCTGTTCCCAGTCTCCGATAAAAAACGGCGTGGTATGTCCGAGGCGGTAAACGGCGAAATCATCCCGCAGCTCCACGGCCTGTTGTTTGCGGGAGATCGCCGCCACCGCTACCGTGTGTCCCTTCTCCGCCAGTCCACGCGCTAGGTCTTCCACGAATATCTCCGCGCCGCCGACCCGGTCCGGAGAAAACAGCGACGTTATTTGCAATATCCGCATGCCCAAATTCTCGCGTCTTTGTGTGGTTTTATAATCGTTACAACTATTGCGCATCAGCGAAATGAAGGCTGCTGCCATCCGGACTGATCTAGGCCGGCATTGCGGGATCGGTTGGAGATAGTTCGCGCCGCCGCGAACGGTCCCGTCCAACCCCTGGTGGGTTCAGGCAAAGCGTGACGACGGGCGCAAGGAATACGGCGTAAGCCATTGCGAAGCCGGGAATCTGCAGCGAAAAATCGAGTGTCGAATGCAATGCGACGAGCAGCAGCCCGGCAAGGCCGAGATGGGAAGCGTAACGGTAGTTTTTGCGTTTGCGCGCCCCGCGAATAAAAATGGCGAGTTGGACGAGCACGAAAAAAGCCGCATAAAATGGAAATGCGAGGCCGAGCGTCAGCAGTCCCTCGGCATAGACATTGTGGGCGTGGGTGACGATGGCATCCACCCCGCATTGCGCCGCGTGGTAGGGCGCATAGGTTTCCGTAAAGCTTGCAAGGCCGGTTCCCCAAGGCCAGCTGTCAGAAATGGCACGCGCGATGCCCGGCATGTAGCAGAAGCGCATGTCGTCTTCCAATCGCGTTTCCATGCGAAGCGCCACGCGATTGGCGAAGAGCAGGAACAGGCCAAGCGTAATGGCGAGCACGATCGCCGCGCGGCGCTTCGTGCCGCGCCGCTTGCGACGCAGGGCAGCCGCGTTGCGGCCTGTTTTGATGGGTGAGTTGAAGACGGTCAGAAGAATGAGGAAACTCAGTGCCGCAAAGCTTGATGCGATGCCGGCGCGCGATCCGGTCAGCATCAGGGCGATGAAGCAAAAGGCAGTGAGCACGCCGATGAAGGCGGCCTTGCGGATGAGGCGTTTCTGGCCGACTGGAACGGTCAGGCGATTTGCCACCAGCGCCCTGACCATTCCCCAGTCTGGAGCCGTCAGCCGTTTGTGCAGCATCACGACGAGGGTCAGGAGAATGAGACCGAAGAAGGTGGCGGCGGTATTGCGGTTGACGAAAAGGCCGGTCAGGCTGCCGAGATAGAAGCGCTTCTGAATGAAGCCGAGTGTTTCTGGAAAAAGCAGAAACTGCACGATTGACAACAGTGCCAGCCATCCGCCGGCAATTGCGAACCATCGCAGCGCTTTTGCCGCGCGCTCGTCGGTATCGAAAATGACGAGGCCGGCCATGAAGGCGCCGAAGGGCAGGGCGGCGCTTAACAGGCCGAGCCGATCATCCGCCGGGGTGAGCGAAACCGTGGCGTCGGGGGCGAACTGCACAAACATGGCGGCGGTCGACCAGGCGGGATTGGGTGGAGCAATACCCGGCACAGATGATTGCAGCCACATCTGGATGATGAGTGCCCCCAGCAAAAGGCAGGTCGCCACAAGCGCCACGCTTGCACCAGCCCGAGGCGGCCCGAACAACAGGATGGCGGGCACGAGCAACAAATAAATTGCAACGGTGACGACGATACGGCTCTCGATTTCAGTTGCGCCGCGATTGAGAAGCGCAAGCAGGAAGATAGCCCAGAAGATGACTATGGCGGCCGTCCGAAAATAGTCTGGAAACGCAACCGGTCGCGGTGGCGATGAGGATAGCGGTTCTGATTGGGCTTCGATGGACGACATTGGCTTTCGGCTTTGCAATAACTGTTGCTGCGACGATGTCTAAGGTAGAAGGACGAGGCGGGCCGCTATGTCACGGAAGCGGCACGGTGCGTTTCATGCCGGCCTGCGGCTGCTGCGGACAGATCTTCCGCAGGGTCCAGCGCAGGATTTCCCCCTCTTTGCCGCAGACGACTGCCGTGTCCGCATTGCGGGCCGCATCGGCCTGAGGCAGCGTGTCTTTTGGAAATTGCTGCCACATCACGAAGCGCCCGCGTATCAGGTTGGCGTCTGCAGGCCCGTAAAGTTGGGAAAAATTCATCAGAACGGCGATTTCCATTGGCGAAGCGTCACGCAGCGAACGAACCATGGCAAGACGCAGCCACACATCGCCATTTGCAGGCAAACAGGAGAGCGCGTGACGAATATAGCTTTCGGCAAAGCCGAGACGCGCCGCACCGGCCTCCGACGTCGCATCTTGGCCATTTGCATCGAGATCTGCGAGAACGAGCCGTAACCCGGCCTTGACGATATCCGAACGGCAGATTTTCTCCGCAACGACGGGGTGCAGCCCATCGACCGTCTTCGCCAGAAGATCGTGCGCCAGGCCGCTTTTGTCGTCGGCAATTCTTGCCAAGGCGACGACATCGGAAAACCGCCGGGTTTCGGAAAACGCCTGTGCGGCGACGGATAAAACAAACACGGAAAGGATGAGAACCGGCACGACCGCGAAGAATTTACGCAGGCCCGCCATTCCGTCCCGCCTAATCATGGTAATATCGCGTGTAGCGCGCGTGATAATATTCGCTTGAACCGTAAGCCCGGTAAAGCTTCAGCTTTTCCGTGTCCACCTTGTTGAGGATGACACCGAGACATTTCTTGCGGATCTGGACTTCGTTTTCAATCGTATTGCGTACCGCCCTGCGGGCGGTTTTGCCCCACTCTGTGACGAAGACGAAACCGTCGATCCGGCCGGCCATCGCGCGGGCATCCACCACCGGCCCGAGAGGCGGCAGGTCGACGATGATGTAGTCGAAGAGACCGCTCGCTTCGGCCAGCAATTTGTACATTTGCGCCGATGTCAGCAGCTCGGAGGAGTGCGGTACGCGCTGCTTGACAACCGTTGGCAGGAAAGCGAGCCGCGTCTTTTCGTCGTGCAGCAGCACATCGCGCATATTGCGGCTTTCCAGCAGCACTTCGAGCAGGCCTTCTGCAGCATGACGCCCCAAAGCGCGCGTGGCGCCGGGGTTGCGAATATCCGCATCCAGCAGAAGAACCCTTGCTCCCTGTCCGGCCAGAAGCTGAGCCAGATTGATGGAGATCGTCGATTTGCCCTCGCTCGGCAACGCCGATACAACGCCCACCACCCGCGCGCCGGTTTTCGGGGGAATGCCAAGATCTATCGCAAGCCGTGTGCTGCGCAGCGTTTCGGCGAAGGATGATAGCGGGTGATCGACAGTGTAGCGGGCAACGCTGGACGGGCGTGTGGCGGTAGGCGGCCCCTCCTGTCCCTTTGGCAACACATCCGTGCCCGGCTTGTTCTGGACGAGCGGGGTGTTGCCCAGAAATTCCAGCCCGAGAACGTCGCGAACCTGTTCTCCGGTGCGGAAGAAACGGTCGCGGAACTCGCGAAACATGGCGATGCCACCGCCGGCCGCGGCGCCCATGATCATGAACAGCGCCAAAAGTAGCGGTTTGTTCGGTTTGCTTGGAATGTTGGGCGGAACTGCCCTCGAAATCACGCGTGCTTCCGTTACGGGGAAGGATTGCTGCTGCATCGCTTCCTGATAACGCTGCAGGAAGGTCTGATACATGTTCTTGTAAGTTTCCGCCTCACGCTGCAATTCGCGAAGCTGAACCTGGGTCTGGCTGGCCGAGTTGCTGACGCTGGTAGCCTTGGCAACGCTCTCCGCAAGTGATTTCTCTCTTGCTTCCGAAACCTCCAGATCGCTCTTGTAACTTTGCGCAATACGGCTGATTTCCTGGAACATCAGCCGGCGGTATTCTTGCATTTCGTTGCGCAGACGCACCGCCTGAACATGGTTGCTGCCAAGCCTGCGGGTGATTTCCGTTTCGATCTTCGAGGATTCGAGATATTTCTTGCGCAGATCGTTCGCGACCGAGCTCTCGAGAATGTCGGTGACGACGGCGTCGACATCGTCCGTGGCAAGGATATGTTCGATGCGTTGTACCCGCGCTCGCGACCTGGCTGTTTCCGACTGCGCCAGAATAAGCGCGCTGTTGGACTCGGCCAGTTGCTGATCGGAAAGCAGGCCGTTATTGCCGGTTTCGATCAAGCCGTGTTCGGCGCGAAATTTCTGTACGGCAAGGTCGGTGTCGAGTGCCCGCTGACGCAACTCGGCAATACGGTCGGACAGCCAGTCGCTGGCCCGCTTCGTCGCCTCGTATTTGGAGTTCAGCTTGTCCACCAGATAGGCCGACGCCACCGCATTGACGATCTGGGCGGCTAGAACCGGTGATGTCGAGTTGTAGGTCAGTTCCAGCGCGTAGGTACGGCCGATACGCTTGACGCTGAGACCGTCCAGCAGCCGGTCCGACAGCGCCCGCTTCAGGGTGCTGTCATCGATGACGGCCTCTTTTGCCGGCGAGAACCACTGCGAAACGTTAACGAGCGAACGGATGGTGCCGAATATCGAACTCAGAAGCGAGGCACGGTTTGCCCTGAATTCCTGATTTTCCGTCAGGTTCAAACTGTCGACGACGGCAATCCCGATGGTTTCCGATTGCAGGACCTCGACCTGGCTGAGAATGGAAGCCTCATCCTCCACGACACCGCCGATCGTCGAAAGCTGCTCGACGACCTGGCTGTTGTTGCGGTCGATCAAAAGGGTAGCCGAAGCTGAATAGATCGGAACGGCCGTCGCGGCATAAGCGAGACCGATTGTCCCGGCAATGGCGACTGCCGCGAGGACGACGCGCCACTGTCGGCGGACCGTGGCAAGAACGGCGTCTATATCGATAAAGTCGGCTGTAAATCCGCTTTTGTCGATGTCGGCCATAGTCAGGGGATCGTGCCTTTGCAACAACTGTCAGCCTCGCTCTTTTTGGCGGGCGTGGCACCCGCCAAGTCTCGGTTGCATGGTAGGACAGGCGGCCGCCATTCCCGCAGGAAGGGCGGCAAAACCGGGTTCAAACGGGACTTGTGCTGACTGGCGTGCTGGTGCTGCCGGTTGAAAGGGGCGCGGCAAAGAAGTTGTTGGTTGTGGTGGTTCCGCCGCTGCCGGTGCTGCCACCGCTGCCGCCACCGCCAACCGGTGCGGCTCCGCCGCCGGCCTGTGCCGTACCTGCTGGTGAGCCCGCCGCTCCCGAGCCGCCAATGCTGTTGCCGCTTGCAGGTGAAGAGCCGGCGCCACCAATCGGTGAGGCAGCAGCTGCAGCTGCCGCAGGCGCTGCCGGACCGGCCGCCGTTCCCTGAACATTTTCGCTAAAGGCGATCAGAAGATCGGAGGGCACGCCGACACCCTTGGTCTGCAACTGAATTGCGGCGGCAAGTATCGTATTGCCCCTCTGCATCGCCGTAGAATAGGCGAGCGCCAGACCTTCGCCGACAACTTCGGAGAAGTCCTTGTTGCCGACCTTCTGGGCCAGTGCGACGATGGTGGGCAACTGGCTGGAGTCGCTCAGGATCAGGCCAGAAAGCTGTTCGGAGAACTGCGCCGCGCTGGTGGAAACGGCAATGATCGGAAAGCCGTTCGTCACCTTTCCAGTGATGTCGGCGTTTGCCGCATCGGTGCTGGAAGCGATGCCGGCCAGATCCTTGACCGTTGCCTGCGTCGGAGACTGCTTGAATAGTTCCGCGGCAGCAAGGGAAACCGTGTCCGGATTGGAGCTGTTAACGCGAGCCAGAAATGCGGCGTTGGTTTCGTCGGCGGCCTTCACGGGTGTGCCAGTTGTCGCAGTCTGTACCGGCGGCGTCTGCTGCCCGGCAGCTGGCGGCGCTGGTTCCACGTTCTGGGCGTTGGCGACTGCGGAAAAAAGACCGAGGCTGGTGATCAATACCGCACCAGTGAGCGTCGAGCCAATACGAAGGCGGGACATCACAACTCTCCAAATTTTTAAAAAATACGATTTTAAGTAAGCTGAAATGCTGAATATGGTTATCCAACATCTAAAATTTTCTTTTTAAATCGCACAGCCCTAGCTAACGATCAAGTGCTAAAATAAACTTGTGAACGGAACTTCGGGGTATACTTAACAGCAGACCCGGGGACTTTTCTCTGGGCGTCAGGACACGGCGACTTTTCGCCGGGGTGTTATCAGCCTGTCACGAAGCCAGATATTTGCGGGCGTTTCGACAAGGACGTGAAATGCGTGGGCGATGGCGATGGTGCTGGCGACGACGATGAGATAGACGACATTTTTCCACTCCTGCGGCCAGGTGATGCCGCCGGAAGCAACCAGGAATGCCCGAAAGATGAATGGGTGCAGCAGGTAAAGCGCGTAGGAGGAATCGCCCAGTTTCGCCAGCGGCTGCGCAAAACGGGGCAGGGAGATGCCCCTGGTCAGGGTTGCCGCGGCCATCAGGAAAATCGCGCCACCGCCAAAAACGAGTAGCCGGGTATAGGAATAACAGCCCGGATTGCATTGGAATTCGAACCTTTTCAGATCGATAAGCGTCCAAATCGCCACGCCGCAAAGGGCCACCGCAATCCCCAGCAAGGGCGGTAGGCGCACGCCGCGCAGGAAAAGCACGGCGAGCAACATTCCCGCCACGAACTCCAGAATGATGGGCTGAAACCAGAAACTAAACGGCAATGCGAGACTGAAGTTGGAGCCGATGAGCACTGCGGCGAGCAGCACAGCCGTTGTTGTAAGCACGGCGCGTTCCAGCGGCAGGAAGATAAAAACCGCGAATACGACATAAAAAAACATCTCGTAATTCAGCGTCCAGCCCAGATCGATGATTGGAAACGGATAGGCGTCACCATAACCCATGCTGTCATAGGGAATGAAGAGGTAGGAGGTTAGGACGGCCTGCAAGGACGGGAAGGCCTTGGCGCTGAGAAGAACGGCGACCGCGGCCATGGCGAGCCGCATGGTCAACACGAACCAGTAAAGAGGAAGGATGCGGAGAAGCCGGCGCACAAGAAAGGCCGAGCGCCCTCCCTCTGCTGCGAAATACGGCCGGGAGGCATAAACGATGACAAAGCCGGAAATGACGAAAAACAGATCGACGCCCGCACCCAGCCTCAGGAGATGGAGGTTGACGAGCGAGAACTCCCAGTTCACCTGCGCGTGCAGCGCAACAATCATGATTGCCGCCAGGGCACGCATCATTTGAAGAATATCGAGACGCTGCGCCCCGGAAACAGGCGCTTTTTCATTTTTTTGCATCGTCATCATCTATAAAAAGAAAAAATTTATACAGTAATATTTTGCGCTCGCAGCAGCGAGCAAAAGTGGTCTATTTCAGAAGGCTATCATGCAATAGGCTGACACGATATATAAAATTTGTCGGCCGGAAATTTTCGCCCGCACGCCGTTCAGAAAACCTCCAGCACCGTAAGCTGGTCGCTGACGGAAAGCCGGTATTGCCCACCTTCCTTTGCGATCACCCGCTGGCTTACGGAACCGTCATCGCCGAACCGGTGCGCGATGACTTGGCTATGCGGGCCGGTTACCGAAAAGGCCATTGCACGTTCGGCTGGCGGATTTTCGATCCGCGCCGGCCATTGCCAGCCGCGTATGCCAAGCCACACCGGGGCGAGCAGCGCGCCGTCTGGTCTTGTCAGGCGCAGGGAAAACCTTTCGGAATCATCGTTGAGGAAAGCGAGGCTGCGTTCCGCTGGCTCTGTTTGCCGACTCGCCTTGCAAAGGGCAAGAAGGGCACGAACGGCCCCGTAAGCAGGGGTCCGGCTCAGATCGTGGCGCAGCAGGCCAAAGGACGATTCCGGATTTGTCTCGTCTTCGGCAAAGCTGGAGACCATTTCATAGATGTAAGCCCGGCGGATGCCGCTGATGAAGGACCACAGGAGCGTGCGCGGCATGTAGCGCGCCTTGATGCCTTCGGTGACGGGAAAATGGAAGGTCTTTGGTTGCAGTGAGGTGTGGTACCCGATCTCAGTGGCGAGCACCGGCCGGCCGGCTGCTATATGCGCCGAGGCCGCGACAGATTTGGAGAGCGCCCCCGGCCCAGTCGTTTCGGGATGTTCCATTCCGGCGTAGGGGTGAATATTGCCGAAGTCGCATACGTTCTGCAGGTTTAGCGCCAGCGCCGTATTCGCCTGGATATAGCTTGGCGCGACAAGCGGTACGTTGCTCACGGCCGGAGTTGAGCGGATCGTTGCAAAAAGTGCAGCCTGATGCTCTGCCGAAATGCGCGGCGCATTGGCCGGGTCTTTCGTCAGCGTCGGTTCATTGCTGCCTTCGAAAACTTCGATGCCGCCGTCGCACCAGTCGTAGAAATCGGCAATCCTGTTCAGTGGCGTTGAGACGTAGGGGTTGAGATTGTCGTAACAGATGATCGTGAGGCGAACGTTGGCCGCCACAATCCTGCGCAGGCGCTGGAAAGCCGGGCTGTTGCGGCTGTCCTTTGCGGTAATCAGTCCCTCGTCACGCAAGTGGCCCACACCAAGCGCTTCCAGTTCAGGCAGGATGCGCTCGAAGCTTTCCGGATAAATGCCGTTCGTGCGGGCGAAATGGCCACACACGCCCACACTGTCCAAAAAGGCTTCCGTGCTGGCCGAAAAAACGGATTGAGTCTGCGCGAAAGCGGGGCGCACACCCGTGGCGGCAACCAGTGCGAAAGGTGCGGCTGAAAGCAGGCCGCGCCGTGTCAGGTGGCCCATGGTGACCGGCTGTTTTCCGTTCATCTGCGTCTCCTGGTCCGGCGAGATTATAAAAAGCAGCCGCGATCATATCGGCGGCGCCTCTCAAGATGTCAGATTGTCCTGGAAGTTTTTGGCATCTTCATTCGCCATCAAATCCATGTTTCTGAAATGAAATAAATATATAAATTAATGATATTATATGCGGACGAAACAGAATTCACCGCTTCCGCCCGTACGTTTTTTCATATGAGAATGAAGCTAACACGGGACAGGTTCTTTTCGCAACACGGCATGACTTTTGTCGCGCCGCGAAAAAAAGCACTTGAAATGCCGTCAGTTCCCGTGCTTTTTGAAAGTGGATTTTTGGTTATTCATATTTTCAAGCGTTAAATCTGCTCTGCCTTTTGTGTTTTTTGCACATGTCTCATTGGTCCCGGAGTATCCGGCAACATGGGCGAGGCCAAGCGGAAGTCATAAATTTTCGATAAGGAAATAGAGCGTATCCGTATGCGAATTCTCCATCTCAGCAGCCTTTATCCGCCGCATATCGTTGGCGGGTGCGAACGCTCGGTCGAACATCTTGCCGAGGAACTCGTCTCCATGGGACATGAGGTCGGTGCCGCCTGCATAGAGCGGCAGGCCGAACCCAAAACGGTGCGCAACGGCGTCAGCGTCTACCGCATGTTCCACAATAACGATTTCTGGCTGGAGGACTGGCCACAATATACGCCGCAGCAAAGGCGTATGCAGAAGATCAAGCAGCAATGGAATTTCAACGTCGAGAAGCAGTTCGAAGCCGTTCTTGACGATTTCAAGCCGGATGTTCTCAATACGCACTCGCTGCTGGATGTGACGACGCTGGTGTGGCGGGCGGCGCACAAGCGCAACATTCCGATCGTCCACACGATCTGCGAATATGATCTTCTGTGCGGTAACGCCGCCATGTTCAAGGGCGGCAAGCCCTGCGAACACATCCATCTTGGCTGTCAGGTGGTGAATTTCACCAAGAAATTCACGCAGCGCTACATCGGCGCGGTGGCAAGCGTTGGCACGGAAATCCTTAAAACCCATGTCGATCACGGGCTTTTCCATCACCTGCCGGAAAGCATGCGCCGTGTGATCTTTTATTCCTGCACGGTTCCGGAGGGCGACCCGGTGGCACGCAGGCAGATCGACCGAACCGGCAAGCCGATGACCTTCGGCTATATCGGCCGCATCAACACGGAAAAGGGTGTCGGCAACATGGTCGATGCCTTCAGGGAAATCGGCCACGGTAACTGGCGCTGTCTGGTTGCCGGCCACGCGATGGACGATTCCATCGAACGCTTCAAGGCCCAGGCCGGCGACCTGCCGATCGAGTTCGTCGGCTGGGCAAAGCCGAAGGAATTCTTCGAAGAGATCGATGTGCTCATCGTTCCCTCCTTCTGGGCTGAACCTTCGCCGCGCACCATCTACGAGGCTTATGCGATGGGGGTGCCGGTCATCGGCGCGGCCTCGGGAGGCATTCCAGAACTGATCGGCGAGACCAACCACGACTGGCTGTTCGAACCGGGCAACGCCACGGACCTTGCCGCACGCATTCGCCGGGTGTTGACGCTTTCGCGCGAGCAATTGCCGACGGAGGCCGATTTCGGAAATATCGTCGAGGAATCCACCTCGCGCCGGGTGGGTGAGAACTATGTGAAGCTCTACGAGGACGTGCTGGCGAAAAGCAGGGAAAGCCGAACCTTACGCGCATCTTAGACCGGCAACGGACCGGGTCCGTTGCAAGCGTTTCTTCCAAGGAAAGAGCACATGGTAGAAAGCAATATCGGCAAAGTCCGTTTCCCCAAGCTGGACTTCGATCGTTTTCTGGCCGCTGCGGTGGTCGGGCTGTCACGACCGGCTTTGCAGGCGGCAGGTTGATGGCGGAGCAAAGTTCGATAGGCAGCGCCGCGATAACAGGCGTTTTCTGGTCCATCGTCCAGAACTGGGGTGGAAAGCTTTTTACCTCCATTCTTTTCATCGTTCTTGCCCGGTTCCTCAGCCCCACCGACTACGGCATGGTCGCTACGGCGGGCCTGGTTCTGATGCTCATCCAGATGCTGTCGGAGTTCGGTTTCGCAGATGCGATCGTGCAGAAACGAAATCTGGAGCCAAGCGACGTCAATCTGCCATTTTATGTGTCCGTTGCGCTGGCAACGGTGTTTGTCATCGTTGTTTGTATGCTGTCGCCCAGACTGGAAAGCTGGTTCGAGGTGGAAGGGCTGGCACCGATCATCGTGGCAATCTGCATATTGCTGCCGCTGAATACCGCCTCGCTTTTTCAGGAAGTCAATTATCGGCGTGCGCTCGCGTTCAAGCCGCTGGCAATAAGAACCTTCATTTCGAATATTATCGGCGGTGGCGTTGCGATTGCTTTCGCCATCATGGGCCTGGGCGTCTGGAGCCTTGTCGTTCAGACTTATGTCGCAACCATTGTGACGCTGATCTGGCTCTGGCGCAAACCGCACTGGCTTCCGGGCACCACGCTCAAGCCCGACACTTTTTTCGAATTGCTTCGCTTCGGCTCGTCGGCTCTCGGTCTGCGCATCGTGGATTTCGGAGCCACGCGGCTTATCGACGTCATGATCCTGGGGCGTTACGGGGTTGCTCTCTTTGGGCTCTACACCGTCGGCAGCAGGCTCTATCAGCTTCTCATGCAGCTGCTTCAGGCGGCGCTATATGATGTTTCGTTGACGGTGCTGTCCCGCATATCGCACGAGCGGGAGCGCATGGCGGAACTGTACAAGCAATCCATCACCATATCTTCGATCTTTTCGACACCGATCTTCGTGCTCTCGGCTGCGTTGGCGCCAGAGATCTGCAACGTCCTGTTCGGCGCGCAATGGCAGGGTGCCGACGCGGTTGCGCGGCCGCTGCTGCTGCTGGGTGCTTTGCAATGCGTCCAGTTTCAAAACGGCCCGTTTCTGTCCGCACGCGGCAGGCCGGACAAGGTGCTGATTGCCGGGACGGTCAAGGCAATCTCTACCATCCTGTTGATATTGCTTGTCCCAACGGAAAACATCCGGGAAATCGTCATCGTGTTTGTCTTCGGGCAGCTCACTTCGACGCCTTTCACATTTTATTTTGTCGCCCGGGAACTCGGCATCAAGCTGTGGAGAATTCTCCTCCTGCTTTTGCCAAGCTTCGGTTCCAGCGGTCTCTGCTTCCTGCTCGTTCAGTGGATGCGACCTGAAGTTAAAATGCTGGGTGCGGGCGACCTCGTATCCGGCATCCTGCTCGGTGGTATGTTTGGCGTCGCATATCTGTTGCTTTTGGCTCTGACCGCGAGAAGCGAGGCCCGGTCCGCCATCGCCCTCATCATGAGCAAAATCGGTTCTCGAAAGGAAAGAAAATGCGCAAGCTCGTGAAAAAAATACTCCCTGCACCACTGCGTCGGAAGCTGGTGCAATATAACGAGCGGCGCAATCTGGATAATGCGGTCCAGCAACTCTTCAATGATCTGCAAGAGCTGAAGCACAGTATCAAGCCTATCAATGTCGGAGATCGGCTGAACCGGCTTTTGATCGTGGCTGGTGATCCCATCACCCTGTTCGGTTCCGCCGGCGATGACGCGATGATCACGGCGACCGTGCAGAATGCCCGTGCGAGCAATCCCAATGTCGAGATAGACATCCTCGTCGAGGGAACGAATTTTGGCGACTCTGCTTTGCAGAGAGGCTTTGTTACCGTCGATATCTTTGGAAAGCCTGACTTCATCCAGGCCCTTGCCCAGCAATTTTCAGTGCGGAAGTACGATTGCATCGTCGTTGTCGGTGCCGACGTGATGGATGGCTATTATCATCCGCTGGTCAGCGCAAAACTTCTGGCAAGCGCTGACCTGGCTGCCGCCGCCGGGATCAAAAACGTTATCCTCGGTTTCAGTTTTAATGAAACGCCACACCCCGCTTTGGCGAAGTTCTACAGCTCCCTTCATCCGGGGGTGTCGCTCAATGTGCGTGACGTTGTTTCCCTCGAGCGTCTGAACGCCTTTGCCACGGCCAAGGCGGCACTGGTTTCCGATTCTGCATTTAGTCTTGTCCCATCGGAACCCGATGAAGATACGATCTCGTGGATCGCGCGAAAGCGCGCCGAGGGATACAGGGTCATGGGCTTCAATCTGCATCCCATGCTGTTCAAGAATGCGGATAACGCGCAGATCGCGGCGATCATCAGGCGCGGGGCCGAAGCACTGGAGTTCGTTGCCGATGCAAGACCGGTCTGCTGGCTGGTCATTCCGCATGACTACCGGAAAGACGTGGGCGATCAGGCCTGCCTCAAGGCCATTACCGAGCTTGCTCCATCTTCACAGACGGACAGGGTTCGATATCTGGATGGCAGATGGCCAGCCCCGGTTTTAAAAGGCGTTGCCGGTAAACTTGATGGCCTCGTCAGCGGACGCATGCATCTTGCGATCGCTGCGCTGGGCAAGGGCGTTCCTGTGATATGCATTGCGTATCAAGGCAAGTTCGAAGGGCTGTACCAGCATTTCGGTCTCTCCGCGGCTGAGCTGCTTTCGCCCGCCAAGTTCCATACGGATGATGGCATCAAGAATGCCTTGATCAATTTCGTGGATCAGGCCGATGAGATTCGCGAAAAAGTCGGGAAAAAGCTGCCTGAAATTCTGGACCTTTCCAAAAGGAATTTTCAGGTGTTCGAGACCTTCGCCAAGCAGCCTTGAGTCATTTTCATGAAAGTCGCTTTTGTTTCCGTATTCCCTGCCGTTCCCGCCAACGAGGGTGCGCGGAACAGGATTCTCCAGCTGACACGCGCCGTGCGTAGCCTCGGACATGAAGTGCATTTCGTCTATGTCGATACTCCGATGATAGCTGATTTCGATCCCGCGGCCCATGAGGTCGAGTTTGGGGCCGGACATATGCACGTCGTGTCCAGGGAAACATGCGGGTTTGCAGCACGGCTCATCGACGACTTCAGGTTCGAGATTGGGTTGACCGCATTTCGAACCCGTCGGAAAATTCAACGGCTCCTTGGCCGCGACAGCGGTTTCTACAATTACCTCGACGAGTTCTATTATCCGGAAATAGGCAGGCAGGTCCTGGATCTTCAGCGTCGACTCGGGATTAACGCCGTTATCGTCGAATATGCCTTTCATTCGAGAGCTTTTCTTGGGCTGCCGGATGATGTGCTTCGCATTCTCGACACGCACGATTCCTTCGCCGATCGTCACAAGGCGTTCGTGAACACGGCCAACAGATTTGGGTACTGGTTCTCGGTTCCGCCGGACGTGGAATGCAAGGCATTCCGCCGCGCCAATGTCGTTGTCGCCATACAGGAAGAAGAGGAACGTTCGTTCAAGCAGCGGCTGGCAGGAGAGCCGCCGGCGGTTGAAACGGTGAGCCATATTCTGGATCTCGGCCAGAGAGTGGAAGACTTCACTTCCGCTGATTTTCTGTTTCTCGGTTCAGGCAACGACGCGAACGTCATTTCTCTCAATAGTTTCCTTCACAATGTCTTGCCTTTGGTCAGGGCGGCCCGTCCGGACATTCGCCTGGTGCTGGCAGGTAGCATATGTGGCAAGGTCGAGGACATGGAGGGGGTTCTCAAGCTTGGCCGGGTGGAGAACTTGAAGGATGCGTTCACACGCGCGCCACTTTCCATCAATCCCATCACGCTTGGCACGGGCATCAATATAAAACTGCTTGATGCTCTGGCTGCGGGTGTCCCAACGATCAGCACCCAGACGGGTGTGAGGGGGCTTTCAGAACGATATCGTGGTGGCGTGGTTGTCGTTGAAGACGGAGATCATCAGGCCTTTGCCAATGCCATTATGAGGCTCTCTTCCAGTCGGGAGCAGCGGCAGGAATTGGGAAACAATGCGTTCCTTGACGCTGTCGAATGGAACCGCCGGCAAATGACGGTGCTCGGCAATATTCTGAAGGGCAAATAAATCGCGATTGTGATGCGTCTGGCTGGTGCAACCTGATCCAACGATGGCAAGCCATCAGGCAATAAGTCGCGGCCCCGCATCCGTGAGCTTTAAAATGGTAAGCCTGCCCGTCGTAAACGCGCCGGTGTCAATGCCGATCCGTTGCGGACCTGTCTGTGGTTCCGGCGCCGGCGTATGGCCGTGGATGATGAGAAGGTCCAGTCCCGCCCCTTCCGACAGGAAGGGTTCCCTGATCCACAACATGTCCTCATCGGTCTGCGCCTCAAGCGGCACCCCGGGTTTGAGGCCAGCATGAACGAAAAAATAGGGTCCCATGCGGACGCAGATAGGCAGGCTGACTAGAAGTTGCCGATGGGCCTGCGGGATCGCGCCAATCAGCGCATCCCTGAACGGCTGGAGCCGCAGACGGCCGTTGTTCATGAAGTAGCTGATATCGACCCCGTAGGACAAAAGCGTCTGGCGGCCGCCGAAATCCAGCCAGTGCATGTTGTCTTGCGGATTTTCGAGGAAATCGCTGAAGAGCTGTTCGTGATTGCCGCAAAGCGAGATGCGGCGCAGGGGCGCCGGCGGTGGTTGCAGCAAATGCTGGAGAACACCGCAGGAATCCCGGCCACGATCGACATAGTCGCCCAGAAGAATAACCAGAGCGGGGGATGGATTGCTCGCGAGATCGGCAAGGATTTTCTGTTCCGCCTGCAAAAGCAGATCGAGGCTGCCATGGACGTCGCCAATGGCATAGATCGGAAAAGACGGAGACTTGTCGCCGAGGTCTATTCTGCGCCGCCTCCGGTCGTCGCGGGGGGCTGGCTGTTTACGACCGCGAATCCAGTTGAGCACTTTAGGCATAGATGCCGATACTGTCTCTCTTGCACGAGGTCAAGAGTGTTGAAAGCCAACGCCACAGAGCCCGTAAATCCTGGGTCCATGCAACGGCTGCGGCATCCGCCAAAGCCCTGCCGACAAAGCTATCCGGGGCAGGGAATTGCGAAAGCCGGTGTCGATTTTCGCAAGGCGCGCCGCGGCAATTGAAGAGGAACGGATCGCCCCTTTCCTGTTCGAAAATGACTATCCTGTGCGCGATAGACCTAGAGTTTCAGCCAGACACGCGGGTCTTCGTGTGACTGGATCTTGATCCATTTCAGGTCAACCGCTTTCCAAGGTTTGACGACGTTGGTGCGGTTGTCCAGCACCAGATCGCCCTGGCTGGTGCTGACGACCAGAACGGCGTGGCCTATGCCGGTGGGGGTGCGGGCGGTGGCAATGCGCAGGGCGCCCGAGGGCCAGCCGGCGCGCAGAAGGCGTTGCCGCTTGGTCACCGCGTAGTCGTCACAGTCACCGCTTGCGGGGTTCAGATTCCATTCGTCCTGTCCGTCCGCTTCGCTTGTATAGATTATCGATGTGTTGATCTCGGCGTTGATGCGCTGGAGTTCCGTGCGCTTCTGCTTGGTCAGTTCGACCGTGTCGCGATCACCAATCCGGACACATTGGTCGGCGGCGTCGTCGCAAAATTTTGCGAAGGCGATGGGTGCAATTGTCGGGCGGCTTGTCGTCATGAACAGGCCGGGGCGCGATGCGGTCGGGTTTTGCGCCAGGCCCGCAAGCGGGGCGGCCGATGCCATTGTCGCGATGCTTGCCGCCACACTGACGGCAACTGCCAAAGTCTTTGCCAGACGGATTTGTCTCTTCGCCATGTCTCTGCCTCTGCCCGGTTGTTGTCTCTTGTGCATGGCAACATAGCGACCCTTCGTTGCGGGCCATTTAAGTCGATAGATTGCTTTTTAGCGAAATCCAATTTTATTAAAGCGAGATAGAACAGCGGGGAAACCGATGAGTTTGCGCTTACTTGCAGCGGGTGCGGCCCTCGGCATCTACGATACATGTCTGCTGTGGGACAGCGTTTCGGTACTCACGCCGCGTATCGGTTGAGTTGCTCCGACTTGCCGGCGGCCGGTCGTAATTGCGGTAGACCTCGAAATTGCGCCCGCCGATCGTTCCCTGCGCACCGCCACGGCCATCCGGCGTGACTTCGAAATTCTGATATTGCTGGGCAGAAGCGGAAGCGGGCAGGACCATCAGCACGCCAAAGGCGCCAGCCGCCAGGCCCTTCCATAACGCTGCCGTTTGGTGCCTGCGCAAGATCATGGCCGTTTCCTTCCCTCGACAGAACGATAGATACGCATTCTGCTTTCCCAATCGTTTGTCGCGTTGACTATATCACTGATCTCGCATTGAGGGTGAGAACGAATATAGCGTTCGTCGGCAGGCGAATCGCTTCGGTACCGCTGGGGGCATCACCAGATAGTGGCCAGACGACTATCTCGCCGCCCGATTGTCCGGAACGCAAAAAAGACGTTTTTAGAGCTGAAAAATTAAGCTCTTCTCCGCTGCATTTATGGGCTTCACAATCCTGTAACAACGGACCTAATATACAAGTGCAGATGCCGAATCGATCAGGAGAAGCCCTTGACGATTGCAGTTTCACCACAGGCCCTGCCGGCGCTCGTTCTGAACGCAGACTACAGGCCACTGAGTTATTATCCCTTGTCGTTATGGTCCTGGCAGGACGCGATCAAGGCCGTCTTTCTAGACCGTGTGAACATCATTGCAGAATATGATCACGCGGTGTCGTCACCCAGCTTTTCCATGCGGTTGCCGAGCGTCGTCAGCCTCAAGACCTATGTCCAGCCCACCCGCAACCCCGCCTTCACACGCTTCAACGTGTTCCTTCGGGACAAGTTCGAATGCCAATATTGTGGCACGCGGGACGACCTGACCTTCGATCACGTGATTCCCCGCGCCCATGGCGGCGAAACCACGTGGCACAATGTCGTGGCGGCCTGCTCTCCCTGCAATCTTAGAAAAGGCAGCAAGCTTCCCAAGCAGGCGGGCATGTTCCCGGCGCAGAAGCCTTTCCAGCCGACGGTTCAGGACTTGCACAATAACGGGCGGCTGTTCCCGCCCAACTACCTGCACGAAAGCTGGATGGACTATCTTTACTGGGATACCGAGCTGCAGCCCTGATCCTTTGAGGACTGCAACGCGGCTTTTCCGTTTAACGGCTTTTCCGGCTCGCGCCAAAAAAGGCAACGGCCGCAAGCGCAACGCTTGCAATGACATTCCAGCCGGCAAACGAAAGGCCGAGCACCCGAAGTGCAGCGTCGTTGCAGGAGGGTGCCTTGATGGCATTCAGATTGCCAAGCAGGTCACCGGCATTGGTGGTGATGGATGGCGCACCCGTGGCGCAGGTGATAGGCCCTGCCCAGAAACCCCATTCCACACCAGCGTGATAAACACCAAGCCCGGCGCCGATCAGCATCGCCACGCCAATGAGGGCGAGAAGCAGCCGCGTGATCTGAACCGGCAGCTTGAAGATGCTGGTCGCTATGGCCAGAATACCCAACGGAATGGCGTAGTAATAGGGATCGCGCTGCAAAAGGCACAATGCGCAGGGCGTATAACCGCCAATATGCTGGAAACCGAGGGCGGAGCCGACAGTAAAGATCATTCCCGCCGTTACGCCAAGAGCGGCGAGCGTGCGGCTGTTGTCGGCGGTTGTTGCAGTGGCCATAATGTTTTCCCCAAACTTCACGAAGAAGCAGATATCCCGAACGGGCTTTCAAAAAGGCGGGCGTGATGGCGAAATTAAGTCGCCGGTTCAACGGTGTATTCCCGGATTCGTCTAATCCAGTCCTTTGCATCTGGCAAATGAAAGCCCGGTAATATTCGAGCGGCGAATGAGCAAAGTTTCGTGAGTGTCTTGATGGCCGCGAAGCAATCGACCGGTCTTTCTGAAAGACCGGAATAAAACGAAGAAAATCAATGCGGTTTTGGAAATGGTACCCCAAGCCGGGATCGAACCAGCACTCCTTGCGGAACCGCATTTTGAGTGCGGCGCGTCTACCAATTCCGCCATTGGGGCAACGGTGGTAATGCCACGGCGTCTATCACGGCCAATGGCATGCGTGCAACCCCAAAGCTGATTTTTCCTGTCTAATGACGTGCGTTTGCAGCCTTCATTTCAGAGCTTTTACCGGGCGTGGAATGAAAGGAGAGTGGCGTTTGTCCGTCCCGGATCGGTACACCGACGGTTGTGGCGTTAAAGCAATATTAGATACCACTAATAAATTAGAATATACACAATTGCTAATTGAATTATGATGTTTGCGTGGAGTTTCCACGCGGGGCGGGAGAAGCCAGAACTCATAGGAGGAAATTATGAGGGCGCTTTCTCGCAATTTGTTACTGTCTGCCTGTCTGATTTTACCGGTCAACGCCCACGCGCTGGATATCGGGATTGGCGGTGAGAACGGGGTGAATGCCAGTGTGGGCGGCAATGGCAGCGGTGGGCTCGGTGTCGACGCTTCCGTTGGTGGCAGCAATGGCGTCAATGCCAGCGCTGATGTCGGCGGCAGAAGCAGTGGCGGACTGGGCGCGGATGTCAACGCGTCGGTCGGTGGCAGCAGCGGGGTTAATGCGGATGTCAACGCATCCGTCGGCGGCTCGAGCGGTGTCAGTGCGGGCGCCAATGCTTCGGTTGGCGGCTCCAGCGGCATCAATGCAAATGTTGGTGCGAATGTGGGCGGATCGAGCGGTCTTGGCCTTGGTGTCGGGCTTGGCATCGGCGGCTCCAGCTCGCCAGGCAATCCGGCGAACCCCGGTAATCCGGGCAATCCTGGAAACCCCGGCAACACGGGGCCGGTATCGCCCGGTGGCATGCGCAATGCCATACAGGCCTATAACGACATGTCGCGAAACGAGCAGATCAAGCTTGCCCGTCGTTGCGTCGATATTCTCGGCGGCGGATATGACGCCGCACTGACGCAATTGTGCAAGATGATCCGGACGGCCTCGCGCTGACGCAGCGTCAGCCCCGTGGATAGTCCGATACCAAACCGAAGGATGCTGCGGCATCCTTCGGGATTAACTGTTCTTGCGCCCGAAGGAGAGGATTTTCTGGCGCAGGCTGCGGGCGAGGTTGCGGGTGTTGCGATACATGTCCACCTGCGTGGAAACCTGTCGCACGTCACGGTCGCTGTTCTGCGCAAGCCCGACGACCAGAGTGCCCATTTCCTGCCGTTCCTGCCAGAAGCGGCTCATGATCGGATGATCGGGCACTGCGCAGCTGTCGCTGCGCAGAATATTGGCGTCGTCCAACTGCCAGTCGGTCAGTTTCTGCACCAAAAGTTTGCCGGGTGAAAACCGCGAATAGGATTCGTCAAAGGCGGTCTTCCACGTATAGGCCTCGCCAGCCGTCATGAAGACGATCATGGAGGCGATGGCACTGCCATTGAGATCGATGGTGTGAATGCGCACTGCATCCGCTTCGGCCAGATTGGTGATTGCCTCGCGGGCGAAGGCGGCGCGATAGCGGTCATTCACCAGCGCGCTGCGTTTGCGGCCTTTCCAGCCACTCGCTTCCAGCGCCAGGAATTCCTCCATGCGGTAGCGTATGTCCTTCGGTTGCCGGGTAACGGTGTAGGAAAGGGCCCCGAGTTTTTCGAGCTGTCGCCACTGCCTGCGCATTTCCCGCAAATGATGCGGCGCAAGTGAATTACGCAGATAGGCTTCGCCGTCCAGAAGGCTCTCCAGCATCGGCCGCTGATAGTTACCAGTCGTCGTCACCGGCAGGTTGCGGCTGATTGCTATGGCCTTGAACATCCGGGCAAAAGGCCCTTCAAGCCGTACATCCGGCAGTACCAGAACATTCGGCAGGCGCATTTCCCGGTCGGAAAGGGCATCGAAAAGATTGTCGAGCGTCTCTGCGGCACCTTCGGTATCGACCAGCGGCGTGCCGAGAGGGCCGAAGGGGTTGGCCCAGCCACGGATGATGGAGGGACCGATGGAAAAACCCGGCTTTTCCACGGTGAAGGGCATCAGAAAGCGCATGCGGCTTCTAGCGCCGTTCTCGTCGCGAATAAGGGCGAAGCGCACGGACTTGTCATCGATACGCGGCATGGCGGGTGCAAGAAGCCGCCCTGTGAAGAAGACATTTGCCTCCATGACGCGGTTGGACAGGAAGTCGAGTTCTTCCTGCATGTCGTAACCGAGCCGGCCAGGATAGATGCAGAATTCGCGGCCGTCGCGTCCCACGCGCCGGCTGCTGTCGGCCACGGGGCGGTCACGCTCCGTAGACGCCATCAGCGCAGCGATGCGCGGGTCCTGAAAATCCGGATTCTTTGGGTCGCTGGACATGCTTATCGTTACACCGCCTTCCCAGTGTCTTGACCCGCCCGGGGATCGTTGAAGGCAAAAAGGACGATCCCGAGTGTGCGGCGAATGGCAATATGCAATAGCACAGCTTCTATACACATTGCTATCGCGACGGCTGCCGCAGCGCCTGTCAGACCATAGACCGGAATCAACACCATGTTGAGTATAATGTTACAACCGAAGATAATAATATAAAGAGCTACGCACAATTTTTGTTTGCCGGCCATATTCAGCAGCGTTTCTCCCGGGCCGATCAGTGCTTTTGCGAGGAAGCCGGCAAAGAGGAAGAACATCAGCTTGTAACCCTGTACGAAGCCGGGACCGAACAGGGACAGCAGAAACGGCCCTGCCAGAAGCACGAGACAGCCAACGGCAAGCGATGGCCAGAAGGCCCAGCGCGCCGCCTGGCTGGCGAACCCGGCCAGCCCCTGCCTGTCATTGGCAGCAATGAGCGCGGCCAGACGTGGGGCCGCAGCCGCCTGCACGGAAAAAAACACGAATTGCATCAGCACAATGGTTTTTGCCGCGGCAAAATAGATGCCGACCTGATCCGGCGGCAGATATAGACCGACGATTACTACATCTGAATTGGTCATCAAAAAACCGATGCCGTCGATCAGGAACATCGGAAAGGCAAACCGTATCCACGGACGGAAATGCACCCTGCGGGCAACGCTGCGGAAATGCCGGTTGAGCCGGCGGTTCATGAACACGAAGTGGAAAAGCGTGGTGACATAGGTGGCCAAAAGGGCCGCAAGCATCGCTGTCGTCGCGGTTTTTTCCGCGCCGAGAAGGATCGCCACCAGCATGAAAAGCAGGATCAGCACCGGTCGGATGATATAGGTGGGGCTGAGGGCTGAAACCGCCCAGCCGTTGGCACGAGCTGTCCCGTTCAGCACATCGCCAAGCGCCACCATCGGCAGGGTGAAAAGTGCCAGCGAAACCGGAATGAGGTAATAGGCGGAGATGCGCTCGCCGAAGAAATACAGGAAGACGAAACCGAAAAATGCAAGCGCGCTGGCCGAAAGCATGGCGAAGAGGCGCGCTGTCGAGGTCAGACCCATGATCTTGTCATGGGCATCCTCCAGGCGGTAGCCGGGCAGGAAGCGGATGACGGTGGTGTGAAAGCCGAGACAGGAGAGGTTGCCGAACAGGATGACCAGAACCCAGACAAAGGCGAACAGGCCATATTCGAATTCGCCCATCAGGCGGGCAAGGATGATCTGGGAGATGAAAGCGATACCGGCGCTGATGATGCGCACCGCAAAGGCGACGAGCGCCATGCGCTGGGCCCGGGAGACATCGTCTCTGCCGGAAACGACGACGGCGATTTTTGCCCCCAGCGGCGCCAGTTTAGCGCGCAGGCCTGCGGGTAAGGCTTTTTCCGCCGTGTTGAGGATAGCCATAATCCACACGCCATCATTTCCAGTTGAGTAGGCAACTGGATTATAAGCACCTTATCATTAACGAAGGGTTTGGGAGACAGGCACCTGTGTGCCGATATTGGCCACCTGCCTCGGTTTGCGGATCCCGTTTAAGAGAAAAAGGGCAAGCGGACTACGGCGTATCGCCTGATGCAGCAGATAAGCCGTTATCGCGGTGGCGATGACGATGATGGCGAATTCCAGGATCGGCGGCAGCGAGATCAGGATGAAGAGGGTGCCGAAGGCATAAATTAGCGGGTGGTGAAACAGGTAGATGGTGAAGGAAGCGTCGGTCATTCTCCTGGCAAGCCGGCTTGGCCGGTCGAAAAAGCGGCAGGCGATGTCGATCAGCAGACGGCTTGCCGTCACGGCGGCGATTGTGGAGACGAGTACCAGCAGGGCCGAGTTCGAAAAAGGATATTCCAACCGCAGCATAACCGCTGCCGCGATCCCGGCAAACGCGATGACGCCCGTGAGGATGCCCGTCTGGCGGAAGCGGTGAAAAAGAGCCCGGTCGCGATGAAGCAAAGCCCCGATAAGGAAGAACGGCACGTAACGTGCGTAAGGGTCGGAGGCCCGTTCATAGAGAACGAGAAGGCTGTTCTCATTTTTGCCAGCAAGCAGGCCCGAACCATAAACCGTCAGCTCCCATAAAACAGGGAAGGCGCAAAGCGCTGCGAAAAACGCGGCTGGATATTGACCCCGCATCCTGCCGAACCAGTCTCTTGCATAGGCGAGGGGCGGGCGCCCCGACAGAAACAGCAGGCCGGCAAGCAGACCTGAATAGGCGATAAGGGCGGGTAGGAACCATAGATGCATGATCCATTGCTCACCCGGAAGCAGCAAATCCGGCAGGTTCGCGAGCAGCCGGTCGGCGGGAATATCACCTTTGGCGATACCTGCCAGTTTCAGCAGGAAAAGCTGCGATGGCCCAAGCAGGAGCACGGCCACGATGAAGGGGACGCCAAGGCGAAGGAAGCGCTGTCTGAGCCATGGCATCTTGCCCTTCCTGCCGATGACCATGGTGGAAAAATAGCCGGCCACCAGAAAAAACGAAGGCATGCGGAAGGTGACGAGCGCTGCCCCAAGCGCGGTCAGGACTGGGCTGGTCTCGAAATCCTTGATGTCCCAGGGCAAAGCATAGCTGTAGAGCAGGGAGGCGTGATAGGGTATGCCGAGCAGCATGAGGAGTGCCCGCAACGGGTCCCAATAATGCTCATAGTCTGATTTGCCCGGTTGCATTTTCCCCTCGCGTGACGAACGCGATCCTGCCTGATCCGTAACGATCAACACGACTATTGGTGGAAAACGCTAATAAACCCTTCATGCACCCGACGGGGTGGGCGGGGCCTTTTTCTTGGGCATGAGGTCAAGCACCAGTGCGCAGCCCAGAATGATGATGCCGGCACCGAACAGCTGGGGAAGCGACAGGGGTTCGTCGAGCACCAGGGCGCCAACAAGAACCGCCACAACGGTGACGGCAAATTCCACGCTGATCGCCTTCGTTGCGCCGATCGAGGAGACCAGCTTGAAATAGGTGATGTAGGTCAGGCCGCTCATGACGACCGCCTGTATCAGAAGATAACCGTAATCGACGAGATCGGGCGTTCCGGGCAAGGGCACCGCGAAAAGAAGCGGCAGGGTCATCAGGCCGCCTGTCAGGAAGGAACCGATGGTTATTTCCCAGGATCCAACCCCCTTGAGGTGCAGGCTCGCAAAATTGCTGCCATAGGCGGCACAGATGCAGGCGGCGACAGCGGCAGTACAGCCAATGACAAAGCCGGATGTGACAGGAACAGCGGGAAAACCAACGAGCAAGACGATACCGGCAAAGCCGATGACGAGACCGGCAATACCCTGCCGCGTCAGGCGTTCCAGACCCCAAATCTGCGAGATCAGCATTGAAAAAAGCGGGATGGTCGCCACCAATATGGCTGCCATCGCAGTGCCGATCTGAGGCGTCGCATAGGACAGGCCGATGAGTTGCCCGGCGACCGTCGTTGCGCCGACGATTGCGAAAGCGCGCCAGCTTGCGGAGAATGCCAGCTTCCGGCGTGCCGCACGCGCAATGAGAAAGAGTGCTACAGCGGTTATGAGCGAGCGAAGCGTGACTGCGCCAATCCAGCCGAAGGCTGCGACGACATGTAGAAGCAGCAGGAAAGACACGCCCCACGTAATCGCGAGAAAAATATAGGCGGCAAGATCGCGAGGGGCCATGAAAGCAGTTTCCGCAGGATGATCCGGCTCCCATATGGAAAGTGCCGATACCAGTCAACACCCCGACCAGCAGCAATGATCCTGCCCAAACAAAATCGCCCGTAACGCAGGTTACGGGCGATCGATTTCTGGCATAAAGCCCTGGCCTTTTACGCCTGTTCGTAAACGCCGTGGCAGTGCTTGTACTTCTTGCCCGAGCCGCAGGGGCACATTTCGTTGCGGCCGATACGGCCCCAGGTGGCGGGGTTGTTCGGGTCGCGCTCCTCGGCCGGTACGAAAGCGACCGGCACGCCCTGCGCCATCTCATCTTCCCCGGTGACGGGGTCGAGGTGATGCGCGGTCATTTCCGGCAGCTCAGGCTGCTGCGGTTCCTGCTGCACCAGTTCCACACGCATCAGCTGCGCGGTGACGGCTTCACGCAGGTTGGTAAGCAGCGACTGGAATAGCTCGAAGGCTTCCGCCTTGTATTCCTGCAATGGATCGCGCTGGGCGTAACCGCGGAAACCGACGACGGAACGAAGGTGATCGAGGTTGACGATGTGTTCGCGCCACAGATGGTCGATTGTCTGAAGCACGACCGAGCGCTCGACATAGGTCATGATCTCTGGGCCGAAACGTTCCGCACGTTCAGCGGCGTATTTGTCCGCGGCCTCGGTAACGCGCTGAAGAATGTCGTCCTCGGCGATGCCTTCTTCCTTCGCCCATTCCTCCACCGGCAGGTCGAGGTTCAGGAACTGGGCGATACCGGCCTTGAGACCGGCGATATCCCACTGTTCGGCATAGGCATTTTCAGGAATATGCTTGGTGACGAGCGCTTCGATCACTTCGTGGCGCATGTCGGCTGCGGTTTCACCGATATTGTCGGATTCCATCAGCTCAAGGCGCTGCTCGAAGATGACCTTGCGCTGATCGTTCAGCACGTCGTCATATTTCAGCAGGTTCTTGCGGGTCTCGAAGTTACGGGCTTCAACCTTCTTCTGGGCGCGTTCCAGCGCCTTGTTGATCCACGGATGGACGATGGCCTCGCCGTCCTTCAGGCCGAGCTTCTGCAGCATGCTGTCCATGCGCTCGGAACCGAAGATGCGCATCAGGTCGTCCTGAAGCGACAGATAGAACTTGGAGCGACCGGGGTCGCCCTGACGGCCGGAACGGCCACGCAGCTGGTTGTCGATACGGCGGCTTTCGTGTCGCTCGGTTGCGATGACGTAGAGACCGCCGGCGGCAAGCGCCTTTTCCTTGAGAACCTTGATCTCTGCGCGGATGGCCGCTTCCTTCGCATCACGCTCCGGACCCGGCTCCATGCCTTCCAGTTCGCGCTCCAGACGCATCTCGACGTTGCCGCCGAGCTGGATGTCCGTACCACGACCGGCCATGTTGGTGGCGATGGTGACCGCACCGGGAACACCGGCCTGCGAAACGATATAGGCTTCCTGCTCGTGGTAACGGGCGTTCAGAACCTGGAAATCGGTAAAGCCGGACTGGCGCAGCATGTGGGCCAGAAGCTCGGACTTCTCGATGGAGGTCGTGCCGACGAGAACCGGCTGACCACGATCATGCGCCGCCTTGATCTCGGCGATGATGGCAAGGAACTTCTCTTCGCCGGTACGATAAACCTCGTCGTCCTCGTCGATACGCTGGATCGGCAGGTTGGTCGGCACCTCGATGACGTCGAGACCGTAGATGTTGCCGAACTCTTCCGCTTCCGTCGATGCCGTACCGGTCATGCCGGCCAGCTTTGCATACATGCGGAAGTAGTTCTGGAAGGTGACGGAAGACAGCGTCTGGTTTTCCGGCTGGATCTGCACCTTTTCCTTGGCTTCCAGCGCCTGGTGCTGGCCTTCGGAATAACGGCGTCCCGGCATCATGCGGCCGGTGAATTCGTCGATGATGACGATCTCGTCGTTGCGGACGATGTAGTCCTTGTCGCGGGTGAAGAGCTTGTGGGCCTTCAGCGCATTGTTGATGTGGTGAACGATGGCGACGTTTTCGATGTCGTAAAGCGATTCGCCCTTGAGCAGGCCCGCCTGCCGCAGCAGGTTTTCGAGCTTCTCGGTGCCGTCTTCGGAGAAGTTGGCCGAACGCTGCTTCTCATCGATTTCGTAATCTTCCGGCGACAGAAGCGGAATGAAGGCGTCGATGGTGTTATAGAGATCGGAGCGGTCGTCCAGCGGGCCGGAGATGATAAGCGGCGTGCGCGCCTCATCGACCAGAATGCTGTCCACTTCGTCGACGATTGCGTAGTTGTGGCCGCGCTGCACCATCTGGGCGCGATCATATTTCATGTTGTCGCGCAGATAATCGAAGCCAAGCTCGTTATTCGTGGCGTAGGTGATGTCGCAGCCATAGGCCTCGCGGCGCTGGTCGTCATCTAGCCCGTGCACGATCACACCGGTCGTCAGACCGAGGAAACGGTAGAGCTTGCTCATCGTGGCCGCGTCGCGCTGGGCGAGGTAGTCGTTGACGGTAACGACATGCACGCCCTTGCCGGCCAGCGCATTGAGGTAGACCGCAAGGGTCGCCACCAGCGTCTTGCCTTCACCGGTCTTCATTTCGGCGATGGCGCCCTGGTGCAGGATCATGGCACCGGTCAGCTGCACATCAAAGGGTCGCATGTGCAGAACACGGCGCGACGCCTCGCGGGCGACGGCAAAAGCCGGGATCAGCAGATCGTCCAGCGATTTGCCGTCCGCAAGCTGCTGGCGGAACTCCGCCGTCTTTGCCGCCAGCGCGTCGTCGGAAAGAGCCTTGGTGGCTTCCTCCAGCGCATTGATGGCTGCGATCTTGCTTTTATAGGAGCGGACGCGGCGTTCATTTGCCGAACCGAACAATTTGCGGGCTATTCCGCCGAGGCTGACCATCTTACTGGCCCTTTCTGAAATTCCGTTTTCGCAGGCGGTTTTTTCCATCACGCCGATTTCGGCAACAAATGACGGACTTCGCCCTTCAACGTATCTGGACGCGAGGTTGCGTGACAGATAAGAGGGGGGGCAAATGATGTCAACGGTTCTGCCCGTTACAGAATGGCCACAATCCGGTGTTTGGAAGTTTTTTCAGAGCCGGAAACCATGTCTGGAGCCGGCATTGTCCCCGAAAGGTTCAAAATGTTGCGCTATAATAAAATTGCGGCTGCGGTGATTGTGGCCACGCTCGGCCTCCAGTTTCCTGCCTTTGCACAGGAAGACAAGGTTGTCGCCAAGGTCGGCGATCTGGAAATCCACCAGTCCGAACTCGACCTTGCCATGGGCAATCTCGATCCGCAGCTCGCTCAGCTTCCCGACGAGCAGAAAAAGGTCGCAGCCCTTTCCGGCGCGATCGACGTCAAGCTCCTCGTGAAGAATGCCAGCGCCGAAGGTCTGGAAAAGACCGAAGACTTCAAGAAGCGCATGGAGTTCATTCAGGACCGTGAGCTGCACAACGCCTATTTCCGCAAGCATGTGGTTGACGCTGTCACCAATGAAGAGGTGAAGGCGCGCTACGACAAGGAAGTCGCAGCCTTGCCGAAGGAAGAAGAAATCAAGGCAGCTCATATTCTGGTTGCAAGCGAAGACGAAGCCAAGGACGTCATCAAGCAGCTTGATGCGGGCAAGGATTTCGCAGCACTTGCCAAGGAAAAGTCGACCGACTCCAACAAGGATGATGGCGGCGATCTCGGCTGGTTCGGCAAGGGCCGCATGGTTCCGGAATTCGAAGAGGCCGCTTTCGGTCTCGAAAAGGGCGCCTACACCAAGACGCCTGTCAAGACGCAGTTCGGCTTCCACGTCATCAAGCTGGAAGACAAGCGCATCGCACCGCCGCCGGCTTTCGAGCAGGTCGAGCCGCAGGTTCGTCAGCTTGTCATGCGTGACAAGTACGTTGCCCTCATCGAGAAGGCAAAGGCTGACCAGAAGATCGAAATCATGGATGAGACGCTGAAGAAGGGCTACGACGAAGCCACGAAGGAACAGCAGGCACAGCCGCAGCAGTAATAAAACCATGTTACGGGGCGGCCACAGGCCGCCCCGCTTCATCTCAGGCACTTTCAAACCCTCCCCGTTTCCAGAATCTCAGGCGCTTTCCCATGTCCGTTGCCGTTTCCCCGCTCGCTCCGAAATCCTATCCCGACATGCCCGCGCTGCGTGGTGTTCGCATGGCGACGGCTGCCGCCGGCATCAAGTACAAGAACCGGACCGACGTTCTGTTGATGGTGTTCGACAAGCCGGCAAGCGTGGCTGGCGTTTTCACGAAATCGAAATGCCCCTCGGCCCCCGTTGATTTCTGCCGCGCCAATCTCGGCGGCGGCGTGGCGCGTGCCGTGGTGGTCAATTCCGGTAACGCAAACGCCTTTACCGGCGTCAAAGGCAAGGCCGCGACCGAATTGACGGCGAAATCCGCAGCCGCTGCAGTCGGCTGCTCTGAAAATGAAGTGTTTCTGGCATCGACCGGCGTAATCGGCGAGCCGCTTGATGCCACCAAGTTCGCCGGGGTTCTGGGCGACATGCAGGGCATGGCCGAAGCCGATTTCTGGCAGGAAGCCGCCAAGGCAATCATGACGACCGACACTTATCCCAAGGTCGCGACCCGCACGGCCGAAATCGGCGGTGTCGTGGTCACCATCAACGGTATCGCCAAGGGTGCCGGCATGATCGCGCCCGATATGGCGACGATGCTTTCTTTCGTGGTTACGGATGCCGATATTGATCCGGCCGCGCTGCAATCACTGCTTTCCGCCGGTGTCGGCCCGACCTTCAATTCCGTGACTGTTGACAGCGACACCTCCACCTCCGATACGCTGATGTTGTTTGCGACAGGTGCGGCGGCTGAGGACGGTCAGGTCAAGGTGACGCGCGCCGATGACGAGCGGCTTTCCTCCTTCCGCGCCGCCTTGAACGATCTCCTGAAAGATCTGGCCCTGCAGGTGGTTCGCGATGGCGAAGGCGCACGCAAGATGGTCGAAGTCACCGTTACCGGCGCGGAAAACGATGTCGCTGCCAAGAAGATCGCCCTTTCGATTGCCAACTCACCGCTGGTGAAGACCGCGGTTGCCGGCGAAGATGCAAATTGGGGTCGCGTCGTCATGGCTGTGGGCAAATCCGGTGAAATGGCCGACCGTGATCGCCTTGCCATCTGGTTCGGCGGCGTGCGCGTTGCCGTCAATGGCGAACGCGATCCGGATTATTCGGAAGCGGAAACCACCGCCGTGATGCGGCTGGAAGACATCCCGGTGAAGGTTGACATCGGTCTCGGTGAGGGCAAGGCCACCGTATGGACGTGCGACCTGACCAAGGAATATGTTGCGATCAACGGCGACTACCGGAGCTGACCGTTGGAGCCGAAGAGAATGCAGGACAATAAAATCGTCAATCTGCCGCTGGTTCGCCGTCTGGAAGCAGTCAGCTTTCGGGCATGGCCGGCCTCGTCGGTGATTTATGACGGTAGCTGGCAAATCCGCCTGACGGGGTCGCATCCATCCAAACGCATCAATTGCGTGGTGCCGCTCGATCCTTCCGATTATGGAAACTGCGCGGTGCGGCTGGAAAAGGCGCGCAAGCGCTTCGAGGATTTCGGCCGTCCGCTGGTGGTGCGCGAAACGACGCTGATGCCGCCGCAGCTCAAGGATTTTCTGGTAAAGGACGGCTGGTCCATGGTTGAGGAGGTCAAGGTCATGACGGCCGATCTCGCTGGCATGGAACTGCCGGAAACGCTGGTCAGCCTGCCGAGCCACGATATTGGCCGTTTTGTCGAGGCGAGCATCAAGGTCAGCGATGGCGACCCGACCCTGCGCCCGGCGATCGCTGAAATCCTCAGTTCGATCAAGCCGACCCTTGGCCTGTTCATCAACGAAGAAGCAGGGGGCAGCGCACTTGCCACCGTTATCTGCGTGCAGGATAACGATCTTGCCGGCATTCTTTCCCTCGATGTCGAGAAGTCGCAGCGGAAAAAGGGCCTCGGCACGCAGCTGCTGGCGTCAGCACTGCGCTGGGCCCGCATCAGCGGCGCCAAAAGCGCCTGGTTGCAGGTCGTCTCCACAAATGCGCCCGCGATTGCACTTTATGAAAAATTCGGCTTCACCGAGGCCTATTCCTATCGCTACTGGCGCAAGGCTGGTGAAGAATGAGCGAAGCGGGCAAAAAAATCCTGCTGGTTGCCGCCTGCGCCCTTCTCGATCAGGACGGCCGTATTCTTCTGGCGCAACGACCTGAGGGCAAGTCGCTTGCCGGCCTGTGGGAATTTCCAGGCGGCAAGGTGGAACAAGGCGAAACACCGGAGGAGACCCTTGTCCGCGAGCTGGACGAGGAGCTGGGTATCAAGACCAAGATAGCCTGCCTTGCGCCGCTGACGTTCGCCAGCCATACCTACGAGACTTTTCACCTGCTGATGCCGCTTTACGTGTGCCGTCGTTATGAAGGCATGGCCCATGGGCGCGAAGGACAGGCAATTAAATGGGTAAAGCCGCAGGCTCTTCGTGATTATCCGATGCCGCCGGCCGACGAGCCGCTCATCCCCTTCCTTCAGGATTTGCTTTAAAGCGAACTTCCTGGCGGGTTCCATCCCCTCGCGCAGCCTGTTGAAAACATCCCGTAACTCCGCTTTACCGTGCCAAAACGAGGCTGTGTTAACAGATCGTTCAGCACCCTCTGGCAGATTGTTAAGCTAAAGAAGCGGTAAACTGCGCGTATGAGGTTGGCTATGAACGAGGATTTCTGGAAGACGGTGGAAGGTCGTCAGTCTTACTCCAACAAATCCCGTCGCACCGGCGTTCTTAATGTCGCGCTGCTTTTCGGGACGGCTGTGATTGCTCTTTCCTTGATCGTCACCCCCATGCTTGCCGGAAAATCATCAACGCGCGTCGCGCAGTTCTCCGACAATTACGACATGATAAGCACCGGCTCCATCAAGAAAACCGATGCTGGCAAGACCTATTCCATCCGCCGCAGCATAACCCAGCCGATGCCCGAGATGCCCTGTGTCGTGACGGGCTATAGCAGCGAGAGCGGTTGCTGATCGTTTACCATCATAGGTAACGGATTCCTCATGCCCGTGGCATAGTATAAATTCGATTTTAGCAATATATAATGCCGGTTAGCGTAAGCACCGGATGGCGGATGGAGAATATCCCGTGCTGCATTGTTTTATTCGTTTCTTTAAAGACGAAAACGGCGCGACCGCAGTCGAATACGGCCTGATCGTCGGCGTTATTTCCGCCGCCATCATCGGTGGCGGAACCACCATCGGCAGCACCATCAATGCTGTATTCCAGTTCCTCGCCGATACTTTTGCCAACATCTGAGGCCTGCGCTACGCCTATCAGGAAAGCTTGACTTCGGTCGTCTTCAAGGCATCGGCAAGGCGCATTTTGGCGGAACCAGGTTTCAGCGGTTTCTGCTGGCTCTCGTGCGGTGCCCAGCCTGAGACATAGATGATGGAAAACGTGGCTCTGATCCGCCCGTCCGGATCGGAATAACGTTCGGCGTAAAGCTCCGCTGCCCGCAGGAAAAAAGCGCGATTGAGCGGTTTTCTGCTGCGGCTTGCCAGCGGATTGGCCATGCCCATGGCGCGCAGATCGCGCATCAGCGGAAAAATCGAGTCGTAACGCACCGTATAAGTTTCCGCGTCGGTGACGGGAAGCGTAAAACCGGCACGCTGCAACAGTGCGCCAACATCGCGCACATCGGCAAAGGGAATGACGCGCGGGCTGGCGCCGCCGGTCAACTCGGCTTCTGCCGTCAACAGCACGTCGCGCAGTTCCTGCAATGTGCCGCTGCCGGGAATGGCTCCGAGAAACAGTCCGTCCGGCTTTAACGCCCGCCTTATCTGGATCAACGCACCGGGGGTGTCGTTGGTGAGGTGGAGGGCAAGCGGGGAAACAATGAGATTGGCAGAGGCTTCTTCGAGCGGCAGATGCTCCATGGAGGCCACCTGCGGCAGATTCCCATCCGTCGCAAAGGAGGTATCCGTCTCGATACGGCGGATAGCATCCACCTTGCCCGTCTCGGTCAAGCGCCGGGCGGTGATGCCCGTCCCGCCGTGCAGTTCGATTGCGGTCTCGAAACGGCGCTCGACGATGGCGAGCCTGTCGGCAAACTCGTCGGCGGCCATGTCGAGAAGAAACAGGGCCTTGTCGTCACGCCGGTTCCACGCCCGGCGGCGATTTTGTTCGATCAGGGACTGGTCAAAGAGAATATCCATCGTCGTGCCTGCTCGGCCTGTAGCGCCTTTGGGATCGGCGGGCCGCATCGTTGCTGTCATGCCGCTTCGGGCATTGTTTTTCCGGTCAGAGGCCGAAACATATCTCTCTCGCAAAGGCACCCGTTCGGCGCTAAAGTCAACCTCATGGGCGCTGGTGAAGATTTGTTTTCGGGATTGCTGTCGAAGTCCGCGACGGTGTCGGTGGCGGCACGCAGCGTGTTGCACTCGGCCTTCCGCATGGTCTATCCGCCCACTTGCGCAGGGTGTTCCCGCATGACCGGCGGCGAGGGTGCCCTGTGTGCGGATTGCTGGCGGGATGTGGCCTTTATCGATCGGCCTTTTTGTGAGGTTCTGGGTATCCCCTTCTCCCGGGATCACGGCGCGGGTGTTGTAAGCGCACAAGCCATCGCCGACCCACCGCCTTTCGACCGTTTGCGTGCTGTTGCCAGCCATGAGGGAACCGCGCGTAAACTCGTGCACCGGCTGAAATATCAGGACCGGACCGATCTTGCGCGTTTCATGGCGCTTTGGATGCTGCGGGCAAGCGACGGAACGGTTGATAGCTGCGACTGCATCGTGCCGGTTCCGCTGCATCGCCACCGCTTCTGGCGTCGCCGTTTCAACCAGTCCGCTGAGCTCGCACGGCATCTGGCCAAGGCCACCGGCAAACCGCTGCTTGCCGGCACGCTGTTGCGCGTGAAGCCGACCGAGCGGCAGGTAGGGCTTTCCGCGCTTGCCCGGCAGGACAATGTGCGGGGTGCTTTTGCAATAGCGCCCAGCCGAAAAACCGATGTTTATGGCAAGCGAGTGGTGCTGGTGGATGATGTTTATACCACTGGTGCGACGGTGGGCGCGGCAAGTCGCGTCTTGCGGAAGGCGGGTGCCACGGATGTGACCGTTTTGACCTTTGCAATGGCCATTTCCGGCCCTATATGAAGCCTGAATGAAACGAGGATATCGTGCGTTTCAGCACACGTTTGCGAGGCTTCGAAATACATGGCACCGGTAACGATCTATACACGGGATTTTTGTGGTTATTGCGCGCGCGCCAAGGCGTTGCTGGACAGCAAGGGCGTCGATTATGCCGAATATAACGCGACGACGACGCCGGAATACCGGCAGGAAATGATCGAGAAATCCGGCGGAACGACCTTCCCGCAAATCTTCATCAACGGCCAGCATATCGGCGGTTGCGACGATCTGCATGCACTGGAGCGTGCTGGCAAACTCGACGTTATGCTTGCCGCTTAATCGGCTCGATTTTCGATACGGAGGACGTGATGATTTTCAAGGCTGCCGCCATTCAGATGCGCTCGGGTGTCGATACGGTGAAAAACGCCGCCGATATGGAGCGCCTGCTACGTGTTGCTGCGGCTGCGGGCGCTGTCTACGTTCAGACGCCGGAAATGACCGGCGCTCTCCAGAAGGACAGGCAGGCGCTTCGCGCCCAGCTGCGTGACGACGATGGCGATATCATCGTTGCGACCGCCGCGCGGCTGGCACGCGAACTCGGCATCCATGTCCATGTCGGCTCGACAGCGATTGCCCGCCCGGATGGCAAGATTGCCAATCGCGGTTTTCTGTTTGCGCCTGACGGTTCGCGTATCTGCAGCTATGACAAGATCCACATGTTCGATGTCGATCTCGACAATGGCGAAAGCTGGCGCGAAAGTGCGGCTTACGAACCCGGCGCTGTCGCTCGCGTTGCCGAACTGCCGCTGGGGAAATTCGGCTTTGCGATCTGCTACGATGTGCGCTTCCCGCAGCTTTTCCGGGCGGAGGCACTCGCCGGCGCCGAGGTTCTGACGGTTCCGGCCGCCTTTACCCGCCAGACGGGTGAAGCCCACTGGGAAATCCTGCTGCGTGCCCGCGCCATTGAAAACGGCGCTTTCGTCATTGCCGCCGCACAGGCCGGCCTGCATGAGGACGGACGGGTCACGTTCGGCCATTCCATCATCATCGACCCTTGGGGCAAGGTGCTGGCAATGGCCGGCGGCGCCGGGGAAGAGATCATTTTCGCAGAGATCGACACGTCTCTCGTGGCTGCCGCGCGCGGAAAAATCCCCAATCTGCGCAATGCCCGCGAGTTCGGACTGGACACGGTTATTCCTGCTGGAGGTGAGGCGGCGTGATCCGTTATGCGTTGGCCTGTGAAAAGGGCCATGAGTTCGAAGGCTGGTTTTCCGGGAGCGACGATTTCGACAATCAGTTGCAGCGCGGCTTCCTGTCCTGCCCGATGTGCAATTCCCCGCAGGTTTCCAAACTTCTGATGGCGCCCTCGGTCTCCACCGCCCGCAAAAAAGACGAGCGCCAGTCGCTCGCCATGGACATGGCCAAAAAAGAGGCTATCGCAAAAATCCGCGAGGCGGTCGCCAATATCCGCGCGAATGCGGAAGATGTCGGCGATAAATTTCCCGAAGAAGCCCGCAAGATCCACTATGGCGAGGCCGACGAACGCGGCATCATCGGCCACGCGTCTGCCCAGGACGCGAAGGCCCTGATTGACGAGGGCATCGAGATTGCACCGTTGCCAGTGCTGCCCGATGATGTGAATTGAGTTTGCCTACGATTTTGATGACGTCCACCACTTGGGGCGACGTCATCCGTCGTTCATGACCGGAGAATTGGGTGCGCTAGCTTTACGCGGGTCTTTTCGCCAGCATCATGTAGTTGACTTCCATGTCCGGCGAGAGGTTCCAGCGGTCCTGCAATACGTTGTAGAAGACGCCGGTACGGTGGACGATATCCATGCCGCTGGCCACCAGCGGCCGTTCAAGCTCATCCGGGCGAACCAGCTTCTCATATTGGTGGGTGCCGCGCGGCAGCCAGCGCAATACGTTTTCGGCGGCGAAGATCGCGAGCGCGCGGGCTTTCAGCGTGCGGTTGATGGTGGCGGCGAACATCAGCCCGCCGGGACGCACCATTTTCGCGCAGGTGGTGACGAAGAGATCGACATTGGCCACATGCTCGACCACTTCCATGTTGAGGACGACGTCGAAGGTTTCGCCCGCCTCCAGCAACTGTTCGGCGGTCACGGCGCGGTAGTCGACGCTGACACCGCTTTCACGGGCGTGGGTGGAGGCGATGCCGATATTCTTTTCTGAAGGGTCGGCGCCCACCACGTCCGCGCCCATGCGCGCCACGGGTTCGGAAAGCAGGCCGCCGCCGCAGCCGATATCCAGCACACGCAGCCCTTCAAGCGGGCGGTGCGCCTTCGGGTCGCGGCCGAAATTATCGCAGATGCGGTTGCGGATATATTCAAGCCGCACCGGGTTGAATTTGTGCAGCGGCCGGAACTTGCCCGTCGGGCTCCACCATTCCGCAGCCATCGCGGAGAAGCGATCCACTTCGCTCTGGTCGACGGTCGTCTGTGCGGTTTCGCTCATGGTTCTGCTCCATATTGCTGTTGCATTGAAGTCGGATGATTGATCCCCGAAGTCAAGACCGGCGGCACATTCCGTCGGCAAATTCCCGGGTGCTTCATTGCCGCAGGTGGAACTGAAACGGGCTGCGATTTGTTTCATGCTGCGTTCATGGAACGCGGCGTATTTTCCAGTCATGGCAGTATGTGGAACGCATGCTCGTCCATCGAAATTGGTGGACGCCGACAAGGGCAAAGCGGGCTTTTGCTTGAGGAGAAGTAAGTGAAGAAAAAACTGTTTGGCGCAATTGCGCTGGTGGCCATGCTCGCCGCGCCGGCCCTTGCCGAAGCTGCGACTCGCGGCTTTGCCACCGCGAATGTGAATATGCGCTCCGGTCCGAGCACAGCCTATCCGGCCGTGGTCGTGATCCCGGTCGGCGCACCATTGACGGTACATGGCTGCCTGTCTGATACGCCGTGGTGCGACGTCTCTTTCGTCAGCGGTCGTGGTTGGGTCGCCGGTCGTTACATCCAGACGACGTTCAGGCAGAACCGGGTTTACGTTGAACCGCGTTATTATCGCGATCTCGGCGTTCCCGTGATCACCTTCGAAGCCGGTCGTTATTGGGATCGTTATTATCGTGACCGTGACTTCTACCGCGAGCGTGACCGCTGGCGTCGTCCGCCGCCATCAGGCGGTTACTGGAATGCTGCGCCTCCGCCGCCGCGCGGTGACTGGGAACGCCCGCGTCCGCGCGACGAATGGCGTGATGGCCGCCGGGATGAATGGCGCGATCCGCGTCAGGGCGGTGGACCGAATGATGGCCGCTGGGAGCGCCGTTACGGCGACTGGAACCAGGGTGACAGAAACCGGGGCGACGGAAACCAGGACAGGCCGCGTCGAGATGGTGACCGTCCTCGGTTCGAGGAAGAAAACCGCGACCGCAATCGCGATCGCCAGCCGAATCAGGACGAAGGCCATCGTCGTCCGGAGCGCCGCCAGTGGGATGATCCACGCCGCGCGCCCGCCTCGGAAAACTTTCAGGGCGGTTGCCGGGTCGGTGATCCCGGTTGCGATCCGCGATAAACAGACAAAGCCCGGCGAGATTTCGTCGGGCTTTTCATTTGCCGGTTCAGATTATCACGAGAGTACTTTTATTTCGCGGTTGCGGCCTTGCGTGCGCGGGCCTTGGGTTTTGCGGGGGCTTCTGCCTCCGGCTCCGCAGCAGCGGTCTTCGGCGCTGCTTTCTTGCGCTGGGCAGGCTTTGTCGCCTCCGATGTCTTCAGCAGCGAAAATTCATGCTTTGCCTGTTCCCAATGGTCCGCGTCACGGCCATGTGGATGGCCTTCCTTTTCCCAAAGTGTATAGGCCCGTTTGCTGATCCACTCTTGTTCCGAAACCTGCATGCTCGTCTCCCGTTGCTGTTGACAACGCCTTTGACAAGGCGACATTCCGCTTGGTCCGGCACACGCTCGACAGGAATCAATGCCGGCATTTCAAACTCCATTACATGCCATGATTTTCCGGGCGTCAAGCAAACATGCTGCATTGCGAAAGCGGATTTCAGGCATTTTACGCGGGTGAAAGCGGTTTGAGCGAAAGACGTTCCTGAAGGACAAGATCAACGTTGCGTGATCGCGCCCGGACCTCCAAGATGGGCTGGTGAACGGTAGCGGAGGAGGCGACCTTGGAAGTTGCAACGGAAGCGGAGACGCAGGTCGTCATCGGAAGACGGGGAGGGGCCGGCATCATCCACCTGAACCGTCCGAAAGCCATCAACAGCCTGACGCTGCCGATGGTTCGTGCCATGCTCCAGGCGCTTCACCGTTTCGAGGATGACCCTGACGTTTCCTGCGTGGTGCTGACAGGGGAAGGCGACAGGGGGCTCTGTGCGGGGGGTGACGTTCGCATCATTCACGATCTCGGCAAAGCGGGCGATCCGCAGGTGCCGGATTTCTGGCGCGAAGAGTTTCCGCTGAATTATCGTATTGCCCGCTTTGGTAAACCTTATGTCGCGTTGATGGACGGCATCGTCATGGGTGGCGGCGTCGGCATTTCCGCCCATGCCAGCCACCGCATAGTCACCGAGCGGACGAAGCTTGCCATGCCGGAAACCGGTATCGGCTATTTCCCTGACGTCGGCGGTTCCTGGCTTTTGCCCAGAGCGCCGGGCGAATGCGGCACCTGGCTGGGGCTGACAGGCAATGCGGTCACTGCTGCCGATGCGATCTACGCCGGTTTTGCCGATTGTTTCGTCCCTTCTGCGCGCCTTACAGATTTGGTGGAGAATCTATCACAAGCGCTCGATCCTGATGGTGTCGAGGCGGTAATCGGAACTTATGCCGTCGAAGCTGGTGAGGGGGTCCTGTCGGCACACCGTGAGATCATCGACGCGGCATTCCGTTTCGACACGGTCGAGGAGATTTTCGCAGCACTTTCGGAGCGTGACGATACGTTTTCGCGCGACAGTCTGGAAATTCTCAAAAAACGCTCCCCTACCAGTCTCAAACTAACCCTGAAGCTGCTGCGCCTGGGGCGGGAAAGCGCCAGCCTCATCGAATGCCTCGAACGGGAATTTGCCGCCGGCACGGAGATATTGCGGGGTCATGATTTTTATGAGGGCGTGCGTGCGGCCCTGGTCGACAAGGACCGCAATCCGCGCTGGCGACCGGCACAGCTGGAAGAGGTGCGTGAAGAAGACCTTCTGCCATATTTTACCAAACACTCCGGTAATCTCTTTCCCGAGCACCGCCTTTAGATTGCGCAACGCAAAAGAAATCCGGCTTGCGGACATATATGAAATCATCACCTTTCGAATTGATGTTGCTTGGGTGAAATTTCTAATACGCTTCTGCTTAACGCACGGCTGTTGCTCGCAGGCGTTGTCGCCCCCCGTTATGTTGACGACCATTCGATTTTCCGGGGGTATTCATGAAACGTCTTCTCATCATCGGCACTGCCATTGCCGCTCTTTTTGCAGGTGCGGCGCAGGCGCAGTCTCCGACCACCATTCTCAACGCCTCCTACGATGTTGCCCGTGAGGTTTTCGCAGCCGAGAACGAAGCTTTCATCAAACTGCATCCGGGTATCACGGTTGATCAGTCGCACGCCGGCACCTCCAAGCAGGCGCGTGCCATCGTTGAGGGTCTGGAAGCTGATGTCGTCACCTTCAACCAGGTGACGGATGTCGATTTTCTGGTGAAGCAGGGTTTCGTTTCCGCCGACTGGCAGAAGGATTTCGCAAACGACGCCTCGCCGTTCTATTCCTTCCCGTCCTTCCTCGTGCGTGCCGGTAATCCTAAGCACATCAAGGACTGGGACGATCTTGCCCGTGACGACGTGAAGGTGGTTTTCCCCAATCCGAAGACTTCGGGTAACGCCCGTTACACCTATCTCGCCGCCACGGCCTATGCCAAGGAGAAGTTCAACGGCGACGAGAAGAAGGTTCAGGAATTCGTCAAGAAAATCTTCGACAACACCCCTGTTTTCGACACCGGAGGCCGCGCCGCCACCACCACCTTTGTGGAACGTGAAATCGGCGACGTGCTGATCACCTTCGAAGCTGAGACCCGCGGCATTGCCAAGCAATATGGCGCCGACAAGGTTGAGGGCGTGGTGCCTTCCGTCAGCCTGCTCGCCGAATTCCCGGTCGCCGTGGTCGACAAGGTGGTCGACAAGCGCGGCTCGCGCCAGCTGGCGAAGAGCTACCTCGATTTCCTCTACACCGAAGAGGGCCAGCGCATTGCTGCCGAATTCGGCCATCGCGTTCACAACGAAAAGGTTGTCGGCGAGTTCAAGGACAAGTTCCCGGCCATTCGCCTCGTCAACGTCAATGACGTCTTCGGCGGCTGGAATAAAATCCAGAAAGAGCATTTTGCGTCCGGCGCGACGCTTGATACGCTCTACGGCAGCCGTTAATCACGACGATATGCAACAGGTAAAAGACCCGGCGGGAAACTGCCGGGTCGCTTTATGATGAAATGGGGGCGGGGTTTGAAGCGGAATGTTCTGCCGGGGCTTAAATTGTCCCTCGGCGTTACCCTCACTTACGTCGCCATCATCGTGCTTCTGCCGCTCTCGGCGCTGGTGTTCAAGGCGGCGAGCCTCGGGCCAGCCGAATATTGGGCCATTATCTCTTCGCCGCGCGCCGTCGCAAGTTATCGGGTCACCGTGCTCTGCGCGCTGGCCGCGACCTTGTTCAACGTCGTTTTCGGACTGGCGCTCGCCTGGGTGTTGACGCGTTACCGCTTTCCCGGCTGGCGCCTTGTCGATGCAATTGTCGATCTGCCTTTTGCGCTTCCCACCGCCGTTGCCGGCATTGCGCTGACGACGCTGTTTGCGGGTAACGGCTGGTTCGGCTCGGTGCTTGCGCAATTCGGCATCAAGGTTGCCTATACGCCGCTCGGCATCATGGTGGCCATGGCCTTTACCAGTCTACCCTTCATCGTGCGCACCGTGCAGCCGGTGCTCGAAGACCTCGATCCGGCATTGGAGGAGGCGGCGCAATCACTCGGCGGTTCCGATCTCGAAATCTTCCGCAAGGTCATCCTGCCGCTTCTGACGCCAGCTCTGCTGGCCGGTCTCTCGCTCTCTTTCGCGCGCAGCCTCGGTGAGTTCGGCGCCATCATCTTCATTGCCGGCAACCAGCCGTTTTCAACGGAAATTACGGCACTGCTGATCTTCATCCGGCTGGAGGAATATGATTATCAGGCCGCCGCCGCCATCGCCTCCGTGCTGCTCATCGCGGCCTTCGTGATGCTGGCGGTGACCAATTACCTGCAGGCGCGTGCGCTTCGTTATACGGTGAGGAGCTGAGACATGAGCGCCATTTCCTCGCATCGCAAGCCACCGCGCGTCGGTGACGCGCCCTGGGTTCGCCGTAGCCTGATCGCTTTTGTGCTCGTCATCGGCGCGTTCCTGGTTGTCGCTCCTCTGACCATCATCGGGGTCGAGGCTTTTTCGCAGGGGTGGAAGGTCTATTCAGCCACCATCACCCACCCCGATACCCGCCACGCCATCATGCTGACGGTGCTGACGGCGCTGATTGCGGTGCCGATCAACACGGCCTTCGGCGTCGCGGCCGCATGGGCGATCACCAAATTCGATTTTCCCGGCCGGCGCTTCCTGCTGGTGCTTATCGAGATACCCTTCTCCATCTCGCCGATCGTTGCCGGTGTCGCCTATCTCTTCGTTTACGGGCTGCAGGGGCTGTTTGGGCCGTTCCTCGATGCGCACAATATCAAGATACTCTTTGCACTACCCGGCATCGTCATCGCGTCGATGTTCGTCACGGCACCCTTTGTGGCGCGCGAGCTGATCCCATTGATGCAGGCGCAGGGCCGCGATCTGGAGGAGGCGGCCACCTCGCTTGGCGCATCCGGCTGGCGCACCTTCTTTTCGGTGACGCTACCGAATATCAAATGGGCGCTGCTCTACGGCGTCGTTCTGTGCAACGCCCGCGTCATGGGTGAATTTGGCGCGGTGTCGGTCGTGTCAGGCAATATTCGCGGCCAGACCAACACGCTGCCGCTGCATATCGAGCTGCTTTATCACGATTACCAGACGGCGGGCGCCTTTGCGTCGGCCTCCATCCTCGCTTTGCTCGCTGTCATCACCATCATCGCCAAGGTGGCGCTGGAAGGGCGCGGCGCCGGGCGCGGGGCCAAGAAGACCAGCGGCGGTGCCGCCATCGCCACGGAGACCTGATTCCCATGAAAATCCGCCTCGAAAATGTGGTGAAGACCTTCGATACATTCCGCGCGGTGCGCGATGTTTCGCTCGATATTGAAAGTGGCGAGCTTCTGGCGCTGCTCGGCCCCTCGGGTTCAGGCAAAACCACGATTTTGCGCATGGTCGCGGGTCTCGAATATAGCGATGGCGGCCGCATCTTTTTCGGAGACGAGGACGCCACCAATATTCCGGTGCGCGATCGCGGCGTCGGTTTCGTGTTCCAGCACTACGCACTTTTTCCGCATATGACGCTGCATGAAAACATCGCGTTCGGCATGAAGGTGTCGAAGGTGAAGCGCGACAAGGCCGCGATCGACGCGCGGGTCAGGGAACTGTTGAACCTGGTCAAGCTTGACGGTCTGGGCGACCGGTTCCCGGCGCAGATTTCCGGTGGGCAACGGCAGCGGGTGGCGCTGGCCCGTGCGCTTTCGGTCGATCCCAAAGTGCTTCTACTGGATGAACCCTTCGGCGCGCTGGATGCCAATGTGCGCCGCGACCTGCGCCGCTGGCTGCGTGAAATTCACGGCGCGCTGGGCATCACCACGATTTTCGTGACACATGATCAGGAAGAGGCACTGGATCTCGCTGACCGCGTCGTCATCCTCAATCAGGGCGAGATCGTGCAACAGGGCACGCCGAAGGAAGTCTGCCGCCAGCCGAACAGTGCCTTCGTCATGCGCTTTCTCGGCGATGCCAACCGTGTGTCCGGCGTGGCGCGCGGCGGCAAGGTCTATGTCGGTGACAACGAACTGCCTTTCTCCTATGGTCAGGCGGATGGCGCCGTCGAGATCTATGCCCGTCCCTCCGACCTGGAATGGGAAGATCTGTACGAGGGCATTCCAGCCTCGGTTTCGCGGGTTCTCGACCGGGCAGGCGAGCGGCGGGTGATTGCCAGCACAGATGGCGGCGATCTCTTGGAATTCGACGTGCCGCCGGAAAATGATGTCGCGGCAGGCGATCGCGGTTCCGTCATCATCCGCCGTGCGAAGATTTTCCCGGCGGCTTGAGGGACGCTCTCGCCAGCCTCATATCAGCAGTTCGAAAGAGGCCTCGGCCGCCAGCCTGCCATTGACCATCAGGTCAACCTTGTGAACACCCGCATAGTGCTTGCGGGTGGTGAAATCACGCATGGCGCGGCTTATCGAGAGCGTGCATGTTTCGCCCGGCTGCAACTCGATTTCTTTCCACTTGAAGACTTTCGCGGAGGCGTCACCGCTCTTTTTCACGTAATGCACGGCATAATCGATCACCAGCTTCTGCGGGCTTTCTGCCGTCGAGGTGAAAGAAGCTGAAATCCGCACCGGATTACCAAGAGCGACCTTTTCAGGAGAAACCTGAAACGCCGAAAGCGCAATCTGAGCCTCCTTATGGGCGCCGAAATGGGCGAGTGCGGCAGCGTCGCCTTTCTTGACCAGAGTGCGCAAGGCCTGCCGCACGATCCAGCGTGTATGCGGGTTTTCCTTCGGCCATGTGTCGATGAGTGCCAGCACGAAAGCGGGATTGTCCTTGGTGATGTCGTTCAGATGATTGGCGACGGATTTGCGCACGTAAAGCGCCTCGTCAGCTTTCATGGCATCAAGGATCGCGGTGACCGGTGAGGGATCATCGATCAGGGCTTTGAGCTGGAACGACCAAGGCAGGCGCGGCCGGCAGCCTTCGCTCGCCAGCCTTCGCACATGCTCGTTGTCATGTTGCGACCATTTTTCCATCACGGCAAGTGTTCGGGCCAGATCCCTTTGCAGGAAATGGCGGATGGCAAATTCCGAGGAGCCGAAACGGGTGAAATATTGCAGCGCCTGCATGGAAAGATCAAAATCGTCGAGACCGTAAAGCGCCACATATTCCGGCAGCGAAATGGATGCGAAACCGTTGCCTATCCCGGGTGCTGCGGCTGTCAGAATTTCGATGTTGCGGGCATAGTCGCCGGGAAGCGTGGCGTGCAGGCTGGTCGCCACCTGCCGCATGCGCTGCATGATGCCCAGCGCTTCGAGATTTGTCGTGGCAAGCGCCATGAAGGCGGGAGCATCGAAAGGCGCATGAACGGCTTTGGTCTGATCGGCGATGTGTCGCAGTTTTTCGTGGTTGAAGATTTCCTTCAACGCGGGTGCCGCTGTCTCGCTCATAGGGCCTCTCAAGGTTCACTTTTTGTTCTTTTAGGGCATGATGAGGACGGAGGCAAGGGAAGGTGGTACTACCGAAGAAAAGACATAGCAAATCTTGCTTCTTCACAGATTGACGAAGGTCTTTCACTCCGTCATTCCGGGCTTGATCCGGCATCCGGCCACTGGGCGCCTGCGCGGTGAGTAGTCTTTTGCGGTCAATGACTTGATCGCGCTGGACCCCGGATTTAGTCCGGGGTGACGATGCGTGGAGATTCCGGGTTCGCCAAATTCAGGTTCAGGGCGGATATTGTCATCCGCCCTGAGCTTGCATCCAAAGCTTCAGCTCATCTGGCTGACGAATTTCGTCTCCAGATAGGCCTGAACCGCCTCCGAACCGCCCTCCGTGCCATAACCGGAATCCTTGACGCCGCCGAAGGGGACTTCGGGAAGCGCAAGGCCGTTGTGGTTGATGGTCAGCATGCCCGCCTCGACCTGGTGGCCCAGCGCATGCGCAGTCTTGACCGAGCTGGTAAAGGCGTAGGAGGCAAGGCCGAAAGGCAGGCGGTTCGCTTCGTTGATGGCATCATCGAATGTCGAGAAGCGGTTGATGATGGCGACGGGACCGAAGGGCTCGTCGTTCATGATCTTGGCTGTCACGGGCACGTTGGCGAGCACCGTGGGCTCGAAGAAGTTGCCCTTGTTGCCGATGCGGCGGCCACCGGTCTTCAGTTCCGCGCCATGGGAAACGGCGTCGTTGATCAGGCCTTCCAGCGCTGGGATGCGGCGCTCATTGGCGAGCGGCCCCATGACGACACCTTCTTCCAGGCCGTTGCCGACCTTGATCGCCTTCGTGGCTTCCACGAAACCTTCAAGGAAGCGATCCGCCACACCGTCCTGCACGAGGAAGCGGGTGGGAGCGACGCAGACCTGACCGGCATTGCGGAACTTGGCAAGCGAGGTCACCTCGATCGCTTTTTCGATATCGGCATCGTCAAAGATCATCACTGGCGCATGACCGCCGAGTTCCATCGTGGCGCGCTTCATGTGCTTGCCGGCAAGCGCTGCCAGATGTTTGCCGATCGGCGTGGAGCCGGTGAAGGAAATCTTGCGGATGACCGGATGCGGGATCAGATATTCCGAAATCTCGGATGGCACGCCGTAAACGAGACCGATGACACCCGCCGGCACGCCCGCATCCACAAACGCTCGGATCAGTTCCGCCGGCGATGCCGGTGTTTCTTCCGGGGCCTTGACGATGATGGAGCAGCCCGTGGCAAGGGCAGCCGAAAGCTTGCGGACGATCTGGTTGATCGGGAAGTTCCATGGCGTAAACGCCGCGACGGGACCAACCGGCAGCTTGATGGCAAGCTGGGAAACGCCGGTTGCGCGCGCCGGGATGACCTGGCCGTAGGTGCGACGTGCTTCTTCGGCGAACCAGTCGATGGTATCGGCGGCGCCCATGATTTCGGTTGCCGATTGCGACAGCGGCTTGCCCTGCTCGCGGGTCATTATATAGGCGATCTTGTCCTTGCGCTCACGCAGGATGTCGGCTGCCCTGCGCATGATCTTGGAACGCTCGAAGGGCGAGGTGTCGCGCCAGACCTTGAAGCCACGCTCGGCGGCGGCAAGCGCCAGATCGAGGTCCGCCTTTTCGGCATGGGCGATCGCGCCGATGATTTCGTCGGTCGCAGGGTCGGATACGGCGATCGTCTTGCCGGAAACGGCGTCTCGCCATTCGCCATCAATGAGAAGTTTGATGTCGGGATAGGTGTGCATAGGGACTACCTTCATGATGCGGCCGATACGGCAGGGTGCCGTCCAGCCCGGAGACGTGAACAGAATTTTCCTGACCGGACTATATCCGGTATCGCCGCTTGCGCTGCGCGGAACGGGCGTCTGGGCATTTCCGGCAAGAGGAAGCTGAAATTGCCGGAAACGGAAATGACAGCTCTTATATTAAGTTGCGTACGGTATGTTTCAACCGTTCGCTCTGGCAATCGCCATGATTTTTCTGTGATGCGAAACTTGTCTCTCGGCTTTCCTGCCTGACAGGCAGGCGGATGCCGAACGCGCATTGGTCTTGTCCGATACGCGCGAATCATGTGTTGCTGTTGTTAAGCAATCACGCATATGCCGCAATTTGGCCTTTGTCGCACCAGACGGATTGATACGAAGACGTAACTTGTAGTGTTGCTTGCGTCATAACAGGGCGTGAAGTGTAAAAAAGTACAATAAGACGGAAAAATTATCCAAACGGTTTACTCAAAACCTAGAGAAAATACGGATAAAATCTCACTAAGGATATAACATTCATTCCTGATATATATTGCGAGCGTCGGTTCCCTTGACCCTCAGAGGTTGGCGAAAACCCCTCGACCTGAACGCTAGATGGAGAAAGAGTATGAGTTTCGCCCGGGTACTTCTCAGTGCGTTTCTGTCGCTCATGTGGCTTTCCTGTGCCGAGGCCGGGACGATCGCCAAGCCGCAAGGCAAGCCGATATTGACCATCTCCGGAAACATCACCAACACCAATGCCGATGGCGCTGCGGTATTCGATCGCGACATGCTGGAGGGATTGGGCATGGTGACGGTGGAGACCACGACGCCCTGGCACGATGGCCGCGTTCGTTTTGACGGCGTGTCACTGGCAAAGTTGATGGATCTCGTCGGCGCAAAAGGCACCAGCGTAACGGCAGTTGCACTCAACGATTATGTGAGCACCATACCGGTTGAGGATTTTAAGAAATTTAACGTTATCCTCGCGATCAAGCTGGATGGCAACTACATGACAGTTCGCGAAAAGGGTCCGCTGTTTGTCATCTATCCCTATGATAGCGACCCGGAATTGCAGAAGCAGACCTATTATTCGCGGTCCGCATGGCAAGTTGCCAAATTGATAGTGGAATAAAGGTGCCGTTTGCGAAAACTTGTGGCGGTGATCATCTGTTGCTTCGTCCTGGCAACGGGCTATATCGCTTTCGTCATTGCCGAGCGTCAGACCGCTCTGCAGAAATTTGCCCGCTATAACGATTCGTGGGCGGTCAGTCAGACCGTGGCGGAGTATCTCCGCCTTCAGAACAAATTGGCCGTTTTTGCGCTCAGTCCCGGTGTCATAGACCGGGACGAATTGCAGCTGCGCATGGACATCATGCTAAGCCGCCTGGAGCTCTTGAAGCAGGGTAACCTCGGTGCTTTCATCAATGAAAAACAGCAATGGCGGGATCTCGTAACCCGCCTTGACGCGGTTCTGGCCCGCCTGGAACAGCAGATGAACACCCTGGAGCCAAGGGATGTTCCGGATCTGCTCTCCGAGATGAGCTCGCTCGATGCGCCGATGACGACGCTGGCTTCGTCGTCGGTCGCCTATGACGTCAATCTGATCGATACGGCCCATGAGGACGTGCGCAAGCTGCATATCGTCTACACCGCGCTTGCGGGCGGATTGATCCTGTGCGGCATCGCGCTGGTGATATTGCTGCTTCGCCAGAACGATCTGTTGAACCGCGCGCAGAAAAGCATGCGCGGGCTGACCGATGATCTGCGCGCCGCCACGCTTGAATTGCAGGCCAAGAATGTCCGGCTGGAGCATGATGCCTATCATGATGCGCTGACGGGCCTTCCAAACCGCTCGCTGTTCCGGCAGGAACTTATCGAGCGGTTGCGCCGCTCTTTCGGCGGCAATGGAACGACGGCCATTCTTCTGCTTGATCTCGATGGGTTCAAGGACGTCAACGACACGCTTGGCCACGATTCGGGCGACGCCTTGCTTCAGGCCGTGGCACAGCGCCTTTCGGGGATCGGCGGTGATTACGACATGGTTTGCCGCCTTGGCGGCGATGAATTCGCTGTCGTGTCCGATGATCTCAATGAGGAAACGGCGCGCCGTCTCGCCTCCAAGCTTATCGAGCAGATCAGCCGGACCTACCAGCTCGGCGAGCAGGAGGTGAAAATCGGCACCTGCATCGGCATCGCCATATCGCATGGTACCGTCGATGCGGATGAATTGTTCAAGCGCGCGGATCTGGCGCTTTATGAAGCCAAGGCCATCGGCCCTGGCCGGGCGAGTGTTTTCAAAGTCCGCATGCAAAAGCAGCTGACCGAAAAGAAATCCTTCGAGGCTGATCTGCAGACTGCGCTGCAGAACGACGAGATGGAGGTCTATTACCAGCCGCAGGTGGCGACGCAGACCCGCAAGCTTTGTGGCTTCGAGGCACTTTTGCGCTGGAAACATCCAGTGCGCGGCGATGTTCCGCCCAGCGTGTTCATTCCCGTTGCAGAACGAACTGGCCTTATCCATTCGCTCGGAAAATGGGTGATGGAGACTGCCTGCCGCGAGGCGATGCGATGGGATGAGGACATGAAGGTGGCGGTCAATCTCTCGCCGGTTCAGTTCCACAGTACCAACCTCATTCAGAACGTGATGGGTGCCCTTGATAAAAGCGGGCTGGAGCCGAGCCGGCTCGAGCTTGAGATCACCGAATCGATCCTGCTGAACAAGAGCGACCAGACGATCAACACGCTAACGCGGCTAAAGGCCGTCGGCATCCAGATCGCCATGGACGATTTCGGCACCGGTTACTCCTCGCTTGCGAATTTGCGCGGCGTGCCGTTCGACAAGATCAAGATCGACCGGTCATTCCTGCGCGATATCACCAGCGACCGCGACGCGCTGGCGATCGTCGAATTCGTGGTCGGCGTCGGGCGCAGCCTCCGAATGACCACCATAGCCGAAGGCATCGAGACGGAGGAGCAATATGAGCTGGTCAAACGTCTGGGATGCGATCTGGTACAGGGCTATCTGATCAGCAGGCCGTTGCCGGCCAAGGAGCTTGTGGCCTGGAGTTCCGTTTGAACGGGTTTGCTTTCGAACAGGGCAAGCCATGTTAAATTTCAGTGGGATACATCGTTGACGGCGAAAACCAATACCGGTTGTCGCACCGATACTGTAGAGCATTCGCGGTCTATGCGGGATCGTTCTGTTGACGAGACCGGGTTTTGAGAAAGGGCTTGGGAAATATGGAAATTCTGGATGTGCATGGAGTAGCCCTGCCTCTTTCTTCCGATGAGGTATCGCCCGTCATATGGCAGGCGCTGACCGACGGCAGCTATGAGGCGAAAGAGGCCCGCAGCGTCCTGAAAGCCATCAAGCCCGGCGACCGCGTATTGGAACTGGGGTCCGGCATCGGCATCATAACCTCGATCATTGCCGGTATTCAGGATGTTTCCGTTTGGGCATTCGAGGCCAATCCGTCCACAGCGGCACTGGCGGAACGGGTGATCAAGGCAAATTGCCGTGGCAATGTCGTGTTTTCCCAAGGACTTCTCACGGCCGACGAGCCGCGTACCTATCCCTTCTATGTCCGCAAGGATCTCTGGATGTCGTCCATGGACGAAAATCAGGGTCCTTATGAAAGGCGCATCGAAATCTCGTCCGAGAATATCGATGCGTTTGTCGCCAGCCGGGGCATCACGGCGCTCGTGATGGATATCGAGGGCGCGGAACGCGATCTGCTCGGCAATGCCGAGCTTGCAGGCGTGGAGCGGATATTCGTCGAGCTGCACGATCACCTTTATGGCCTCGAAGGTGTTCGCGACATCATGCAGGCACTGACCGCCAAGGGATACGCCTATGATCCGCGCGGTTCACGCGGCCCTTGCGTGTTGTTTTCCAAGGACGACAGCCCGAGGGAATACGATCCCGACGTGGATTGAGAGTTCGAACAACTTAGCGAGTTTCGTTTCCGGCTTTGTGCAGTCGCGACCGCGCCCGTGCGCCGTTGATTACAATTTAAAACGCAACTTATCCGGTTTGTTATTTCAATCCGTTTGCGTCTTCTGTCGCAACTTTTCGGTCGCGGTGCCGTTTAGCGCCGGTACCGGGGCGTAAGACAGCGGGCGGCACGGCCATTATTGCCAGATCAGCAATTCATTCAGAATTATTGTTGCAATTGTTGCGGATGTTTTCCTGCGTCATCATCCCTCCATCAAACCGGCGCACAACATAGATCGCACCGGAAGATGCCAACGCAACCGAAGGAGAAACGATCATGGGCTTTGTTAAGACGACAGATGGAACAGACATCTTCTACAAGGACTGGGGCCCGAAGGATGCTCAGCCCATCGTGTTTCACCACGGCTGGCCACTCAGCTCCGACGACTGGGATGGACAGATGCTGTTTTTCCTCTCGAAAGGGTATCGTGTCGTCGCCCATGATCGCCGTGGTCACGGCCGCTCCGCGCAGGTTTACGAAGGTCACGATATGGACCATTATGCCGCAGACGCCTTTGCGGTTGCAGAAGCGCTGGACCTGAAAAATGCCGTGCATATCGGCCATTCCACCGGCGGTGGCGAAGTGGCGCGTTATGTTGCCAGACACGGTGAAGCCGCAGGCCGCGTCGCGAAGGCCGTTCTGGTTTCCGCCGTGCCGCCGCTGATGCTCAAGACCGAGGCCAACCCCGAGGGCCTGCCGATGGAGGTTTTTGACGGCTTCCGTTCAGCACTTGCCGCAAACCGCGCGCAGTTCTTCCGCGATGTGCCCTCCGGCCCGTTCTACGGCTTCAACCGCGATGGAGCGACCGTTCAGGAAGGCGTGATCCAGAACTGGTGGCGGCAGGGTATGATGGGCAGTGCCAAGGCGCATTACGATGGCATCAAGGCATTCTCGGAAACCGACCAGACCGAAGACCTGAAGGCCATCAGCGTGCCCACACTCGTGCTGCACGGTGAAGATGACCAGATCGTGCCGATTGCGGACTCTGCGCTGAAATCGGTGAAGCTCCTGAAAAACGGTACGCTGAAGACCTATCCCGGCTTCTCGCACGGCATGCTGACCATCAATGCAGACGTGCTCAACGCCGATCTCTTGGCCTTCATCAAGGCTTGATCCTTTTGCAAAACGGAATGCGGCTGGATACCCGGCCGCATTTTGTCGTCTTGCGTCAAGCCAGACGGGCCTGCCATTCGCTGCGATAGGCGGGAAGCCCTGCAATGGCATCGGGAGCGAAATGACGCTCGCGGCCGGCAAGTGGTTTAATACCGGTGAGGAGTGCTGCCCCGGCACTGGTGCCCGTGGAACCGCTGACGGCGATGACCTCAGTTTCGGCTAAACCTGCCAGCGCCTTGAGATAAAGCGCATTGCTGGCGAATGGCCCTTCGACCAGTATCGGGCCTTTCCGCCCGATGAGCGATAGGCTGAACTCCGTCATCAGGGCGAGATAAAGCGCCGCTGCCGCGTGCCGTTCAGCAACAGTGGCATTGTCGTCGGCAATCCAGCGCGCTGTTTTGCCGGGGAAGGGGCCGGAACCGCTGACGACGCTGGGCAACAGCATCATGCCTCTGGTGAGCACGCCGCCGAGAGCGGCTTCGGTTTCTTCGTCCGGAGCAGGCCCGAATTGGTGCGTCAGCATTTCATATTCCCTGCCGCCCATGAAGCGGGAGGAGGGAACGGGACGCCCGAGGGCATCGACATTCAAAAGCGTATCACGGGCGGGATCCAGCGTCTCCGCCGTACCGCCGATGGCGAAATTCACCACCCAGGTGCCGGTGGAGACGACAGAAAAATCACCCTGCCTCCGCAGCAGATGCGGCAGCAGCGAGGCGTTGGAATCATGGATGCCGCAATAGACCGATATATCCGCCGAAAGCCCGGTTTCCAGCGCCACCGATTCGCGGACTGGCCCGAGTACATCGAAGGCGGAGCGCACCGGCGCCATCAAGTGCGCAATACCCAAGCGCTCGACCAGCGATGAAAACGCCTTCAGCCGCGGATTCCACAAATCCGTATGGCAACCGAGCGAGGTCGTCTCGGTGGCCTGAACGCCGGTCAGCCGCCCCGCCCAATATTGCGCGTAGGTGACGATACTGCGCACCCCAGCGAATTCCTGCGGAAAGGCGGTTTTCTGGAAATGGATTTGTGCGCCAAGGTTCAACCCGGCTGGAAGCGAGGGTGAGCCGGTTTCAGCAAAATCCGGCTTGATGCGGAGATAGGCTTCCGCAACGCTTGCGGGGTAGCTGTGCTCGTAATCCAGCACAGGCATGGCAAGATCGCCGTTTTCGTCAAGAAGTGCGGCAGACGCGCCATGGGTCGTGATGGAAATCGCGTCGAAACCCGGCTCTTCCGCGAACCGCCGAAGAGAGGTGAGAATGAAGCTCCAGAGCATCTCCACATCGTAATGCGGATAGATGCCGTCACGAAGGACAGGGTTGGAACGCCTGTCACCGGTTATCTCTTCGCCGTTTCGGGTGTCGATGACAACGACCTTGGCATTGGTCTTGCCTATATCGATGACCGCGACGCGGCGTGGCTTTGTCATGTCATTCATGGCAGGTGGAACACTGTCATAAGGTCAGTCGCGACAGGCGAGTTATCGGGATTGCTTTCCATGATGTCAGCCATATGCGCCCACCATTTCTTCATCACGGGATGCTCGGGCAATGCTGCCATGCCGTGGTTCTTCGGGCGGGTCAGCACGCCGAACAGGATGTCGGTTTCCGGGTCGAGGTGGATTGAATAGTCGCTCACACCCGCTTCGTGCAGAAGAGCAACCAGTTCCGGCCATATCTCGTCATGGCGCCGTCTATATTCGGCTTGCTTGCCGGCGAAGAGTTTCATCTTGAAAGCGTGTTTTTCTAATTCCGGCATGGCTTAGCCTCTGATGGCGCGAAGGCGGCGCACAACGATGGGTATGGCGATGGTGATGATCAAAAGCAGGCCGACGAAGATCGACATGACGATGCCAGGCACGTTCAGAAGACCGAGGCCGAAGGTGACGAGGCCCATGACGAAGGCAGCGATGACGACACCTGCAATGGTGCCGGAGCCGCCGAGAATGGACACGCCGCCGAGCACCACCATGGTCACGACTTCAAGCTCCCAGCCTTGAGCAATCGAGGGGCGGGTGGAACCGAGCCGCGAGGTGAGGCAGACGGCGGCGATGCCGCTCATCAGGCCGGTCAAAAGGAAGAGGATGAATTTGACCCGTTCGACGGGAATACCGGAAAAACGGGCGGCAAACGGATTGTTGCCGATGACATAGACCTGCCGGCCGAAATTTGTGGCGTGCAGCAGAATGGCGAAGATGACGGCCATGGCGAGGAACAGTACGAATTCGAAGGAGATGACCGAGTACACGTAACCCTGACCGAAATAGGCGAAATCCGCCGGATATTTGCCATAGGCCTGATCACCCAGCACCATATAGGAAATACCGCGGAACAGGCTCATCGTACCGATGGTGACGACGATGGATGGCAGTTTGAGGCCAGCGACGAGAAAGCCGTTGAACGCCCCGCAGAGTAGCCCGGTTCCGATGCCGATGGCGACGAGCCCCGGCGTGCCGACACCCATCTGCACCGCCGCACCCATTGCGGTGGAGGCGAGAGCGATGATGGCGGCGACTGAGAGATCAATCTCGCCAGCGATGATCAGAAGCGCCATCGCAAAGGCGATGATCGCCTTTTCGGTGAAGTTAAAGGTCGCGTCGGACAGGTTCCAGGCATTGAGAAAATAGGGCGAGGCAAACGAATTGGCGATGAAGATGAGGATCGCGACGCCGAGCAGCAGCACTTCCCAGCTTGCCAGGAGACGGCGCAACGGCGTGCCGAGCTTGTCTGGAATGATGCGTGGCTTCTGCGCCGGTTGAGAATTCGTACTCATGCTGCGGCCTCCTTGGCCTGATCGCTTGCCGCCCGGTCGCGCAGGATGATGCGCCCTTTTCGAGCTTCGGCGCGGGCGTTGAAGACGACGGCGAGCACGATAACCACGCCGGAAATTGCCATTTGCGCGAAGGGAGAAATGCCGATGACGGGCAGGGCGTTCTTGATGACGCCGAGAAACAGTGCGCCGAGCACAGCGCCTGCCACCGAGCCAATGCCGCCGGCAATGGAGATGCCGCCAATCACATTTGCCGCCACGCTATCGAGTTCGAAACCGGCGGCGATATCCACATAGGCAACGGCATAACGCGACACCCAGAGATAGCTGGCAAGTCCTGCCAGTGCACCCGACAGAACGAAAGCCAGAAAGCGTGTGCGGCCGACATCGATGCCGGCATAGACCGCAGCGCCCGGATTGCCGCCGGAAGCGTAGGCGGAGCGGCCGAAAGAGGTCCGGCTGAGCACCAGCCAGGCACCGGCGATGATGAGGATGGCGACCCAGGACAGAACCGGCATGCCGAGGATCATGGTGCGCGGCACGTTGAGGAAGGTCGGCGAAAGCTGGTGCGCATTCACCCAGCCACCGCCCGACAGCACGAAGGCCATGCCGCGATAGATGGTGAGCGTGCCGAGCGTGACGACGATGGGAGGAATGCCGAGCCACCAGACGAGAATGCCGTTGATCGATCCTAGAAACGCGCCGATGCCGACCGCCATGGCGATGAGAAGCGGCAGTGGAATTCCCGGGAAGGCGGCATTGGTCATCGCCACTGCCATGCCGGTGAAGGCGAGGTTGGCGGCAACCGAAAGATCGATGGATTTGGTGAGAATGACCGCCATCTGGCCAAGCGCCAGGATGATGAGGATGGAGGTATCGTTGAAGATATTGACGAGATTGGCCGGCTTACCGAAACCGGGCGCGCGCAGCGCAAAGCCTGCGATCATGATGACGATGATGCCCGCCAGCAGCCATTCGCGATTTTTGAGAAAACGTTGCATGGTTTTGCCCCTCTCAGGCGTTGCCGGTGGCGGCGCGCACCAGCTTTTCCGGAGAAAAATCGGCGCGTTCGAACAGACCTGCCATCAGGCCTTCGCGCATGACGATGGCGCGGTCGGACATGCCGAGAATTTCGGGAAGTTCAGATGAAATCATGATGATGGAGAGACCTTCGGCTGCAAGCTCGCTGATGAAGCCGTGCACGGCGGCCTTGGAGCCGATATCGATGCCCTTGGTGGGTTCATCGAGAATAATGACTTTCGGCTGCGTGGCGAGCCATTTGCCAATCACCACCTTCTGCTGGTTGCCGCCGGAAAGCGTGCCGACGGGCACGGACAGGGCGGCGGCGCGCAGGTCGAGGCGGGAAGCATATTTGCGCGCCAGAGCAAATTCGTTTGCGGCGGCGAGAAAGCCCTTGCGAGAGGTGCGGGCAAGAGAGGGCAACGACATGTTCTGGTAGATCGGCATGTCCAGCGCCAGCCCATGCCGTCCACGCTCTTCCGGCACATAAACGATGCCGGCGCGGATCGCATCCTCCGGCGAACGGATGACGAGCGGTTCGCCGTTGAGGGTAATCTGTCCTGAGGCTGGGCGCGTGATTCCGAAAAGCGACTGGCACAGTTCCGACCGCCCGGCGCCGATCAGCCCATAAAGGCCAAGAATTTCGCCTTTGCGCAGATCGAGAGAAATATCGCGAAATTCCGTCTGGTGTGAATAATTTTGGACCGAAAGAACCGTCGGGCCGAGTGTGACCGCCTGTTTCGGAAAGGCGTTCGTGACGTCGCGGCCAACCATCAGGCGCACGATCTCATCCTGCGGGGTGGCGGCGAGATTACCCGCGCCGACCATCTTTCCGTCCCGGAATACGGCATAATTTTCAGCGATTTCATATACTTCATCGAACTTGTGGCTGATGAACAGGATGGCCTTGCCCTGCCGCTTCAGGTTTTCAACGATGCGAAACAGATCATCGATTTCCTTACGGGAAAGGGCGGCTGTCGGTTCGTCCATGATGACGATACGTGCCTCGACGGAAAGCGCTCTGGCGATTGCCACGAGGTGGCGCTGCGCGATGGAAAGGTCCTTCAGCCGAATGGACGGATCGATGGTGCTTTCGAGCTGTTCAAGCAGGACCCCGGCGCGCGCATTGATGGTCTTCCAGTCAATGAGGCCGAAACGGCCTTTGGGCGCATGACCGAGGAAGATGTTTTCGCCCACGGAAAGCTCGTCGAACAGCACGGTTTCCTGATGAATGGCGGTCACGCCGGCATCGATGGCATCCTGTGCGCCGTGAAAGGTGACGGGCCGGCCATCGAGAAGGATTTCCCCTTCATTCGGGCGGTAGATTCCGGTGAGAATTTTGACGAGCGTGGATTTTCCAGCACCGTTCTCGCCGATCAGCGCCGTGACCTTGCCGGGATAAAGCGCGATATCGACGCCATCCAGCGCCTTCACGCCGGGGAATATCTGGCTGATGCCGCGCATTTCCAGAATGGGCGTCGCGCTGGAAGTCTCGGTAACGTCTAAGATTTTGGTTTCAGCACGCATCATTCCGTCTTACCGGTTGGTTTTGAGTGTAGCGGCGAGAGGCACCCCCCCCTCTGCCCTGCCGGGCATCTCCCCCCAAGAGGGGGGAGATCGGCAAGCGGATACACCCTGCCTATGGAACGAGCGGGTGCGGCATATCGATCTCCCCCCTTCAGGGGGAGATGTCCGGCAGGACAAAGGGGGTTAGCCTTCGCACTGCCGGAAATTATTCAGATCAGAAAATCTTCGAGAACTGATCGATGTTCTTGGCGTCATAAATGAAGGGATCGGCCATGGCCGCTTCGCTATTTTCGCCAACCTTGATCTTGCCCATGCGGCCGGCTTCGATTTCCGAGCCCGGTTTGCCGTCTGCTTCACCCTTCACAAGGCGGTAGGCAATCTGGGTGGCGGAATAACCGAGGTCGATCGGGTTCCAGATGGCGAATTCCTTGGTTGCGCCTGATTTGATGGCGCCAGCCATCTCCGAGGGCAGGCCAAGGCCCGTCACAAAGACCTTGCCGATCTTGCCCGCATCCTTCACGGCCTGAGAGGCCGCAAGAACGCCAACCGTCGTCGGTGCGACGATGACCTTTACATCAGGATGGGAGGAAAGCAGGCCCTGTGCTTCGCGGTAGCTCTTGTCGGCAAGGTCGTCACCATAAACGGTGGTAACGAGGTTGAGGCCGGGGAAGTCCTTCAGCTGCTTCTTCATCTCATCGATCCAGATATTCTGGTTCGTGGAGGTGGTGGTGGCAGAAAGGATGGCGAAATCGCCCTTGCCGCCTTCCAGGTGCGATGCGGCAAGCTGCAGGCACATCTTGCCGATCAGCGCGTTGGACGAGGGGTTGAGCTGCAGAATGCGGCCTTCAGGTGCCACGCCGGAATCCCAGGAGATGACCTTGATGCCGCGCTGCGCCGCCTTTTTCAGCGCCGGAACTACGGCGTCCGGGTCATTGGCGGAAATGGCGATGGCATCTACACCCTGCGCGATCAGCGAATTGATGACCTCGATCTGGCCTTCCGCGGTGGTGCTGGTCGGGCCCGTATAGATGATCTCGACGCCACCGAGGTCTTTTGCAGCCTCCTGCGCGCCCTTGTTGGCGGCTTCGAAAAAGCCGTTGCCAAGTGATTTGACCACCAGCGCGATCTTCACATCGGCTGCCTGGGCAACGCCGCCAAGACCCGCGACGGAGAGCGCCGCGCTAAGTGCCAGGACGCTCGTCAATGTTCTGCGTGTAAGTTTCATGTTCCTTTTCCTCCCGTTTTTGAACCTGTTCCTCTCTTCGGTGCTTCCTCAAGCGACCGAAGAGGAATCCTCCTCATCAGGCGGGTTGGCTATCTTGCCATCCCCCGCTGCGCCGGCGATCAGCAATTCGACGCCGGCATTTTCAACCATCCGCGCCGCCTCATCCGAAATCCCGTCATCGGTGATGATGGTCGAGACGTTTTCGAGTGGGCATAAAATCAGGCTGGATCGTTTTTTGAATTTCGAGGAATCGACCATCACGATCAGCTCTTCCGCCTGCCGCATCAGCTTCTGCTCGCTCTGGATCACCAGCGCGTCCGATTCCATGATGCCGAGTGCGCCGATGCCCTGCGCGCCGAGAAAAATTCGCCTTGCGTAAAAATTGCGGATGGCATCGTTTTCGAAGGGCGACAGGATGAGGCTTTGATCGCGATAGATCGCGCCACCAGGCACGCTGACATTGCATTTGGAATGTTTGACCAGATGCTCCGCAATCGCGAAGGAATTGGTCATCACCTGCAGCCGTCGCGCCGCCATGTAGTGCACCATCTGGAATGTGGTCGTGCCACCATTCAGGATGATCGCATCACCGTCATTACAGAGATCAACCGCCTTGCGCGCAATTGCGCGTTTCTTGTCGATGTTGACCGATTCGGACACGCGGAACGGTCGCGCGGCCAGATTACCCAACTGCGGTGGATGCACCGCTTCGGCACCGCCACGCACGCGTCGCAACTTTCCCTGAACATGCAGGGACGCGATATCCCGGCGGATCGTTGCTTCCGACGCATCCGTCAGTTCGGCAATATCCTGCACCGTCACGACAGCTTTTTCCTGTGTGGCGCTTAAGATGATGCGATGGCGTTCGCGTTCGTGCATGTGGTCCTCCTGATTGTGATTATTCGCAATCTCTTTACGTTGTCAATCAAGAACGATCAAATTAATCAATATCGCGCTGCAACATGAAAATTTATGATCGTTTTTGATTGACATTACGCTTTTGTATGCGCGATATCTGCCGTCAACGGAGGCGGACCGATCTCGGCACCCGCGAATGCAGACTTGACTTGGGAGGAAGACATGACGGGAAAATCCCGCCTTCTCGAAAGCCGTTGGGACGATGCCTATGCCAAAACGCTCGATGAGCCTGGCAAGCTGCTTTATCGCTCCAATCTGCTTGGCGCCGACAAGCGCATCACCAATTATGGTGGCGGAAACACATCCGCGAAGGTGCTCGAAACCGATCCGCTGACGGGCGAGAAAGTCCGCGTCATGTGGGTTAAAGGGTCCGGCGGCGATGTCGGTACCATCAAGCTCGATGGTTTTGCGACGCTTTATCTCGACAAGCTGGAAGCGCTAAAGGGCATTTACAAGGGTGTCGAGGATGAGGACCGCATGGTCGGCTTCCTGCCGCATTGCACCTTCAACCTCAACCCACGCGCCGCCTCCATCGATACGCCGCTGCACGGCTTCGTGCCTTTTGATCATGTCGATCACATGCATCCGGATGCGATCATCGCGATTGCCGCCTCCAAAAATTCGAAAGAACTGACGCAGCAGATCTTTGGCGATGACATCGGCTGGCTTCCCTGGCGCCGTCCCGGTTTCCAACTGGGTCTCGATCTCGAGGCTTTCGTAAAAGCCAACCCCGAGGCCAAGGGCGTTGTGCTGGAAAGCCACGGTCTGTTCACCTGGGATAACGACGCCAAGACATGTTACGAACTTACGCTCGCCATCATCAACAAGGCGATCGAATGGTTTGCGGCCAAGACCGAAGGCAAGACGATTTTCGGCGGTGCCGTTGCCAGGAGCCTGCCACTTGCCGAACGCCGCGCGATTGCAGCACGGTTGATGCCGGAAATCCGTGGTCGGATCGGCCGCGAGGAGCGCAAGCTCGGCCATTTCGATGATCAGGACGCGGTTCTGGAATTCGTCAATTCGAAGGATCTGAAGCCGCTCGGAAATCTCGGCACCTCCTGCCCCGATCATTTCCTGCGCACGAAAATCCGCCCGCTGATCCTCGATCTCGATACGGCAAATCCCGATGTGGATGCGCTGACAGCCGGTCTCGACAAGGCGCTAGAGGCCTACCGCGCCGACTACGTCAGATATTATGAGGCGTGCCGCCATGATAATTCGCCTGATATGCGCGACCCGAACCCCGTGATTTTCCTGATCCCCGGTGTCGGCATGCTGTCCTTCGCCAAGGACAAGGCGACCGCCCGTATCGCCGGTGAATTTTACGTCAACGCCATCAACGTCATGCGCGGCGCTTCCACCGTGTCCGAATATCAGGGCCTACCCGAACAGGAAGCCTTCGATATCGAATATTGGCTGCTGGAAGAGGCAAAGCTGCAGCGCATGCCGAAGCCGAAAAGCCTTGCCGGACGCGTGGCCTTTGTCACCGGTGGCGCCGGCGGCATCGGCCGGGCGACGGCGGAAAGGCTGGCAGCGGAGGGCGCCTGCGTTGTTCTCGCCGATATTGACGAGGCGGCGCTGGAAGCGGCCAAGGGCGATTTCGCGAAGCGCTACAGTGCTGATGCGGTGCGCAGCGTCAAGCTGGATGTGACGCAGGAAGACGCGGTCATTTCCGCCTTTGCGGAAGCGAGCGTGGAATTTGGCGGCGTGGATATTCTCGTCTCCAATGCCGGCATCGCCTCTTCTGCACCGGTGGAAGACACGACGCTTGCCATGTGGAACAAGAATATCGATATTCTCGCGACGGGTTATTTCCTCGTGTCGCGAGAAGCATTCCGGCTACTCAGGCGTCAAAATCTCGGCGGCAACGTGGTGTTCGTAGCCTCTAAAAACGGTCTTGCCTCTTCGCCCAATGCTTCTGCCTATTGCACGGCCAAGGCGGCGGAAATCCATCTTGCCCGTTGCCTTGCTCTGGAAGGGGCGGAAGCCGGCATTCGCGTCAACACCGTCAATCCCGATGCCGTTCTGCGCGGTTCGAAGATCTGGAACGGCGAGTGGCGCGAGCAGCGCGCGGCCTCGTCCAAGATTGAGGTGACCGATCTGGAGGAACATTACCGCAAGCGCTCGATGCTGAAGCTCAATGTGTTCCCGGAAGACATCGCCGAAGCGATCTACTTCCTGGCGTCCGACGCGTCGGCCAAATCAACCGGCAATATCATCAATGTCGATGCCGGCAATGCGCAGAGCTTTACGCGGTAGGAATTTCGGCACGTCTCACCTCCGTCATCCCGGCTTAATGCCGGAATGACGGAGGGGGCGATGATCGAGCATGCACTGGACGGATTCCGGGGAGGAAGAGATGACCGACACCAAAATCGCCGCCGATGTGATCGCGGCCGAAAACGACAAGCGCGCCGCCGCGCTGAAGGACGACTACGATGCGCTGGGCAACCAGCTTGCGCGCCGCAACATCGATATCGATGCTGTCACCGCCAAGGTCGCGGAATTCTTCGTCGCTGTTCCATCCTGGGGCGTCGGCACCGGCGGCACCCGTTTCGCCCGCTTTCCGGGCGAAGGTGAGCCCCGCGGCATTTTTGACAAGCTGGATGATTGCGCCGTCATCAACCAGCTGACACGGGCGACCCCGAATGTCTCCCTGCATATTCCGTGGGACAAGCAGGACCCGAAGCGTTTGAAGGACCATGCCGACACGCTGGGTCTCGGCTTCGACGCCATGAATTCCAATACCTTCTCGGATGCACCGGATCAGAGCCATTCCTACAAATACGGTTCGCTCAGCCACACCGATGCCGCAACGCGGGGCCAAGCCGTGGAGCACAACATCGAATGTATCGAGATCGGTAAAGCCATTGGTTCCAAGGCGCTGACGGTGTGGGTGGGCGATGGTTCCAACTTCCCCGGCCAGAGCAATTTCACCAGAAGTTTCGAGCGCTATCTCGCGGCCATGGCCGATATCTACAAGGCGCTGCCGGATGACTGGCGCATCTTTTCCGAACACAAGATGTTCGAGCCGGCCTTCTATTCCACCGTCGTGCAGGATTGGGGCACCAATTACCTTATCGCCAATACGCTCGGTGAAAAGGCGTTCTGCCTCGTTGATCTCGGTCACCATGCGCCTAATACCAATATCGAGATGATCGTCTCCCGGCTCATCCAGTTCGGCAAGCTCGGTGGTTTCCACTTCAACGATTCGAAATATGGCGATGACGATCTGGATGCCGGCTCCATCGAGCCTTACCGCCTGTTCCTCGTCTTCAACGAGCTGGTAGATGCCGAACATCGTGGCGTGAAGGGCTTCCATCCCGCCCATATGATCGACCAGTCGCACAATGTGACCGACCCAATCGAAAGCCTGATTTCCAGTGCCAACGAAATCCGCCGCGCCTATGCGCAGGCGCTGCTGGTGGATCGCGCGGCTTTGGATGGCTACCAGCAAGACAATGATGCGTTGATGGCCTCCGATACGCTGAAACGGGCCTATCGCACCGATGTCGAGCCGGTTCTCGCTAAAGCAAGGCAGTTGGCGGGCGGCGCGATCGATCCTGTTGCCACCTACCGGGCGAGTGGTTATCGCAAACGGGTTGCGGCGGAACGCCCGGCTTCGATCGGTGGCAGCGGCGGGATTGTTTAGGGGTTGGGGTTTGAGGGGACAGGCGGAGAAGCCGAGCCTACTTACAAACCTTGCCTCAAACGCGACGTCATCCTCGGCCTTGTGCCGAGGATCTGCCGACATTTCACAAAATAGATAGGTAGCAGATGCTCGGGACAAGCCCGAGCATGACGAAGGTGAAGGTGTCCGTCACCACCTCACTACCTCCTCTGCGCCGTTCCCTCACTCCCCGGAAGGCGATTGCCTGCGGACCTGAAACGTGTGCCCCGGCCCCGGAAACGCACCGGAGCGCACCTCTTCGGCATAACCTGCCGCTGCATGTGAAACGGTCGCACCCAGATCGGCGAAACGTTTGACGAATTTCGGTTTGAAATCGGTGAAGAGACCGAGCATGTCGTCGGAAACCAGTACCTGCCCATCGCAGGCCGGTGATGCGCCGATGCCGACAGTCGGGACGGAGAGTTTTTCGGTCAATTCGCGCGCAAGCGGCTCGACGGTACCTTCCACGACAATGGCGAAAGCACCGGCCTGATCGACCGCAATCGCATCGCGCCAGATTTTCTGCGTTTCCGCATCTGAATGTCCAAGAGAGCGGAAACCTCCGGCGGTGTGGACCAACTGCGGCATCAGCCCGACATGGCCGAACACCGGAATGCCGCGCGCCACAAGAAAGGCGATGGTTTCGGCCATTTCCTCACCACCTTCCAGCTTCACGCCATCACAGCCGGTTTCCTGCATCAGCCGCACGGCGTTGCGGAACGCCTGTTCCTTTGATTCCTGATAGGTCCCGAAGGGGAGATCGACGATGACGCAGGCGTGTTCCACACCACGCATCACGGCGCGGCCATGGGCGATCATCATATCCAGGGTGACGCCGACCGTCGTGTCCATGCCATAAAGTACCATGCCGACTGAATCGCCAACCAGCAGCAGGTCGCAATGCGGATCGAGCAGGCGGGCAATCGGCGTCGTATAGGCGGTGAGGCAGACGATGCGCGCACCGCCTTTCATTTGCTTGATGGAGGCTGTCGTCAGCCGCTTCTGTTTCGCGTGCGTGCTCATCGTGCAGCCTCCTGTTTGCCTATTTTATCACGTCCGATGACGCGGTTGTCGAGAAGGCGGGTGCTGCCGACCCGCACGAACAGTGCCACTAGCACAGGCCGCGCCTGCAGCGAAGCCACGGGGGCCAGCGTGTCGGGATCGCGCACTGCCACGACTTCGGGCAACGCCAGCTTCTCCTTGGCAATGAATTTTTCTATCGCCGCTTCTAAAGTGGCCGGGTCGTCGCAGCCCTCATCGTACAGCCGCTCGGCCTCATCAAGCGCGCGCGGCACAATTACGGCGGCGGCTCGCTCTTCAAGGCTCAGGTAGACATTGCGCGAGGAGCAGGCGAGCCCATCCGCCTCACGTACGGTGGCGACGGGAACGACGCGGACTGGCTGGGCGAGATCGTCCACCATGCGCCGGATCAGCGTTACCTGCTGGTAGTCCTTTTCTCCGAAATAGGCGGCATCCGGCTGCACGAGATTAAAAAGCTTGGTGACAACAGTCGTAACCCCGGCAAAATGCCCCGGCCGTACCGCACCTTCCAACTGGCTTCCCAGTTCCGGCACATCCACCACGGTCTGCATCGGGCGCGGATACATCTCCGTAACCTCGGGTGCGAAAAGAATGTCGACACCTGCCTCTTCCAGCAGCGCGCTATCGCGGGCGAGATCGCGGGGGTAACGGGCAAGATCCTCATTGGCTCCAAATTGCAGCGGATTGACGAAGATCGAGACCACCGTCACGTCGTTCTCCGCTTTCGCCCTGGCAACCAGCGTCAGATGGCCGATATGCAAAAAACCCATGGTTGGCACGAAGCCGACGGTCTTGCCATCGCGACGAAACGTGGCGGTCAGACCGCGCAACTCGGCGACGGTTTTTACAAGGCGCATAGGTTCTCCTCCAGCTCCCCGATCGCCCTCCGGCGAAAGGTGGTGGATAGAACTCGATTTGCCGAACGGGGTCAACGCGGCTGTGGGCATTATATCGATTAAGACCTTGAGCGGTGGTTCAGGACCCGCCAGCCCAAATCGGCGGGCGTTTTCCAGCGAAGGCGTCTCTGCCTTCGCGCGCCTCCTCGCTGCTGCTGATCTTCGCTATGACGCTTTCGGCAAAGGCGAGCCGTTCACTGGCCGGCAAGTCGCGCATCGTCAGCAGCGCTGCCTTTCCGGCGGCGACTGCGCCTGGCGCGTTCTGCCGCAAGCGGGCGAGTACCCCCTCGATCACGCCATCGAGTTCGGCACGTGGCGCCGTGCGGTTGATGAGGCCGATGCCTTCGGCCTCTGCGGCGGTGACCGGTTGCCCCAGATAGGCCATCTCGTGGAGGCGGCTCAGCGGTATTTTGGCCAGAAGTTTCGCCGCCACCATGGCCGGGAAAAGCCCGACGCGAACTTCCGGCAAGCCGAACTCCGTATGATCGGCGGCATAAGCGAGATCGCAGGCCGCGATAAGGCCTAGCCCACCCGCCAGCACCCGGCCATTGACGCGGGCGATGACGATTTTGTTGCAGGTCTCGATAGCGCGCATCACATTGGCGATGGGGTTCGTTCCGTCTCGCGAGAGGAACATGCCACCAGCGCTTTCCTTCAGATCGGCCCCTGAGCAGAAGCTGCGGTCGCCCGCTGCCGTTATCACAACCGCACGCAGGTCGCCGTCGCTGGAGGCCGTCCGGATCGCATGCGTCAAGGCGTCCGTCATCGCGGCGTTCATGGCGTTGTGGACGTCCGGCCGGTTAAGCGTCAGCCACAGAACGTCCTTGCGCTTCTCGCTCAACAGCTCACCCACCATGTGCATTATCCTCCATCTTTACGGCAAGAAGTGCCTTACCGGCGCGTGACGCATTTGCCCTGCCTAGATGGCGACTTATCCAGTCTCCCGTTCTCGCCACCGTCATCAGGTCGATGCCGGTTTTGATGCCAAGCCCGTGCAGCAGATAAACAACGTCTTCGGTGGCGACATTGCCGCTTGCGCCCGGCGCAAAGGGGCAACCGCCGAGCCCGGCCACGGAACTGTCGAACACACAAATACCTTCCTCAAGCGAAGCCAGCACATTGGCGACGCCCTGCCCGTAGGTGTCGTGGAAATGCATGGCGAGTTTTTCGCGCGGGATGCGGGTCGATACATGTTGGATGAGCTTGCGGATTTGCCCGGCCGTGCCGACACCAATCGTATCGCCGAGCGAGATTTCGTAGCATCCCATGGCGACAAGCGCTTCGGCCATCGCCGCCACATCTTCGGGTGCGACCGCGCCGTCATAGGGGCAACCCGCGATGCAGGAGACATAGCCGCGCATGCGGATGTTACGGCTGGCCGCTGCCTCCGAAACATCGCGCAGGCGCTCGAGGCTTTCGGCGCGCGAACAGGCGATATTGTGCTGGCTGAAGCCTTCGGATGCGGACACGAAAACGGCTATCTCCGTCACACCGGCTTCAACGGCGGCCTCGAAACCCTTGATATTGGGAACGAGCGCCGGATAGGCGGTATTGGGATGTCGTTTGAGGCCTAGAAGCACCTCCTTCGACCCTGCCATTTGCGGAACTTTTTTTGGCGAAACGAAGGCTCCTGCCTCCACCGCCGCCAATCCGGCCGCAGCCAGCCGCTCGATCAACCTGATCTTGATGGCGGTGGGAACCTCTGCAGTTTCGTTTTGCAGGCCATCACGTGCGCCGACCTCGACGATCTTGACGGTTTTGGGTAAGGCCATCTCATGCGCCCTCCGGTTCGAAATCCACCAGCATGGCGCCGGCTTCGACCATATTACCTTCGGCGCAGTTAATGGCGGTGACGGTGCCTTTTGCTGGCGCACGGATAGTGTGCTCCATTTTCATCGCCTCCATAACCACAAGCGCGTCACCGGCCTCAACCGCTGCGCCCTGCTTGCTTAGAATGGCGCGGATGACGCCGGGCATCGGGGCTTCCAGACCGCCGGTATGGGTGGAGGTATCCGCTACATCGACCGGGTCGGGCTGGCTGATGCGATAGTGCTCGCCATCCAGAAAAAGCGCGTGGCCGTTATCGCTGGCAAAGAAACGGCACTTCCTTTGCCTGCCATCGACGGTCGCCCGCAGTGTGCCGTCTTGTGAGATGCTGCCATGAGCGCGGATAGCCCGCGTGCCGATCTCCAGTGAAAAACCATCTGGCTCATGTGTAACGGCGACATCGACCGGCTGTTGATCCAGGACGAAACGCAGGGTTTCCCTCGCTGGCGCATTGAGGCGGAAAGAGTTCGTATTGTTCCAAGGGCTATAAGGATCGGCCTGCGGCTTGGCCCCGTTCCGGCGTGAGAGAAGCAGGCCGAGCGTGGACAAAGCTATTTCGTTCTCGCTCGTGGCTCCGGGGGCAAAAAGCGCCGCTTCGTTGCGGGCTATGAAGCCGGTATCGAGTTCGGCGGCGGCGAAAGCGTCCAGCCCCGCAAGCCGTGTCAGAAAGGCGGCATTGCTGGTGACGCCGCAAATCGCCAGTTTTTCGAGTGTGAGACGCAGACGCCGCACGGCAGACGGACGGTCGTAGTCCCAGACGATCAGCTTAGCGATCATCGGATCATAGTGCACGCTGATGGCGTCGCCGGTGCGTATGCCGCTATCTATCCTAAGGTGAGGTCCTTCTTCCGGAAAGGCGAGGTGGCTGACCGTGCCGATTGACGGCAGAAAATCATGCGCCGGGTCTTCGGCGTAAATCCGTGCCTCGATGGCATGGCCGTTGATGCGCAGATTGCCCCAGTCGTCCGGCAGCGCCTCTCCATTCGCAACACGGATCTGCCATTCGACCAGATCGAGCCCGGTAATATATTCCGTGACCGGATGCTCGACCTGAAGCCTGGTGTTCATTTCCATGAAATAGAACGCGCCGGACGGGTCGAGCAGGAACTCCACCGTTCCAGCCCCGCGATAGTCGATGGCGCGGGCGGCGGCGACCGCCGCGTTGTACATGCGTTGCCTGAGCGTATCGGGCAGGCCGGGGGCAGGGGCCTCCTCTATGACTTTCTGGTGCCGGCGCTGGATCGAGCAATCGCGCTCGAAAAGCGAAAGACAATTGCCATGGCCATCGGCAAAGACCTGCACCTCCACATGTCGCGGCCGTTCCAGATATTTCTCGATCAGCATACGGTCATTGCCGAAGGCGGCGAGCGCTTCGCGTTTTGCGCCGGCAAGCTCTGCCGCAAATTCACGCTTTTCACGGACAACGCGCATGCCCTTGCCACCGCCGCCAGCTGAAGCCTTGAGTAAAACCGGATAGCCGATGGCTTCTGCCTCGCCGGCAAGCTTTTCGTCGGCCTGATCCTCGCCGTGATAGCCGGGCACCACGGGAACGCCCGCCTGCGCCATAAGCGCCTTCGCCTCGCTTTTTCCGCCCATGGCGCGGATGGCATCGGGTGTCGGGCCGATGAAAATGATGCCGGCAGAGGCGCAGGCTTCGGCGAAACCGGCATTCTCCGAGAGAAAACCGTAACCGGGATGAATGGCTTGCGCGCCGCTTGCCTGTGCGGCGGCGATGATCTTTTCAGCATCGAGATACGACGAGCGGGCAGGTGCAGGACCGATCGCAATGGCCTCGTCGGCCAGCGCCACATGCATGGCGTCGCGGTCGGCATCCGAATAGACCGCGACGGTGCGGATGCCCATCTTGCGGGCGGTGCGGATGATCCGGCAGGCGATTTCGCCGCGGTTGGCGATCAGTATTTTTGAGAACATTGTCGCCTCACATCCTGAATATGCCAAAACGGGTGGGTTCAATCGGCGCGTTCAGCGCGGCCGACAGGCCAAGGCCGAGCACGAGGCGGGTGTCCTTCGGGTCGATGATGCCATCGTCCCACAGTCTTGCACTGGCATAATAGGGGTGACCTTCCCGCTCGTATTTTTCCCGGATCGGCTGTTTGAACGCCTCCTCGCCCTCCTTGGACCAGTGGCGGCCATCCGCCTCGATGCCGTCGCGCCGGATTTGCGCCAGAACAGATGCCGCCTGCTCGCCGCCCATGACGGAAATGCGCGCATTCGGCCACATCCATAAAAAGCGCGGCGAATAGGCGCGCCCGCACATGCCGTAATTGCCCGCACCGAAGGAGCCGCCGATAATGACGGTGAATTTCGGCACTTTGGCCGATGCAACGGCCGTAACGAGCTTGGCGCCATCCTTCGCGATACCATCAGCCTCATAGGCCTTGCCGACCATGAAGCCGGTGATGTTCTGCAGGAAAACCAGCGGAATGCCGCGCTGGCAGCAGAGTTCGATGAAATGCGCGCCCTTGAGCGCCGATTCCGAAAACAGAATGCCGTTATTGGCGACGATGCCGACGGGATAACCGTGGATATGGGCGAAACCACAGACCAGCGTCGTGCCGTAAAGCGCCTTGAACTCGTCGAATTCGGAACCATCCACCAGACGCGCGATGATCTCGCGCACCTCGAAAGGCTTGCGCGTATCGGTGGGCACGATGCCGTAAAGCTCCTCCGATGGATAAAGCGGTTCTGCGGGTTCGCGAATATCCAGCTCCACGCGTTTGCGGCGATTGAGGGTGGAGACGATCCTTCGGGTCAGCGAAAGCGCGTGGCGGTCATCGTGGGCATAGTGATCAGTCACGCCGGATTGCCGCGAATGCACATCCGCGCCGCCCAGTTCTTCCGCACTCACCACTTCGCCCGTTGCGGCCTTCACCAGCGGCGGGCCGCCGAGGAAGATCGTGCCCTGATTTTTGACGATCACGGACTGGTCGCTCATAGCAGGCACATAGGCCCCGCCAGCCGTACAGCTTCCCATCACCACGGCGATCTGGGCGATGCCTGCCGCCGACATATTGGCCTGATTGTAAAAGATGCGGCCGAAATGATCGCGGTCGGGAAAAACCTCGTCCTGATTGGGAAGGTTCGCACCGCCGGAATCGACCAGATAAATGCAGGGCAGGTGGCTGTCGTCAGCGATCTCTTGCGCGCGCAGATGTTTCTTGACCGTCAGCGGATAATAGGTGCCGCCTTTCACCGTCGCGTCATTGGCCACGATGACGCATTCACGGCCTGCGACGCGACCGATGCCGGTGACGATGCCGGCGGCCGGAACGGGTTCGTCGTAGACCTCGTATGCTGCGAATTGCGAGAATTCGAGAAACGGACTGCCGGGATCGAGCAGTGCCTCTATCCGGTCGCGCGCAAGCAATTTGCCGCGTGACAGATGCCGTTCGCGCGCCTTGTCGCCGCCGCCCTTGGAGATTTTTTCGACATGCTGCCGCAGGTCATCCACCAGGCCCGACATGAAGGTGACGTTGGCGGAAAAGGTAGGATCGCGGTTCAGACTGGATGTAAGCTTCATCGCATTCCTCACCCATTGCCTTTGACCAGTTCGCGGCCGATCAGCATCCGGCGGATTTCGCTGGTGCCCGCGCCGATTTCATAAAGCTTGGCGTCCCGAAGCAGCCGCCCGGCCGGACTTTCATTGACATAGCCGGAACCGCCGAGAAGCTGGATCGCATCCAATGCAACTCGCGTCGCCCGCTCGGCGGCAAACAGGATCGCACCTGCCGCATCCTGCCTTGTGATGCGGCCATTGTCGCAGGCGCGCGCCACGGCATAGACATAGGCGCGGGAGGCGTTCATGGCCGAATAGATATCGGCAAGCTTTCCCTGCACCAGCTGGAATTCGCCGATCGGCTTGCCGAATTGCTTGCGCTCACGCGCATAGGGTAGCACCAGATCGATAGCCGCCTGCATGATGCCAACAGGGCCGGCAGCCAGCACCGCGCGCTCGTAATCAAGCCCGCTCATCAATACCGTCACGCCGTCGTTCAAACGCCCGAGGATGTTTTCCTCCGGTACCTCGCAATCCGTAAACACCAGTTCGGAGGTGGGTGAGCCGCGCATGCCAAGCTTGTCGAGTTTTTGTGCGGGGCGAAAACCCTTGAAGCTTTTCTCGATCAGAAAGGCCGTGATGCCACGCGCACCGGCGGACATGTCCGTCTTGGCGTAGACAACCAGCGTGTCTGCCTCGTGACCGTTGGTGATCCACATCTTTGTGCCGTTCAGCACATAGACGTCGCCCTTACGTTCCGCCTTCAGCCGCATCGAGACGACATCCGAGCCGGCCTCCGTCTCGCTCATGGCAAGCGAACCGACATGCTCGCCCGACACCAGCTTGGGCAGATATCGCCGCTTCTGCTCTTCCGTTCCCCAGCGATGAATCTGGTTGATGCAGAGGTTGGAATGGGCGCCATAGGACAGGCCGATGGACGCGGAAGCGCGGCTTATCTCCTCCATCGCCACGCAATGAGCGAGATAGCCCATGTCAGCACCGCCGAATTCCTCCGAAACGGTAATACCGTGCAGACCGAGTTCACCCATCCGCGGCCAGAGCTGGCGCGGAAACTGATCGTTGCGATCGATTTCTGCGGCGAGCGGCGCTATTTCATCGTCGGCGAATGCTCTTGCGCTGTCGCGCAATGCTGCGATTTCCGGGCCGAGATCGGCATCGAAAATGGCGGCGAGGTTCAAACTCATCGCGTCTCCTCCTCCGGACGGCCATTTATCTCCGTCCCTCTCGTCAGCGGCCAGCACCTCCTCCGTGCTGGCAACTCTCATTTATGGCGCGTCACCTCCGGTGAAGGCGGCGGAACGGCGCACGAATGTCTTGATGGCGAAATTGGACTGGATGCGCGACACACCGGGAACTGTGGTCAGGAAATCCAGAAGCTGCTGATAATGCGGTAGATCCCGCACCATGGCATGAATGAGATAGTCGGAACTGCCGCTCGTCTGATAGCCGCCCACCACTTCTGGAATGGAGGCGACATGGTGCTCGAACGTCGTCAGCGCTTCCTTGATCTGCCGTTCCAGCGTGACGGAAATGAAGACGCCCATATTGCCGAGCAGCCGGTTCTCATCGAACACGGCGGTATAACCGCGAATGATGCCCTCTTCTTCCAGCTTGCGCACGCGGCGCAGTGTCGGGGTGAAGGAAAGCCCGATCCGGGCCGCCAGATCGCGCCAGCTCACACGCCCGTCATCGCCAAGCACATGGAGAATCTTCTGGTCGAAACTGTCGAGCTCAATCATGGATCATTTGCTCTATGATATGACTAATTGTTGGATCAAAGATATCGCCAATCAAAAAACTGTCAATCAAAATAGCTTTGAAATGAATTCGAGATAGTGATAGCGTTCACGTCAGTCGCGGTCTGGAGGAGATAGCGATGACGGTCGTTCTCTCGGTGGGAGGATGACCAAGGGAGGTGAATTTGGCTGTGCATGACCCTGTCGTTATCGTCGGGGCCGCCCGTACTGCTATGGGTGGGTTCCAGGGCGAATTCAAATCGGTGGCGGCGTCCGATCTTGGGGCGGCGGCGATCCGCGCGGCCGTCGAACGGGCTGCAATTTCTTCCGCTGACATTGACGATGTGCTGATGGGCTGCGTGCTCTCAGCCGGGCAGGGACAGGCTCCTGCCAGACAGGCAGCGATTGCCGCCGCCATTCCCAACTCGGTTGGCGCAACAACAATCAACAAGATGTGTGGCTCGGGCATGAAAGCGATCATGCTGGCACATGACCAGCTTGCGGCGGGAAGCTCTTCCATCGTGCTTGCAGGTGGCATGGAAAGCATGAGCAACGCCCCCTATCTGCTGGACCGCGCCCGCAACGGCTATCGTCTTGGCCACGGCAAGCTCACCGACCACATGTTTCTCGACGGTCTCGAAGACGCCTATGACAAGGGCAGGCTGATGGGGACTTTCGCTGAAGATTGCGCGCAAGAGTATCAATTCACTCGCGCGATGCAGGATGATTTTGCGCTCGCCTCACTGGAACGGGCGCGACGCGCCATAGAGGAAGGTGCGTTCGAAGCGGAAATCGCGCCTGTTGGCGATGATGGCGTGGACGAGTTGCCGGGGAAGGCAAAGCCGGAAAAGATACCGCAGCTGAAGCCTGCTTTTCGCGACGGCGGAACGGTGACGGCGGCGAATTCCAGTTCTATCTCGGATGGTGCAGCCGCTCTCGTTCTCACGCGCCGTTCCGAAGCGGAAAGGCGAGGCCTTTCACCGCTGGCGACCATTATCGGTCAGGCATCCCATGCGGATGCACCCGCCAGATATCCGACGGCTCCCATCGGCGCGATGACAAAGCTGTTCGAAAAAACCGGCTGGTCGGCGAAGGATGTCGATCTGTTCGAAATCAACGAGGCTTTCGCGGTTGTGGTGATGGCGGCCATGCGTGATCTCGATCTGCCACATGAGAAGGTGAATGTGCATGGCGGCGCCTGCGCGCTCGGCCATCCCATCGGGGCTTCCGGTGCACGCATCGTCGTCACGTTGTTGGCCGCTTTGCAGCGTCACGGACTGAAACGCGGCGTTGCCGCCGTCTGCATCGGCGGCGGCGAGGCGACTGCGCTTGCGGTCGAGCGGCACTGAAGGGAGGCGGAGATGATCCTGAACGAAGCCCAGCAACAGATCAGGGAAATGGCCCGCGATTTCGCCCGCGAGCGGCTTGCCCCCGGCGCTTCCGCGCGCGACCGGGAAAGCCGGTTCCCGAAAGACGAGCTGAAACAAATGGGTGAACTCGGCTTTCTCGGCATGCTGGTCTCGGAGGACTATGGCGGGTCGGAAACCGGTGCTGTCGCCTACGCCCTGGCGCTGGAGGAAATCGCTGCCGGTGACGGCGCCTGTTCCACCATCATGAGCGTCCACAATTCGGTTGGCTGCGTGCCGATCCTGAAATTCGGCACGGCAGAGCAGAAGCAGCGTTTCCTCCCCAAGCTCGCCTCCGGCGAATGGATCGGCGGTTTTGCGTTGACCGAACCGCAGGCCGGTTCCGACGCCTCCAATCTGAAGACAAAAGCGCGGCGCGATGGCGACCGCTATATCATCGACGGCGCAAAACAGTTCATCACGTCGGGCAAGAACGGCGATGTCATCATCGTTTTTGCCATCACCGATCCGGCTGCCGGCAAAAAAGGTATCACGGCCTTCATCGTGCCGACAGATACGCCCGGTTACGAGGTAATCAGGATCGAGGAAAAACTCGGTCTGCATTCTTCGGATACCTGCCAGATTGCCTTTACCGACATGGCGGTCCCAGCCGAATTGCGGCTCGGTGAAGAGGGGCAGGGGTATCGCATCGCGCTCGCCAATCTGGAAGGCGGTCGTATCGGCATTGCCGCACAGGCGGTTGGCATGGCGCAGGCGGCTTTCGAGGCGGCGCGGGATTATGCCCGCGAGCGCAAGGCCTTCGGGCAAGCCATCATCGAGCATCAGGCCGTTGCGTTCAGGCTTGCGGATATGGCAACGCGCATAACGGCGGCGCGGCAACTGGTGCTGCATGCAGCGGCGCTGAAGGAAGCGGGCGAGCCCTGCCTTTCGGAGGCCTCGATGGCCAAGCTCTTTGCCTCGGAAATGGCGGAGCGTGTCTGCTCGGACGCCATCCAGATTCACGGCGGTTACGGCTACATGGCAGATTATCCGGTGGAGCGGATCTATCGCGATGTACGCATCTGCCAGATTTACGAGGGAACCAGCGATGTCCAGCGCATGGTCATCGCGCGAAACCTCTGAAAATTGTTTCGTCGTCTGGAGGAGATGGCGATGGGAGGAGTAGAATGGATATTACCGAAACCACGCATCTCAGCCTGCATGTTCCCGAACCAGCGGTGCGGCCAGGCGACCAGCCGGATTTCTCCAATGTGAAGATACCCAAGGCCGGCTCCGTGCCGCGCCCGGAGGTGGACGCAGCACCTGAAGACATGCGCGATCTGGCCTATTCCATCATCCGCGTCCTCAATCATCAAGGTGAGGCTGTCGGCCCGTGGGCCGGGCTGCTTTCGGATGAGGATTTGCTCGTCGGCCTGAAGAACATGATGCGGCTGCGGGCTTTTGATGCCCGCATGCTGATGGCACAGCGGCAGGGCAAGACCTCCTTTTACATGCAGCATCTGGGTGAGGAAGCGGTCAGTTGCGCCTTCCGCAAGGCGCTCTCCAAAGGCGACATGAATTTCCCGACCTACCGGCAGGCGGGTCTGCTGATCGCCGACGATTACCCGCTCGTCACCATGATGAACCAGATCTATTCCAACGAACTGGACCCGCTGCATGGGCGGCAATTGCCGGTTCTTTACTCCTCGAAGGAGCATGGCTTCTTCACCGTGTCGGGCAATCTTGCCACGCAATATGTGCAGGCGGTCGGCTGGGCGATGGCATCTGCCATCAAGGGCGATACGAAGATCGCCGCAGCATGGATCGGTGACGGCTCAACGGCGGAATCGGATTTCCACTCTGCGCTGGTCTTCGCCTCCACCTACAAGGCGCCGGTCATCCTCAACATCGTCAACAACCAATGGGCCATTTCCACCTTTCAGGGTATCGCGCGCGGCGGTTCCGGCACCTTTGCGGCCAGAGGCCTGGGCTTCGGCATTCCGGCGCTCCGGGTCGACGGCAACGACTATCTCGCCGTTTATGCCGTGGCACGCTGGGCGGTGGAGCGGGCGCGGCGCAATCTCGGACCGACGCTGATCGAATATGTGACCTACCGTGTCGGTGCGCATTCCACTTCCGACGATCCGAGCGCTTATCGCCCCAAGACCGAGTCCGAGGCATGGCCACTGGGTGACCCGGTTCTGCGGTTGAAGAAACATCTCATCCTGCGCGGCGTCTGGTCGGAGGAGCGGCACCGGCAGGCGGAAGCGGAAATTGCCGACGAGGTGCTTGAGGCGCAGCGTGAGGCGGAAAGCCACGGTACGCTGCATGAGGGCCGCAAGCCGCCAAAGAAGGATATTTTCGAGGGCGTTTACGCCGAGATGCCGCCGCATCTCGCCCGCCAGCGCCAGAAGGCAGGGTGGTGAGACATGACAAGAATGACGATGATCGAAGCCGTCCGCAGCGCCATGGATGTGTCCATGGAGCGCAGCGACGATGTGGTGGTATTCGGCGAGGATGTTGGCTATTTCGGCGGCGTGTTTCGTGCGACGCAGGGCTTGCAGGGCAAATATGGCAAGACACGCTGTTTCGACGCGCCGATCAGCGAATCCGGCATTGTCGGCACGGCCATCGGCATGGCCGCTTATGGCCTGCGCCCCTGCGTCGAAATCCAGTTCGCGGATTACATGTACCCGGCCTATGACCAGATCACCCAGGAAGCGGCGCGCATTCGTTATCGCTCCAATGGCGATTTCACCTGCCCCATAGTCCTGCGCATGCCGACCGGCGGCGGCATTTTTGGCGGGCAGACGCATAGTCAGAGCCCGGAGGCGCTTTTTACCCATGTCTGCGGGCTAAAGGTGGTGGTTCCCTCCAATCCTTACGACGCCAAGGGGTTGCTGATCGCCTCGATCGAAGACCCGGATCCGGTGATGTTTCTGGAGCCGAAGCGGCTTTATAACGGCCCCTTCGACGGCCATCACGACCGGCCGGTAACGCCATGGTCGAAGCACGAGATGGGCGAGGTGCCGGAAGGACATTACACCATTCCGATCGGCAAGGCCGAAATCCGCCGCGCCGGGCAGGATGTCACTGTCATCGCTTACGGCACCATGGTGCATGTTGCGCTCGCCGCAGCGGAAGAAACGGGCGTGGATGCCGAGATCATCGATCTGCGCAGCCTTTTGCCACTCGATCTGGACACCATTGTGAAGTCCGTTGCCAAGACCGGTCGCTGCGTCATGGTGCATGAGGCAACGCTCACGTCAGGCTTCGGTGCGGAGGTCGTGTCGCTGGTACAGGAGCACTGCTTCTATCATCTGGAAGCACCGGTCGTCCGTGTGGCTGGTTGGGATACGCCTTATCCCCACGCGCAGGAGTGGGATTATTTTCCGGGGCCGGCCCGCGTCGGGCGCGCTCTCGTCGAAGTCATGGAGGCCTGAAGATGGCGGAATTTGTTATCACTATGCCTGATGTCGGCGAAGGTGTTGCGGAAGCCGAACTGGTGGAATGGAATGTCAAACCCGGCGATCCCGTGCACGAGGATATGGTGCTGGCCGCTGTGATGACCGACAAGGCGACGGTTGAAATCCCATCGCCGGTTGCGGGCGTCGTCACATGGTTGGCAGCGGAGGTGGGTGATACGGTGGCGGTTAAGGCGCCGCTGGTGCGCATCGAAACCAATGCCTCCGCTGTTGCTGCTGCCCCCGCGGATGTGACCGAGCCGGAAGCGCCATCCGACATGACGGAAGAGCCGCCAGCGGCTGAAATCCAGCCCGCCCGCGAAATACAGGATGCGCCGCCTTCCCCTGAGGTGGAACACCATAAACCTCTGGCGTCGCCAGCCGTTCGCCAGCGCGCCGACGATCTCGATATCGATCTCGGACAAGTGAGGGGAACAGGGCCGGACGGGCATATCACCCACGCCGATCTCGATACATTTCTGACCGCACGGTCGCAATCTGAGCGGCCCGCTGCGCCGATAGCTTCCCGCGATAGCGCTGTCGAAGAGGTGAAGGTGACAGGGCTGAGGCGCAAGATCGCCGAGAAGATGACGCTGTCCGTCTCCCGCATTCCCCACATCACCTATGTCGAGGAAATCGACGTGACCGATCTGGAGGATTTGCGCACGACCATGAATGGCAACCGCCGGTCAGGACAGCCGAAACTGACGATCCTGCCGTTCCTGATGCGCGCACTTGTGAAAACGGTCGCCGATCATCCCGGCATGAATGCCACCTTCGATGACGAAAAAGGGGTCGTCAGTCACTACGAAGCGGTGCATATCGGCATAGCCACGCAGACACCTACGGGGCTGATGGTCCCGGTCGTTCGCCACACGGAAGCGCTCGGCCTTTGGGAGTGTGCTGCTGAAGTTGTGCGCGTGGCCGAGGCGGCGCGCACCGGCGCCGCGCAACGGGACGAGTTGACGGGGTCCACCATCACCATCAGCTCGCTTGGCCCCCTTGGCGGTATCGTTTCGACGCCCATCATCAATCACCCGGAGGTGGCGATCATCGGCGTGAACAAGATCGTGACGCGACCGGTCTGGGATGGCAGCGGTTTCGTGCCGCGCAAGATGATGAACCTCTCCTCCAGTTTCGATCACCGGGTCGTCGACGGCTGGGATGCCGCCGTCTTCATTCAGGCTATCAAGGCGCTGCTGGAAAAGCCGGCGCTGATCTTCATCGACGGCTGAGCTTCGTTCGAAAAGGATTTTCTTCCGTGAAGCACTTCAGCTTCACGGAACTGTTTCGGTGTCGGTATAGGCTTGCGTTCGCGATCTTCGAGTATAGAAGAGAAAGAACGAGAAGCGTGTTTTCTCATCATGATCATAGTGGCGGACGGGGGCGCTCCGGTGCCCAGCGCTTCGCTGTTCATCGGCAACCGAATGAAGAAGAAGGTCCTTTCATGAGCACTCCCAAACCCGTTGTCCTGACTATTCTCGATGGCTGGGGACTGAGCGAGGACACGTCCAGCAATGCACCGGTACTGGCAAACACGCCCACCATGGATCGGCTTTTCGCCACCTGCCCGAATGCGCGGCTGACCACCTTCGGCCCGAATGTCGGCCTACCCACCGGGCAAATGGGCAATTCGGAAGTTGGACACACCAATATCGGCGCCGGTCGCATCGTCGCCATGGATCTTGGCCAGATCGATCTGGCTATCGAAGACGGCAGCTTTTTCAGGAACGCTGCGATGCTCGATTTCGCCGCCAAGGTGAAGGCTGCGGGCGGCGTGGCGCATGTGATGTGCGTCGTCTCCGATGGCGGCGTTCACGGCCACATCGTCCACGGTCGGGCGGCGGTGAAGCTGCTGACCGATCTGGGTTTGAAGGTCGTCGTGCACGCCATCACCGATGGTCGCGATGTCGCGCCGCAGTCCGCGGAAGGCTTCGTCGCCGCATTTGCGGCAAGTCTGCCGCAAGGCGCCAGCATTGGCACGGTGATCGGCCGTTATTATGCGATGGACCGCGATAATCGCTGGGAGCGCGTTGAAAAGGCCTATGACGCCATGGTTCTCGGCCGGGGCGAACATGCGCCGGACGCGGTGAGCGCCGTTGCCGCAAGCTACAAAAATGATGTTACGGACGAATTCATCCTGCCAACGGTCATCGATGGTTACGAAGGCTTCAAATCCGGCGACGGTCTCTTCTGCCTGAATTTCCGTGCCGACCGCGCTCGTGAAATCCTGCTTGCCATCGGTGCGGACGATTTCGACGGGTTCGTGCGTGAAAAGCCAGTGCTTTCGGCGCTGCTTGGCATGGTGGAATATTCGACCAAACATGCGACCTTCATGACGACGGCTTACCCTAAGCGCGATATCGAAAATACGTTGGGCGCCTGGGTTGCCAAGCAGGGTCTGCGGCAGTTCCGACTGGCCGAGACGGAAAAATATCCGCATGTCACTTTCTTCCTGAACGGTGGCAAGGAAGAACCTGAAGTGGGCGAAGACCGCTTCATGCCGAAGTCTCCCAAGGTTGCGACCTACGATCTGCAGCCGGAAATGAGCGCGCCTGAGGTGACGGAGAAATTCGTCGAGGCGATCGGCAAGGGTTACGATCTCATCGTCACCAATTACGCCAATCCCGACATGGTGGGCCATACCGGCGATCTGCAAGCCGCGATCAAGGCTTGCGAAGCCGTGGACCGGGGGCTCGCCGCAGTCGTTGCCGCTCTGGAAAAGGTTGGCGGCGCCATGCTGGTGATTGCCGACCACGGTAATTGTGAAACCATGGTTGACCCGGTAACTGGTGGCCCGCACACCGCGCACACCACCAATCCGGTGCCGGTGATCCTGTTCGGCGGACCTGAAGGCGCGAAGCTGCATGACGGTATCCTTGCCGATGTCGCTCCCACGCTGCTGCAATTGATGAATGTGCCGCTGCCTGCGGAAATGACGGGCAAAAGCCTGATCGACCTGTAATCCAGCGATGATGCGCGAGAGCCTGCTGCTCTCGCGCATGTCCAGGCAAGGCGGAAATGCCTACCGTTTGGCGTAGATTCGGTCGTGAACGAGCATGCCGGCGATCATGGCGCAAACGAAGAGAATGACCGGCATTAGGCCGAGAGCAAGCGCCGATATCGCCGGGCCGGGGCAGAAACCGGCAAACCCCCAGCCTGCGCCGAAAATAGCCGAGCCCACAACCAACGGCGCGTCGACCCGAGTTTTGGCGGCAAGGTGAAATTCCGCACTGAGAACTGGTTTGGCAAGGAAACGGCACAACAGAACGCCCGGCACGGCGACCAAAACCGCACCGCCGAGAACGAACATCAGGCTCGGATCCCAATGGCCGCTTGCCACGTCGAGAAAGCCTGAAACGCGGGCAGGATCGATCATGCCGGACAGGGAGAGGCCAAATCCGAACAGTGCCCCGGCCGCAAGTGCCACCACGAAACGCGCCATGACCTGATTTTTCATGACAGCGCTCCGTTTATCGTCGCGGCAAGGATACCGGTGATCAGGAAGATGGCAGTGGCGGTGATGGAGCGCCGGGAAAATCGCGCAAGACCCATGATGCCATGGCCGGATGTGCAGCCGGATCCCATGCGCGTACCGAACCCCACCAGCAGCCCAGCAATGACGATCAGCGGCCAGGGTGCAGATATGGTGAGCGCGGGAAAGCGGCCGAATGCGGCGGCGTAAAGATAGGGGCCTGTGAGCAAACCTGCGACGAAAGCCACATCCGTCAAGCGCCGTTCCTTGCCGAGTACATTGCTCAGGATGCCGCTGATGCCGGCGATGCGGCCGTTAAAGAGAAACAGAAGAATACTCGCGAGGCCGAGCAGCATACCGCCGAAGAGAGAGGGCCAATAGGCTGTCACGGGTTTTCCTCCGGCGCACAGAAGATGGTATAGAGAGCCTCGATCAGCTGCGCCGCTTTTTCCTCGGTTAACCGGTAGAAGATCTGTTTGGCCTCGCGCCGCGTTTCAACAACGCCCGCCTCACGCAAAACCCCAAGTTGCTGGGAAAGTGTGGGCTGGCGGATATCCAGCTTGGCTTCCAGCTCGCCAACGGAAAACTCCCCCTGCGCCAGCGTGCAGGCGAGCATCAGCCGCGCGGGATGGGCAAGTGTCTTCAAGAGTATGGCGACCTCGACTGCGCGTTCCTCCATCTCGGCAAGCGGGATTTCGGTGATATCAGGTATCTGTTTCCGCATGTTTTCCTTTACCATGTGCTGCCCCCCAGCACGTCAAGCGGGAATTTCAGATAACGTTTGCCATTGGCCTCCGGCTCCGGCAGGCGCCCGCCACGGATATTGACCTGCAAGGCGTGCAGAATAAGCTTCGGCATCGGCAAGGTGCGATCCCGCGCCTCGCGCAGCTGGATGAAGCCTTCCTCTGTCATGCCAGCCAGATGCGGATTGCCGCGTTTCTGTTCTCCAACAGTGCTTTCCCATTTGGGCGCGCGGCCACCGGGTTGATAGTCGTGTCCGGTGAAAAGCCGCGTTTCGTCGGGAAGGGCGAGAATCTCCTGAATGGATGCCCAGAGTTCTCTGGCGCTGCCGCCTGGAAAATCGGCGCGCGCCGTGCCGGAATCAGGCATGAAAAGAGTGTCATGCACGAATGCGGCGTCGCCCACCACGTAGGTTACGGAGGCGAGCGTATGTCCGGGTGAAAACAGCACGCGAGCTTCCAGCGAGCCGATGTTGAACCGGTCTCCCGCTTCAAACAGCCGGTCCCATTGCGAGCCGTCTGTTTCAAGATAGGGCCAGTTATATTTCTCCTGCCACAGCCGCTGCACACCGGTGACCTTGGCGCCGATTGCCGTTTTCGCGCCGGTTCTTTGGCTGAGATAGTGCGCGGCGGAAAAATGGTCGGCATGCGGATGCGTGTCCAGAACCCATTCCACCGACAGGCCTTGCTCCTTGACATAGGCCAGAATGGCATCGGCATTCACCGTGCCGGTCGCCCCCGATTTCTCGTCGAAATCGTAGACCGGATCGATGATGGCGCAGCGCCGGGTTGCGGGGTCGGAAACGACATATTGCACGCTCGATGTGCTCGGATCGAAGAAAGCCTTGACGTGCGGCTTTGCCGCAGCCTGCCGCTCCAGCCAGCGGACGGCACCGGAAAGATCGAAACCATGCTGTTGGCCGAAAGTCGCGATCTCGCTTTGTTTCATGCGCCCGTCCAGCGCTTCGCCAAGCACATAAAGCGTCAGCGCCCGAGCTCCACCCTTGCAATGGGCGAATACGGGGCCTTTTGCCTCGGTCATCGTCTGCTGAAAGGCACGAATATCGGCTTCGGTAATAGTCGGGCCATTGACCGGAATAAAACTGTAGGCAAGACCCGCAGCATTGGCGGCGCTTTTTTCATGTTCATTGCCCGGCTGGCCGGGCTCTTCGCCATCCGGCCGGGCATTGATGATGCTTTTGTAGCCCTGATCGGAAAGCGATGAAAAGTCGGAGATATCCGGCTGGCCTGCGACCGTCAGACGTTCGTTGATCCTCACGGCACTCATCGGCTTCTCCTGTAGCTCTAAATTAATATACGTTATCATATAATGTATATTGTTCGGCGGCAACAGACGGAAGAGAAAATTTCAGAGGTGGCGATTTCCTGTGTTCGCGACGAAATCACAAGCTTGCCCGAAGGGGATCGAGCAAGTGTGCTTTTCCGGGAAGCCCGCAGGTGAGTGTGGGCGGGGGCTGGCTTCAGGCTAAAAGCTTGCGGCGCGTCGCTTTCCAGCCAAGACAGATTGCCGCAACAAGCAGGGCGAGTTGAGCGACAAGGAATGGTGGTTCGTTGCCGTTTGGAGCCAGTGCGTTCAGTGCCTCGACCTTGAGAAAGGACTGAACGATCAGCACGAACATATTCAGATAAAGGCCCATCGTAGCGGTGATCGAATAAACAGTTCGCGCCCTGCCATTGAGACCGTATCCGTAAAGCGCGACCAGCGCGACCGCCAGAATGATGGTCGAGATGATGCCGACGCCGAGTGCCGGTGTGAAGTTGCCGATTGGAAACAGGAAGCCGGTGAGCGTTGTGGCGAGCGTGGTGACGAGAAACAGCGCCATCATGCGCGGCATCCATCGCCCTGCCGCATAAGCGGGCAGGGCGATCAATCCGGTTACGATGCCTATGAGGCTCAAGGCAACGTGCAATGTCGTGAATTGGGGAATGGTCAGTCCGAGGATCATGATGCGTCTCCCTCTATTCAGTTTGGGTTGCACCATACCGACTGGCGGCATGTGCATGCGATAGATTGGGCCTCAATGCAGCGCGGGCCGCAAGGAAATTTTCAAGGTCTGCCGTATCCGGCAGGGAAGGAATGGTCAGCGTCTCGCCCAGATCAAGACCGGCCAGGGCTGCATCCACCATCTCGTGAGCATCCATGACCATGGCGGCGGGAATGGCGTCGAGACGTTCCTCTTCCCAGATGGCCGTGCGGGTGATGCCCGGCAGGACACCTTGAACCCGAACGCCGGAAGGGGAAAGCTGCGCGTGCAGCGCCTCGGTGAAGGCAAGCACAAAGGCTTTGGTCGCCGGATAAACGGCGGTAAATGCCGCCGGCATCAAGGCAGTGACCGAGGTGATATTGATGATCGTGCCCTTTCCATCTGCTGCAAGACGCGGTGCGATCGCCGCTGCAAGCCGGGTGACGGCAAGGATATTGAGATTGATCATCGTCGTGACATGGGCCGGGTCCAGTTCCGTGATAGCGCCGTCTCCGGCAATACCGGCATTGTTGACGAGACCGGTGATCCGTCGGTCCTCGCGCAGCCGTGCCTCTACCCTTTCGAGGTCTTCCGCCCGTGAAAGGTCTGCTGCCAGAACCTCGACAGCGATCTGGTGATCCTTTTCCAGCCGCTCGGCCAGCGCCTTCAGCTTTTCGGCGCGTCGCGCCACGAGGATAAGATCGTGGCCGCGTTTTGCGAGGCGCTCGGCATAAACAGCGCCAATGCCATCGGACGCGCCGGTGATGAGAAACGTATTCTGTGTCATGTCCCGTGTTTCCTTTGTCTGGTGGTTTCAGGCGTTGATGAAAGCAAGAAGGTCGGCGTTGAACCGGTCCTGATGGGTCTGTGTCAGTCCATGGTCGGCGCCCTCATACACCTTGAGGGTCGCATGTTTGACGATCTTGACCGTGGAGAGCGCCGAAGCGCCGATCGGCACGATCTGGTCGTCGTCGCCGTGCAGTACGAGCGTTGGCTTGTCGAAAGCCTTCAGGTCCTGATGGAAATCGCTTTCCGAAAAGGCGCGGATGCTGTCTAGCTGGCCCTTGAGGCCGCCCATCATGCCCTGCCGCCAGAACTCGTCGCGAATACCTTCAGAAATCACAGCACCTTCACGGTTGTAGCCGTAGAAAGGCATGGTCAGATCCCTGAAGAACTGGCTGCGATTGTCGTAGGTACCCTTGCGGATGCCGTCGAAAACATCGATCGGCAGGCCGATGGCATTGCTTTCCGTCTTCAGCATCAGTGGCGGTACTGCGCCGATGAGGGCGATCCTGGCGACGCGGGCCGTACCATGGCGGCCAATATAGCGCGTTACCTCGCCGCCGCCGGTGGAATGGCCGACGAGAATGATGTCGTGAAGATCGAGCTGTTCGATCAGCTCGGCCAGATCGTCAGCATATTGATCCATGGTGTTGTTGTGCCAGACTTGGTCGGAGCGGCCGTGGCTGCGGCGATCATGGGCGATGGTGCGGAAACCGTTATTGGCAAAGAATACCATCTGCGCGTCCCATGCATCGGCACTGAGCGGCCAGCCGTGGGAAAAGATGATGGGCTGGCCGTCTTTCGAACCCCAGTCCTTGTAGAAGATGTGCGTTCCGTCTCTGGTGACTATCGTTGTCATGGCTCTCTCTCCTGTTGCGGGTGGTTTGCTTGCGTCCCGTGGGAATAGAGATACTCTGGAGACAGCCGGGGCTGGATTGGCGCTTCTGACAGAAAACGAGCCGAAACTGACAAAACGGGGATGTGGGGCATGGCGGGTGTTGCGGGAAGTGCGCTGGAAGTCGGTCTGGTTCTCTACCGGGACTGTCAGGTCGCCATGGTGCACGGCATCACCGATCTTTTTGCCATCGCGTCGGTCTTCTCAGAGGATCGTGGTGGGCCGAAACTGCGCGTCAGCCACTGGAGCATGGGTGAGGGCGGTGAGTTTTCCCGTTGTCATGACACCGAGCCGGGCAGGCCGGGGCATCCCGATATCTTCGTCGTACCCGGCCGGCTGACCGGGCCAGCCGAAATCGATGAGGCTGCGCCCTATGCCCGCTGGCTGCTGGACCGGCATGCGCAGGGCGCGACGCTGGCCGCCAGTTGCGGCGGTTCCTTCATCATCGCTGCGACAGGTCTTCTCGCCGGCCGGCCGGCCACTACCCACTGGCTGTTTGCGGAACGGTTTCGCGAGCGCTTTCCCGATATCCGCCTGGAGATAGACAAGATCGTCATCGAAGACGGCGATATCATCACGGCGGGTGGGCTGATGGCATGGACCGATCTTGGTCTGCGCATTGTTGACCGGCTGCTTGGGCCTTCGGTGATGATCGAGACCGGTAAATTCCTGCTGATCGACCCCTCCGGTCGGGAGCAGCGACATTACAGCAGTTTTGCGCCGCGGCTGACGCATGGCGACGAGCCGATCCTGAAGGTGCAGCACTGGCTGCAGGCGCGCGCCGGGCGGGCGACCAGTGTCTCCGATATGGCCGCACATGCCGGGCTGGAGGAGCGAACCTTCCTTCGCCGCTTCAAGGCCGCCACCGGTATGAAGCCTATCGAATATGTCCAGCATCTTCGTGTCGGCAAGGCGCGGGAACTGCTGGAATTCACCCGTCGTTCGGTAGACCAGATCGCCTGGTCGGTGGGATACGAGGATGCCGCTGCCTTCCGTCGTGTATTTCACCGTATTCTCGGCCTCTCGCCGGGCGAGTACAGAAACCGCTTTTCCAGCGGTTCGGCCATGGTGGCCGCCTGAGGGCAAATCCCGCTGTTGCGACATTGCCGCTTCGCAACGAGGTTGGTGCGAGAAGCGCGGCCCTTGCAATGTGGCGGGTGTTTGCTAACATGCCAGACAAGTTTAAAACAGGTGGGCCGGAATGGACGTTGAGAGCAGCACGAAGCCGGGAATATCGCTCGCGGCGAAAATCAGCTCCGCATTGCGGCGGGATTTGTCTGAAGGCGTGTTCCGTCCCGGCGACCGTCTCCCGAGTGAGAGCGCGCTGACACGCGAATATTCCGTCAGCCGCACCGTGGTGCGGGAGGCCATCGCCATTCTGCGCGCGGATGGTCTCGTTGAGGCCCGCAAGGGAGCGGGCGTTTTTGCCATTGAGGTGAAGCCGGCCAAGGAAGTGCCTTTCAATGATCTCGCCGTGGGGCGGATCTCCTCGGTTATCGAACTGCTGGAATTGCGCACCGTCTTCGAAGTTGAGTCCGCCGGGCTTGCGGCATCGCGCCGTTCCGCCGTGCAGGTGGAGTCGATTGTCGATGCGCATCGGCGCGTTGGCGACTGTCTCGCCGCCGGGTTGCCGACGCGGGATGCCGATTTCGAGTTCCATCTGGCCATTGCACAGGCGACGCAGAACAGGCGATTCCCCGAGTTTCTTCAACTCATCCGCTCCGGCATCATCCCGCGTGGCGAATTACAGGGGGCGGCGCCCGGTTCCCGTCCGAAGGACTACAATCTTCATCTCCAGGAGGAGCATGCGAAGATCGTTGACGCCATCATCGAAGGCGATGCCGATGCTGCCCGCCAATATATGGCGGCGCATCTGCGCGGTAGTCTTGAGCGCTACAAGGTGCTTTTGCGCTCCCGTACAGCCGCTGAATAACTAGGAAATTTCAGCTTTCTCAGCAGGTTAAGCGCTCGCCCGTCGGTAGAAAGCCAGAGAGGCGGCAAGCGTCAAAAGTGCGCCGCCGCAAATGCGGTCGAGCCATAACGCCCCTGACTTCCGCAACAGTCTGACGGCCTGCGAGCCCAGCAGGGCATATGCGAACATGACGATGAAATCGATGCCGGCAAAAACCAGCGCAAGCACCGCATATTGCTGGATCTGCGGTGCTGCCGGATCGATGAATTGCGGCAGAAAAGCCGAAAAGAACAGATATCCCTTGGGGTTGGTCACGGCCACAAGGAAGCTTTTGAGGAAAATCGAGCGGGCGGAAGTGGCCCCGGAAGTGTCTGCCGATTGAAGAGCGCCATCGAGCGAGCCTCTGGAGCGCAAAAGCATGACGCCCAGGAAGGCGAGATAACAAACGCCGACCCATTTGACGACGCCGAACCAGAACTCCGAGGCGGCGAGCAATGCTCCCAATCCCAGTGCAACCGCGCCGATCAGGACGAAATCTGACAGCACCGCACCAGCCATACCTGTCAAGGCGCGGCGAACCCCGAAACGCGAGCCATTCGCAAGCGCCAGCAAAACCGTCGGGCCAGGTGTGGCAATGCCGATAAAGGCAACTATCGCAAATGCCAGAAGTGTCATTTCCGCCATCTCTTCCTCCCCCTTGAAGCAGGAGATGTGCCGGTGCCGGACCGGCATCTCCACAGGCAGTTCGAAGCGAAGAATACAGGCTTTTGTCATCGCGGCAATATGTGTGATTCCTTCCTCCGGCAAAGCAAAGAACCGCTGGATTTCGGATGAAATCTCGGTCTTGAAAGGCAGCGTTGTTGCCTGCTTCAGTCATTTTCCAAGCCTGCCGCAGGACCAATTTTATCGGCATATGCTTGACAGCTCTCCACACCTGTGACAACTTGCGAATAGTTGTCAGACAGGATTGCGCCTTTGTTATTTTGTGCAATCGACTTCTGGCAAGGGAGGAACCATGCCAAAAAGACGCCTTTCGCTGTATGGCCTGTCCGGCCAGATCGGAAGTATTGCGGTCACGCTGCTCGGATTGCTGCTGCTGACCTTTTTCATCGGCCGCCTGATGCCCGCTGATCCCGTGCGGGCCATCGTCGGCGAGGACGCGACCCGCGAAACCTATGAGCAGGTTTACCATGCGCTCGGTTTCGACCGTCCGCTCTGGCAACAATTCATCTATTATCTCGGCGATGTGTTCACCGGCGATTTCGGAACCTCGATCCGCACGGGCCAGCCCGTCATCCAGGATATCATACGCGTCATGCCGGCGACGATGGAGCTTGCGACCTTCGCGATCCTGATCGGTGCCGGCCTCGGGATTCCCATGGGGGTTTATGCCGCCGTCAAGAAAGACCGCTGGCAGGACCATTTGGTGCGGGTGCTCAGCCTGTTCGGCCATTCCATGCCGATTTTCTGGACCGGTATGATTGCGCTGATCGTTTTTTACGCTCATCTCGGGCTTGTCGGCGGCGGTGGCCGCATGGACCAGTTCTATATCGGTCTCGTGGAGGAACGAACGGGCTTCCTGCTCATCGACAGCCTGCTGGCGGGCGATATGGAAGTCTTCTGGTCGGCCATCAATCACCTCATCCTGCCCGCCGCTCTGCTTGGTTATTCATCGTCGGCCTATATCACCCGTATGACGCGCAGCTTCATGCTCGACCAGCTGGGTCAGGAATATGTGACGACTGCGCGCGTCAAAGGCCTGTCGCAACGCCAGACGGTGTGGCTGCATGCTTTCGGCAATATCCGCGTGCAGCTCGTCACCATCATTGCCCTTGCTTACGGCTCACTGCTGGAAGGCGCTGTCCTTATCGAGACCGTCTTCGCCTGGCCGGGCTTCGGCCAATATCTCACCAGCAATCTTATCATCGGCGACATGAATGCCGTGATGACCTGCGTACTTATCGTCGGCGTCATCTTCATCGGGCTCAATCTCCTGTCCGACATTCTGTACCGCTTTTTCGATCCGAGGACCCGCTGATGACGGCTCGTGCAGAAACTTCCTTGCGTCTTCCCGTGCCTTTGAACGCGCTGAAGAACATCATTGTCTTCCTGCTGAAAAGCCCGACATCGGCCTTCGGCCTGGTGATATTGCTGCTTCTCGTCATCGCGGCGATTTTCGCGCCCTGGCTTGCGACGCATGATCCTTACGTGCAGGATCTCGCCAAGACGCTGCAGCCGCCTGGTAACGGCCATTTCTTCGGCACGGACGAGCTTGGACGCGATATTTACAGTCGCCTTCTGTGGGGCGCGCGCATCACGCTGACCATCATCTCGCTGGTGTCGATCATCGTCGGTCCCGTCGGTCTGCTGGTCGGCACGGCCTCCGGTTATCTCGGCGGCAAGTTCGATACGGTGATGATGCGCATCACGGATATTTTCCTGTCGTTCCCGAGCCTCATCCTGTCGCTCGCCTTCGTGGCCGCGCTCGGGCCCAGCCTCAACAATGCGATCATCGCGATCGCGCTCACCTCATGGCCGCCGATCGCGCGGCTCGCACGCGCCGAAGCGATGACATTCCGCAAGGCGGACTACATTGCCGCCGCAAGGCTTCAGGGTGCTTCGCCGCTGCGTATCATCATAAAATCGATCATGCCCATGTGCTTGCCTTCGGTCCTGATCCGTCTGACGCTGAATATGGCGACCGTCATTCTGACCGCCGCAGGCCTCGGCTTCCTCGGCCTTGGCGCGCAACCACCCCTGCCTGAATGGGGCGCGATGATCGCGACCGGACGCCGTTACATGCTCGACAGCTGGTGGCTCGTCACTTTCCCCGGCGTTGCGATCCTTTCCGTCAGTCTTGCCTTCAACCTTCTGGGTGACGGCCTGCGGGATGCGCTCGATCCGAAGCAGATGAACCGGAAATAGGGCCATGGAAAAACCAATCCTCGACGTCGAAAATCTTCGCATCCGTTATGGCGGTTCGCCCACCGAGGCAGTGCGCGGCATCTCCTTTACCCTGGGCCGGGAGCGTCTCGGCATTGTCGGCGAAAGCGGATCGGGCAAGTCCACCGTCGGCCGGGCTTTGCTGCGCCTCCTGCCATCGGCGACGATAACGGCCGACAAGCTTGATTTTGATGGTCTCGATCTTCTGTCGCTCAGTGAGAAGGAGATGCTGAAGGTCCGCGGACGGCGCATGTCGATGATCCTTCAGGATCCAAAATTCTCTCTCAATCCCATCCGCCGTGTCGGCGATCAGGTGACGGAGACCTATCTGCGCCATTTCAAGGCGTCGAAATTGGAAGCCCGGGAAAAGGCGCTCGCCATGCTCGATGCGGTGAAAATCCGCGATGCCGCGCGCGTCTACGAGCAATATCCGCACGAGATTTCCGGTGGCATGGGCCAGCGCGTCATGATTGCGATGATGCTGCTTGCCGATCCTGATCTGGTCATTGCCGACGAGCCGACCTCCGCGCTGGATGTGACGGTACGGCTGCAGGTTCTGAATATTCTCGATGGCCTCGTTCGGGATAGAGGCATCGGTCTCATCATGATCAGCCACGACCTCAATCTCGTGCGCAATTTCTGCGACCGGGTACTCATCATGTATGCCGGCCGGGTGGTGGAAACGCTTGCCGCGCGCGACCTCGATCAAGCGCAGCACCCCTACACGCGCGGCCTGCTCGCGGCGCAGCCGCGGATTGGCGGCACGCGTGCGCCACTTGCGGTGCTGGATCGCCGCCCCGAATGGCTGGAGGAGAAAGTATAATGGCAGTTTCCGTTGAAACCCGCGATCTCTCCATCACCTTCGGCAGCGGCCACACGGCGCTGAAAGTGCTGCCTTCGGTGTCCTTTCGCGTCGAGCCGGGCGAGTGTTTCGGTCTGGTCGGTGAGAGCGGTTCGGGCAAATCAACAGTGTTGCGCTGCGTGTCGATGCTGAATGATTTCTGGAGCGGCGAAATCCTCATCAATGGAAAGTCGGTTCGCGACATGCCGCTGATCGAGCGATGCCGCACGTTGCAGATGGTGTTTCAGGATCCCTATGGTTCGCTGCATCCGCGCCAGTCGGTGCGCACCGTTCTCGGAGAATCGCTTGCCATCCATAAACTGGGCGATCGTGAAGAGCGCATGCGCAAGGTAATTACGGATGTCGGTCTGCCCGTGTCGTTCCTGGACCGCTTCCCGCATCAGCTTTCCGGCGGCCAGCGTCAGCGCGTGGCGATTGCGCGTGCGCTGATACTTGAACCGTCGCTGCTTCTGCTCGACGAGCCGACCTCGGCGCTCGATGTTTCGGTGCAGGCCGAAATCCTCAACCTGTTGCAGCGCCTGCGCGAAGAGCGCGGCTTCACCTATATCATGGTGACGCACGATCTCGCCGTGGTCGACCACATGTGCGACCGCTTCGCCGTGATGCTGCGCGGCGAAATCACCGAAATCCTGCCGCGTGAGGCCATCGCCGGCAATGGTGCGACACATCCCTATGCGCGCGAACTGATCGGCGCCTCGCTGGAATATGAAGGCGCATGACACCTCCCAAAGCGTGATCGTCCTCCTCCGGGGCATCACGAATAATAAAATCCTCCTTCCTTGCCCGGCCTTCAGTGCCGGGCAATTTTTTTGGATGGCTACGGCGGGATGGCGGGCCGCCAACTGCGCTTAGGCTGCTCACACAAGACCCCGGATCTCGTCCGGCGTTACGGAGTGCGGAGGCTTCGCCTAACACATTGGGTGAATGGAGCTTCATTACAGCAAAAAGGCGCGGGGTTAGCCGCGCCTTCTCCTACTCGCAGATATGGCAGCCGATCACCGCTCCTTGCTCACCTCTTCAAAGCGCGAGAGCCATGGGCTGACGATCATACCCTTGATGTCGCTGCGGAAAGCGGCGGTGTCGACGACTTCGGAGAATGGCTGAATGGACATGACGATCTCGTCCATATAGGCCTGAAGGTCCTCGTAGAGCTTCGTCTGTTTCGCCACGTCGCGCTCGACAAGGGCTTCCTCGATCATCTTGTTCAGCTTTTCATCGAAGAAGCTCGTGCGCCAGCTCTGATAGTTGGTGAGCTTGGCGTCGTCCGCATTGTTCGGATTATAGGCGATGGAGCGCAGGTTGTTGTCCGGATGCGGCTGCTGACCGCCGCCGCCGCGGCCGAGAAGCAGTTCGAAGTTGCGCTCGCGCATGGCGCCGTAAATCTGGTCGCCTGAACCGCTGATCAACTCTGCCTGGATGCCGGCCTGGGCCAGCGTGTTCTGGATTGCCGTTGCCGCTTTCATGAAGGGGTCTTCCGAGAGCACGCGCAACGTCGTCTTGAAACCGTTTGGATAACCGGCTTCAGCCAGAAGCGCCTTGGCTTTTGCGATATCGAGCTTGTAGCCCTGATCCGGCAGCGCGCCCATCACACCGGTGCTGAGAGAGCGCTGATGCAGCTTGCCGTAATAGGGCATGACCGCCTTGTCGAGGCCGTCGTAGTCGATCAGGTAACGCAGGGCTTCGCGCACTTTCTTGTTCGCAAAGCGCTCGTCTTTCATCGAAACGCTGAGGTAATAAAAACCGGAGCCGGGTGTGGATTCGATGGCGATGGTCTTGTCGGCTTCGAGCGACTTCAGGTCCGGCGCCTGCAGGGAGTAGGCGACATCGATATCGCCCTTTTCCAGCATCAGCCGCTGCGATTGCGATTCCGGCAGATGGCGCATCAGGACGCGCTTCATCTTGGCCTTTTCACCCCAGTAATCGTCGTTGCGGGTGAGAATGATATATTCGTTGGATTTCCACTGGGTCAGCTTGAACGGGCCGGAGCCCGCCGCATTGAGCGTCAGCCACGCGCCACCGAGATCGCCGTCCTTTTCGTTGGCAAGCGCCGTCTGGCTGTCGATGATCGAGCCGGGCCCATTCTGTGCAAGGATCATCAGCAGCAGGTTGGGATCATCAGGCTTCGGAATATTAAGCACGAAGGTCTGGTCGTTTTCGGCGACGAAAAGCTTGTCGGCATCCTCCAGCTTGAAACCGCGCGTTTTGAGGAAAGACGATTGCGCCAGATTGCGGGCGAGCAGACGTTTCAGGCTCCAAGCCACGTCCTTTGCCGTCACGGCGTTGCCCGACGCGAACTTGGCGTCGGCCCGCAGGTGGAAGCGGATCGATTTCCGGTCCTCGCCGATTTCCCAACGTTCGGCAAGGCGGGGCTGGACGCTGCGATCTTTGGGCGAAAGCACGACCAGCGTGTCGTAGATATTGTTCAGAACCTGCACCGTCTCGCGGCCGGTAATGGCGGCTGGATCAAGGGTCAGGATATTGCTCATGGTCGTGGCGACGATGAGCTGGTCCTTCGGCGTTTCGGCAAAGACGCTGAACGGCACGGCGCCGATCAGCAGTGCACCGAGGGCTGCGGTTGCAAGAAAATGTCTCATTTTTCCTCCCATACGGCCGGTTCATACGGCCTTCCACGTTTCGATCCGCGCGCCTGTTCCTCCACAGGCTTCGTGTGATCAGCCAAGAATGTCTCTGACCGGAGCGGCGAGCGCCCGGCCGATTGCAGCCGTTGCCGGCGCTTCCAGATGCACGCCATCCACTGGCGAGGCGCTGGCGACCGATCCGGCATCAAAGAAGTGATGCCCAAGTTCGGCGGCGAGTTTGTGATAGAGCGGCGCAAGCCGTAGTGATTGTCCGATATCGCGACCGCCTGCGGGCTCTCCACCCGGGCCGGCGACGCAGGGCGGCGGCGCGACGATCAGAAGCTTAGGCACTGCATCTCGCGGCTTGTAGATGAAGGTCTCGACGATTTGCGCCAGCCGCCGCATGCCCGAAACGGCGGCTTCCGCGCGACCGCCATGCACCGGCTTGATGTCGTTGGTGCCGAGCATGACGATGACGAGATCAAGCGGCATGTGGCACGAAAGCGCGACTTCAAGCGCTCGCGCGCCATTGCGGCAGGCCGGGCCGGCATGGTCGTCATAACAGGTGGTGCGCCCGCCAAGTCCTTCGGCATGAACCTTCGCCATTCCGGAAAGCTCGGCCTCCAGCACCTCCGGCCAGCGATGCTCAGGCCGGTGGCGGAGACCCGTTGCCGGGTCTGCGCCCCAGGTGAGGCTGTCTCCAAAGGCGAGCACGGTTTTCATAGCCTTATCTCACCCGGTTGTTGTCGATGAAATCGAAATCGATATCCTCGCCAAGGCCCGGCCGGTCGGGAACGTGAACGAACCCATCGCGGTCCATCGGGTCGGACAAAGACTTCAGATAGTCGTGGCCGTCATCATATTCGAGGAAGGGATGCAGGAGGCCACGCTCGTACCAGCGGCAATTCTTGGTGGCGGCGACCACATGCAGGTTCATGGCCGTATTGCCATGCACCTCGCATTCCATACCGAAGGCTTCGGCCAGATGCATGGTCTTGAGCGCCGGCGTGATGCCGCCTACATCGTTGACGCCGGTGCGAAGAATATCGCAGGCGCCGGCCTTGATCCATTCTGCGCGGTGCCAGTGCTTGCCAGCTGCACTTTCCGGGCCGACGACGGGAATATCGAGATTGTCGGCGAGCCACTTGTAGGAGGAGAGCGACTGCTCATCCATCGGCTCTTCGATCCAGTCGAAGCCGAGCTTTTCAAGGCCACGTCCCAATGCCAGCGCATCGGTGCGGGAATACCAGTGGAAGGCGTCGATCATCAGGCGGATATCGGGCCCGACCGCTTCGCGCACGGCCGCGCAGGCCTTGAGGTCCATCTTCACATCCGGCGCCCAGCTGACGGGCGGCATCCAGGTGTGAAGCTTGATGCCCTTGTAACCGCGCTTCACCAGCGTTTCGGCAAACCGGCCGTAGTCTTCAGGCGTTGCTAGGCCGCCTTCCAGCTCGTCCCCGCACATGATCGAGCCATAGGCGAGCACCTTGTCGCGATAACCGCCGATCAACTTGTATACAGGTTGTCCGAGGCTGCGGCCGGCAAGGTCCCAGAGCGCGCAGTCCACCACCGCCAGCGTGCGGTCAGTCAACTGCGCCGCCGAGCCGCGTTGCCAGTGAGCAAGGTCCTGCCAAAGGCGTTCCCGGTCGCGATAATCCTCGCCGATCAGCACCTTCTTGACGAATTTTTCGATGACATGCGGGCGAACGATTTCCGGCGCTGTGAAGGAATGGCCTTCTTGCCCGTCTTCCGTGCGGATGGTCAGCATGGCCTGTTCCACCTGATGCGCCGGACCCGGATGTGCGTGACCGGCACTGTCCGAGTGCCGACGGGTCGTCGTGCGGAAAACACGGACCTCGACGTCGGTGATGATCATAATTCCTCCCTCATGCAGGTATCGCAGCGTTCGTGGTGGCTGCAATGCCATACATGTATGCATTATTTGTCAACATGTATGATAATCTGTATTACATGTTGGGGAGGAAAATCAAGGGCATTCGCGCGGCGCTCGATACGTCGGCGTATTTAAAAGGATGGAGAGGGGACAAAGCGACCGCTCCTTGAGGATTAATCTATAATTTTAGTAGACTACTGAATCGCGCAACGATCTTTCAAAAATCGCCGGGACTATAAAAGACCATGCCGCGCCAGCGATGCCGGTCATCGTGCATTCTGCTTGGGTATGCGCGGTACAGGATGATGGCCGCACCTGCGCTGTCTGAGCTTCATCATGCCTCAACAAACATTCCCGGATGTACACCATGCCTATTTCCCATATCTCGCATTTTGCTTTTCTGGTTCCCGGCAACTATCACGATGATGATCCTGCGCAGGGGCTGGAGGAAACTCTGCAGCTTTTCGAAGCCGGCGAGGCGCTGGGTTATGATAGCGCCTGGGTCCGCCAGCGCCATCTGGAACGCGGCGTGTCCTCGGCCGCCACCTTTCTCGCGGCGGCGTCGCAGCGCACCAAGCGGATTGGCCTCGGCACCGCCGTCATTCAACTGGGTTATGAAAACCCTTTCAGGCTGGCGGAAGATCTCGCCACCGTGGATGTGCTGTCACACGGACGGTTGAATGTCGGCGTCTCTGTCGGCGCGCCGCCCTTCGCCCATCTGATTTCGGATTATGTCGATACGGCGCCCGATGCGGATTACAGCCATGCCCGTGCCGAGAAGCTCGCCAGGGCCTTGAGATCAGAACCGCTGTCCAGCGAAACGGAGGCGGGCAATGCAGCGGGCGCGCAGGTACCTCGCCTTCGGCCCTTCGCCAAGGGGTTGACCGACCGGCTGTGGTATGGCGGCGGATCGCAGAATTCCGCTCGCTGGGCGGGGAAGGCGGGATTCAATCTGCTGACCGGCAATATCGTCAGCGGTGAAAATACCGATGATTTTCTGACGGCGCAGGCGGCCCTCGTTGCTCGGTTCCGGCAGGAGTGGGCGCATGAGCGCCAGCCGCGCGTCGCCCTTGGCCGCGTGATTTTGCCGACGGACAGTGCCAGCCCGGCGACACGCCGCCGTTATGCGGAGTTTGCGGCCGAGCGCGACAAGCGCACGCATACGCCGCATGGTGCGCGCCGCACGCTTTTTCTGCCTGATATTGTCGGGACGACGGATGAAATTCTGGAGAAGCTGTCGCGCGATCCCGTTTTGCCGCATGTCTCGGAATTCCGTCTGGAACTGCCCTATGAATTCCAGCCGGAAGACTATCGCCAGATCGTGACCGATTTCGCGTCCGTCGTGCCGCAGCTTTCCGGCGGACGACCGATTTTGAAAGTGGCGACAGCTCAATAGCGCGTTCACAACGCCGCCATTCCTGCGCCGAGCGTGGGAATGGCGAACGAGGCGAACAGCGTCAGTCCGGTTGAGGCAGGCCGTATCTCTCGCGTATGGTCGTGCCTTCGTATTCACGCGGATAAACGCCGCGGTCTTGCAGCACCGGCACGACTTGTTCGACGAATTCGGCGATATCGTCAGGGGCACGGGGCGGCTGCAATGTGTAGCCGTCAACCGTTCCGTCCTGCCAGAGATCGATGATACCGTCCGCCACCTCTTCCGCTGTGCCAAGCAGTAGCCGGTGATGCCCCTCCGAGCGCCGCACGGCCTCGCGGGCGGTGAGCTTTTCATGGGTCAGCAGTTCGGAAAGGCCAAGCCCCATGCCGACAGCCCATTGCCGGTTCTGGTCGGGAATGAAGCGCTCGCCATCCAGTTTCGCGTCGGGATCGAAATCGCGGGGATCGATACCGTTTTCCTTGGCGAAGCGTGCCAGAAGACCGTCTTCCGAGCCGGTTCCGCTGTAGAGTTCGTGTTTGCGTAGCGCTTCCTCGCGCGTCTCGCCGAGAATGACGACGAGGCCGGGAACGATGCGGATGCCGGAGGGATCGCGGCCGAAAGAAACGGCGCGGTCACGGACCTTTTTGCCAAAGGCCTGGCCGGCGGGACGGGACAATATGTTGCAATAGATAATCTCGCCGTGACGTGCCGCCAGATCGATGCCGCCCTCGGAAGCGCCCGCCTGAGCGATGACGGGGTGCCCCTGCGGTCCACGAGGGACGTTGAGCGGGCCTTTGACATGGAAATATTGCCCCTCGTGATCGATGGTCTCGGCCGTCGCCGCATCCCAGAAGCGGTCTTCCGATATCTCGCCTTCGCGGCGCGGATCCCAGCTCGACCAGAGCTTTTTCGCGACATCGAGAAATTCGGTGGCCTTGGCATATCGCTCATTGCGTGGCGGCAGCGGGTCGTTGCCGAAATTGGCGGCGACGTTCGGATTGAAGGAGGAGACGATGTTGACGATCAACCGGCCGCCCGTGATGATATCGATGGATTGCGTTCGTCTCGCAAAATTATAGGGCGAGTTATAGGTGGAGGACACTGTCGCCACGAACCCGATGTCCGGCACCTGTGCGGCAAGCGATGCGGAAAGGATGAGCGGATCGATGGTGTGAAACGGTCGGCTTGTCGGGTCGGTCAGCAATGCCGGGTGATCCGAAAGGAAAACGGCGTCGAACCGGCCTTTGTGAGCCAGTTCCGTCAGTCGCCGGTAATAGCCGATATCGTTGATGTCGTGCCGGTCTCCGCTCCTGTATTTCCAGGCATTGGCGAGGTATCCGGTGGTATTGATGCCGACATTGAGATTGAGCCGGCGTTTGTTCGTGCTCATGCTGCCACTTTTTCTTTCAGGTCTGTTGGATTGCCGGCTTGCGGGTCCGACACAATTGCGGGGAAGCGTAACAGCCGGGGTTCCGGTCGCGAGTTAAAAATCCTTGCTGTCAGGAGAAGAAAAACTTCCCAGCCATGGCCGGCGCTCCCAAGGAGAGGCTCACATCGAGTGCCGCTCTCCGCCGAAGTATCGCGCGAGAATGACGCCGTTTCCGAAAGGATATTTTACCGCAAGCACGAAGCCATGCTGATACGGAAACGAATTTCCTCAATGGCCTCTCAAATAGTACACTTTATCTATAGAAAATATTTTATGGCGTGTAGCGTGTCGTAGAGATCGCAATTGAGAGGACGAACGCCATGGCTGATGCGGCCCTTCGCCAGATAACCCACCCTGAAACCGTCTGGTACACGCGCTGCCCGGCGCCGACGCCGCTTTCCATCGCGGTGCAGCTTGGCTGGATCGAGGAGAGTTTCGCCGGCCACGGTATTACTGTGTCCTCCATTCGCGATGCGGCGGATCCGGCCATTCGCCAGAGCCATTTCGATCACCGTCTGGACTGGTCCTTCCGTCAGGGCGGTAATATTCCGCCTATCTGGGCAAAATCCGGCGGACGCCAGACGCGTCTTGTCGGTTTGACCAGGACCGACGAGTTTCAGGCGGTCATAGCGCTGCCAGCCAGTGGTATAACAAAGGGCGGCGAGCTGAAGGGCCGGCGCATCGGGCTGCCGAAACGACCGAACGAAACCATCGACTTCCAGCACGCCACATCGCTCAAGGGCATCGTGTCGGCACTGACCGTTTCCGGCCTTTCCGTGGCGGAGGTCGAGCTGGTCGATCTCACCGCAACCGAGCCGGTGCTGCTCGGACCGGCTGACGACAGGTTCCATGGCCTGCGCCGACGGCTGCCCTATGGGGAGGAGATCGCGGCATTGCATCGCGGAAAGATCGATGCGTTGTTTGTCAAAGGGGCGGAGGGCGTAACCGTCGCCAATCTCATTGGCGCGCACGTCGTCGTGTCGACCGGGTTTCACCCCGATCCGAAAATCCGCATCAATAACGGCACGCCACGTCCTTTGACTGTAGATGCCACCTTTGCCGATGAAAGGCCCGATCTCGTCGCCGACCTCGTGGCCACGGTACAGCGGGTTGCCGGCTGGGCGAACGCCAATCCGGCGGAAGCGGTGCGTTTCATCGCCCGCGAGATCGGTGTCAGTGAGGAAGCGGTTATCGCCGCCAACGGGGCGGATGTGTACCGTAACCTGAGGCTCGATCTCGATCCGGCGGAGCTGGATGCGCTCAGCCACTTCAAGGATTTCCTGCCGGAATGGAAATTCATCCCTGACGATTTCGATGTGAACGACTGGGCAGATCCGCGCGCCCTTTCTTTACTGCAACAGGCTGCGGTGAAGTGAGGGCGTCATGACAGCAACCATTCTTGTAACGGGTGCAACCGGCAAGCTCGGCCAACGCGTCGTCAGCCGCCTTTTGCAGAAAGAGGCGAAGGTTAGGGTGCTGACCCGCCGGGGTGAGGACGCGCTCAAGCTTTGGGGCGACAGGGTGGATATTTCGGAGGGTAATTTCTCCGATCCGGCCAGCCTGAAAGAGGCCTCACGCGCAACAGACACGGTGTTCCTGCTTTCCCCAATCGGTGAAACGCTGGCGGCGGACCAGAAAGCGGTCATCGATGCCGCTCTCTCCGCCAGCGTATCGCGGATCGTGAAAATATCCGGCTCCGACTGGACCATCGCCAATGCCGCACGCTCGATCTCGGGTGCCGCCCACGCCAAGGTCGAAAAACATCTGGCCGGGAGCGGCATTGCGCATACGGTGCTGCGGCCGAATGCCTGGATGCAGGTGGCGCTGGAACCCATCGTCGCAGCACTACGCCAGGGGGAGGATGTGCCCGCCCGTTTCGGCGATGCGGCCGTTTCCTTCATTGATGCCGACGATATAGCCGATGTGGCGGTTCACGCCTTGACTGCGAGCACGTCTGTTTCCGGCGCCTTGGTGCTAACCGGCGGTGAAGCCTTGACGGCACTGGAAATCGCCCGCATCGCGGCCCGTATCCTGCATCGCCCCGTGGGGATATCGCATCATTCCGCTTCCGTTTTTCCGCCGCATATCGGAGCGTTCGAACAGACGGCGATTGGTGAATTTGGCCAACTCATCCGCGAGGGCCTCGCGGCCCCCGTCAACGACAACATCGAGCGGATTACCGGTCGGCAGCCCCGCAGCGTGGAGGCCTATTTGCGCGCCCGGCTGGCAGCGACCACCCCGCAGAGTAATCATTCCGAGGGAGAAAAGACATGGCGCTGACTGTTTCACTGCCTGAAGGTCCCGAACTGAAAAGCCCCACTGATTTCGAAGACAGCCCGCTCAGCCGCGCGGTGAAGCAGCCACTGATGCTGGGGCTGTTCCTCAATCTGCAGGACATCAACTTCTCCAGCCTGCCAACCAGCAATAGCTGGACCTTCGACTACAATGCGGAGCTGGTGAAGCGCGCGGAGGAGCTTGGTTTCGAAATCGCCTTCAGCCGCACGCAATGGCTGCCCAAGGGCGGTTATGACGGAGAATCCTCGCTCGACAGTTTCATTGCGCTGGGCGCCATGGCGGCGGTCACCAAGAGCATTCTTCTGATCTCCACTATTCATGTGCTTTACGGTCCCCTGCATCCACTTCATCTCGCCAAATATGGCGCAACGCTGGATCATATCGCCAGGGGACGATGGGGCATCAACATCGTCACCGGCCATCGCGCCATCGAGCATGAAATGTTCGGCTGGCGGCGGATCGACCATGACAAGCGCTACGATATGGCGGGCGAGTTGTTCGATGTGCTTCACCGCCTGTGGGGAGAAACCGAAAACTTCTCCTATGAGGGCAAGCTTAACCCCTGGGCCATCAACAACGGCTGGATAACGCCGAAGCCCGCCTTTGGCCGCCCGCCGCTGGTGACGGCGACCGGCTCGCCAGCCGGTATCGATTTCGCCGCCCGCCATTCCGATCTGGTTTTCGTTACCTCGCCCGGCGGCGCGCATATCGACAGTGCGCTGGAAACGCTTCCCGATCATATCGCCACCATCAAGAACCGCGCCAAGGCCTATGGCCGTCAGGTGAAGACGCTCATCAATCCGATCATCGTCAGCCGCGATACGGAGAGGCAAGCGATCGCCTATGCCGACGCCATCGAGGCGGGAAAACCGCAGCCCGGCACCCGTGCCTTTGCGACCAACAATTACGACAGTGACGCCCATGCCTGGCGGGGTCGCGGCGATGCACGCCACAAGCAGGGGCGCAATCTCGGCGGCAATATCGAAATCATCGGCTCGCCGGAGCAGGTGGTCGAGCAGCTTGTCGGCTTGAAAAAGGCCGGCATCGATGGCGTGCAGCTAAATTTCTACGATTTCCGCGAAGATCTCGAATATTTCGCTGAGCGCATTCTGCCCTTGATGAAGGAGGCTGGCCTGAGGCTCTGACGCCTCTCCCGCCTCAGATTTCCAGTTCTGAAGCTTAGCACTTCGCAATCACAGAGATTGCGAGAACGATCTTTTTTGCCCTGAGGAGATACCGTGAATATTGCCGTCGATCCCGTCAAAACGCCCGCGCCGAAAGTCATAGACCGGATCGGGACCTATGTTCCCGAACTCGTCTCCATCCGCCACGATCTGCACCAGCATCCGGAAATCGGTTTCGAAGAGGTGCGCACCTCCGGCATCGTCGCCGAGAAGCTCACCTCCTGGGGCATCGAGGTGCATCGCGGTTATGGCAAGACCGGCGTGGTCGGCGTGCTGCGTGGCCGTCATGCTGGCAACCGTTCAATCGGGTTGAGGGCGGATATGGATGCCCTGCCGATGCCGGAAGAAACAGGGCTGCCTTATGCATCGGTCTATCCCGGCAAGTTCCACGGCTGCGGGCATGATGTGCACACCACCATATTGCTTGGCACCGCCCGTTATCTGGCGGAAACCCGTGATTTTGCCGGCACGGTGATTTTCATTTTCCAGCCCGCCGAGGAAGGACTGGGTGGCGCACGCGCCATGATCGCCGATGGGTTGTTCAAGGATTTCCCCGTCGATGAAATTTACGGGTTGCACAATTCCTCCCATGCAGCACCCAACCATCTGAAGGTTTCGCCCGGTACCATTCTGGCAGGCGCCGATTTCTTCGATATCCGGCTGAAGGGCAGGGGCGCGCATGCGGCTCACCCGGATGTCTCGCGTGATCCGGTGCCAGCGACGGGTGAACTCATCCAGGCCTTGCAGACCATCGTCAGCCGCAATGTGCCGCCGACCGATCCGGCCGTCTTGTCGATCACCCGCATCGAGGCGGGATCTGCCTATAACGTCATCCCCGAAACGGCCTCGATTGCAGGCACGGTGCGGGCCTTCTCCGACAGCGTGCGCGAGACCATAAGGGGCCGAATCCGCACGATTTCCGATCACATTGCCGCCGCTTATGGGCTCACCGCCGAGGTGGATATTCGCGACATATTCTCGGTTCTGACCAATGACGACGCGTCGGTGGAGATTGTGGCCGGGGTGGCGCGCGAAGTTCTCGGAGACGAGCGCGTTTCCACTGAGCCCAGCCGCTTCATGGGCAGCGAGGATTTCGCCGACCTCCTGAAACATGCGCCCGGTGCGTTTTTCACCCTCGGTCATTCCGGCACCGTGCCGGCCCATAATCCCGGTTTCATTGTCGACGATGCCATCCTGCCGGTCGGCGCCACCTTGTTTGCCCGACTGGTCGAAACCCGGCTGAAGCCTGCCTGAAATTTGAAAACAAGCCTGCAAGAGGAAACATTCATGGATATTACAAGACGTAAGACATTGCTTTTGAGTGCTGCGCTAGGTGTGGCCATGCTGCTGCCATCCGTGCCGGTGCTGGCGGCGGAGACGCCGAAAAAGGGCGGTATTGTCACCCTTGCGGGTCTCGGTGAGCCGACGACGCTTGTGCCGCTTTCCGATTCCAATACGCGCACGCGCGCGATTTCCACCAAGATTCTGGAAGGGTTGGTGCGCTTCGACAGCGAGTTCAAGCCGCATCCGGTTCTCGCCGAAAGCTGGGAAACCTCCGCCGACGGGCTGCGCTACACCTTCAAGCTGCGCAAGGGCGTCAAATGGCATGATGGCAAGGATTTCACCGCACAGGATGTGAAATTTTCCCTGCTTGCCTTCAAGAAGGTGGGCCCACGCGGCCGTATCACTTTCGCCAATGTTGCCGATATCGAAACGCCCGATCCGCTGACGGCGGTAGTGGTGCTTTCCAAACCTGCGCCTTATCTTCTGAGGGCGCTGACCGGTGGCGAAACGCCCATTTTGCCGGCCCATGCCTATGCTTCGGAAAACTACAATGAGAGCCCGAACGGCAACGCGCCCGTTGGCACTGGCCCCTTTGTGTTTGAGGAATGGAAACGCGGCAGCTATGTGAAGCTCAGGAAGAACCCGAACTACTGGCAGGCCGATCTTCCCTATCTCGATGGCTTCGTGGCGCGGTTCGTCGCTGACGCGGCCTCCACCACCATCTCGGTGGAAACGGGCGAGGCGGATTATACCGCCGATGTCTCCTACAGCGATCTGGAGCGTTTGCGGCAAAATCCCAAGCTTTCGGTGGAGGTCTATACCGACTCCTATCTCAATAACGCCGCCGTATTCGAGTTCAATCTGGAGAACCCGATCCTCGCGAAAAAGGAGGTGCGGCACGCGCTGGCACATGCAATCGACCGCAATTTCATCAACGACGCGATCTTTTTCGGCACGGCGAAACCCGCCGGTTCGAACATTCCAGCGGTATTCACCGCCTATAATGACGAGAAGCCCTTTACCTATCCCTTCGATCTGGCCAAAGCGAACGAGCTGCTGGACAAGGCGGGGTATCCGAGGGGTGCGGATGGCACGCGTTTTTCGCTGCGGCTGGCCTTCCTGCCCTCCGACGTTTTCCGCAAAACCTCCGAATATCTACGCTCGTCCTTCGGCAAGCTCGGCGTGAAGGTGGATATCGTCGAAGGCGATCTCGCCACCTTCATCAAGCGCGTCTATACGGAGCGCGGTTTTGACCTGACAGTGAACGGCATCAGCCGGTTGTTTGATCCGACAGCGGGCGTGCAGCGGCTCTACTGGTCCGATGGCATCAAGAAACCCGCGCCATACGTCAATGCCGCCCACTACAACAATCCCAGGGTGGATGATCTTTTCCGCGCCGCTGCGATTGAAGTGGATGAAACGAAACGGGCGGGGCAGTTCCACGATATCCAGAAAATCACCGGTGACGAATTGCCGAATTTCTCTATCGTCGCCCTGCCGACCGTCATTCTGCGCAACACCAGCCTGCAGTCTCTCGTCACCACCATCGACATTGCCTATGGCGATCTGTCGACGGCCTGGAAGAACGAGTGAGCGTTTTGCATATGGCAATAAAAAACCCGGCAATTCTGCCGGGTTTTTTATTGCTGAAAACGGCCCTCCGGCCTTTTTTCACTATCGCGGGATAACGGCGTTTTCGGGAAAAACGTTGCCTTTGGAACAGGCCGGCAGGAACGGTGATGCCAATTATCGGAACTCTAAAAAAATCAATTTCTTCAATAATTTAGGGCGAAGGAATTCTTCGTTTTGCGGGAAGAATAGCTTTCTGGACCTCTGATTTCTCTGCCTGCACTGTGTCCATGAAATCTCACCCACACACGATGGATGCCATGGCCAAGGATACGCTTTTTTTGATCGCCCCCGGTTTTGAAGACCCCAAGCACCCCGGTGTCCGGTTCGTCTGCCCGCATTGTAACCAGATCGAAGGCCTGCTTGCCGCCTTTCCGGACCTTGCCGCCGGGATCGATATCCACCGGGTCGGTTTTCAGCGTCCGCGCGAAGCGGTCATCGCCGTCGTGGGTGAGGAAAACCAGTCGTTGCCGCTTTTCGTCTTTACCGGCGATGCACCAGCCGATGCGACGACTAAAGGCGACACGCACTTCATTCAGGACACGAAACGCATTTTGCAAATCCTCGCCGAGCGTCACGGGTTCCCGCAACTGCACTGAGATGCCGCACCCCGCACATCGGATTTTTATCGGAGACAGACATGACCTTTTCCAGACGCCAGTTTCATAAAATTGCACTCGCCGCCGGCGCTTTCGTGGCGCTTCCCGGCGGTTCTTTCGCTGCTGCTGAAGAGCCGGTTTCGGGCGGTACGCTCAAGATCGTCTATTTTCCCGAGCCGACGCAGCTCGTGGCAATCAATACCAGTGCGGGCGGTCCGCAGTTCATCGGCTCGAAGATTTATGACGGGCTTTTGACGTACGATTACGAACTTTCGCCCAAGCCGAGCCTTGCCAAAGAATGGAGCGTTTCCGCCGACGGGCTGGAATATGTCTTTCATCTGCAGCCGAATGCGAAGTTCCATGACGGCAAGCCGGTGACATCGGCAGATGTGGAGTTCTCGATCCTGCGGCTGAAGGAAGCCCATCCGCGCGGCCGGGCGACTTTCTCGCATGTTGAAAGCGTCGATACTTCCGATCCGCTGGTCGCGAAGGTGAAGCTTTCCAAGCCGGCGCCGGGATTGATAACCGCGCTCGCCTCGTCGGAATCGCCTATTGTGCCAAAGCACATCTTCGAGACCTTCAAGCCGACCGACAATCCAAAACCCGCCCAGATCATCGGCAGCGGTCCCTTCGTCCTGAAGGAATGGGTGCCGGGCAGCCATATTCTTCTGGAAAAGAATGCCGACTACTGGGATGCGTCAGGTCCTTATCTCGACCGCGTCATCATTCGCCTCATCAACGATGCGGGCGCTCGCGCGGCGGCGCTGGAAACCGGAGAGGGCGACATTGGCCCGAACCCGGTGGCGCTTGCCGATCTGGAACGACTGAAATCCATCCCGACGCTGAAGGTGGATGACCGCATCTACGCCTATGCCGGCCAGCAGAACCAGCTCGTCATCAATCTTGAGAACGAATATTTCAAGGAATTGAAGGTGAGGCAGGCTATTGCCCACGCGATCGACGTTCCGGCGCTGATCGATACCGTGCTTTACGGTTACGCCGTGCCATCGCCCACGCCGATCAGCCCCGGCCTTGGGAAGTTCCACAATCCGGATATCGGTTTTGCCAAATTCGACGTCGCGCTGGCGGAAAAGCTGCTGGATGAGGCGGGCTTTCCGCGCAAGGATGGCGGCAAGCGCTTCAAGCTCAGGGTCACCACCAACCCGTTCAACCCGCAGACCTATTCGGATTTCATAGCGCAGGCGCTTTCCAAGATCGGCATCGAGGCGGATATCCAGAAATTCGATTTCGGCACCTATGTGAAGGTCGTTTATACCGATCGCGCCTGGGACCTTTCAGTCGAATCCCTCTCCAATACCTTCGATCCGACGGCCGGCGTGCAGCGTGTCTACTGGAGCAAGAACTTCAAGATCGGCCTGCCGTTTTCGAATGCCAGCCACTACGCCAATCCGGAAGTGGACCGGCTGCTGGAAGCGGCCGCGGTGGAGCCGGATATCGAAAAGCGCGCAGCCTTCTTCAAGGAGTTTCAGGCCGTCGTCGCCAAGGATCTTCCCGTCATCAATCTCGTTTCGCCAATCCAGCCGGTCGTCGGCAGCGTCCGCATCAAGGATTACGCGACAGGGGCGGAGGGTCTCAGCGGCAATCTCGCCAAAGCGTGGGTGACGAAGGAGGCGTAAGCGCATCCTCACCTCTCGTTTAAAGCCGCGTCAAAGTTGAAAAGGGTTCATCGCCATGAGCAGAAAATCCGAGAAGCTGGTCCTCAATGCGTTCATTTATCCGGGTGGGCACCATGAAGCAGCCTGGCGCCACCCCGAGTCGGAGCCACTGCGCGTCACCGATATAAGGCTCTACCAGGATATCGCTCGCAAGGCCGAGGCGGCAAAGCTGGATGCCATTTTCTTTGCCGATGCGCCGGCGCTGGACGCCAATATCCGCTATGCCGCCCGGCACCGGCTGGAACCGATCACCATGCTGGCGGCCTTGGCGGCCGTCACCGAAAAGATCGGCTTCATTGCGACGGCCTCCACCACCTATTACGAGCCTTACAATCTCGCGCGGCTGTTCGCCTCGGTCGATCATATCAGCGGCGGCCGGGTGGGCTGGAACATCGTGACGACCTCCGCCGATGCGGCGGCCGGAAACTTCAATCTCCAGCAGCATCCGCCGCATGCCGACCGTTACCGGCAGGCGACTGAGTTCGTCGATGTGGTGACGAAGCTCTGGGACAGCTGGGAAGACGATGCCATCGTCGCCGACAAGGAGAGCGGTCTTTTCGCCGATACCGACCGCATCCATCCTGCCAGTCACGAGGGCGAGTTCTACCGGGTGCGGGGCGCGCTTAACCTGCCACGCTCGCCGCAGGGCAGGCCGGTCTATGTGCAGGCCGGCTCTTCGGAGGACGGCCGTGGCTTTGCTGCCCGGTATGCCGAGGCAATCTTTACCGCGCATCAAACTCTGGAGAGTGCGCGGTCTTTTTATTCCGACATCAAGAGGCGCGTGGCGGCCACGGGGCGCAATCCCGCCCATGTGAAAATCCTGCCGGGGATCAGCCCCTTCATCGCCTCCACCGAAGAGGAGGCGCGAAAGCTAGAGGCGAGTTTCAACGATCTCATCCAGCCGGCCTTTTCGCTTGGGCAGTTGCAGCGCATAACCGGCATTGATCTCTCATCGGCCGATCTCGATCAGCCGTTGCCGAAGGAGGCGGTGGAAGCGACGCGCGCGCAGGCGGATAGCAGCCGGCATCAGCTGGTTCTCGATGTCATCGACCGGGAAAATCCGACGATCCGGCAATTGTTGCACCGGCTTGCCGGCGGGCGCGGCCACAAGGTGATTTCGGGAACGCCGGAACAGGTGGCAGACTGGATAGAGACCTGGTTCCGTGAAGGTGCTGCCGACGGCTTCAACATCATGCCGCCATGGCTGAATGGCGGGTTCGATATTTTCGTCGACGAGGTCGTGCCGATCCTCAAACAGCGCGGGCTGTTCCGCGAGGACTACGAGGGCGACACGCTGCGTGATCATTACGGCCTGCCCCGGCCAGAAAACATCCATACGACCAGGGAGTTGCAAAGGGAACGCGCCTGATGTGGGACGGGCGTGTTCAGGCGGCGGCTTCGAGTGAGCGTGTATCCTCGCGCAACAAGGCGAGTAGAGATGCGATTTCCGGCAGCCGCCGCCTGTCAGGACTGGTCAGAAGATGATACCGGCTGGCGGTCGGCTGAGGCACACCGAAAGGCGCGATCAGACGGCCGGTTCGAAGCTCTTCAGAAATGAGCGAGTGGCGCGCAAGGCCGATGCCGTGGCTGGACAAGAGTGCCTCTATCAGCGCGGTCTGACGCGAAAAGCGCGGTCCTGCTGCGGAAAGCCGAAGCGGAATGCGGCAGGCGCGCAGCCAGTTTGCCCATTCGAAGGCAGCATCGGTGCCGTTGCCGCGCAACATCGCAAAAGAGATATCCCGAAGCCGCTCGGGTTCACCACCAAGCTGGTAGCGGGTGGCAAAATCCGGGGTGCAGACGGCACTGACGGTGTCGGCAAAAAGCGGTTCGTGAATGAAACCGGGGATTTGTCCGTGGGTGGCGACGATCGCGCAATCGGCATCGAAATGCGTGAGGTCGATGGTATCGCCCTCGAGAGATTCAATCGAGATATCTACGTCTCCAAGGGCTGGAACGATGGTTCCCAACCGCGGCGCCAGCCATCGGGCCGCAAAACAGCCTTCCGCCAGAACCTTCACCTGCCGCCGGCCGCCGGAGGCCATGAGATCGGAAAGGCTGCCGATCATCGTCTCGAAAGCGTCCGCAAGGCCGGGGTAAAGCGTGCTGCCGGCCTCGGTCAGCACCAGCTCGCCGCGCTGGCGGCTAAAGAGTGTTTGCCCGAGATGGGTTTCCAGAATGCGGACCTGCTGGCCGATTGCGGCAGTCGAGACATGCAGTTCTTCCGCCGCCCGCGAGAAGCTGGCGTGACGCGCGGCCACGACAAATGCGCGCAGGGCTGTCAGCGGTGGCAGCCGTGAAAGCGTCGGCAACCGGAAAGCCGCTCTTGCGACCGAAGGAGGGATGAATTCCGTTCTCATGGCCGTTTTCCCTTCATCGCTAGAATACCCGGCCTTCCCTGAGGTGCGTCGTGGTGCCGTTGAGATAATAGTCGCCGATGACACGCGCCTTGTGGGCAAGCGGATTGTGGTTGTAGACCGTGCGGATGTTGCGCCAGTGGCGGTCGAAATTCCGCTCGCTGGACGTCGCCGATCCGCCGCCGAGTTCGTAAAGGTTGGTGGCGACCGTTAGTGAAAGCTGCGATGCGATGATCTGGGTACGGGCGGTGGCGAGAGAACCTTCCAGCAAAGCCGCTTCTATCGCCTCTTCGTCGCCGCTGGAAAAGGCGGCGGCGGTCCTGTCGAGCGTTCTTGCCGCCTCGCGGATCAGCGTCTTGACGGCGAAGGCACCGGCGCTGATCTCGCCGAGCATCTTCTGCACAAAGGGGTCCTGATTGGCGGTTTCGGCGCTGCTGTGGAGCGTGGTGCGCGCCTGGCGCAGAACATAGTCGATGCCGTCGTTGAGTGCGCCCTGAACGGCACCGGCGGCAGAGGCAGCGAGATGCAACTGTCGCATGGCCGAGCTGTGGCGCCCGATCTGGCTGCCGAGCTTGCGGGTCGTCAGTTCATGCGGGAGCACCTCGACATTTTCAAGCAAAACGCCGCCGCTTGCCGTCATGCGCTGGCCCATGCTGTCCCAGTCGTCGAGGATGGTGATCCCGGGCCGATCAAGCGGAATGAGGACGCCGATCGGCTGTTCGTCGTCGCCGACAGCGCTAAAGGTGCCGAAATCTGCGAAGGCGGTGCCGGTCGCATACCATTTGCGGCCGTTCAGACGATAACGGTCGCCATCGGCGCTGAGGCGCGTGGTGATTTCGCCGGGACGTTTGGTGCCCTGTTCCGTGCTGGCGCCCGCAAAGAGCTTGCCGGTGAGGACATTTTCGAGGTGCCGCCGATCCTCGAGCTCGATCGGTGTGAGAGCGAGGTTTTCTGTGAAATTGAAATGGCTGCGGAGTGCGTGCGGAATATTGCTGTCGGCTTCCCCGAGGATCATCAGGACTTCTATATAGTCCGCAATCGAGCCTCCCGGCCCGCCTTTGGCCTCGGGGATGCGCAGCGTGCCGATCCTGGCTTCTTTGATCAGGCCGAAGATTTCGAAGGGAAGTTCCCGCTGACGCTCACGGCGAGCGGCATCCTTGGCGGCAACAGCCGCAATGTCCCTGGCGCGGGCCAGAATGTCGTCTCGGCTCGGCACGCTGGAATTATCGGTGGTTGCGGTCTGTATTTTAGGATTGGACATTGCGGATTTCCCTGAGCGGATGTGATGACCTGCGGCACGGTCGCGCCGCAGGCATTTTCTTCTGGACGATCAGGCGACCGCGCGCGGCTTGACGACCGGGCGGGGAGCCGGTTCGATATTGCGCGGCACGCGGCCTTCGACGGGATGGCTCGGATCGTTGAAGCCGGGTGTCGAGGGATGGCCTGTCGTCACAAGGCTGTCGACCAGCGCCTCGTCTTCCGCATCGATCTTCACATCGAGGGCGCGGACGTAACCGTCCCAATGGTCTTCAGTGCGCGGGCCGGTGATCGCGGCGGTGACGAACTTGTTGTTCAGCACCCAGGCGAGCGCAAAATCCGCTGCCGAAACACCCTTTGATGCGGCGTGCGCCGCAACCTTCTGGGCGATTTCGACCGACTCGGGGCGCCATTCGGTTTCCAGAACCCGCTTGTCGCCACGGCCGACACGGGTATCTGCGCCCGGCTGCTCACCCGGCTGATATTTGCCGGTCAGCACGCCACGTGCCAGCGGCGAATAGGAAACGACGCCCAGCCCGTAATTATGTGCCGCAGGCAGCTGCTCGGCTTCGGCCGTGCGGTTGACGATGTTGTAGAGCGGCTGGCTGGCGATAGGCCGGTCGATGCCGAGCTGATCGGCCAAATGCGAAATTTCGGCGATGCGCCAGCCCCGGAAGTTGGAAACGCCGAAATAGCGCAGCTTGCCCGCACGGATGAGATCGGCAATGGCGCGTACCGGCTCTTCCAGCGGCGCGTCGAAGACGGCGCGGTGGAAATAGAGGATATCGATGTAGTCGGTGTTGAGACGGCGAAGCGAATTCTCGACGGTCTCGATCACCCATTTGCGCGAATGGCCGCCAAGGTTCGGACCCTTGGTGTGGGAATTGACGAATTTCGTTGCCAGAACCCAGTGATCGCGACTGGCCTTGATACCGCGACCAACGACTTCTTCCGACTTGCCGTCGTGATAGACATCGGCAGTGTCGATGAAGTTGATGCCCTGCTCGCGTGCCTTGTCGATGATGCGGAAGGCCACGTCATCCGGCGTCGGGCCTCCGAACATCATCGTGCCGAGGCTCAGCGGTGAAACTTTCAGCGCGCTGCGTCCGAGATAGCGATAGTCGACCATTATGGTTGCTCCTTCAGTTTATTGGGCATGGTGGCAAGCCACGGCGTGGTTCTTGCCGAAAAGGGTGTAATCCGGCGCTTTTTCGCGACAGAGATCGGTGGCGAGCGGGCAGCGGGTGTGAAACCGGCAGCCGGATGGCGGGTTGTGGGGGCTCGGCAGGTCGCCGGAAATGGGCGCTGCCTGCTTGCGGCGCGCGGGATCGGGAACGGCTGCGAGAAGCGCACGGGTATAGGGGTGTTTCGGCGAGGCCCAAAGCTCCGCGGTCGGCGCGCTTTCCACGATCTTGCCGAGATACATGACGAGAACGCGATCGGAAAAATAGCGTACGACCGAAAGGTCGTGGGATACGAAGAGATAGGACAACGAAAGCCGTTTCTTCATCTCCACCAGAAGGTTGAGGATCTGTGCCTGGATGGAAAGATCGAGCGCCGAGACAGGCTCGTCGCAGACGACCAGTTCCGACTCGAGAACGAGCGCCCGGGCAATGCCGATGCGCTGGCGCTGGCCGCCGGAAAACTCGTGCGGATAGCGGTCGAGTGCATCAGGCGGCAGACCCACCTGCGCGACGATCGCCTCGACGATCTCCCGCTGTTGCGCCCTGTCGCCAATGCCGTGCACCTTCAACGGCCCGGTAAGGATGGTTCGCACCGTCTGGCGTGGATTGAGCGACGCGAATGGGTCCTGAAAGATCATCTGGATGCGGCGGCGGATGCCGCGCAGCTGCGACGACGACATCGCCGTGACATCGGCGCCCTTGAAGGTGATCCTGCCGGAAGTGGGCTCCACCAGCCGCATGAGCGACTTGCCGAGCGAGGATTTGCCGCAGCCTGATTCACCCACCAGCGCCACGGTCTCGCCCGCCTCGATGTCGAGCGACACATCGTCGACGGCGCGGACTGTTCCGCGTCCTCCCGAATAGTGGGTGGAAAGACTATGCACTGACAAGAGCGTCATCGGATACCTCTTGGGATGTGGGGGATACGAAGGGGCAGGCGGCGTAGCGGCCTTCCGAAACGAGCCTCAGCGGCGGTACGAACTGCCCGCAGAAACCGCGGGCGCTCGGACAGCGTGGCCGGAAGGCGCAGCCGCGCTCCCCCGTGGCGGAAACGATTGAACCCGGAATTTCGATGAGTGGCCCGTCGCGATAATGCTGGCCGTCTTCGGCGCGCGGAGAGGCAGCCAGCAGGCCGCGCGTATAGGGGTGGTAAGGATTGGAGAAAACCGGTTCAGGCAATCCTTCTTCCACCTTGCGGCCGGCATACATGACCATGACCCGATCGGCCCATTGCGCCACAATGCCAAGATCGTGGGTGATGAGGATGACGGCCATATTGAGATCGCGGCGCAGATTGTCGAGCAGCTGCAGGATCTGCGCCTGTATCGTCACGTCGAGCGCGGTCGTCGCCTCGTCGGCGATCAGTAGTTTGGGATTGCAGGCAACGCCGATGGCGATCATGACGCGCTGGCGCATGCCGCCGGAAAGCTGGTGTGGATAATCGTCCACGCGGCGCTGGGCGTCGGGAATATTGACGAGGTCCAGAAGCTCGATGGCGCGTTTGCGCGCCTGGTGCCTGTCGATCCTTTCATGGATGCGCAGCACCTCGATGATCTGTTCGCCCACCGTCAGGACGGGGTTCAGCGACGTCATCGGTTCCTGAAAGATCATGCCGATATCGCGGCCGCGAATGCCGCGCCACTGCCGCTCGGAAAGCGGTAGGAGATCGCGGCCTTCGAGCAGAACACGCCCGCCGGTTTTTGCATGCGACGGCAACAGGCCGATCAGGCCGAGCGCAGTCAGCGATTTTCCCGAGCCGCTTTCGCCGACGATTGCCAGCATTTCGCCGGACTCCACATCGAAGCTGACGCCCTTGACCGGTTGGGCTGAGCCGAAGCTGACGGAAAGATCGTGGACTTCGATAAGTTTGCTCATCGGCGTTCCTCCGAAAAACGGGGGTTGAGCGCATCGTTGAGACCGTCGCTGATGAGGTTCAGCGAAATGACGGTGAAGACGATGGCGAGGCCGGGAAGGGCGGTCAGATACCAGGCGGTGCGGATGACATCGCGTCCCGACCCGATCATCGAACCCCAGGAAACACGGTTGGGGTCGCCAAGTCCCATGAAGGAAAGGGCTGCTTCCATGAGAATCGCACCCGCCACCATGACGGAGGAGGTGACGATGATCGGCGGCAGGGCGTTGGGCAGAATTTCCTGAAACACGATACGCGCATGGCCATAACCGAGGCTTCGTGCGGCAAGCACATAGTCCTTCTCGCGGATGGCGCGGAATTCGGCGCGGGTCAGGCGCGCAACAAGTGGCCAGGTAATGATGCCGATTGCCGAGGTTACCGTGGTGACCGAAGGCTGGGCAATGGCGACGAGCACCACCAGCAGCACGAAGTTCGGCAATGTCTGGAAGATTTCGATGATCTTCACGAGAATATCGTCGATGACGCCACCGAAATAACCGGCGAAAGCACCTATTGTTATGCCGATCGTCAGCCCGATCAGGGTGGCGACGACACCGACGGTGAGCGAGATGCGTGCGCCATGCACGATGCCTGCTAGCACATCACGACCCATGGAATCGGTGCCGAGCGGATAGGCTGGATTCTGGCCGGGCCAGAGGAAGGGGCGGGCAACCATTTCCAGCGGATCGCCCGGATAGATCAGCGGGGCCGTGACAGCGGCGATGAGGACGGTGGCAAGAAACAGCAGCCCAACGATGGCGTTGGGATTGGTCAGGAAAATCTTCAGTTCCCGCCGCAAGCCGCGCCGCGGCACGGAGACGGAGCGGGCTGAAAGCGCGTCCGGCGCATGGATATAGGGCCAGACCTTTTCTTCAGTTTTTTTAGGTTTGGGATTGCTCTCTTCGGCACTGAGTTCGGCCGCGTCGAGAACTGCTGATGTCTGGGAGGAATTCATCGGCTTTCTCCGATGCGGGGGTCGAGCCATGCCTGCAACAGGTCCACGGCGGCATTGACAATGATGACGACAAGGGAAGAGAGAAGCAGAATGCCGAGTAGCACGCTGAAATCGCGGGCCATGACGGCCTCGAAAGCAAGACGGCCAAGGCCTGGCCAGCTGAAGACGGTCTCGACCACGACCGCACCGCCCAGCAGGCCGCCAATATGCATGCCGGCCATGGTGGTGATCGGGATGAGCGCGTTGCGCAGAATATGGCGTGTGGTGAGCCGGAAGGGTGAAACGCCTTTTGCCCGTGCCGTGCGCACATAGTCTTGGGATTTGACTTCCAGCATCGCCGCGCGCGTGAGGCGGGCATAAATCGCCAGAAAATAAAGCGCCAGCGAAAGGGCGGGGAGAACGATATAGCGCAGCCTGTCCAGAAAAGCGTCGAGGCCGGTGAGGCTGCTGCCGATGGTGCTGTCGCCGCCAGACGGAAGCCAGCCGAGCTTGACCGAGAAGGTGAGGATAAGCATCAGGCCGATCCAGAAGCCCGGCACAGAATAAAAGATTAGCGAGCCAATCGAAATGATCCGGTCCGGCAGCTTGCCGGAAAAGAGCGCCATGATGGAGCCGAGGAAAACGCCGACGAAAATCGCAATGCCAAGTGCTGCTCCCATCAGCGCCAGCGTGCCGGGCAATCGCTGGCCGATAAGATCGGCGACCGGCATGCCGTAGCGGGGTGAAAAGCCGAGGCTGAACTGGGCCAGATTGCCGAGATAGTTCATGAGCTGATGGACGACCGGCAGGTCGAGCCCGAAGCGTGAGCGAATTTCGGCCATGGTCTCGACGGTCGCCGAACCCGCTTCCGCGGCCAGCACGTCAGCCGCATCACCAGGCGCTAGCTGCAGCAGGAAGAAGTTCAGGATGACGATACCGAGAACCGTCGGGACGGCCTGAATGGCCACCCGCCTTGCCTGCGATAAAATCCGTTTCGAATTCGACATCGGCTCCAGTCCATTCGCTTGAAAACATGAAATCGGCCCGTAAAGGCGTTGGTATTAGTTGACTAATTTTATGGAATTTGTCAAAGAGTAATAGAATTATTTTCTGAAATTTACGGAAAAATGCGCCATAAAGAAAAGATAATTCCTATTTATGAGAATGGTTGGTGCTTCATGCCAATCTCACTCTCGTCTGCGGAACAAACTTCTTCCCAAGCGCGGCCGTTCAGTTTTGCCGGTTTTTCGCCGGTTCAATTAAGGAGAGGTATCGCATGACTGTTTTCAACCAGACGACGCGCCGCGGATTTCTGCTGGCGTCGGTGGCGCTTGGCGTGGTGTCGTTGCCGGGGCTGAAGCTCAACGCAGCAGAGCCGGCAAGCGGCGGAACGGCCACTTTGCTCATCTCATCGGAGCCGCCGGTTCTGACGACGATCGCGCACACGGCCTATAATTCCGTCTACATATCGCCCAAGGTCACGGAAGGGCTGCTGACCTATGATTTCGACCTCAATCCCAAGCCGCTCCTGGCCAAATCATGGGATGTCAGCGGCGATGGCCTGCGTTACACCTTCAATCTGAGACCCGGTGTAAAATGGCATGACGGCAAGCCTTTCACATCTGCCGATGTGGCGTTCTCCATCAACACCATCAAGGAAGTGCATCCGCGCGGTCGCAATACATTCCTGAACCTCACTGCTGTCGAGACGCCGGACGAGCTAACGGCGGTTCTGGTTCTTTCCAAACCTGCGCCCTATCTGATTACGGCGCTTGCCGCCGCCGAAACGCCCATCGTGCCGAAACATCTTTATGAGGGTACGAAAGTGACCGAAAATCCGGTCAATCTCGCACCCATCGGCACCGGCCCGTTCAAGTTCAAGGAATGGGTGCGCGGCAGCCATATCGTTTTTGAGCGCAATGCCGATTACTGGGATGCGCCGCGCCCCTATCTCGACAAGCTTATCGTTCGCTTCATTCCAGATGCGTCGGCCCGTGCCATCGCAATCGAAACCGGTGAGATCGATCTCGCTCCGAGCACCCCGGTCGCCTATAGCGATCTCGACCGCCTGAAGGAACTACCGAGCCTCGGCTTCGAGACCAATGGCTATCAATATACCAATTCTATCAGCCGCGTTGAGTTCAACCTCGAAAAGGATGTGTTCAAGGACGTACGCGTCCGCCGTGCCTTCGCGCATGTGATCGACCGCAAAGTCATTTTCAACACGGTCAATTATGGCTATGGCGCGACAATCACCGGCCCGATCAATCCGAAGCTGACGAAATGGTTTGTCGAGGATCTGAAGACCTATCCGATCGATCTGAAGGCGGCCGAAGCGCTGCTGGACGAGGCGGGATACAAGCGCGGCGCGGATGGCATCCGTTTCAAGCTCAATCTGGACTATGTGCCGAGCACCGAAGCCTATCCGCGCGGCGCAGATTACATTCGCCAGGCACTGGCAAAGGTCGGCGTGGATGTGACGGTGCGGACGCAGGATTTCGCCACCTACACGAAGCGCATCTACACGGATCGTGATTTCGACTTTGCCTATGAGGGCATGAGCAATCTCTTCGACCCGACAGTCGGTGTGCAGCGGCTCTACTGGTCCAAGAACTTCAAGAAGGGTGTGCCCTTCTCAAATGGCGCCGCCTACAGCAACCCCAAGGTGGATGCGCTGCTGGAAGCTGCCGCTGTTGAGATCGATCCGGACAAGCGCGTCGCGCAATGGAAGGAAATACAGCAGATCCTCGTCGATGACGTTCCTGCCATCGATATCGTTGCGGCACCTGAAATCACCATCTTCAACAAGCGCATTGCCGATCACACGATCGGTGCAGAAGGCGTCGCGGGCAGCCTGGCCTTCGCGCATATTGCGGCATCCTGATCGTCTCGCCAGACCCTGCCCACCGTTTGCGGCGGGCAGGGACATCTCCCTTTCGTCGACGGGCACCGCAGCATCTCTTTCTGGTGTCATCGTTTTCATCGAGGCCAAAGCCATGAGCACGACACTTTCTGAAATCTGGTACACACGTTGCCCGGTGCCCACGCCCGTGGGGCTTGCGGCGCAGCTCGGTTATCTCGCGCAGACCTTCGAGGATGTAGGGATATCGCTGAAATCCATCATCGATTCACCGGATCGCTCCGTGCGGCAGAGCCATTTCAACCACACGCTGGAATGGTCCTTCCGCCACGGCGGTAATGTGCCCCCTATCCGCGCCCGCTCGGAAGGGCGCGATACGCGTCTTATCGGCATTACCTGGACCGATGAGTTCCAGGCGATCATCACCCTTCCGGAAAACGGTATCCGCTCGTTTGCCGATCTCGTCGGCCGCCGTTTCGGTGTGCCGCGCAGACCTGATGGCATTGTCGATTTCATGCGAGCGACAGCATTGAAGGGCATCGTTTCGGCGCTTTCGCTGGAGGGGCTGAGGGTCGAGGATATCGAGCTGAAGGATATCGTGATCAAGGATTCCGTGCTGGCGACACAGGAGGGACCATCCCTTTTCGGCCTGAAGCGGCGACAATCGTTCGGTGAGGAGATCATCGCGCTGTTGCGGGGTGAGGTCGATGCGATTTTCGTCAAGGGTACTGCCGGTATCGCCGCCGCGAACCTGATCGGCGCCGTGCAGGTGGCGGAATTCGGTTTTCACCCCGACCCGAAGATACGCATCAACTCCGGCTCTCCCCGCGTGCTGACAGTTGACGGACGACTTGCCGATGAGCGCCCCGATCTGGTGGAGCGGCTGGTTGCCGCCATTGCCAAAGCCTCGCTCTGGGCGGAGCAGCATCCGGAAGAGACCCGCCGTTTTATCGCGCGCGAGGCGGGTGCGACCGAAGAGCAGGTTCTGGCCGCCAACGGCCCGGATGTCCACCGCCATCTAGGTCTTGGCCTTGATGCAGACCTCGTCGCCGCCGTCGGCCATTACAAGGATTTCCTGCATCAATGGGGTTTCCTTGAAAACGACTTCGATCTCGCTGCGTGGATCGATGACCGTTTTGTCACGGCCAGTGAAAGGGCGGTGGCATGAGCGGCGCTTTATCCGCCGTTCCGAGCCCGGAGCAGCACTTGAATCCCGTCGCCATCGCAACCGCGCTCGCCGAAGATTTCAGCCTGACTGCGGCGGAGTATGACAAAAGCGGTGAATTCGCCGCCGGTAATTTCGAGGCGCTTTTCAAGTCTGGCCTGCTTGGTCTCGTGACGGCTGAAAAGGACGGTGGCTGGGGGGAGGGCATGGAAACCGCGCATGCCGTCATCGCCGCCATTGCCAAGGGTGATCCGTCAACCGCCCTCATCCTTGCCATGCATTACAGCGTTCATGCTGCCATCCGGCGCGGCAGGTGGCCGGCAGATCTCGCGGCAAAAGTGCTGGCAGCCAATAACAGGGAGCGGGCGCTTCTGAACAATGCGCAGGCAGAGCCGGGGATCGGTTCCCCGGCCCATGGCGGCCTGCCGGAAACGACGGCGCGGATCGAGGGCGATTTCTGGGTGGTCAATGGCCGCAAGAGCTTCGTCACCGGCCTGCCGGGTCTGAAATGGGCGATTGTACTTGCCGTCACGACGGAAGAGGTGCCGCGCCTGATCCAGCTTCTGGTCCCGCTCGATGCGCCGGGCATCGGCCGGGAAAAGGCATGGGAAGCGACCGGAATGTATGCCACCGCCAGCGACGATCTCCTGCTTGAGAATGTGAGGGTGCCGCTCGCCGATATCGTTGCCGAACAGCCGGCGGACGAGCCGTTGCGGCGGGATGAGGCGGACGGTTACAATTTCTTCGTGCTGCTGGCCTCCGTCTATCATGGTGTCGCGCTTTCGGCGCGTGACGCCCTCTTGCGCCATCTGACAGGCCATGTTCCGGCAAGCCTCGGCGCGCCGCTGTCATCCATTCCGCGTATTCAGGAAGGTCTGGGCGAGATCGAGGTGCTTCTTGTGGCCAACAGGCGTCTGCTCCGCTCCGTCGCGCGTGATGTCGATGCGGGTGAGAGGGTAGGCACGGATGCGCTCGCCGTTCGTCATGTGGTGATCGACAATGCGGTGGCGGTGACGGATTTGGCGCTGGAGCTCGGCGGCAATCGCGGCCTTCGCCGCGACTATGATCTCGAGCGGCATCACCGCGACGCCATAACGGCAAGGGCGCATGCGCCGCAAAGCCACATGATCCGAACTATCCTCGGCCGTCAGAGCATCAAGGCTGTTGGCGGCTGACCGTAGAAGACATGGGCGGCTTTGTTCGGCAGGCCGCCCATGTTGACGCCGCTCGCATCAGTCCCGCAGTAGCGGTAACAGCTTGTCGCCCTGCCGTTCAATTTCCTGAAGATAGGGCGTGTCGGAAAGCACGAAATGGGTGATGCCAAGCGAGCGGTATTTGCGCAGCGACGCGGCGACGTCTTCCGCCGAACCGACGAGCCATGTCGTTGCGGCACCGCCTCCGCCAAATTTGCCGGGTGCGGTATAAAGATTGTCGTCCAGCACATCGCTCTGCGTGTGCAGATCCAGCAGGCGGCGCTGGCCGACCGCGACACCTTGCAGATGATCGTTCCAGCGCACGCCATTGTTCGCAGCCATCTCCGCCACCTTTGCTTCCGCATCGCGCCAAGCCTCAGCCGTGGTTTCGCGCACCAGCGTGGTGATCCGCAGACCGAATTGCAGCGGCGGCAGGTCACGGCCGAGGGTCTCACTGAAATGTCTGAGACGTTCGATCCTTTCGCGCACGCCGGCGAGCGGTTCGCCCCAGAAGAGCTGGACATCGGCTTCAGTTGCGGCAACCTGTTCGGCGGCCTCGGACGCGCCGCCGAAATAAAGTTTGGGATGTGGCCGGCCGGCACGTTCAGTGGTGCGCGGCGAAACGGTGGAGTTCCTGACCCGGAAATGGTCGCCATCGAAAGTGACGTTTTCCTCAGTCCAGAGCCGCCGCACCAGCCGCATGAACTCCTTCGTGCGCGCGTAACGCTGCGCCTGATCGCCTTCTTCGTCGCCATAGGCCGCAAGCTCGTCCCGGCCGGAAACGACATTGATTCGTACCCGGCCACCAGAAAGCTGATCGAGCGTGGCGGCGGCCGATGCGAGATTGGCCGGCTTCCAGTAGCCGGGGCGGATAGCGATCAGTGGCTCGAAAGTGGTGGTACGCGCGGTAAGCGACGCCGCAACCGTAAAGGTATCCGGACGCCCCCAGCCGGTGCCGATCAACGCGCCCTTCCAGCCATGGTTTTCCAGCGCCCTGGCATGGGTAGTTAAAGTATCGAGGCTGTTGTGGTTTTCGCTGACGGCGTCGCCCCGATGTCCGGGTTTTACGTCATTGGGTATGTACCAGAGAAATTCGCTCGTGCTGCTCACATTATCCGCCTGAATTTTCGCTTTATTTCGCGGTGGAATGGCCCTGCCGAGGCTCGGCATCTGCCATTTTGGGGTTCGGGAGGTTGAGGTCTCCGATAGTGCGAGAATGACAAACCGGCGGCGGCACGGCCAAGCAGCGGCGTTTCTTTTCGGATGCGGCAGAGGAAAAGCTTTCCGCGTCTTTTGCTCAATTAGAACATATTTTCTATGGAAAATATTTTAGGCAATGATTCCACATGCGCAGTTTTGAGGCCCGCTGCCGAGGACGTATTTTTTGCCAGAACGGAATTGTATGGATCGATTTTTCTCGAGTTCGGAAAAGCTGAGCAAGGCAATAGTCGACTAAAATTGCGAAATTCACCATTCTTGGCACACCCCGCCCGCAAACCACGGAGTAGGCATGTGTACCACCTTGATTGTCCCCGGCCTCAACGGTTCGGATGAGGGGCATTGGCAGCGGCACTGGCTGCTGGAAGATTCGGAGGCGCAGCTGGTCGATCAGCAGAATTGGGAATGCCCGGTTCTTGAAGACTGGCTTGAGCGTCTGGAAGCGGCGCTCGCCGCAACCGAAAGCGCCTATATTGTCGCCCACAGCCTGGGTTGCCTGCTTGTCGCCAATATGGCGACACGACCCGTGGCCAGCAAAATCAGGGGTGCGCTTCTGGTGGCGCCCGCCCATCTCGACAGAGTGGAGGCAATGCATCCATGCATCGTCCGCTTCGGCGCATTTCCTCGGTCGCCGCTCGCCTTCCCCAGTCTCGTCGTAGGTAGCATGAACGACCCCTATATGAATCCGGACGAGTTAGCCCGCACCGCTGCTGACTGGGGAAGCGATATCGTCAATCTCGGCTCCGTTGGACACATCAATATTGCCGCCGGTTTCGGCCGGTGGTCCGAGGGCTATGCTCTTTTCGCACGCCTGAAAGCGGCGTCCGAAATCAAGGCCAGCAGATCGAGGAAGCGCGGATCACCCGTTCTGCACGGTGCGCTGCTGCAGGGTGATGCCGGCGCTCTATAGTCTTTTCGTCCCAAGTCCGTGCTTTGAGCGGCCATCGCGTCGACGCCATTGCGATGACCCCTTTATTGGCGGTTCGAAACGGAATTTTTCCCGCTGCCGCAACCTTAGTCCACGTTTGCCGGCAATCCGCCAATTATAGAATAGTAATTTTATGGAAAATATTGACCAATCTGGGCGCTCGCCGGAGGATAGAGCGAATTGACCAAAGGAGGCGCACATGCCGCAGGGACTTCATGCGTTTACTGTCGATCTGTTCGGTCTGGCCAGGCGTAGGCCGCGAGGGGATGATGAGGGCAGGCTCCAGCCGCTGGATCATTCCGGTCGTATCAAGCGGGAAAAGAGCGATCTCGACCTTGAGCGGGAAGAGATTTACGAAATGAATTTCGCGATGCTCGGACTTTATCCGGTCCTCTGACACAGGGAGGCGAAAGGTTTGTTTTCGCTTCCCAGACCTATTTCCCAGCGGAGATAAACTCTCCTTGCGGCACGGAAATTGGAACAAAATTTCTTAAACGCGGCGGGGAATTGGCTACCCTTTTAGTACCAAGCCGAATTGCCCGATGGGCGGATTGCAAAGGACCTGTCGATGAGTACAGCTGACAAACCACTCGATTTTCTGTGGTTCATACCCACCTCAGGCGACGGCAGCTATCTTGGCTCCGACGATCTGTCACGTCCCGCCGATCCCGGCTATTTCCGGGAAATAGCGCAGGCTGCGGATCGGCTCGGTTATTCCGGGGTGCTTATTCCCACCGGCGTCGCCTGCGAGGAATCCTTCATCCTCGCGGCCAATCTCGCCGCCTATACCGAGAAACTGAAATTCCTCGTCGCCATCCGTCCGGGCGTTGCCTCGCCGGCCTATTATGCGCGGCTGGCCTCCACGCTGGACCGTGTTTCCCATGGTCGGCTGCTTCTCAACATCGTCGTTGGCGGCAGCGCGCAGGAGCTGGCTGGTGATGGCATCTTCCTGCCGCACGACGAGCGTTACGACCACGCTGACGAGTTCTTCCAGGTGTTCAATTCGTTGATCGAAACTGGCAAGGGAGATCTCGACGGCAAATATATCAAGGCACAGGGTGCCAGGCTCGGCCTGCCACCGGTGCAGGAACCGCGTCCGCCGCTTTATTTCGGCGGCTCCTCCGATGCCGGGATCGAGTTCTCGGCCGGTATCACCGACAAATATCTGACCTGGGGTGAGCCGCCGGCACAGGTGGCAGAAAAAATCGCCAAGGTTCGCGCCGCCGCAGCGAAAAAGGGGCGAGAAGTAACATTCGGCATTCGCCTGCATTTCATCGTGCGCGAAACCGATGAGGAGGCCTGGGCCGATGCGGACAAACTGATTTCCAAGCTTTCCGACGAAACCATCGCTTCCGCTCAGGAGGCCTTCTTAAAGGCGTCGGATTCGGTCGGTCAGGCAAGGATGCGGGCGCTGCATAATGGCCGGCGTGACCAGCTTGAAGTCTCTCCGAACTTGTGGGCGGGAATCGGTCTTGTCCGCTCCGGCGCCGGCACCGCGCTGGTGGGTTCGCCGAAGACAGTTGCGGCGCGGCTGCGGGAGTATCAGGCGCTGGGCATCGATACCGTCATCGCATCGGGCTATCCGCATTTGGAGGAAGCCTACCGTCTATCCGAATTGCTGTTTCCGGAAATCGGGCTTGATGGGCCACGTAATCAGATCCGTTCGTCTTTCGGCACGAAACAGGTTTTCGGCGGCGGCGGCCACGGCGGTAACGTCAAGCTGGTATCCGGCTCGTGATCAATCGCCGGAAGGCAGGCGGCCCTGTCTTCCGGTTAGCCTTTCCTATGGGCGTCATTCGGCGGAGCGTTCACGGGAGAGCGGCATATAAAACATTATTTCCATAGAATATAAGTATTATGGAAAACGATGTCTATTTCACGCCCCGCCGCCGCTGCTAACTATTGAGCAACAAGCTGTTTTCAGGAGCGATCGATGACATTGCAATATGCGGCCAAGGATCAACAATTCATCAATCTCCGCGATCCCGTCTCTGGCAAGGCGCCGGATGCCGATAGCCTTAAGGCGGCGCTCAGGACGCTGGGCGGCGGTGTCAGCGTCATTACGGCGGGCGAGGGTGATGCGCGCACGGGTGCTACGGTAACATCCGCCACCGCCCTGTCGGTCGATCCTCCAAGAATTCTGGTTGCGCTCAACCGCTCCTCCTCCACATGGCCTGTGGTGCAGCGCTTCGGCCATCTGGCGGTGAATATTATCGGCCCGAACCATCAGTTCATTGCCAACCAGTTTGCCGGTGTTGGCGGTCTGAAAGGTGTGGACCGTTATCGCGGCGCGGAATGGACCCGTCTGGCGAGCGGCGCGCCCATCCTCGAGGACGCCGTTGCCGCGATCGATTGCACCATCGAGGAGGCGATCGAGCGCCACAGCCACGTCATCATCATCGGTAAGGTGGAGGCGATCCGCATCGGGTCGGGTCACTCGCTGGTCTATCAAAACGGCCGTTATCATTCGCTGGACTGAGCTCCGGCCTTTCCGGCGCTTTCACTGGGTCATTCTTTGAGGGAGTTGAGCATGGGATCTGTCACGCCGCTCGGCGAAAGAATTCGTTTCGTGTCCCCGCGTCTCGGCGCGGATGGGGATGTACTGAACGTTGCCCGGACGATTGCCGAAAAATGCGCGGTGGAAAGTGCCGCACAAATCCACGCGCGGATTGCCCGTTCCGGCCTTCTCGCCCTCTCCGTTCCAAACGATCTGGGCGGGGCGGACATCACAAACGACGTTCTCTCGCAAGCTCTCTCGATTATTTCCGCGGCTGATGCGGAGGCGGCGCATGCGCTTGCCGAACACTTCACGGCGCTCGAATTCATCAGGAACGCCGGTAGCGAAGAGCAGCGCAAAACCCTCTTCGCCCGCCTCGATCTTGGTGAGACTTTTGCGCTTGCCTCATCTGACGCCGGCGTGGATCAGGCGGTTCTGTTGACTGGCGACGACTATGGCTTGCGGCTGCCCGATGACATTGCCCGATCTGTTACCTCAGATGCAGACTGGATCGTTGTCCCGGCAGTCAATACGGCAGGGCAGGCCGTACTCGTTGTTCTTCGCAATCGCCCGGATACATCATGGGACGGCCTGCTGCGCGCCGATCAGGTCGCGTTTCTTGCCCAGGGCGCTGGAAATCTGGCAGCCTCCGTTTTCACCCTTCTGAAGGCCGCCGTGGCTCTGGGTGAGAAACAGCGTGAGCTTTCAGCATTGCTGATTGACAGATTGGCCGAGGAAGGTGATGCGCGCCCCCTTATCGGCGAAATATTTCTCGCAATCGAATTGCTGAAGGCACAGATTTCCCGCCTCGCGGCCAATATTGATGCGGCGCAGGTGGGGGCGGAAAGCGTGACCTTTCGCTCTGTCCGCAACAATGCCATCACGCTGGAAATTCTAATGGCCCGTCTCGGCCTTATCGATGGTGCAAGCGAATCCGGGCTGATTGCGACCCTGGGAGACGATCTGCGCCGGCAGTAAACGGCGCTTATTCGCCTGCCGGAATAAATTGCGCGTCTTGTCCGCCTTTTGCCACGAATTGTGCGAGCGTCATATTGTCCAGGATTGTTGCGATGGCGTCCCGCACGTCCGTCATCGAAACCCTGACCTGACAGGTCTCGGGATCGTCGCAGTCGTCGCAGGCTTCAAAGGCGGTGCGGCTGGCACAGCGGATGGGGGCCAAGGGCCCGTCCAGCGTTCGGATGACCTGCCCGATCATGATTTCCGATGGCATTTTCGACAACGAATAACCGCCATTCGGTCCCTTCTTTGAACGCAGAATGCCGCTGTTGCGCAGTTCCAGAAGAATAGTATCCAGAAATTTTTTCGGAATATTGTTGCGGGTTGCAATCTCGGTCACAAAGGCGGTCTCGCCCTGGGGCAACCGCGCCAGATCGACAAGAGCCTTCAGTCCGTATTTGCCTTTTTTGGTCAACATCGCATGATCCGCAAAGAGGGCCAGCACCTTCTGAGTGCCGGGTTATGGTGTTCTCAACTTACTAAGTAGTTTTTACCGAATTCCCGCGCAAGTCCGTTTCGTCCCGGCTCGATGCACAAAGCGGCTTTACACCATCGTTTTTCGCCCTGTTTCCTCATCGTTTCGGATTGCTTTGCCAAAGACGCCTGCCGAAACCATAGCGGGAAACAATATTTTCTCTGATCGCGTCGCAACGTGGAACGAACGTCCTTTATTACTATATAAAATCAGTAGACAAAGTATGCATCAAAAGACATGCGAGGTGATGATGTATACTCTCAGTTTGCTGGACAAGAGCCCTGTTCCAACGGGTGAGAACGCGGCAAGCGCGTTCCGCGACACGATCAATCTCGCCAAACGCGCCGAAGAACTGGGCTATCGCCGATTCTGGGTGGCAGAACATCACAATTCGCCGGAGCTTGCCGGTTCCGCGCCGGAAGCGCTGGTTGCATGGATTTTGGCGAAGACCTCTCGTATCCGCGTCGGCTCGGGCGGCGTGATGCTGCAGCATTACAGCCCTTACAAGGTCGCCGAGGTTTTCAACGTGTTGTCGTCGCTCGCCCCCGGTCGGGTCGATCTCGGCGTCGGCAAGACACCGGGCGGGCTGCCGCTTGCGACGTCTGCCCTACAGCAGGCCTATGATCCCGCTCGCAAGCCGGATTTCGAAACGGCTTTTGGTGAGCTTACCACATTTCTCTCCGGTGCCGCGCCGAAGGGGCATGCGCAGGCCGGGTTGCAGGCAACACCGGTGCCGCCGGTTGCGGTGGAACGGTTTCTGCTCGGTGCCAGCCCGGAAAGCGCAAGGCTTGCAGCTTCCAAAGGATGGAATTTCGTCTTTGCCGGCCACCTCAATGGTGATCCGGAGGTTCTTCGCAGCAGCCTGTCGGCTTTCCGTGAGGAGAGCGGCGGAAGGGCGCCGATCCTTGCCCTCTCCGTCTTTGCCGCCAGTGATCCCGACCATGCGGCGCGGCAGGTGGAAGGTCAGCGCATCTACCGGGTGTTCCTCAGCGACGGCAAGGCGTTCAACCTTGGCCGCCGTGAACAGGCGGAAGAATTCGCCCGCCAGTCCGGCGATACCGATTATCGCATCGAGGAGCGTAAGCCCAACGTCCTGCATGGCGGGCCGGACGATATTCACAAGGCGCTGCGCGCGCTTTCCGATGAGCACGGTATCGAGGAATTCATCGTGGAGCCGCCGCATGTGGGGGCCGATCAGAGGCTCGCCTCGATCGAATTGCTGGCCACACACCGCTTTTCCAGGGCCGCGTGAACTTGTCCTCAGGAGGAAATGACATGACGAAAAAGACAATCCGTTTCGGCATCATGCTCCAGGGCCCCGGCGGGCACATGAACGCCTGGCGGCACCCGAAAAGCCCTGTTGATGCCAGCGTCAACTTCGATTTCTTCAGGAAGAACGCGCTGAAGGCAGAAGCCGCCGGCATCGCCTTCGCCTTCGTTGCCGACGGGCTTTACATCAACGACAAGTCCATTCCGCATTTCCTCAACCGGTTCGAGCCTTTGACCATCCTTTCGGCGCTGGCCTCCGTCACCTCGAAGATCGGTCTTGCCGGCACGGTTTCGACCTCCTACAGCGAGCCCTTTACCATCGCGCGCCAGTTCGCCTCGCTCGATCTTCTGAGCGGTGGCAGGGCCGGCTGGAATGCAGTGACGACGCCACTCGAAGGTACGGCGAAGAACTACAGCCGCAACCATCCCGAACATGCGCTGCGCTACGAGATCGCCGATGAATATCTGGAGGTGATCAAAGGCCTGTGGGACAGCTGGGACGACGATGCCTTCGTGCGTAACCGCGAGACGGGACAGTTCTTCGACAGGCAAAAACTCCACACGCTCGGCCACAAGGGTCGCTTCTTCCAGGTGGAAGGTCCGCTGAACATCCAGCGTTCGCCGCAGGGACAGCCGGTGATTTTTCAGGCGGGGTCTTCGGATGCCGGTATCGGGCTTGCGGGCAAACATGCCGACGCCGTTTTTACCAATTCCGCATCGCTCGAGGAAAACCAGACATTCCTCAAGCGCGTGAAGCAGAGTGCTGTCGCGCAGGGCAGGTCCGCAGCCGACGTGAAGATTTTCCCTGGCATCGGGCCGATTGTGGGCGAGACGCAGGAGGAGGCGGAAGCAAAATACGACATCATCCGCAACCTCATCACCATCGAGGATGCGCTCGCCTATCTCGGCCGTTTCTTCGATCACCACGACTTCAGTGTCTATCCGCTGGATGAGCCTTTCCCCGAACTTGGCGAGATCGGCAAGAACAGCTTCCGTTCGACGACCGACCGCATCAAGCGCCGTGCGAAGGAAAAGAGCCAGACGTTGCGCGAAGCGGCACTGGAGGCGGCGACCCCGCGCGAAGGTTTCATCGGAACTCCGGACAAGGTGGCGGACGAGATCATCCGCTGGGTGGAGCACGATGCGGCCGACGGTTTCATTCTGGGCTTCCCGGTGATTGCCGAAGGGCTGGATGATTTCATCCGCCTCGTCATACCGGTGCTGCAACGGCGCGGATATTTCGAACCGCATCTGGAAGGCAGAACGCTGCGTGAGCATCTCGGCCTGCCTTTCAAGGACAGCATCTATTCCCACGCTGAAAGCGGTTCCAGCAAGGCGATCGCATAAAAGCGGGGTCGGGCGACAGCCATTGCCGCCCGGAGAGAATTTCAAGGTGCTGTGCGGGTAAAGCGCAGCGCAGGAGACCAGAACCATGAATATCCGCATTGACGGCGCGCGTCCGCAGGACGACGCCGAACGGGGAATCCTTGCCTTCATCGAGGAAAGCATCGCCATCCGGCACGATCTTCACCGACATCCGGAGCTTTCGCTTGGGGAAAAGCGCACGGCGGCTCTCGTTGCCCGTTACCTCCTCTCCTTCGGATATGAGGTGACCGAGGGTGTCGGGGGCCATGGCGTCGTCGCCACCTTGAAACGTGGTCATGGTGACAAGCGTCTGGGTATCCGCGCCGATATCGACGCCCTGCCCATCGTTGAGGAAACCGGTCTTGCCTATGCCAGTCAGACACAGGGTGTGATGCATGCCTGCGGTCATGACGGTCACACGACTATCCTGCTCGCCGCTGCCCGTTATCTAGCTGAAACATCGAGTTTTTCCGGCACGCTGACGCTGATTTTCCAACCCGCCGAGGAAATCGGTGCGGGTGCTAGAGCGATGATAAAGGACAGGCTTTTCGAGCGGTTTCCCGTCGATGCCGTGTTCGGGCTGCACAATTGGCCGGGTGTCGAAACCGGACAATTCGGCTTTGTCGAAGGGCCTGCCATGGCCTCCGTCGACAAGGCGAAGGTTCGGATCATCGGCAAGGGCGGACACGGGGCTGCGCCGCATGAAACGGTTGACCCGGTTCTTGCCTCGGCAAGCTTCGTCACCGCCTTGCAGAGCATCGTCTCGCGCAATGTCGACCCGCGAGACATGGCGGTGCTGACGGTAGGCTCCATCCATGGCGGAACTGCTTCCAACGTCATTCCCGAGAGTGTCGAACTGCAGATTACCGCGCGGGCCTTTTCGCCCGCCGTGCGCGACAGACTGGAGGAGCGGCTTCCCGCCCTTGCCAAAGCACAGGCGGAAAGCTTCGGCGCAAGCGCCGATGTCACCTACTCCCGTGGCTTCCCGCCCGTCATCAATCACATCAGGCAGACGGCTTTTGCCCGCGACGTCGCCAAACGGCATTTTCCAGCCGAACAGGTTGCAGAAGGCTTTCAGCCGCGAACGGCGAGCGAGGATTTCGCCTTCATGCTTCTGGAGCGGCCGGGCTCCTATCTCTTTGTCGGCAATGGCGACAGCGCGCCACTGCACAGCCCTCACTACGATTTCAACGATGCGATCATTGCGCCTGCGGCACGCTTCTGGGTGCGTCTGGCCGAAGCATACCTCTCCTGATGCAACGAGTTTAGGACAATGAGATGAGCGACAGTTTTCTCTACACATCGGTCAAGGATCCGCTCGCAACCCCGCTTCTGGAGGAGTTGCTGTTCGAATATGACATCCGCTACGGCACATATTTCAACGCGGAAGGCGCCAAGGCGGAACTTAACAAATATCCGCCGGAGGCTTTCAGCCCGCCGTCGGGCAATTTCCTGCTGCTCTTGCGTGGCGGCAAGGCGATCGCCGGCGGTGCCTTCATGCGCTACGACGAGGAAACCGCCGAGTTCAAGCGGGTCTGGACCCATTCCGCCCACCGCCGGCAGGGGCTTGCCAAATTAGTGCTTCAGGAGCTGGAGCGGCAGGCGATCCGGCAGGGTTACGCCCGTGTCTATCTGACCACGGGCTTCCGCCAGCCGGAAGCGGTCGGCCTATATCTCACCAACGGTTATCGCGCGTTGTTCGATACGTCGGCCGATCCTGAAACGATCAGGTCGCTGCCTTTCGAAAAATGGCTTGCCGATAGCGCCTCCGCCTCCGTTGCGGAAAGCGCGTCGATACCGGCGGCCCGGCCGCATTCTTCCCCGGCCCACCCGTGAAAGGCTTTTTCAGATGACGATAGCCTCTGATTTTCCGCATGTTGCATTGAACGACCAGAAGGGTGAACCGATCAAGGGTGGGTATTCCCATTTCCGCATCGTGCCGGCCCGCTACCCCTTGCGGACGGTGGGAACGGTCTTCTCCGTACTCATCATTGCGGCCGTTCTGCATTCCGTTTTCGGCAATCCGCGCTGGGGCTGGGATGTCTTTGCGGAATGGTTTTTCGCTGAACCGGTGTTGGTCGGCTTAGGACGGACGCTGCTGCTGACCGCGCTCGGTGCGGTGCTCGGCTTCGCACTGGGAACGCTGCTGGCGCTTGCCCGCGTTTCACGCTCGCCGCTGCTGGTTGCCGTATCCTGGACCTATATCTGGATTTTTCGATCCATCCCGCTGATCGTGCTTTTGCTGATCCTCAACAACCTAGGTTATCTCTATGAGACCGTGACGATCGGTGTGCCCTACACCGGCATCAACTTCTTCAGCTGGAATACCACGCAGCTGATGACGCCGTTTGCGGCCGCCGTTCTGGGGCTGACGCTCAATCAGGCCGCCTTCGCATCCGAAATCGTCCGTGGCGGCATTCTCTCGGTTGATCAGGGGCAGCTTGAGGCTGCCGCAGCACTCGGCCTTCCCCGGCGGCGGCAGGCGTCCCGCATTGTTCTGCCGCAGGCGATGCGCTCCATCTTGCCCACCGCCTTCAACGACATCATCGGCCTCGCCAAGGGGACTTCGCAGGTCTATATCCTTGCCCTGCCGGAGCTGTTCTACACGATCCAGATCATCTATCGCCGCAATCTGGAAGTGATCCCGCTGCTGATGGTCGCGACCGTCTGGTATCTGGTGATACTGACGGCGCTTTCGATCGTGCAGCACCATATCGAGCGGCATTTTTCACGCGGTGCGCTGCGCAATCCGCCGCCGTCACTGTTCGCCACGATTTACCGCACCTTCCTGCCGCGCAAACCCTTGCCTGAAGCCGTGGAAACGGTGGCCACGACAGCCGTAAGGCCCGAGCGTTCGGTGCCTGCCCGTGCCGTGAGCTTTCAGCTCGGAAATCGTGGCGGGTCGGTCAATATTCATGGCGTTTCGAAATCCTTCGGGTCGCTGAAGGTGCTTGATGATATCAGCCTTTCCATTCCGGCAGGCAGTGTCACCACCATTCTCGGCCAATCCGGCTCCGGCAAGTCCACATTGCTGCGCTCCATCAACCATCTCGAGCGCGTCGATGACGGTTTTATTGCCATAGACGGTGAACTGGTCGGTTATCGTCAAAAGGGCGATACGCTTTATGAGCTGAAGGAACGGGAAATCCTCAAGCGCCGCGCCGAAGTGGGCATGGTGTTTCAGAGCTTCAACCTGTTCCCGCATCTGACCGCGCTTGAAAACATCATTGAAGCACCCATCGCCGTTCGTGGCATATCGAAAGAGCAGGCGCAGGCCGAGGCGCGCGATCTTCTGGCTCGCGTCGGCCTTGCCGAAAAAGCTGGCGCTTATCCCCGTCAGCTTTCCGGCGGTCAGCAGCAACGCGTGGCGATCGCCCGGGCGCTGGCGTTGCGGCCGAAGGTGTTGCTGTTCGATGAGCCGACATCCGCGCTCGATCCTGAACTCGTCAACGAAGTGCTTGATGTCATCAAGGAGCTTTCCCGCTCCGGCGTCACGCTCATCATCGTTACCCATGAAATCGGTTTTGCCCGTGAAGTCTCCGACAGGGTCGTCTTCATGGAACAGGGCCGCATCATCGAAACAGGCACGCCGGACCAGGTGTTCAACAGCCCTGAACATCCCCGCACCGCCGAATTCCTCGCAAAAGTTCTCTAATCAAAACAACAAAGGAAACACTCGCATGGCTTTTTCATCGAAATTATTGTCGTTCCTTGCAGGCGGTCTTTTCACCGCTACCACCGCGCTGATATCGGCTGCGCATGCGCAGGAAATCGACCTGTCGCCGGAGCAGAAGGGGCGAGTGCGCGCCGAGAAGGTGGAAGAAGCGATCAAGCTTCTGCCCGCTGGCCACAAGTTCGTCGCGGATGGAAAGTTGACGGTCGCGACCGTGCCTTTCCGGCTGCCGCTGGTCGATTATGCCAGCGATACGAAAACGCCTATTGGCGTGGAGCCGGATATCGCCCAGCTGGTTGCTGACAGCCTTGGCCTTGAACTTCAGCTAGTTCCCATCGCCTGGGCCGATTGGCCGCTGGGTCTCACCTCCGGCAAATATGATGCCGTCACCTCCAACATCACGGTGACGGAAGCCCGCAAGGAAAAGTTCGACTTCTCCAGCTACCGCAACGACCTGCTCGGCTTTTACGTCGGCAGCAACAGCAAGGTGACGAGCATCAGCAAGCCCGAGGATGTGGCCGGGCTGAAGGTTATCGTCGGCGCTGCCACCAATCAGGAGCAAATCCTGCTGAAATGGATCAAGGACAACAAGGCCAAGGGTCTGGCCGACACCGATGTGCAATATTACGACGATCAGGCCGTGCTCGATGTCGCCCTGCAATCCGGCCGCGCGGACGCCTATCTCGGCCCCAACGCGACGTCAGCCTTCCAGGCAGCAAGCCAGAAGAAGACCAAGCTCGTTGGTACCTTCTCCGGCGGCTGGCCGGAAGCGGCGGAAATCGCCGTTGCCTCCAAAAAGGATGCCGGAATTGCCGCAGCCATCACGGCGGCACTGAACGCCCAGATCAAGAACGGCAATTACGGCAAGGTTCTCGCCCGCTGGAACCTCGGTTCGGAAGCCATCACCGAATCCCGCACCAATCCGCCCGGTCTGCCCAAGAGCTGAGTGCTGGTTTGCTGCCAGAAAGCTGAGTTTCCACAAAGCTGAGTTGAAGGTGGGACATCACTCAGCCGGTAGCGCGGGCCTCCTCCCGTCCGCGCTACCTCCGTCCCGCAATTCATTTTATCGGGGAGCCAGAATGGCACTCACCTCTCGTCTTGCCACAGTCACGTTCGGCGTTTTTCTCTCTGTCGCCGCTTTCGGGTCGGCTTTCGCAACTGATGTCTTCGATCTTTCGCCAGACCAGCCTGGCCGGATCAGGGTAGAAAAAGACCCCGCAGCGATTGCCGCCATCCCGAAAGACTTCAAGTTCATCACCCCGGGCAAACTCACGGTCGCGGTTGCACCTGGCGGACCACCGCTCGCGACCTATGCGACGGACGCCAAGACCGTGGTGGGTGCCGATCCGGACTATGCGCTTGCGGTGGCTGATAGTCTCGGCCTTGAGCTTGAGCTGGTTGCTGTCGCCTGGGCCGACTGGCCGCTGGGGCTTGCCTCCGGCAAATACGATGCTGTCATTTCCAATGTCGGGGTGACCGAGCAGCGCAAGGAGAAGTTCGACTTCTCCACCTACCGTCAGGGCCTGCACGGCTTTTTCGTGAAGTCCGACAGCGGCATCACCGCCATAAATGAGCCGAAGGACGCGGCGGGCCTGAAGATCATCGTCGGCGCTGGCACCAATCAGGAGCGTATTCTGCTGAAATGGAATGACGAGAATGTAGCCGCCGGTTTAAAGCCGCTCGAGCTGCAATATTATGACGACGAGGCCACCCGGCTTGTCGCGCTTTCTGCCGGGCGGGCCGATGTGATCGTCCAGCCGCATGCGCAGCTGGTCTTCATCGCCGCGCGTGACAAGACCATCAAACGTGTCGGAACACTCTCCGCCGGCTGGCCGGAACGTTCGGATGTCGCCATCACCACCCGCAAGGGTTCGGGACTGGCCGATGCGCTGACGCTCGCCACCAACGATCTGATCAAGAGCGGCGCTTACGCGAAGATACTGGAACGCTGGCAGCTTTCGGAAGAGGCCTTGCCGGAATCGAGAACCAACCCACCCGGCCTGCCGAAAAGCTGACCGGTCGAATAAATGCGGTGGACGGCAGCACCCGCAGGTCATGCCTGCGGGTGCTGTTTTATTCGTCTGTTGGCCTGCGCGGAACAATCAGAAATCTGCGACCTTGCCCCATGACGAGTCAAGGAAACGGCTGGGATGATACGGGGCGGGGTCAACGATCGGGGTTGAACCCGTCACGATATCGGCGATCAGGTGGCCAGCGCCGGGGCCGATGCCGAAACCGTGGCCGCTGAAACCGGCGGCGAGGATGAAGCCGGGCAATTCGCTGGTCTCGCCGATGGCGGGCACACCATCCGGCGTGCTGTCGATGAAGCCGGCCCAGGCAGCGGATATCTGGGTTTTGCGGAGTGCAGGCAAAAGTTCCAGCGCCCTTTTGTGGGTCTCACGGATGGCGGCGGCATTCGGTTTCGGATCGAGAATACGAACCCGCTCCATCGGCGTCGGCGCATCGAGCCGCCAGTGTTTCAGCGTTTCGTGCCCACCGCGAACGCCTTCCAATCCACCCGGTCGCAGGCTGCGCCAGCGCTTGAGGAACATCGGAACGAATTCGCGTGCAAACCGCATCTGCTGCGCGGTCGGGTCGATGCGACCGAGGCCGCTGATGGCGAGCGTGTAACCGCCGTTGCTCCGGCGTGTTACAGAAACGGCTTTTGTATGCAGCGCATCCGGCAGTCCTTCCGCACCTGCTGTGACGGACAGGATTGAGGAGCGGACAGCGGCTTGCGGAAAACGAATTCCGAGCTGGCGGCAGAAGGACGAGGCCCAGGCGCCGCCGGACATGATGGCGGTTTTGGTGCGGATCGTGCCTTTTTCGGTAACGACGGCGCTAACGCGACCACCTTCCGTCTCCAGACCGCGCGCGGCGCAATTCTGGTGCACCGTTCCGCCCAGTTTCATGAGGGCACGCGCGACGGCCGGCGCCGCCATCGAGGGATCGGCGGTGCCGTCCGTTGGCGAAAAGACGCCGCCCTTCCAGCGTTTTCCAGTTGCGCGTCCGCGGTTGCTCGCCTCATCCGCGCTCAACATATGCGTCGTCACGCCTGCGGTGATGGCAAAGTCGCGCCAGCGCGCCCAGCCGGCAATTTCAGCTTCGTTGTCGCTCAGGTAGAACAATCCGCAGCGGCGGAAACCGGTGTCTTCGCCGCTTTCTGCGGCAAACCGTTCCCAGAGCGTCAGGCTCTGCGTTGAAATCGGCAATTCGCGGGCGTCGCGGTTCTGCTGCCGGCACCAACCCCAGTTGCGGCTGGATTGCTCCGCGCCAACAAGACCTTTTTCGACAAGAGCCACTTTCAGGCCACGCCTGGCGAGGTAATAGGCTGCGAACACGCCGACGATACCGCCGCCGATAATGACGGCGTCCGCCGATTTCGGCAGTTCCGGTGATGTTGTGATCTGTTGCAGCGGCGCAGGCATGGTGGGGCTCCTTGTATTCGTCTTAATTTACCTTGGTCGCCGGGTAAACGCTGCCAGACTGCGCCGATTGCCGGAATCTCCTGCTGTTCGTAGCCATGTCTGCAACTCTTTATGCTGGATGAAAAAAACATCCCCGCGTCGACAGGGCACGCTCTTGTGTTAAGATTTCCATGGCCGCGTCAGAATTTTATGCCGCGTGCACGAAAAATATAAAAGGGGTTCCGCACGTGATGAAACTTGACCGGATCGACATCAAGATCCTTTACGAACTCCAGAAAAATGGTCGCATCACCAATGTCGAGCTGGCGGAGCTTGTCAATCTTTCGCCAAGCCCCTGCCTGATGCGCGTCAAGAAGCTTCAGGCCGAGGGCTATATCGAAGGTTATTCGGCACAGATCAACATCAACAAACTCGGCCAGACGCTGACGGTATTCACCGAGATCACGCTCAAGAACCACCGCCAGATCGACTTCGCCCGTTTTCTCGGCGTTATCGAAAAGATCGATCAGGTAGTGGAATGCCACCTCGTTTCAGGCGGTTACGATTACCTCCTGAAATTCGTCACCTCCGGCATCGTTGAATATCAGTCGATCATGGAGCGGCTGACGGACATGGATGTCGGTATCGACAAATATTTCAGCTTCGTTGTGCTGAAATCGCCGATCATCAAATCGCATATGCCGCTGACCAGCCTGTTTCCGCTTTGAGGTGGAAGACGTCCCTTAGCAGGGGCGCCAGAGTATCGAGATACGTCGCTTCATACTCAACGTCATCCTGGGGACGAGCCCGAGGATGACGAAAGTGATGTTGTCACCTCTTGGAAAACGCCCGCACCAACTCTGCATCCTGCTGAAGATTGTCGAGCCATTTCGGGTCGAGCTTCGGTACCGAGGAGAACAGGAGCTTCGAATAGGGATGGGTCGGCGACTTGATCGCTTCCGTTGCCAGATGCTCCACTTTCTGCCCGCCATACATCACGACGATTTCGTCGCAGATGGTTTCCACCACAGAGAGATCGTGGCTGATGAAGATGTAGGAGAGGTTCAGCTCTCGCTGGAGTTCGCCGAGCAGGTCGATGATCGCGGCTGCGACGACCGTATCAAGCGCCGACGTAATTTCATCGCAAATGATGAGCGATGGTTCTGCTGCGAGTGCGCGGGCGAAGTTGACGCGTTGCTTCTGTCCGCCCGACAGACCGGAAGGATGGCGGTGGCGAACCGAGCGCGGCAGCTTCACCATATCCAGCAACTGGTCGATCCGGGCGTCGCGCGCCTTGCCTCTCATGCCGTGATAAAAGGTCAGCGGCCGGCCGAGAATATCCTCGATGGATTTGGCCGGGTTGAGCGCCGTATCGGCATATTGGAAGACGATCTGCATGCGGCGCAATTGATCGCTGGTGCGTTGGCGGGCATCGGCATCCAGCTGCCGACCTTCGAAGATGACATGACCGCTGGCGGCGGGCAGAATGCCGGCAATGGCGCGCGCCAGCGTCGATTTTCCGCAACCGGATTCGCCGATGATGCCGAGATTGCGTCCGGGATAGACTGCAAGGCTGACGGAATCGACCGCACGCACCAGCGGCATATGGTCTTCGCCTTTCGTTCCATATCCGGCGATCAGCTTCTCGATATCCAGCAGCGGCTTCGCTTCACTTTGTTTTAGCGGCGCTACGGTGCGTACCTTATCGTTAAAAGCGGTGAGCAACTCCCGCGTATAAGGATGCTGTGCATTCTCGAGAATATCCGTGGTCGTGCCGGTTTCCTGTATCTCGCCGCCTTTCAGCACCACGATCCGGTCGGCAATCTGGGCGACGACTGCGAGATCGTGCGAAACATAAACGCCGCCGATACCGCCCTTGCGCATCGCTGATTTGAAGGCGCGGAGAACCTCGATCTGTGTCGTCACATCGAGTGCCGTGGTCGGTTCGTCGAAAATGACCAGGTCCGGGTTGCCGATCAGCGCCATGGCTGCGGAGAGACGCTGAAGCTGGCCGCCGGAAACCTGGTGCGGATAACGGTCGCCGATGGTTTCGGGATTGGGCAGCGACAATGCCTTGAACAGTTCCACCGCTCTTTGGCGTGCCTCCTGCGGCGGCATCAGATCGTGGATGCGGGTGACCTCTATGACCTGGTCGATGATCTTTTGCGCCGGATTGAAGGCGGCTGCGGCGCTTTGAGGGACGTAGGAGATTTTCGTACCGCGGATCTTCGCCCGTTCCATTTCGGAAAGCTGTACCATGTCGCGGCCTGCCACCGTGACGCTGCCGCCGGAAATACGGCAGCCTGGACGGGCATATCCCATCAATGTCAGTGCAATGGTGGTCTTGCCGGAGCCGCTTTCGCCGATCAATGCGACGATCTCGCCATCGGCGATATCGATGTCTACACCCCTGATGATTTGGATGCGGCGGCCGGAATCGGTGGTCGCCTCGACTTTAAGTCCACGGATTTCAACAAGATTTGTCATTATTCGCTCCTGTCGCGGATTTTCTGCGGCAGATTGTCGATCAGCAGATTGACGCTGATCGTCAGGCTGGCAATCGCCAACGACGGAAAGATCACGGCTGGCGCGGCAAAGGGCAGGCCGCCGATGTTTTCACGCACCAGCGCACCCCAGTCTGCATTCGGCGGCTGCAGGCCAAGACCGAGAAAGGAAAGGCCCGACAGAAGCAGCACGATGAATACAAAGCGCACGCCGAGATCGGCCAGCACGGGACGGATGATGTTGGGCAGGATTTCGGAGCTGATGAGGTGCAAGAGGCTCTCGCCGCGCACGCGGGCCACGGTGACGAAATCCATAGTGTTGACATTGACGGCGAGCGCCCGGGCAAAGCGATAAGCGCCCGGCGTATAGATTACCGACAGGGTGACGATCAGCACAGGAATGGAGGAGCCAACGGCAGCGACAACCACAAGTCCGAAAAGCTTGCTTGGAATGGAGTTCACCGCATCGAGAAAACGGCTGAGGGCCGCATCGAACCAGCCGCCGACCACGGCAGCGCTCATGCCGAGAACGACGCCCGACACGCAGGCGATCGTGACGGCCGCAAGTGAAATGCCGACCGTGAAACGCGCGCCCATGAGAATGCGGGAAAACACGTCGCGGCCGAGATAGTCGGAGCCGAGCCAGAGATCGGAGGTCATCGGACCGAAATAATCGAGATCGACGATTTCACCGACGGGATGCGGGATGAGATAGGGCGCAAAGATCGCAACCATGGCCCAGAGAAAAATGACGAGAAAGCCGAAAACGCCGACGACGTTGATTTTGTAACCCAAGCGCGAGGTCCCCGAAGTTGTTTTGATATTGTCGGTCATCAGCGCAGCCTCGGATTGGACATGATGGCGATGATATCGGCGGTTGTGATGAGGAGGAGATAACCGACGCAGAAAATCATTGCGCAGCTCTGGATCAGAGGCAGGTCGCGGGTCGCGACGCCATCAACCATCAGCTTGGCGATGCCTGGATAATTGAAGATAGTCTCAACGATGATGACGCCGCCGACGAGATAGGAGAGCGACAAAGCAACCGCATTGACGATGGGGCCAAGCGCATTGGGAAGTGCGTGGCGCAGGACGATGCGCATGCGCGGTGCGCCCTTCAGGAGCGCCATTTCCACATAGGGCGTATCGAGCGTCTCGATGACGGCGGCGCGGCTCATGCGGATCATCTGTGCCGACACGACGAAGGTGAGCGTGATGACCGGCATGGCGTAAACCCGCAGCACATCGAACACGGTATGCACCTCGCTGACCAGCGACAGGGCCGGCAGCCACTTCAGGTATACGGCGAAAAGAAGAACCGCGAGCGTCGCGATCATGAACTCCGGCACGGAAATGACACCGATGGTCAGGATGGTGACGGCGCGATCATAAAGCGTTCCACGCAGCATAGCGGAGCTGATGCCGAGCGTCAGGGCCAGCGGCACGGCGATAACAGTGGTGATGCCAGCAAGCTTCATGGAGTTGACGAAACGTGGGCCTATGAGGTCGGCGATCGCCATATTGTTGGCGTAGGACGTGCCAAGTTCGCCGTGCAGCAGGCCAAAAAGCCAGCGGACAAAACGCAGAAGGGCCGGGTCGTCGAGATGCATGGCGGTGCGCAGACCAGCCACGGCCTCCGGCGTTGCCGACTGGCCAAGAAGGATCGTTGCCGTGTCGCCGGGCAGCAGGCTGGTGGCGGAAAAGACGATAAACGATACGATAAGCAGCGTCGTCAGCATGACGACCAGCCGCCTGGCGATAAGGGAGAGTATCCGGCTGTTCATTTACATGCTCCTGCGACCTGCCCGGATCATGATGATTTCAGGCCCGATCGACCTGAAATCATCATGATCCAAATTATATGGCTGGAGCGAGATATCAGGCGAAAACCGCTTGTTTTTCAAAGTGTCGCTCCAGCTGTGGAGGCTTCCCGCACCGGCGGAAAGGTTGCCGGGCGCATCGGCGCCCGGCCCCTTGGTCTATCAGGCTTCGAGCCAGACGTATTCAGCAAACGCGTAACCCATCATGCCGCCGAGCGGATTGGCTTCCAGACCCTTCAGCTTGGAGGTGATGGCGTCGACATTGGTGATATAGGCGGGAATGATGGTGCCGGCTTCGTCGGCGATCATCTTTTCCATTTCGAAGTAGATCTGCTTGCGCTTGTCCATGTCCAGCATGCCGCGTGCTTCGAGCATCATCTTGTCGAACTTCGGCGACTTGTACTGGCTTTCGTTCCACGGCGCGTCGGAGGCGTAAAGCAGCGAGAACAGAATATCCGGGGTCGGGCGCGGGTTGATATTGCCGAAGTGAATAGGCGCCTTGAGCCAGTAATTGCTCCAGTAACCGTCCGAGGGAACGCGCTGCACATCCAGCTTTACACCGATTTCTGCGGCCGACGCCTGGATGATCATCGCCATGTCCACGGCAGAGTTTGCAGCATCCGAGGTGATGACGGGGATGGACTGACCGATAAGACCCGCTTTTTCAAAGTGGAACTTCGCCTTATCAGGATCGAAGGCCTTCGGCTTGAGGTCCGGATTGTGGTAGGGACTCATTGGCGGCACGGGCTGGTCGTTACCGACTTCGCCGAGGCCACGCAAAGCCGCCTTGACGATCTGCTCGCGGTTGACGATCGACTTCATGCCGGCGATGAAATCGGCATTGTTGCCGGGCGTCTGGTCCAGCCGCATATTGAGGTTGGTGTAGTTGCCGGACGTTCCCTTGGACAGAACGATGCCTTCCTGCTTGTCGAGCAGGCGCAGCGAACGCGGATTGATAGCCGCTGCGAGGTGGATATCGCCCGAAATGAGGGCGTTAACGCGGGCATTGTCTTCGGCAATCGCGAAGAATTCGAAGCTATCGACGTGCGGACCACCCTGTTTCCAGTAATTGGTGTTTTTCGACATGATCGAGCGGACGCCGGGTTCGAATTTCTCCAGCTTGAAGGCACCGGTGCCGTTCCCCTTGGAGAAATCGGTCGCGCCATCGGCAACGATCATGAAGTGATGCAATGCCAGGATGGCCGGCAGGTCTGCATTCGCGTTTGCCAGCGTGATCTCGACGGTGCTCTTGTCGATCGCCTTGAAGCCGGTCATCTGGGCGGCGATCTTGGCGACCTTCGAACCGACGGCCGGGTCAAGGTGACGCTTCAGCGAATAGACCACGTCATCGGCGGTCAGTGCCTTGCCGTCATGGAAGGTGACGCCGGAACGCAGCTTCACGGTCCAGGTCTTGGCGTCCTTCGTTTCGATGGATTCGGCCAGCTCCATCTGGGGCGTGCCGGAAACATCGAGGAAGCTCAGCCGGTTATAGAGCGCGCAGCAACGAACGTAATCCGTCGAAAGCGAGGCTTTTGCGGGATCGAGCGTGTCGGCCGTGGAGGAGGACCAGCCGGCCGCCTTCAGCGTGCCGCCGGAAACGGGAGTGACCGCCAGAGCCTGCGAGGCGCGGCCAAGAATGGCCGAACCGGCGGAAAGTGCTACGCCGCCGGCCAGCATCATGTGAAGCAGCTCTCGCCGCGTCGCGCCGCGACGGATAGCCTGTTCAACGGCGGCATCGTCAGAGCGGGTCCAATTTGTAATCCTGTCACTCATGGTCTTCCCCTTTTGTATGATTTGTTGAAATGGCATCTGCAGTAATTTTCGGCATCCACGCCCTAGTGCGCGTCATGCCACAGGCGGTTCAGCGGCCCGAGTGTCTCGTGGCCTCGGCAAGGCCGGCCATCGAGGTGAAATGGTAGTCCGGTTCGGTAAAGTTCTCCGGCTCGATGGTGCCGCCATATCCCTTCTGGGCGTGGCGGCGCTCTATCCAGCAATTGGTCATCCCGAGTTTCCGTGAAATGCCGATATCGTGGTACTGGCTCTGCGCAACGTGCAGAATGTCGTCCTTCGATGCGCCTTCGCTTTCAACGAAGGCGAAAACCTTCTCGAAGAATGCGGGATCCGGCTTTTCCGTGCCGGTATCATCCGCTGTGAAAGCGGCGTAAAAGGGACTACCGAGTTCCTTCGAGAAATACTCGAAGGCCCAGCGCTGGGCGTTGGTCATGGCAATGAGACGATGCGTCTTTGCAAGCTCGGCCATCGCGGCACGGCTGTCTTCAAAGCCTTTCCAGTTTTTTGCCGCGTCGCGCAGGCGCTCACCCAGAGCGCGCTCCGCCGGCAAACCGAGTTCCGGAGCGATGATCAGGTAGACGCGGACGAGATCGTCCGGAAACAGATCGGTGGCGTCGGAGTAACGCGCCGCGCGGTAAAGGCTAAGCGCCTTTTCACCGTCGACCTCAACGCCGTTTTCAGCGCCGATCTGGATCAGGGTCGATTTCAAGCCACCTTCGAAATCGATGAGAGTTCCCACCACGTCGAAGCTCATATATTTGAAGTCGCTCAGTTTCTTGGGCAATGTCGGTCTCCGCTTTGCCGCGCAGAGCCCTTGGGAAGGCTGCGGCATTTTATTCTGTTCCCGGACGGGATCCTTGCCCCGTTCCCATTCTCGCTAACGCCCTTTTTTATGGCGTTTAGTGCTTTTTCTGTTGATAGTTTGGCAGTTCCAGCGCGCCGGATTCTCCGAAAAGGATCGGGTCTTCGGCAGAATATTGCGAATATGTGCGGCGTTGCGACATTTCGAGAAGGTGCCGCAACGCCATCCACTGTTCGCCTCAGGCCATGGCGGCCCGCACTGCCGGGTCCTCGAGCGTCTGGTCGAGGGTTTTCCGCGTCCGCTCTATAATGGCGTCGATCTCGTCATCGGTGCAACACAGCGGCGGCGCGTAGCCGAGGATGCCGTTGGCGAAGGCGCGCACGATGAGGCCGTTTTCCCAGGCGCGGTCAAAAACCTTGCGTGCAGGGGCCGCTGCAGCCGGCAGCGGGGTTTTCTTCTCTTTGTCGGTCACGAGTTCGATAGCGGCAAGCATGCCCCGGCCACGTACATCGCCAACCAGCGGATGGCTTCTCAATCCTTCCAGCCCGGCCATCAGCCGCTGACCGGCGCGCCGGCCGTTTTCCAGCAGCCCGCCTTCGTAAAGTTTCAGCACTTCGAGACCAACGGCGGCACTGACGGGATGGGCGGAATAGGTATAACCGTGCCCGACCGCGGCATCGCCGGCGAAGTCGGCTATTGTATCATAAACATGGTCGGCCATGAAGACGGCGCCCATCGGCACATAGCCCGAAGTCAGACCCTTGGCGGCCGTGATGAAGTCCGGCACGATATCTTCGTCGGCACAGGCAAACAGTGGTCCCGTGCGGCCGAAGCCGGTGATGACTTCGTCGGCAACGAAGAGAATGCCGTAGGAACGGCAGAGTTCTCGCATGGCCTTGATCCAGCCAGGCGGCGGCACCAGAACGCCACCGGAGCCCTGAATGGGCTCGGCATAAAAGGCGGCGACCCGCTCCGGGCCGATAGCCTCGATCTTGTCCTTCAGGATTTGCAGGGAAGAGGCGATGATGGCGGCGGGGTCGCTGCCGACCGGATTGCGATAGGCATAGTGAGACGGAATTTTGTGCTGCCAGTCGTAAGGCACGCCGAAACCTGCATGGAAGGCGGGCAGCGCAGTCAGGCCTGAACCGGCGGTGGTGGAGCCGTGATAACCCTGTTCGACGGAAATGAACTGGTCGCGCTGCGGCTGGCCTTTGGCGTGCCAGTAATATCGGATGAAGCGGATGGTGCTGTCCACCGCGTCGGATCCGCCAAGCGTGAAATAGACGTGGTTGAGATCGCCCGGCGCGCGGTCGGCGAGTTCGGAGGCCAGGCGGATGGCGGGTTCGCTGCCAATGTCGAAATAGGCAGTGGCATAGGGCAGTTCACGCATCTGCTTTGCCGCCGCTTCCACGATGCTGTCATGGCCATAGCCTGCATTGACGCACCAGAGGCCGGCAAAACCGTCGATCAGCTGGTGGCCGGTCATGTCGGTAATCGTGGCACCCTTTGCCGATTTCAGCACGCGAACGCCAAGCTTTTCATGGCCGCGGAAGGAAGAGACAGGGTGCACCAGATGGGCGCGGTCGAGCTCGATCAGTGAATTGCTTAACATGGGTCTCTCCGGATTCAGCCCAGCGCCTGGCTGGTCAACGCGAATGTTTTCAGTTTTTTGTCGGCAGAGGTTTCCGCCTTCGGCCGGCGCATGGCGATGCCGCCACCGACATGGGCAAGACCGTATTCGGCAAGCCAGGGACCGAGTCCCGTCTCGGTGGTGGTGTCTACGCGCAGGAATGCGCCGGGGCGCTCGGAAACTACGAAGGCAATCAAATCCTTTGCGATTTCAGCAGTTTCCGCGACAATCGGGCCGATGACTTCACCACGGCCAAAGGCGCGAAGGCCTGCAAAGCCCATGATGGCGCCATGCTTTTGAACCACCGCAAACCGTGCCCTATCCGCAAGCTCGGTAAAGAGTGCCGTACGATCCGCACCGAATGCCTGCGCGTCGAGTGCGGCAAGCTCGGCCGGTACAATCGTTTCTGCCCATGCCACGTTAGCGGGCTTATCGGCGGCCGTAGGAATTCCCTGGTGCTGACGCACCTCGCCGCATGCGACGAAACCCATCTTCTCATAGAGTGGGAGGCCTTCAGCGGTGGCGGTCAGACGGCACTCGCGATTTTCCGCAGCATCGACGACCGCCTGCATCAGCTTGCGTCCGAGACCACGGCCGCGCATGGCCTCGTCCACGATCACCATGTTGACGGTGGCGCAGGTGTCTCCGATAAGCGTGGCCATTGCGGTTCCGACGACGCGACCGTTTTCGATAGCGACGAAACCCTTGCTCAGTGAAAGGACGAGCGCCCAGTCTTCCCGGCGGTGTGGCCAACCGGCCTGGCGGGAAAGCTCGACGGCGGCGTCGAGGTGTTGCGGCTCAAATTTCTGGATATCGATGAGGCTGGCTTGCATGGCCCAACTCCGTTTTATTCTTCATGTTCATTGATAGACCGGCGGCAAAAGAACATTGTCCCGACGAATGGCAAGGTTCGATATGTTTCACTGTTGCTTTTACCCGCCGCCGCATCTTATGCCGCACATCATCTGCTTCCATCCGCAGAACGGGGGTGGGCGGCGGCTTCCGGTTTTGTCGCACGCAACTCTCTGCCAAACTGGCGGCTGCATACGCAACAATCTGCTTTCGCGAATGGCAATTGCAGTGCGTCGACCGGGCAAAGGCCTCTATGATCTTGTTATTGCAGCCACCACCCATCCCCAAGCAAGGACGACGACGACATGACCATCTTCCGCCCGAAATACATCACTTTCGATTGCCACGGTACGCTGATTCATTTCCAGATGGCAGAAGCTGCCCGCGATCTCTATGGTGATCGTCTGGGCGAGGCCGAGATGCAGCAATTCATCAAGGACTTCTCTGCATATCGCCTGGACGAGGTCATGCATGACTGGAAGCCTTACGCCGAAGTTGTCCATAACGCCCTGTCGCGCACCTGCAAGCGCAACGGTGTGGCCTTCAAGGACGAAGATGCGGTAATGGTGTATGAGCGCGTTCCGACATGGGGTCCGCATGCGGACGTTCCGGCCGGTCTGGCGAAGGTTGCCAAGGAAATTCCGCTGGTCATTCTGTCTAACGCCATGAATTCGCAGATCATGTCGAATGTGGCAAAGCTTGGCGCGCCGTTCCATGCTGTCTATACCGCCGAACAGGCGCAGGCCTACAAGCCGCATTTCAAGGCTTTCGAATATTTGTTCGACATGCTCGGCTGCGGCCCGGAAGATATTCTGCACGTCTCGTCCTCCTTCCGCTACGACCTGATGTCCGCGCACGATCTCGGCATCAAGAACAAGGTCTGGGTCAACCGCGGCCACGAACCGGCAAACCCCTATTACGGTTATACGGAGATCTCCGATATTTCCGGTCTCGCGGGCGTCGTTGGACTGTAAGGAAGGACCGGATCATGAAGCTCGTCTCCTATTGGCACGACACGGCGCCCCTGTTTGCGGGGGCGGCGCAAGGTCCTGTCGAAGGCCATTACGATGTGGCCGTCATTGGTGGCGGCTTCACGGGTCTGGGTGCTGCGCGCCAGCTGGCAAAAGCGGGCGCGCGCGTGGTTGTTCTTGAAGGACAGCGCGTCGGCTGGGGTGCTTCCGGGCGCAATGGCGGCCACCTCAACAACGGGCTGGCCCACTCCTACCTCTCCGCCAAGGCGGAACTCGGTAAGGAGCGCGCCATCGCGCTCTACAAGGCGCTGGATGCCTCGATCGACACGCTGGAAAGCCTGATCGCCGAGGAAGGGATCGATTGTAATTTCCGCCGCGCCGGCAAGCTGAAAATGGCTTCGAAACCGCAGCATTTCGAAAGTCTGGCGAAAAATTTCGAGGCTGTTCATGCCGAGGTGGATCCCGACACGGCGCTTCTGTCGGTTGACAATCTCAAGGCGGAAATCGGCTCTCCCTTTTATGGCGCCATGCTGTCCAAGAAGAGCGCTATGATGCATATGGGCCGCTATGTGGCCGGCCTTGCGCAGGCTGCCAGCCGCCATGGTGCGGTGATCTTTGAAAATGCGGCGGTGACGAAACATACTCAGAACGGAAAGACACACACGCTGGAAACGGCGCGCGGCAAGGTCACCGCGGATAATGTTCTTGTGGCAACCGGCGCCTACACGCCCTCCGGCTTCGGCTATTTCCGCCGCCGCATCATCGCGGTCGGCAGTTTCATCATCGCCACGCGGCCGTTGACGGATGCCGAGATCAAGGCGTCCGTCCCGGGTAACCGCACCTACGTCAACACCATGAATATCGGCAATTATTTCCGCCTCGCACCGGACAACCGGTTGATCTTCGGCGGCCGCGCGCGCTTTTCCACGACATCGGACCAGCGTTCGGATGCCAAAAGTGGCGCGATCCTGATGGATAGCCTGCACCGCATATTCCCGCAGCTTGCGCATGTGCCAATCGATTATTGCTGGGGCGGACTGGTTGATATGACCAAGGACCGTTATCCCCGCGCCGGTTTCCATGATGGCGTCTGGTACGCCATGGGCTATTCCGGCCACGGCGCCCAGCTTTCCACCCATCTGGGCATGATCATGGCTGACGCCATTCTGGGCCGCCCGGACAACAACCCGCTGAAGGGGATGGACTGGCCGGCGGTGCCTGGCCATTTCGGCAAGCCCTGGTTTCTTCCCTTGGTGGGGCTTTATTACAAGATGCTGGATAAGATTCAGTAGCGCGTCAGTTCATTCCTTCGTCATGCTGGACTTGATCTGGCATCCAGCGACTGCGCGCCTGCACGGTGAATAGTCTCTTACGATCAATGACGTGATCGCGCTGGACCCCGGATCCAGTCGGGGGTCACGACACGTGAATGCCGTGGCTTTGCCAAACCAATTCATTCCTCCGGATTTTTCTTCCACCCCTGGGAATGCTGCTTTTCAATTTCGCACCAAAAAAAGAAGGGCCGCAGAGCGGCCCTTTAGGCGGGGAGAAAGAAACAGTCTTCAGGCAAGTCCACCGATGTGGAACGTCTTCATTTCCAGATATTCCTCGATGCCGACCTGTGCGCCTTCGCGGCCGAGGCCGGATTGCTTGACGCCGCCGAAGGGGGCGACTTCGGTGGAGATCGCGCCGGTATTGAGGCCGACCATACCGAACTCCAGCGCCTCGCCCACGCGCCAGGCGCGTTTGAGGCTTTCAGTGTAGAAGTAGGCGGCAAGGCCGAAGGGCGTGCCGTTGGCGATCGCAATCGCCTCCTCTTCCGTCTCGAAGCGGAAGAGCGGGGCGACTGGCCCGAAGGTCTCTTCGCTCGCCAGCCGCATGGCGGTTGTTGCGCCCGTCAGCACCACCGGTGCGGTATATTGCGAACCTGCAGGCAGATCATGAGGCTTGGTAATGATCTCGGCGCCCTTGGAAACGGCGTCATCGATATGCGCGCGGATTTTTGCGATTGCCGGCTCATTGATCATCGGACCGATGGAAACACCCAGTTCCGTTCCGGGTCCGACACGCATGGCATCGACGCGATCAGCCAGTTTTTTCGCAAATGCATCGTAAACGCTCGCCTGAACGAGAATGCGGTTGGCGCAGACGCAGGTCTGACCGCCATTGCGGAATTTCGAAACGAGCGCGCCTTCGATGGCGAGATCGAGATCTGCATCGTCGAATACGATGAAAGGGGCATTGCCGCCGAGTTCCAGCGACAGTCGTTTTACACTGTCGGCCGCACCGCGCATCAACAGCGAACCGACACGGGTAGAGCCTGTGAAGGAAATTTTCCGCACCGTCTCATTGGCCATGATCTCGTTGCCGATCTCCGTCGGCATGCCGGTGACGATGTTGATGACGCCAGCCGGAATGCCTGCACGTTCGGCAAGAACGCCGAGCGCTAGGGCCGAATAGGGCGTGAATTCCGAGGGCTTGATGACTACGGTGCAGCCAGCCGCCAATGCAGGTGCGACCTTGCGGGTGATCATGGCGTTCGGGAAATTCCACGGTGTGATGATGCCGCAGACACCGACCGGCTCCTTCAGCACCACGATACGGCGATCCGGCGTCGGAGAGGGAATGGTGCCGCCGCTGATGCGTCGGCCTTCTTCCGCAAACCACTTGACGAAGGATGCTCCGTAACGGATTTCGCCCTTGGCCTCTTCAAGTGGCTTGCCCTGTTCGATGGTCAACATCAGGCCGAGATCGTCGATGTGTTCGATCATCAACGCGAACCATTTTTCCAGAAGCGCCGCGCGCTCCGCGTGCGTTTTCTTCTTCCACGGCCCGAAGGCAGCGTTGGCGGCTTCGATGGCCGCGCGGGTTTCCACGCTGCCCATATCCGGCACGGTGCCGATCACCGCCTGCGTCGCCGGGTCGATCACGTCGACCGTCTTGCCTGATGCGGCCGCTTTCCATGCGCCGCCGATCAAACCCATCTGGCGAAAGAGTTCCTTATCCTTCAAGCCCTGCATTATCTGTCTCCGAAATCAGTCGAGAGCCGCGACAACTGCGGCAGTTATTACGTCTGTCTTGTCCTTGCCCGGCACGGTGCCAATGCCCTGGCCGGTCGCCTTTTCCAGCGCCGCCATGACCCGCTTGGCCGCATCCGCCTCACCCAGATGCTCCAGCATCATGGCGCCGGACCAGATGGCGGCGATGGGGTTGGCAATGCCGAGATGGGCGATGTCAGGGGCTGAACCGTGCACCGGCTCGAACATGGAGGGTGCCGTGCGGTTGGGATTGATATTGGCGGAGGCGGCAAAACCGAGGCCGCCCTGAATGGCTGCGCCGAGATCGGTCAGGATATCGCCGAAGAGGTTCGAGGCGACCACGACATCAAGGCTTTCCGGCGCCATCACCATGCGCGCCGCCATGGCGTCGATATGGTAACTGGAAACTTCAACATCCGGATATTCGGCGGCGAGCTTTTGCGTCACCTCGTCCCAGAACACCATCGAATATTTCTGGGCGTTGGATTTGGTGACGGAAGCCAACTTGCCGCGACGCTTTTGCGCCTGCTCGAAGCCGAAGCGCAGGATGCGTTCCACGCCCTTGCGGGTGAAGATGGAGGTTTCGACAGCGACCTCGTCTTCGGTGCCCTGATGCACGCGTCCGCCGGCACCGGAATATTCACCTTCGGTATTTTCGCGGATGCAGAGAATGTCGAATCCATCCGCTTTCAACGGTCCCTGCACGCCGGGCAGAAGCCGGTGCGGGCGGATATTGGCGTATTGCACAAATGCCTTGCGGATCGGCAGAAGCAGGCCGTGCAACGATACCGAATCCGGCACCTCCGCTGGCCAGCCGACCGCGCCCAGCAGAATGGCGTCGAAGCCGCGCAGGGTCTCGATGCCATCCTTCGGCATCATCGCGCCGGTCTCCTTGTAGAAGGCGCAGGACCAGGGGAATTCGGTGCCTTCAAGCGCAAAACCGGAGCTTTTTGCTGCGGTGTTGAGAACCTGCCAGGCGGCATCAGTCACGCTTTTGCCGATGCCGTCTCCGGGAATGAGTGCGATGCGATGCGTTTTCAAGATGTTTCCCCTGTTACAGTCCGATCAGGACGCTTTTGCTCTTGCGGTTGGCGAGATAGGCCTCCCGTCCGAGATCCTTGCCGATGCCGGAGCGTTTGTAACCGCCGGTCGGCAGGATATGGTCGCGGGAGCGGCCATAACGGTTGACCCAGATCGTTCCTGCCTGGATGGCGCGAGACAGGCGCATGACGCGCGAGATATCGCGGCTGAAAAGACCCGCGGCAAGACCGTAGGTAGGATGATCGGCGAGCGCCAGCGCCTCTTCTTCCGTCTTGAAGGTTTGCAGGGTCAGCACTGGCCCGAATATCTCTTCTGTGACAGCAGGGGAGGTCTGGTCGACATTTGCGATCAAGGTCGGCTGGTAGAAATAACCCGGACCGTCCATGATCGCGCCACCCGTCAGGCATTCGCCGCCATGGGCGACAGCCGCCTGCACGATGCCGTCAATGCGCTGGCGCTGCACTTCGGAGATGATCGGCGAATACTGTGTTGCTTCGTCCCAGGTCGGGCCGGGCTTCACTGTCTTCATGCGAGCGATAATTGCGGCGGAAAGCGCCTCTGCGACACTCTCTTCAACGATGATGCGCGAGCCGGCAACGCAGGCCTGCCCGGCATTGGACAGAATATTGCCGGCGATCGCGGCGGCGGCTTTTTCGATATCGGCATCTGCAAAAACCAGCTGCGGACTTTTGCCGCCCAGTTCCAGCGTCATGGGCTTGACGCCGGTACGCGCGATATTTGCCATGATGGCCGAACCTGCTGCCGTCGATCCGGTGAAGCTGACCTTGGAAATTTCGGGATGGCCGGTGATGGCATTGCCTGTCACAGGCCCGTCACCCAGCACGATGTTGATGAGCCCGGCGGGCAGCCCTGCCTTGATGGCCAGTTGCGCCATGAAAATGCTGGAGAAGGGCGTCATTTCCGATGGTTTCAGCACTACGGCATTGCCGGCTGCGAGTGCCGGGCCAAGCTTCCAGCCCGCCATGGACACCGGAAAATTCCAGGGCGTAATGGCGCCGACGACGCCATAGGGCTCGGTCATGATCATGCCGACGCTTGTATCGTCGGTCGGTACGAGATCACCGCCCTCCTTGTCTGCAAATTCGGCAAAGAAGCGGATCTGTTCGGCAGTGACGGCGATATCGCCGGCAATCAGGTGGCCCACGGGCCGGGTCGAGGAGAGCGCCTCGATTTTTGCCAGCGTCTCGGCTTCCTGCTCGATCAGGTCTGCCCAGCGTTGCAGCACCCTGGTGCGCTCACGCGGGCGCACGCCGCCCCAGTTACTGCTCTTCAGTGCGGCTTTGGCGGTTTGCACCGCCTCATCGACAAGTGCCGCATCCGCCTTCGGGCAACCGGCATATTCGATGCCGTCCGAAGGACGATGCATGTCGATGCCGTTTTTAGCCGGGACCAGCCGGTCGCCGATGAAATGGCCGATCGGCAGGGACAGGCTGTCTGGATCGAAGCTGAGCGTCATGGATGATCCTCTGTGGATATGCGCCAAAGCTACTCCCTGATGGCAAGCAGCATCGACCGACTGCGGCGGGGGCGGTGAACGAAAATCCTGTTTTGCTGGTGGCCCACAGCGCAATCTTCGGCGGGCATGAAGACCGCGCCGAAAACCTTGCGACGGGTCCGATCGAGGGCCGTAAATCCGGTCGAAAGGCATCCGGGCAGGATACCCATGTAAACCATGGCTGGCATCCGCCTGCGGATTGCCAGCCATCGCTGTTCTCAAAAATGCCTCTCCATCAGCCGGGATGCCAGGCATGCTGTTCGGCAAATCATCCGTTCACGGTCACATAGATCTTGCGCACGGTTTCGATTGTCTTCCAGACGCCAACGAAACCGGGCTTCATGACGAAGCTGTCGCCCGCCGTGTAACGCAGCGGCGCGCCGCCCTCCGGTGTGATCTCGATAACGCCTTCGAGAATGTGGCAGAACTCGAATGTCTCGCCCTTGATCGAGCGGCTTTCGCCGGGGGTCGCTTCCCAGATGCCGGTATGCACGGTGCCATCACGGGCTTCATCTAGCGGCCAGGTTTTGAACGACGGGTCGCCGGCGATGAGGCGTTCGGGCAGGGCCTTGGAGGCTTTCGGTTCAAAGGTGGGATTGGTGTCGATGGTCTTGAGGAGAGACATGGGTGTCCTTTCTTGGAACGGTAGGATCAATATCCGCGGCTACGGTCAACGAGGCCGAGCGGTTCGAGACCGGATTCGTATCGTTTGATATTTTCGACGACGGTGCGGGCAGCGGAATGGGGCTGGGTGACGCTGGCAATATGCGGCGTCAGGAGAATTTTCGGATGGGTCCAGAAGCGGTGGTCTTTGGGCAGGGGCTCCGGATCGGTAACGTCAATCACCGCACCTGAAAGCCTGTCGCTGTTGAGTGCATCGAGCAAAGCGTCATGATCGAGCTGTTTGCCGCGCCCGGCGTGAACCAGAGCAGCCCCTTCGGGAAGCATCCCAAGACGCTCGGCGTTCAGAAGCCCCGTGGTCTCTTCGGTGAGAGGCAGCAGGCAGACGAGAATATCGCTGGTGGAGAGAATGGATTTGAGGCCGTCGTCGCCATGATGGCAGGTGACGCCATCGATCTGACGCTGTGAGCGGCTCCAGCCGGAAAGCGGAAAGCCGAAAGGTTTCAGCCGCTCCAGCGCCGCAACGCCTAGCATGCCGAGGCCGAGAACGCCCACCCGGCACTCTTCCGCCTGACGCTGGGGCAGGGCATTCCACAGTTGCTGGCGCTGCTGGTTTAAATAGACTGGCAGGTTGCGGTGGAGGGAAAGTACGCCGAGGCAGATATATTCCTGCATCATGCGGATGATGCCCTCATCCACCATGCGTACGACCTTTACCGTCTCAGGGATCGCCTCGATGTGAAACTGGTCGACACCCGCGCCAATCGAAAACAGGACTTCGAGATTGCGATACCGGGCAATGTCCTGTGGTACCGTCCAGGTGATGAGGTAACGGACTGCATCGGGATCGACAGTTGATGCATCCATCGAAAACGGCAGATCAGGCAGTTCTGCAGCTAGGGCCTGCCGGAAAATCTCGCCGCGCTTGGCGTCGGAATTGAAGAGAAACGTCATCTGAAATCTATGCTTCCCGAAGGTTCAAGCCGCACAGCGGCTTGCGAGTGTTTCCAGCATCGACTGGCAGGCCGAAAGTTCGCCCGTCGTTATGAACTCGTCCGGCTTGTGGGCGCGGCCGATATCTCCTGGTCCGCAGATGATGGCGTCGATGCCCGCCGCCTGGAACAGCCCCGCCTCCGTGCCGTAGCTGACGGCGGCGAGACAGGGGGTGCCGGTCAATTCCTCCAGAAACAGAACAAGGGGAGCATTGGCTGCAAGCGAAAGCGCCGGATAATCGCTCATAGGCGTCCACTCGATATCGACACCCTTTGCTGCAAGAACCTCGACGCTTGCGCGAATCGGCCCGAGCAGTTCAAGCGGCGATATGCCGGAAATCGCCCGCGCTTCCAGCTCGATGGCCGAGAAATCGGGGATGATGTTGATCGCCTGGCCGCCCTTCATCGTGCCGATCTGCAGCGAGGAATAGGGCGGCTCGAAAGTCGCTTCAAAGGGGCCTTTCGTCAGCTCATGTGCCGTCTCCACGGCCTTTGCCATGATGCCGGTCATCAGGTGAATGGCATTCACCCCCTGATCAGGGCGGGACGAATGGCCGGAACGGCCACGGATGGTAATGCGAGCTGCTGCTTTGCCCTTGTGTGCACGAACCGCCCGCATATTGCTCGGTTCGCCGATAATTGCGCCCGCCGGTGCGGCGCACAGTTCAGGCAATCTGGCGAGAAGATGCGGAACGCCACGGCAACCCGCCTCTTCGTCATAGGAAAAGGCGATATGCACGGGACGTTTCAGCGCCATGCGCGAAAATGCAGGCGCCGCGGCGAGAACCGTGGCCAGAAAACCCTTCATGTCGGTGGTTCCGCGCCCGTAGAGACGATCATTTTCCGCCCGCAGTGTAAAGGGATCGGAAGACCATTCCGGCTCGCTGGCGGGTACGACATCCATATGGCCGGACAAAACATAGCCGGCGCGATCGGCCGGGCCGAAGGTGGCGAAGAGATTGGCGCGGTCGCCCTCCGGTCCCGCAAGCAGCGATACTTTCGCGCCGTGGCTTTCAAGATAATCGGCGATCCAGCCGGCAATATCGCCATTGGCGGTTCCAACGACCGACGGGAAACCGACGAGACGCTCAAGGATTTCGATTGCGTTCAATGGTCGTCTCCGCTGACCGGATTGTCATCCCGAAAGCTTAGAATGGCCTGCCACGTTTATCTGCTGAAATGCGAATGATTTCGGTAGATTGTTGTGACCTTCCAGTGCTTTCAGAAAATTCGTGCTGGCGTAACCGGCTACCGTCGGATGTCGTGGGCTAGGCCGGGACCGGATGAAGGTTGTGAGCCGTAGGGGATGAGGGCCGTTGGTTATGGACCTGCTCAAAGTCGATAGTTTCGAGCTGCGGACCGTGGATATCGCGGACGTGGATGCCGATCATCTGCATGCACTCTCCATGGCCGTCGGATGGCGATATCACGCGAATGAATGGTGTTTTCTGCGGCAATGCGGCGTGGGTCTCGCTGCGCTCGATGAGATCGACCGTGTTGTCGCAACCGCGATGCTCTTTCCCTATGATCAGGGGTTTGCGACGCTTGGCATGGTCATTGTTTCCCCCCGTTTGCAGGGGCAGGGCGTAGCACCATGGCTTGTGCAGAAACTTGTCGCGAAATTCCCCACTGTCTCCCTGCGGTTGAACGCGACGGGAGCGTCGCGGCGGTTGTTTTCAAGGTTGGGTTTTGCCGGTGATACGGAAAAAGTATATCTGTTCCGGGGAAGGGCGAATTGCCTTTTCGAGATACCGCCGCCCGGCAGAAAACAACGAATAGAGCCGTTATCCGCAGATCATCTGACTGATGTGGTGGAACTAGACCGGGCGGCTTTTGGCGTTTCGCGCCGGAACGTTTTACAGCGACTTTTGACGCAGAATGCGGGTTACGGTGTGTTTGAGGCGGACCGTCTTACCGCTTTTGCGCTGCGCCGTGCGGCGGGGCGGGGCCACATTATCGGTCCGGTCGTTGCGGGTGCGGACATGGATGCGATTGCGCTTGTGAGGCGGCATTTTACCGATCTGGACGATGAGCTGGTGCGTCTCGACACCATCAGCGACAACAATCTCTTTATTGATTTTATTGCGCAATCCGGGCTGGTGGTGATTGAAACCCTTACCACGATGTCCAAAGACGCGCCGCAACCGGCGCCTTCCGGCGCTACAAAAATTTTCGCGTTGGCGGGTCCGTCTTTGTGCTGAGCTGCAGCACTATCGCAATTGACGCCCCGGCGCTTGCCCCTTATGTCAGAAAGCGACGGTTCCTGAAGCCGAAGGGCAAAGGGATTAATAGGGAACATGGTGCGGGTGATTTCTATCGCCCAATGCCGTGGCTGCCCCCGCAACTGTAAGCGGATTGCCGCTCATCCTCGTGACGCCTGAAACGCGTCATGCCACTGCACCCTTCAAGGTGCGGGAAGGCAGATGAACGGCGCATATTCGTGAGCCAGGAGACCTGCCGTCATAATATTGACCATCGTTACGGGCGGGGATGCCCGGAAGAGGAGCTGATTATGACCTTTCCGTCCGCGGAAACGTATTTAGAGTCCCGTTCTCCATCTCCACACTTGTTGTCGCTCTGTCACTACGCGTTTTGACGCGCGGCCTGCGGATCACGCCACTTTATTTAGACTGGAGAACATATGTTTCATTTCAAACGCCTGCCGGTTTCCGCCGGTCTTCTGGCTGTCGCATTAGCGGCCTTGCCCGCCGGTGCCGCTCAGGCTGCCGAAACCACCTATCCGCTGACGATCAATAGCTGCGGCCACGAAATCACCTTCAAGCAGGCGCCCGCCCGCACAGTATCGGTCGGCCAGAGCACGACCGAGGTTCTCTATCTGCTCGGCGTGGCCGACAAGGTGGTAGGCACGGCGCTGTGGATCGGCCCGGTTCTGAAGGGTTACGAAGACGCCAATGCCAAGGTGGAGCGGCTTGCCGACAATGATCCGAGCTTCGAGGCGGTGGTTGGCAAGAGGCCGGACCTCGTGACGACGCAGTTCCAGTGGCAGATCGGTCCCGAAGGCGTTGTCGGAACACCGGAGCAATTCGCCGAACTCGGTATTCCCGTTTATACCTCCCCTGCCGATTGCATGGGCAAGGACAATTCCGGCGGCGGCGACGGCGTGCGCAAGTCCGTTTTCACCATGGACCTGATCTACCAGGAGGTCCGCGACCTTGCGAAAATTTTCAACGTGCAAGATCGCGGCGAGGAAGTCGTTGCCGACCTGAAAAAGCGTGAGGAAGCCGCCCGCGCCAAGATCGCTTCGGCGAATGGCAAGATTTCAGCAGTCTTCTGGTTCTCCAGCGCCGAGTTGGATATCGATCCTTACGTGGCGGGCCGCAATGGTGCGCCGGGTTACATCATGTCCGCGCTCGGACTGAAGAACGTTATCGAAAGCGATGAGGAATGGCCGACTGTTGGCTGGGAAACCATCGCCAAGGCCAATCCGTCCGTGATCGTTGCCGGCAAGATGGACCGCCGGCGTTTCCCCGCCGATGATGTCGCCGTCAAGCTCAAGTTCCTCGCTACCGATCCGGTTGCCAGCATCATGCCCGCCGTCAAGGCGGCCCATGTCTTCGAAATGGACGCGCAGGCGATGAACCCGACCATCCGCACGATCGAAGGCATTGAAACGCTGGCCGAGGCGATTTCCACAGCCGGTCTCGCCAAGTGAACGGTCTTTCCGTCAATCTCGGCAGGGCGGGTCTGGCTTTTGCCGCACTCGCCCTGCTGCTCGTCGCACTGATGGCCGGTGCGGCCATCGGCGAGACTGCCATTCCGTTCGACGTGGTGGCAAAGACCATTGCCAATCGTGTCTTCCATGCGGGTTATCCGCTGGAGCCGCTGGATGAGGGCATCGTCTGGAGTTACCGCCTCAGCCGCGCCGTTGTTGCCGCGTGCTGTGGCGCCTCGCTGGCGCTGGCCGGTGCGGTGCTTCAATCACTTCTGCGCAACCCGCTCGCCGATCCCTATATCCTCGGTATTTCCGCAGGCGCCTCAACCGGGGCCGTGGCCGTGGCGCTTCTGGGCTTCGGGGCGGGGTTCCTGACGATGCCGGCCGGCGCCCTGATCGGGGCTTTTGTGGCTTTTTCGCTTGTCAGCCTTCTGGCGGTGCGGGCAGGGCACGGCAACAGCGCCATCATCTTGGCGGGGGTCGCCGGTTCGCAACTGTTCAACGCCATGACGTCGTTCATCGTCACCAAATCCGCCAATGCCGAACAGGCGCGCGGCATCATGTTCTGGCTGCTGGGCAATCTTTCGGGCGTGCGCTGGCCGGATGTCTGGCTGGCTTTGCCGGTCAGTATTGCGGGTCTAGGGGTGTGCCTCTGGTACGCACGCGCGCTTGATGCTTTCGCTTTCGGCGGTCAGGCAGCAGCTTCGCTCGGTATTCCGGTGCGCCGGGTCTATGCGGTGCTGATCTCGGTTTCGGCGGTCATGACGGCAGTCATGGTGTCGCTGGTCGGTTCCATCGGCTTCGTCGGTCTCGTCATCCCGCATGCGGCGCGCATCTTCGTTGGCGTTCGCCACGGCATGTTGCTGCCGGTGACGGCGCTAACCGGTGCAATTTTCATGATCATCGCAGATATTCTCTCGCGCACCGTCATTCCGGGGCAGGTGCTGCCGATCGGCGTGATCACTGCGCTGGTCGGCGCGCCCGCCTTCGCCTTCATTCTCGGGCAGAAGAGAGGCCGGTCATGAAATTATCCGCCCACGATCTGCATTTTCATGCCGGCAATCTCGACATCGTGCGCGGTGTTTCGCTGGAGGTCGCCCCGGGCGAGTTTCTGGGTATCATCGGGCCGAACGGTTCGGGTAAAAGCACGCTGCTTTCCATACTGGCCGGCATTCGCATGCCGCGTCGGGGTCATGTCATGCTTGGTGAGGAACGGCTTGCCACATTCGGGCGGCGCGAACTTGCCCGCAGGCTGGCCTTTGTGGAGCAGCAGGCCGAAACCACCGAGCGCATCAGCGCGCGACAGGCCGTGGAACTGGGGCGCACGCCCTATCTCGGCCCGCTTTCCGCATGGTCGCCAAAGGACGATGCCATCGTCGATGCGGCGCTCGGAAATGTCGATATGGCGGACAAGGCCGAGCGAAACTGGCATCACCTTTCCGGCGGCGAACGCCAGCGCCTGCACATTGCCCGCGCATTGGCGCAGGAGCCGCATATTCTGCTGCTGGACGAACCAACAAACCATCTCGATATCGGCCACCAGATCGGCTTGCTCGATCTGGTGCGCAGGCAGGGACTGACGGTTGTGGCGGCGCTGCATGATCTCAATCACGCCGCCATGTTCTGCGACCGCGTCGCCATCATGCATCGCGGTGAAATGATCGCTGTCGGCCCACCGCGCGAGGTCCTCACCTCTGCGACCATCGCCGATGTGTTCGGGGTGCAATCCGTCGTCACCACGGATGAAAGCGGATTTTCACATATTCGTTTTCTGCCGGCCCACGGTGCGGCCGATCACGCAAGGAAAGCAACGGCACGATGATGAAATTGAAAAGACTTGTAAATCTCCGCTTTGGCGCGCGACAGCTTTGCGTTTCCGCGGGACTTGCCATGGTTGTGGCCACAGGGTTTTCCATTCAAGCCGGAGCCGAGACCTTCGAGGTGAAGATGCTGAACCGTGGCGAAAAGGGCTCCATGGTGTTCGAGCCCGATTTTCTGGAGATCGCTCCCGGCGACCGCGTGCGCTTCGTGCCGAGCCACAAGAGCCATAATGCCGCGACGATCGATGGTATGGTTCCCGAAGATATTGAAGGTTTCAAAAGCCGGATCAACGTCGAATTCGAGACCGGTTTCGAAAAGCCAGGCTTTTACGGCATCAAATGCTCGCCGCATTACGGCATGGGCATGGTTATGCTGATCAAGGTGGGGGACGCGGTTTTGCCGCAGAGCTACAGGACGGTAGAGGTCCCAGGCCGGGCGAAGCCGCGCTTTGAGGAGCTATTCGAGCGGGCGGAAAAATGAGGTCCCTGCATCGCGTTTTCATGCGTCATGCACGACTAGATCCGGCATCCAGCCACGGCGCGTCTGCACCGTGAGAAACTATTATTAAGCGATCAAGGACTTGGTCGCACTGGACCCTGGATCACATCCGGGGTGACGGAGAGCTGGGCGGCAGCTTGGTGGCTTTGGTCGCCCTATCCCTTGCCGGACGTGTGCGGCTTCACGGCGCATATTGCATAACGGTGCTGCAATCCCCGCAAAATGCCTTTCAGCAGACTGAAATTTTTCGCCTGGGCACGATGAATGGCCTGAAGTTCCTGATCGATGGCAACGGGCTCGAAGCCGGTTTCACGCAACAGCGCTGCAACGTCACCAGCTCTTGCACCCTGTGAAAAATAGACCCGCGATAGAATGCTGTTGAAGGTGTTTTCCGGATCCGCCGGCTTGTGCGGCTGGTCCGGCTTCACAAGGCCGATGCTTTCCAGACCCGCCGCCAGCTTCTTGACCAGTCTTTCGCGCCAGCCGGTGTTGACGAAATCGCCATCGACGATCAGCAGGCGTCCGCCGGGTCTCAAGACACGGAACCATTCGGCAAAGCTCGCCTTCGGGTCCACCAGCGTCCAAACCAGATGGCGGGTGATGATGACGTCGGCGCTTTCGTCCGGCTCCATCGTGTTTTCGGCGTCGCCGACAAAAAAGCGGATATTGCGCCCGCGGGTTTTCGCCTTCGCCCTTGCAAGCTCCAGCATGGTTTCCGACCAATCCATGCCGGTGACCTGAAAACCGAGATCGTCCATCAGGTGCGAGATAACGCCGGTGCCGCTGGCCAGATCCAGCGCCTTGCGGCCTTCTCCCTGGCCCAGATGCTTCAAAACCAGCGCGTGCCAGGCCTTGCGCTCTTCTTCGGAGAAAATCTCATGACCCGGGGAAAGGTCGAAAGTCGCGGCGCGGCCGGACCAATAGGTTTTGATTTCGTCTCTCAGACTGTCGTTTTTGCCATAGTGGATAGTGTCGATCATCGGTCTTCAGCTCACATACCGGTCAGTTAAGAATGGCTCTAAAACATAAAACTTGACTAGTATAGTCAGAAAATAATACAGCCGCGCCAGTCAACACTGGAGAGCAATATCCGATGCGCATCTCAGCCAAATCCGCGGCACTTGCCCTTGGCCTTCTCGTATCCGCAGCGTGGCCTGCATTGGCCGAAAAGGTCACCGTCAAGGATGTGACCGGCCGCGACGTGGAAGTCAATGTGCCCGTTTCGCATGTGATCCTCGGCGAAGGCCGTCAGATCTACTTCCTGGCGGCGCTCGACAAGGAAAACCCTTTCCAGCACGTTGTCGGCTGGCGCGACGACCTGGCGAAAGCCGACCCGGAAACCTATGCGGCCTATCTTGCCAAGTACCCTGATATTGCCAAGCTGCCGACCTTTGGCGGCATGAAAGACGGCACCTTCGACATCGAGCAGGCCATTTCGCTGAAGCCAGACGTGATCCTGATGAACATCGACGCGAAGACCGCGACGCAGGAGGCCGGTTACATCGAGAAGCTCGAAAAGGTCGGCATCCCGCTTGTTTACGTCGACTTCCGCGAAAAGCCGATGGAAAACACCGAGCCGAGCATGCGTCTGATGGGCCAGCTGACCGGCAAGGAAAAGATCGCCGAGGACTTCATCAAGTTCCGCGCGGACTCCATCGCCAAGGTCACCGATACGCTCGAAAAGGCCAATCCGAAGAAGCCTGTCGTGTTCGTCGAACGCGCCGGCGGTTATTCCGACGATTGCTGCATGTCCTTCGGCAACGAGAATTTCGGCAAGATGGTCGAACTCGCCGGCGGCATCAACATGGCCAAGGACATCATTCCCGGCACGTTCGGCAACGTCAATCCGGAACAGATCATCGCCTCCAATCCGGAACAGATCATCATCACGGGTGGCAACTGGAACGGTTATGTTCCCGGCGGCAACTGGGTCGGTGTCGGTTATGGCGCGGATATGAAGGAAGCCCACCGCAAGCTTGAAAACCTGACCAAGCGCCCGGCTTTCACCGGGGTACAGGCGGTCAAGAACGGCAATGTCCACGCCATCTGGCACCAGTTCTACAACAACCCGTATCAGTTCGTGGCCATTCAGGAAATCGCCAAGTGGCTGCACCCGGACCTCTTTAAGGATCTCGACCCCGAGGCGACCTTCAAGGAGCTGCATGCCCGCTTCCTGCCGCTCGACTACAAGCCCGGTTACTTTGTGTCGCTGAAGGACACGAAATAAGACAGGGACGGTGAAGGGGAGCGCCGTCCGATCGATGGATGAAGCCGCAGCCATGCGGCTTCATCATTTTCTTTTGGAACTAAGAGGACTTCTCATGCGGCTTAACGCTCTCAGGCATCTTGCGGTGCTGGCTTTGTCTCTTCTCGCTTTACCGGCTTATGCCGGAGAAATCACCGATGTCACCGGACGCAAGGTCGAGCTGGACCTGCCGGTCAAACGTGTCATCGTCGGTGAGGCGCGCCAGATCCACGTCATCGCGGCGCTCAAGGGCGACCAGACCTTCGACACCATTGTCGGCTTGCGTGACGATCTCCTCAAGAAGGACCCTGACAGCTACGCCGCCTATGTCGAGCGCTTTCCGCAGATCGAAAAACTGCCGCGCTTCGGTTATGTGCCGCAGGGCGATTTCAGTCTGGAAACGGCCATTACCCTTTCGCCTGACGTGATCACCCTCAATCTGGAAGCGGAAAAATCCGCCAAGGAAAGTGGTTTCGAAGAGAAGGCCGCCGCCGCCGGAATCAAGATCGTCTATCTCGATTTTCGTATCGATCCCGAAAAGAACAGCGAAGCCTCGATTGAAATTCTCGGGAAAATGTTTGGCGCGCAAGAGCGTGCAAAGGAATTCATCGCCTATCGCCGTGCAGAAATCGCCCGCGTGACCGACCGGCTCGCCAGCGTCAAGGACCTGAAGCGTCCCGGCGTCTTCATCGAGCGCGCGCCCGGCATTTCCGGTGAAGACAATTGCTGCCGCACCTTCGGCCCGGTCAATTTCGGCGCGATGGTCGATCTCGCTGGCGGCCATAATATTGCCGACGGCATCATCAAGACGACGTTCGGCGATCTCAATCCCGAGCAGCTCGTCGTTGCCGATCCGGATCATGTCATCGTCACCGGCTCAAACTGGGCGGCTGAATCCGATATCAACCAGTTCGTTCCCGTTGGACGCGGAGCCGACATGGCTCTTTCCCGTAAAAGACTGACAAACCTGATGAAGCGCACGCCGTTTCCGGAACTGAAGGCTGTCAAACAAGGCAATGTCCATGCCGTGTGGCACCAGTTCTACGGCGCGCCCTACGAGTTCTTTCCGATCCAGCAATTCGCCAAGTGGTTCCATCCCGAGCTCTTCGCCGATCTCGATCCCGAGAAGAATTTTGAGGACTTTCACCGGAAATTCCTGCCCGTCACCTACAAGCCGGGCTACTTCGCATCCCTCGAAAAAGGTTCGAATGAATGAGTTCGTTGAATGAAATCGCCGTTGGCGTGAGTGGGCGCGATCAATATCGCGCCCTTGCCGCACGAAGGATCGTTATTCTCTTCGGGCTTTTCATCGCCCTTTGTTTCAGTATGGCTGCCGACATGGCACTTGGTCCGGCGCGCTACACGATATCAGAAGTTCTGGCGACGATTGCCGATCCGGCTGCTGCTGCAAACCAGCTTCGGGTGGTGATATGGGATATCCGCATGCCGATTGCGCTGATGGCGGTCACCGTCGGCGCGTCGCTTTCGGTTGCGGGCGCACAGATGCAGACCATCCTGTCCAATCCTCTCGCCAGTCCGTTTACGCTCGGCATTTCGGCCGCTGCCAGTTTCGGCGCCGCGCTGGCCCTTGTTGGCGGCGTTGCGATCTTTCCCGGTGCCGTCCAGTACATGGTGCCGATCAACGCCTTCATCATGGCGATGATTGCCGCCCTGTTCATTCATTTTGCCTCGACGATGCGCGGCGTAACCGTGGAGACTATCGTCCTTCTCGGCATCGCGCTGGTGTTCACCTTCAATGCCGCATTGTCGCTGCTTGAATATCTGGCTTCCGAACAGGCGCTCGCCGCCGTCGTTTTCTGGACCATGGGCAGCCTGACCAAGGCCACGTGGGAAAAGGTCTATATCACCGGTGGTATTCTTCTCGTTACGGTGCCGATGTTCATGCGCAACGCATGGGCGCTGACGGCGCTTCGGCTGGGTGACGACAAGGCAGCCAGCATGGGCATCAATGTGCGTCGGCTGCGGCTGCAGACCATGCTGACGGTCAGCCTTCTGGCCGCGATTCCGGTTTCTTTCGTTGGTACCATCGGTTTCGTCGGGCTAGTCGGCCCGCATATAGCCCGCATGGTGGTAGGCGAAGATCAGCGGTTCTTCCTGCCGGGCTCGGTGATCTGCGGGGCGCTGCTGCTTTCGGCAACCTCTGTCATCAGCAAGATACTCATTCCCGGCGCAATTCTGCCAATCGGCGTCATCACGGCGCTGGTTGGCGTACCGTTCTTTTTCGCGCTCATTTTCGGCAACAGGAGACGCGCATGGTAGCGCTCGCATTGAAGGATGTCGGCGCTGCCTACGGCCGCACGACTGTTCTCTCCAAGGTCGGCATCGATACGCTGGAAAGCGGCAGTGTCACGGCGGTTATTGGCCCGAACGCTGCCGGCAAGTCCACGCTTTTCAAGCGCATCGCCAGCTTGATCTCCGGTCCCGGGCTTGTCGAGTTGTCAGATACGGCACGCGGCAACCGGGCCATCTGCTACATGCCGCAGGACACCGGCGCCAACGCCGTGCTGACGGTTTACGAATCCGTGCTTCTGTCCGCCAAGCAGGGCGGCGGGTGGCGTGTTCACGACGATGAGCTGTTTGAGATCGACGCCATTCTCAAGGCGCTGAAAATCCACGATCTCGCCTTCCGGGGGCTCGGCGAATTGTCTGGCGGTCAGCGGCAGCTTGTGTCCCTGGCGCAGGCGCTGGCCCGCAAGCCGGAGGTGCTGTTGATGGACGAGCCGACATCTGCTCTCGACCTCCACCGACAGGTCGAGGTTCTGGGGTTTGTGACCGACCTTGCCCAGAAGACTGGCATGATCGTGCTGATCGCCCTGCACGACCTCAATCATGCGCTTCGTTATTGCGAGAATACGATGGTGATCGCGCGCGGCGAAATGGTGGTGAGCGGCAGCACCGAGACGGTGATAACTCCGGCCATGCTGCGCGATATCTACCGCATCGATGCGCGCATCGAAACCTGTTCGCAGGGCAGGCCGATGGTAATAGTCGACGGCGCAATCTGACGCTATCACAGGACCCGGCCGCGCCTGCCGCCGGGTCTGCGAGTCTCTGGCTGTTGCAGGACCCGCGACCGCACAAATTCTTGATAATAATAGTCATGAAATAGCTGTTCGGTCGAGAGTTTGGGTGCTAGAGGTTTAGACGGGAAAACTGCTTTGTCGTTTGGGGGCTTGCAGTTTCGTTTATCCTTGAAATTTCTCTCGGTTGAGACATGGGCATACGGGAAGATGACAAGCGTTATAACGCTTACGTCGCGCACAGGGTTGACCTGATCAAATACGCCACGCTTATTTTAGGGTCGCGGGCGGACGCGGAGGACGTGGTTCAGGAGGCATTCCTGAAATTCGTTCCCGAAGGTTCCGGCAATCCTTCCAACCTCAAATCCTATCTTTTCCGCATCGTCCGCAACCTCGCCCTCGATAATCGCCGCCGCAACCGGCAGGACCTGCGGGAGCGGCCCGACGATACCCCGTTCTGGGGCATACCGCAGGGTCACGGCACACCAGAAGAGCATGCCCTGTTCTGCGGCGAGGTCCGGCAGATGCAGATTATTTTGGCCTCTCTGCCGGTTCAGGCGCGTGTGGCATTGGAAATGCATAGATTTGGCGGCTACAATATGGAAGAGATCGCCCGTCACCTCGGCGTATCCGTGGCTAGCGCCCACCGTCTGATTAAGAGTAGTATTGCCGCCATTACCAAAGAAATGCAGTAAAATAGCCTTTATTGTTTCATCTTGTGAAAAAAAGTTCTCCCTCAAACGTCTTTAAAGCAACACGGAAGACGAGGCATCTCCTCCGCCCAGTCAAAGGAACTGACCGGCTCAATGACAATTGATCCCGATAAAAAAATAACATTGCCGACCGGGAAGGCGGAGGAGGCTGCCGACTGGCTGATACGCCTGCAGACGGGTTCGGCGGAACCGCGGCTGAAGGCGGAATTTGATCGATGGTTGGCTGCTTCGCCGGCAAATCGTCTGGCCTGGGAGCGGACATGCAAGACTTGGCGGAATCTCGGTCTGGTCGAGCCGGGTTTAAAAAGCCTCTGGGAAGACGCGCCGCACCTGCCTGGCGTTGCCGGAAAACAGGCATCGCGACGGCGCTGGTCCTTGCGGCATTATGCCGGCATGGCGGTGGCAGCAGTGTCTCTCTGTCTTGCGGTGCTGTTCGTTCCCACGCTTTTCGTCCATATCAAGGCCGAATATCAGACCAGTACCGCAGAGAGCCGCACCATAACCCTTGAAGACGGCAGCAGGGTGCAGCTTGCCGCGGCAAGTGCGCTTACCACTGATTTTGCTAATGGCCGCCGTAATGTGAAGGTGCTGAAGGGCGAAGCTTTTTTTGATGTCGTGCCGGATAGCGACCGTCCCTTTGTCGTGGAGGCGAAAAACCTGACCGTCCAAGTGCTCGGCACGGCTTTCGATGTCGACATGACGGATGGCGTGACGCAAGTCGCGCTTGCGCATGGTTCCGTGGAAGCTTCCTTCCGCAACGCGCCACCAACGCGGCTGGTGCCGGGTGAGATGCTGGTTGTCGACGCCTCCGGTACAATCCGGAAAGAGACCGTTCCCGTCGAGGATATTGGTGGCTGGCGCAACGGCGAGCTTTACGTTGTGGATGCGACGATCGGTTCTGTCGTCGAGCAAATCCAGCGGTATCATCCCGCATGGCTGACGATGGCGGACAAGACGCTTGCAGAGCAGCGTGTGACTGGCTTCTACAATCTTCGCGATCCGGACCGTGCGCTGGAAGCATTGGTGGAACCCTATAAGGGCAAGGTGCATGCGATTGCCAATACTGCCCGCATCATCACCCGTTTCTGAAGCGCAATAAAACAAAAAATCGTATTTATTTTCAGTCGTTTATAAAAAATTCTCCGAAACCCTGAAAAAAACTGCCGAGGCAATCGTCTTTTTGTTGAGTAATCCGGTCAAGATATAGCCGGAGCGAAGACAGGAAGACAAAAGCAGTATGCGCCTCCAGATACGTAAGAACGGTTCAGGGAAAAACGCGGCAAAGCCGGCACGTATGACGGTGCTTTTGGCGACAACGGCGGTGGTCGTTTCAATGTCGGTACCGGCTTTTGCGCAGAGCGGACCGAATGCCGCCAATGGTCAGCGCTCCGGTGGCGAGCAGGGTGCAACGCGGCCTTTTAATATTCCCGCCCAGCCGCTGTCCTCCGTTGTCGGCTTTTTCGGGCGGCAATCCGGTCTGCAGGTTACGCTTGCCACACCGTCCGCCGGCAATGTGCGCACCAATGCCGTTACCGGCAGTTTTACGGTGCGGGATGCGCTGTCACGGCTTCTGGCAGGCACGGGCGTGAATTTCCGGTTTGCCGGAAATGGCAGAACCGTCGTCATAGGCTCGGGGCAGGCCGCTGCCGATCTTTCCGGGGCGGAAGGCACCACCGTTCTGGAAGAAATTACCGTGACGGGAAAAACCGGACGCAATTCCATTGCCGGCACCGGTTATCAGGGAACGCCCGACTGGGTTTATGAAACACCCGCCAGTGTCAGCGTCGTCAGTCGCGAGGCGATCCAGTCCGCCGGCGTGCGCAACACGCGCGATGTCTTCAACCGCGTCTCCGGCGTCTACGCCGGTGAGGGCAACGGCAGCTTCCCTACCGTTTCGCCCAATATACGTGGCTTGCAGGAAAGCGGCCGCGTGGTCGTCTCCATCGATGGTGCGCGGCAGAATGCGCAGCGTGGCGCAGCTTTCGGCGGCGCCACGAGTTACACCGCGAGCGCCGGGCAGGGTTACGTCGATGTCGCCTTTATCCGTGCTGTCGAGATCGAGAAAATAACCAATGCGAGGTCGGGTAACGCGGGTTCGCTTGGCGGGAAGGTTGAGTTCCGTACCGTCAGCGCCGCCGATCTGATCCCCGAGGGTGCGAACAAGGGGGCTGAGGTGAATGTCTCCCGTGGCACCAATGGTTACGATTTTCAGGGTTCGGTTCTGGCCGCAGTTCGTGAGCCGAATGGCCCTCTCTCCTTTGTTGCCGGTTACAGCCGCACGATCATGGATGAATACAAGATCGGAACCAAGGGTGAGGCCCGAAGCACCGCTTTGACGATGAAGGACCTGCTCGGCAGGGACGGTTGGTCGACATTTTTCAAGGGCGAAGGTGACTTCGGGGATGTGCAGACTTCGTTGTCATGGATGCATCAGCAGAATGATTTTGTTCAGGGTGCGTCCACCGTGGTCGACAGGGAAAGTGTACGCAACGACAGCGTCGTCGCGAAGCTGGACTGGGACCCCGAAAGCGAACTCATCGATTTCAAATCGTCGTTGTGGCTGAACGACAATATGACGCACGAGTTGCGATCGGCGCGCACTTATGCGGTGGAGACCAATCTAGATATGGGCCTGCGCAGCTTCGGTGGCAACTTGGAAAATACCAGTCGTTTCGACACCAAGGCGGGTGCGCTCAGCCTAAATTATGGGGCTGAAGCCTTCCGGGATATAGCCACATCCGTTGCTATTAGCTCCAAGATCAAGGAAAACCCCTCCTTTGCTACCAGCTACACGGCTTTCAGCCCCGCCGGGCGGCGCGATGTCGCGAGCCTGTTTTTAAACGGTGAGCTGGAGCCGGCGGATTGGATCACGCTAAGTGGCGGCGTGCGTTACGACTGGTCACGCCTGAAGGGATCGGCGACTTATTACAGTACCCGCAGCTATCTCGTAGACACCTCTGTCCCCTGCGATCCAGTCGGCAACCATTACACACCTCTCGACTATTTCAATCAGGTGTTCCTTCCCGCCAACCCGTCCTGGGCTGCGCGCTACGCGCTTTATCTGGCGCGTGCCTGGCCTAATGCTTCGGCAGGTTGCATGCCTGGAACTGGCACAATTACGCCACCGATACCTGTTACCGAATACCCGGAGCACAATGTCGATATCGATCGCACCTACAGTGCCTGGCTACCCTCCGCCACGATTGAACTGAAACCCGTCGACTGGTTCCGTCCCTATGTGAGCTATTCCCAAAGCCTGCGTCCGCCGACAATTCTCGAGGCTCTCTTTGCCGGTGCCCGTCCGGGGGACAGCCCCGGATATGAATATGCCCCGAACACATCCCTGCGGGCCGAAAAAGCCACCACCTACGAAATCGGCGCGAATATGAGCTTTGACGGCGTGCTGCTGGACAACGATTCCGTCCGCATCAAAATGGCCGCCTTTCGCCGTGGGGTGAAGGATTACATCGCTCTCGGTTATCTCGTCACGGATCAGGTGGCGGATCGGACCTATACCAGCTTCGTCAATCTCGACGGCACGACCTATATGCGCGGCCTTGAATTCGAGGGCAATTACGATGCCCGAAGCTTCTGGCTTGGTGGCTCAGCGACGCTGCTGAAGACCGATTGGCCGGACAAGACCCAGGTTTTCTCTAACGGCACGACCACGACAAGCGGCGAGATCGTCGCATGGCCGGGCGATGTTGCACCCAAGGTGAAGCTGACGCTCGATGGCGGCATGCGTTTCTTCGAGGAAAAATTCTCTTTGGGCGCACGGCTCAACCATGTCACGCCGACGCAATCGCGGACGCTCGATACGGAGGGTAATCTGCGGGAGGTAACCGATCCCTACACGACGGTAGACCTATACGGCTCCTATGCCTTCAACGAAAAGGCGACGCTTCGTTTCGCGGTCAACAACCTGACCGACCGCAAATACATCCCGGCAGCCAGTGCCTATACCGCGCCGGGCCGCACATTTATCGCAACGATGAACGTGAAGTTCTGATGCGCGGAAGAAATTCTCCGGGCTGGGGTTGCAGCCCGTCCCGGAGATGAAACGCCTTCGTCACATGACAAAGGTATCCCTATTGGCCAGCAAAGGAGTACACCTATGGCTACCACAATTCAACTGACGCAGTCTTCCTCCGACCTGATCGGTTACCTCAACGGTTGGACGAGCGGTTTCGGTTCGACCTATGGTGCGTTCTACGACGCTCAGACCAGCTCTCTCGCCACTACCACTATCGATCCGAACACGACCTATGAGGCGTGGGGCGATGGCAGCAACGGTGGCAAGGGCATTGTCATGAGCGGTGCCCTGCAATACTCCCAGGGCAACCTGACAGGTTCGGTCGACAGCATCGTTCTCGGCACCGGCTACAGCCAGTCCACTAGCGGCATCGCCGTCAGCCAGCAGGAACTGTTGATCGATCCCGACGGCTCCTACTCGCTCGCAGGCGCGCGCGATCTTCTCGATCTCGCCGTTTACCAGCTTGCCCGTTTCGGCTCTCTGGCCGGCTTCTATGACTACTTCGCGGCCACCGGCACGGTGGTCGAGGATACGGCCGCTTCCAATACCCTGACGGGCTTTGCCGGCGCGGACACCTTCGTATTCTCCGGCGGCAATGACGTCGTGAACGCCGGCCCGACCGGAACCTACGGTTATCAGGATGGTACGGATACGCTTGATGTTTCCGCCTGGGGTGCAACTTCGGTGAATGATTTGTTGTGGTATAACGATAATGGAAATGCCGTTATCCTTTCGGCAGCAGACACGTCCGTATCCATCACGCTCAACGGTGTCGATGCAAGCGTACTGGACGCATCGGACTTCATTTTCGCCAGCGCATCGGCGCTTGCCGCTTAAAGGAAAATCAGGCTGTGGGCTTTCAAAACCACCAGCAGACACCGCCGCAGTCCCTCACTGCGGCGGTTGTTTCGCCCCTTAAAAGCACGTTTTTCGGTGTGGCGCTCGTCAGCGGTGTGGTCAACATCCTGGCGCTGACGTCGCCCCTGTTCATGCTTCAGGTTTACGACCGGGTGCTGGCCAGCGGCAGTCTGCCGACACTTGTCGGGATCGCCATTCTTGCGCTCGGCCTCTATGGCTTCCAGTGCCTGCTCGACATCATCCGCGCCCGGGTCCTGATCCGTATCGGCGAGGACTTCGACATGCGCTATTCCGGCAAGGTGCATGATGCGGTGGTGTGCCTGCCGCTCGTCAACCGCATGCCGGGGGACGGCCTGCAGCCGCTGCGCGATCTCGACAACGTGCGCGGTTTTCTGTCCGGCACGGGGCCGACCGCCTTTTTCGATCTGCCTTGGATGCCGCTCTACCTTGGCATATGTTTTCTGTTTCATTTCTGGATCGGCGTGACGGCTCTTGCCGGTGCCGTTCTGCTTATATCCCTGACCATCTTGACCAATATGTTCTCGCAGAAGCCGATCCGCGACACCATGGTCGAAAACATGGCGCGCAACCGGCAGCTGGAAGCCTCGCGCCGCAACGCCGAAGTCGTGCAGGCCATGGGGCTCGGCGGCCGGCTTGGCAAACGCTGGCAAATCTCCAACGAGGCTTATCTCGCCGCCAACCGCAAGGCGGGCGACGTGGCCGGCGGCCTCGGCAATATCGCAAAATCCCTGCGGATCGTGCTGCAATCGGCCATTTTGGCGGTCGGCGCATGGCTGGTCATTCAGCAGGAGGCCTCAGGCGGCGTGATGATCGCCAGTTCGATCATGATGGGTCGGGCTTTGGCGCCCGTCGATCTTGCCATATCTAACTGGAAGTCCTTCGTTGCCGCCCGCCAGAGCTGGGCGCGGCTAAGGGAGCTTTTTGCGCAGATGCCGGTAACGGCGACCGCAATGGCACTGCCGAAGCCTGAGAGAGAATTGAAAGTCGAAAACGTCACCATCATTCCACCGGGAGAGAGAAAACCGACCGTCGCGGGCCTTGGTTTCGTCATGACCGCCGGGAATGCGCTCGGTGTCATCGGCCCATCCGGCTCGGGAAAATCCACCCTCTCGCGCATTCTCACCGGAGCCTGGATGCCCGCCGCCGGTAAGGTGCGGCTTGATGGTGCGAGCTTCGATCAATGGGATCGCGAAGCCCTCGGCCGCCATATCGGTTATCTGCCGCAGGGCGTGGAGCTTTTCGACGGCACGATCGGCGAAAACATTTCCCGTTTCGAGGACAATCCCGATCCCGACGCAATCATTGCTGCTGCGAAAGCCGCCGGTGCGCACGAACTGATCCTGCGCTTCGAAAAGGGGTATGACAGCGATATAGGTGAGGCCGGTTCCGCGCTTTCGGCAGGACAACGCCAGCGTATCGGTCTCGCGCGTGCGCTTTATGGCGATCCCTTCATCGTCGTGCTGGACGAGCCGAATGCCAATCTCGATGCGGAGGGCGAAGCCGCCGTTGTCAGGGCGATTGCGTCGGTTAAGGCGCGCAACGGTATCGCCATCGTCGTCGCGCATCGGCCCAGCGCGATCGGTGCCGTCGATTTCATTCTGATGATGGAGGAAGGGCGGATGAAGGCCTTCGGTCCGCGCGACGAGGTTCTCTCTAAAGTGCTGCGCACTCCGAATGCTCAAGCGGCGAAAGGTTTCACTGCATCCGCGCACACGGTTTCACCATTGCGTGTCGTCGCGAATACCCAGCCTAAGACGGTGGCGCTGCAAGAGATTGGCGAAGAGAACAGGCAGGAAGGAGATACGGATGTCAAAAATTGACCAGCGCACGCAGGTGTCCCGCTCCATCCGCAAACATCTTCTTGCCGGTCTTGCCGCAAGCGTCGCACTGCTGGCCGGCGTCGGCGGATGGGCAGCGACGACAAATCTTGCTGGCGCGGTCGTGGCGTCCGGTCATCTTGTGGTCGATTCTTATATCAAGAAGGTACAGCACCCCAAGGGTGGCGTCGTCGGTGAAATTCTGGTGAGCGAAGGTGGCAGGGTAAAGGCTGGCGACGTCGTCATGCGTCTCGACGCCACCCAGACCCGCGCTAATCTCGCCATAGTGACCAAGCGGCTGGATGAGCTGAGCGCGCGCATGGCAAGGCTGGAGGCCGAACGGGACGATCTGCCGGAACTCGTTTTTCCACAGGCTCTGGTGGCGCGCAAGGACGATCCCGATGTCGCTTCCGCCATGCGTAGCGAAACCAAGCTGTTCGAATTCCGCAAATCTTATCGCGAGGGGCGCAAAGCGCAGCTTGTGGAGCGTATCACCCAGTTCGAACATGAAATCGAAGGATTGAGGGCACAGGAAGTCGCCTACGACAACGGGCTTGCGGTTTTGCAGGCTGAGATCACCTCGCAGAAATCCTTGCGGGAGCAGGGCATCGTGTCCGTGCAGCGGCTGAACAGCCTGCAGACCCAGGCCGCGACATTTGGCGGTGAGCGTGGCGAAAAAATCGCCTATCAGGCGCAGACGGCGGGCAGGATCACCGAAACGAAACTGCAGATCCTGCAGATCGATCAGGAACTGCGCACCGAAGTGGGCCGGGAACTGCGCGAGATACAGGCGCAGACGGGTGAATATGTTGAGCGGAAGGTCGCTGCGGAGGACGAGCTGAAGCGCATCGATATCATCGCGCCGCAATCCGGCATGGTGCATGAAATGGCGGTGCATACCGTGGGCGGCGTGGTGACGCCGGCCGACCCGATCATGCTCATCGTGCCTGATGGGGACGAACTGGCACTCGAGGTGCAGATCGTGCCGAAGGATATAGACCAGTTGCAGGTAGGGCAAAAAGCGATGCTGCGGATGACCGCGTTCAACCAGCGTGTCACGCCGGAACTGGAAGGCCATGTCAGTCGCATCGCCGCCGATATCACCACCGATCAGAGGACCGGCCTCTCCTATTATCTGGCGCGGATTTCCATACCGGTTGCCGAGCGGGAAAAGCTGAACACTGCGCCGCTGATGCCGGGCATGCCTGCCGAGGCCTTCATCCAGACCAGCGAGCGCACCGCGCTGTCCTATATCGCCAAGCCGCTGACGGACCAGATCAACCGCGCCTTCCGGGAAGAGTAGCGGGCTTTTCTGATCGGCAGTCACGACTTGAGATCAAAGCCAGCCCAGCGCTTTCGCTGCGCGGATCGCTTCCGCGCGGCGTTTGCAATCCAGCTTGCGGAACAGGTTTCCGAGATGGAATTTTACCGTCACTTCCGAGATGTTGAGGGTCTGCGCGATCTTCTTGTTAGACATGCCGCTGGCCAGCAATTGCAGCATCTGTGCTTCCCGCTGTGAAAGCCCGCCATGCAGGGCGCGTGCCTGCGGCGAGTTGACCGAGGCGGCGAAAATCGACAGCGCGTTCCGGACATCGGAAGAGGTTTCGATGAAACCGCGGATACGGCGATTGTTCAGAAGCGGCGACAGGAATATGCGCTCCTCCGACAGGACGCCGTTGCAGCCAAGGCGCGTCGCCGATTCAAGTGCGTTGAGGATATGGGCGCGGGCGCCGGCACTGTCACGACGCTGGTGTGCGGCATAGCTCTGCCATATTCTGAGCGCGACCTTTTCGCGGTTGGTGACCTTGGGGTTGGCGATCATTGCATCCATCTGCCGGGCGAGATAGGCGCGCGGCGTGAAAAGATGTACCGCGTCGCGGAGCCAGGCCATCACATAGGCGATTTCGTCGCGCCGTGTGAGCCGGGCAAGGTCCTCATTCGCGCTCTCCACCCAGTTGCGACCCATCGGCATGCGAATTGCCGATAGCGTCGCTGCCGCATCCGCCCAGCGGTTGGCGTTCTGGTAGGCAATGGCCGTTCTGATCTCCATCATCGCATGGAATTGCAGGCCTTCCGAAAGGTGAATCCACAGGCCGTCGAGAAAGCCCGGACGAACGGTCATCGGAAAATGATCGATCAGCACCTGCGAGGCATAATGCAGGGCAAACTGCATCAGGCTCGGCCATATCTCGGCGGCGGCGAAGTGGTCGAATTCATGCTCGACGAAGTGCAACAGGTCGCGCGGTTTTCCCGCCTCATAGGCAAGGCAGGCTTCCGCCAGCCGCAGCATTCGGAACTCCTGCGCGGCGTCGTGTGGCACCTGTTCCAACCTTGTGCGCGCATCCTGTGCCGCGCGACGGGCCAAGAGCACATCACCGCTCATCAGTCGCAGGACGATCTGGTGCAGATGGATGAAGAATTCGAGCAGCGGCTGCCCGCCCATCTTGCGCAGATAGATAAGCGCGCGGGCGGCGGCGGCCTCGGCCTCGCGAAAATTACGGCGGCGGATTTCGAATTCCAGCAGCGCATTGTAATAGGCCGCCCATTTGCCGTGATCGTCCATGGGGTAATCGGCCATGAATTCCCCGAGGCGCGTTATCACAGCGTCATTGGGGGTCAGGTCCTCGGCAATCATCAGGTTCAGCCGGAAGGTGCGGGCGGCAAAGGAAAAACGCGAACCGCGGGCAAGCACCTTGAGTGGATCGAGATAATCCGAACCGAGGCTCTTGCCAAGCAGATGGCGCACGCGTTGCAATTCGCCCTGTTTCAGCAATGCGCGGGTGACGGCGAAGAGGACTGTTTCATTCGCCGCGATCATGTCCTGCGAAAACCGCATGATGATCTCACGAAACCTGTCGACGCTGCTTCGGTAGATCAGTTCGCGCCCATGGGCGCGTTCTAGGATTTGCGCGGCGTGGGTCTCATAACCGCGGTCAAGCAACATGGCCATTGCCGCAAGCGCCCGCCCTTCCTTCTCGAATGCGGAAGCGACCTCTACCACTGCCCTGCCAGCCTGTAATGTGGCGAGACGTTCTCCCGCTGCCACGGTCAGAAGCCTTATCAGTGTGTCGTGTTTTTCGGGGTTTGCGATCAGGAAGGGCGGCAGAAGTTCTGCCCATTCAGCGTCGGGTTCTGCCGAGGGATTTTCCAGCCAGAGCGAAAGCGCGACCGTCTGGGCCGGTGACAGATGCGGCAGATAATTTTCCCGCAGATAGTCGACGCATAGTTTTTCGTCGGCGAGGCGAGCGAGAGACAGAAAGGCCGGCCACCCCGCATAATCATGGAGCGCCAGACGCTTCTGTTCTGTTGGAAGGCCCGCGGTCTCATCTTGGCCAAAGGCCAGTTCATTTGCTCCGATCGTCAGCGAACCACGATGCAATATTTGCCGCGCCAGCCCGCTGATACGTTGATCCGGACGGCAGGCGATGACCACGAAACGCACGGTTTCCAGAATAGGGGCGGGCATGCGGACCGCGCGTGCGAAGACCGGCACATCCCATAGCAGACAGCCTTTTGCCGCCTCATCACTTCTGGGCTGGTGCGTCCGGCATACCTCGGTCCCCAGCTCTTGTGCCAGCAAGTCCATAAGAACGCTTTTCCCGGCGCCCGCCGGCGCGCGCAGAAAGATCACGCCTGCGGTTTCGCTGGCAATACGGCGGCAGAGTGTGGTGCGCGGCAGAAGCGTCATTCAGACAGGGATAGGAGATCTGAATTCAAAAACCTATACTCATTTATCAAAAAACTATACCTTTCTGCGATTGTTCAAAAGGACATGTGGTGAAAACTTGTGCTCAGGAAACTGATGCACAAGGAACGGTCCACCGATGCAGCAACATCCGCTGGTCGCGATTTTGAACAGGCTCGGCGCTTTCGTACTGGTCATGATCGCCCTGTCCATCATGATTTTTGCTCTAGCCCGTGTGGTGCCGGGTGATCCCGCGCGCATGGCGCTCGGGCCTGCGGCAACACAGGAACAAGTTGATGCGCTGCGCGGCGAGATGGGTCTCGATAAGCCGCTCGCCGCCCAATACCTCGACTATATCGGCAACGCCCTGCACGGTGACCTGGGCTTCTCGCTGGTTTCCCAGCGCCCCGTCACCACCGATCTGGCCCAGACCGTTCCTGCGACCGTCGAACTGGTTCTGGTCTCAGTCATCTTCATGTTTGCCGTCGCCATCCCGCTTGGCGTCATCACCGCGCATTACCGCGACCGTCCGCTCGACCATATCGGCCGTATCCTCTCGCTCACCGGCGTGACGATCCCGAGCTTTTTGTTTGCCATCACGCTGCAATTGCTGGCCGCTCGCTTTCTCTCCGGCTGGCCGATCATCGGTAGGATCGATCATTCACTTGGCTGGCAGGGTGGCCCGACGGGCTTCATCCTGATCGACGGTACGCTTGCCGGACGGTTCGATGTGGTGCTGGATGCGATGAAGCACCTTGCGCTGCCGGCCTTTGCGCTCTCCATGGCCGGTATCGGCCAGATCACCCGCATCACGCGTTCCTCGATGATCGAGAACCAGCGCAAGGATCACGTGCTCACCCTGCAAAGCTTCGGCGTGCCGGAGCGGGTCATCATCTTCCGTTATCTGCTGAAGCTTTCCTCCATCGCGCCGCTGACGATCATGGGGCTCGAATTCGCCTCGCTGATCGGCAATGCCTTCGTGATCGAAATGGTCTTCGCCTGGGGCGGATTCGCGTCCTACGGGCTGAACGCCATCCTTCAGAAAGATCTCAATGCCGTGACTGCCGTGGTGCTGGTGGCCGGCCTGTTCTTCATCGTTGCGAACCTGATCGTTGATGTCCTGATCTCGATCATCGACCCGCGCCTGCGCCGCAAGGAGGCTCGCTGATGGCTGATATGAAAATGCTCGAACCCACCGATCGGGGCTTAAGCGCCGGTTACATGATGTGGTACCGCTTCAGCCGCAATCCGGCAGCGGTCATCGGTTCGCTGATCCTGTTGTCGGTGCTGGTTCTGGCGATCTTTGCGCCCTGGCTTACACCCTATCCCAAACATATCGGCGCGGTCGTCGATTTCCGTGCCCGCCACATGCCGCCGGATCTGGAGCACTGGTTCGGAACCGACAAGGCCGGACGCGACATCTTTTCCCGCACTGTCTTCGGGCTCAGGGTCTCGCTTCTTCTCGTCATCGGCGTGCTCGGCATCTCGGTCCCGGTCGGCACCGTGCTTGGCCTGGTCGCCGGTTATTTCGGCGGCTGGACCGAGAAAATCATCAGCGGCCTGACGAACGTGATGCTGGCCATGCCGCCCCTCGTCATGGCGCTGGCGGTCTCCAACCTGCTGGAACCCACCTTGATGAACGCCATGATCGCGATCACGCTTCTATGGTGGACCTGGCATGCGCGGCTGATCTATTCGGTGTCGAAATCCATCGCATCCGAGGACTACATCGAAGCGGCACGTCTTGCAGGTGCGGGTCCGCTGCACATTCTCTTTCGCGAAATTCTGCCCAATTGCGTCTCGGTCATATCAGTCAAGACGACGCTGGATGCGGCATTCGTCATCCTCTTTGGCGCGACACTGAGTTTCCTCGGTTTCGGCGTCAAACCGCCAACTCCCGATCTCGGCTCGATGGTTGCCGATGGGCGCCAGTTCATGCCGGATTTCTGGTGGGAAGTCCTCTGCCCCGGCGCGGCCGTGCTTTACGTGACGCTGGGTTTCAATCTGCTGGGCGACGGCCTGCGTGACATGTTCGACGTGGAAAGCTAAAGCCATGACTGAACCGCTTCTCAAAGTCGAAAACCTCAACGTCACCTTCACCAACTACGGTCGCACGCGCCAAGTGCTGCGCGATATCGCCTTCACAGTCTCAGCCGGCGAGCGGGTGGCGCTGATCGGCGAAACCGGATCGGGTAAATCGGTCACCGCCAAGGCGATCATCGGCACTTTGCCGAAGAATGCCACTATTGCCTCCGGCGCCATTGTCATCGACGGGCGGGATGTGCTCGCCATGCCGCGAAGGGAACGCGAGGCGCTTAAGGGAACGGCGTTTTCGCTGATCATGCAGGACCCGCTGTCTTCCTTCAATCCGGTCTTTAAGATCGGCACGCATCTCGATGATGTCATGCGCTTTGCCGACAAGCGCAACGGCATCAACTCGTCCAAGGCAGAGCGCCGCACCCGTATCGCAGCGGTTCTGCGCCGCGTGCAGCTTGGCGATACCGAGCGGGTCATGAATGCCTATCCGTCCGAGCTTTCGGGCGGCATGCGCCAGCGCGTGTTGATCGGGCTTGCGCTGCTGCATCAGCCGAAGCTCCTCATCGCGGATGAGCCCGGCACCGCGCTCGACGTCACCACGCAGGACGAAATTCTCAATCTCATCAACCAGCTGGTTGCCGAAGAAAATATGGCGCTGCTGATGATCACCCATAATCTCGGTGTCGTACGTAAGGTGGCGGATCGGGTCGTGGTTATGCACCATGGCGACATCGTCGAGACCGGTCCCTGCACGCAAATCCTGCACGCTCCCGCTGCGGACTACACGCGTTCGCTGCTGGATGCGGTGCCGCCGCTCTACGGTCCGCGTGTCGCCGATCTGGCGCAGAGCACACGCTCGCCGATCGTTACCATCGAGGGCCTGAACAAGATTTACGGCAGACGCAACGGTTACCACGCCGTGCGCGACGTGAACCTGACGCTGAAGGACGGCGAAATTTTCGGTCTTGCGGGCGAGTCCGGTTCTGGAAAAACCTCGGTCGCCCGGATGATCATGGGACTTTCTCGCCCGACCTCCGGCAATCTTGTCGTCGACGCCCCGTCTCCCAGCCGTGGCAAGCGGTTGACGCAGATCGTCTATCAAAATCCGGGCACTTCCCTAAATCCGAAGCGCACGGTCAGGCAGACGCTTACCCTACCGTTGAAATCCATCGGTATGGACGGTGAGGCGCGCGAACGCCGGATGCAGGAACTGATGGGGCTGGTGCGATTGCCGCAATCCTATCTCGGTAAATATCCGCATGAACTTTCCGGCGGACAGAAGCAGCGTGTCGCCATTGCCCGTGCACTCGCGGCTGAACCGAAGATCCTCATCCTCGACGAGCCGACGGCGGCGCTTGATGTCTCCGTGCAGAAGACCGTTATCGACCTTCTGCTGCAGCTGCGGGAAGAGCTTGGCCTGACCTATCTGATGATCTCGCACGACCTCTCGCTGATGCGCAATTTCTGTTCGCGCATCGCCATCATGCTGCGTGGCGAGATCGTCGAGGAAGGGGTGACGTCTGCGGTTTTCGCCGAGCCGAAGCATCCCTACACCCGCGCCCTTATCGCGGCGATCCCCGTCGTCACCGACGAGGAAGAGCGCCTGAAACCCACCGTGACAGAGGAAGAGCGTATGCGCTTCCTCGTAAAAACGACCGATTGATAAAAGAGGAGCCTGACGTGTATCGCGTTGGAATTGACGTCGGCGGCACAAATACCGATGCCGTTGTGTTACAGGAAAAGACTGTTCTGGCGGGGGTGAAAGCCTCCACCACCGAAGATGTGACGTCCGGTGTCATCGAAGCCCTTGAAAAGGTGATCGAGGCGTCGGGCATCGACAGGGCACACATCGGTGCCGTGATGATCGGCACCACGCATTTCACCAATGCGGTGATCGAGCGGCGGCATATGGACGAGGTCGCCGCCATCCGGATCGGCCTGCCGTCCGGCGCCGGCCTGCCGCCGATGGTCGACTGGCCGGATGACCTCCGGGAAATCGTTGGTAACCACGGTTATCAGGTCCGCGGCGGATATGAATTCGACGGTCGCGAAATCTCAGCCCTCGATGAGGACGAGATTGTCCGCATCGCCGCCGATATCCGCGCAAAGGGCCTGAAGGCCGCGGCTGTCACCTGCGTTTTCAGCGGCATCAATGATGCGATGGAAGTGCGGGCGAAGGATATCCTGCAGGAGCGCTGCCCCGGCCTGCCGGTGGTTATGTCCAAGGATATCGGCCGGCATGGTCTGCTCGCCCGCGAAAGTGCTGCGATCATGAATGCCAGCCTTCTTTCGCTTGCGGACCGCACCGTTGCCGCTTTCGGCGAGGCGCTGAAGGCAGCGGGCATAACCTGCCCGTTCTACATCACCCAGAACGACGGCACGCTGATGGCGGCGGATGTGGTGCGCGGCTTCCCTGTGCTCACCTTCGCCTCCGGCCCGACGAATTCCATGCGCGGCGCTGCTTTTCTCACCGGCCTCAAGGATGCCGTGGTCGTGGATGTCGGCGGCACCACCTCCGATGTCGGCTCGCTGTCGCACGGCTTTCCGCGCCAGGCGTCCACGACGGTGGATATTGGTGGCGTGCGCACCAATTTCCGCATGCCGGATGTGTTCTCGATCGGTCTCGGTGGCGGCTCGCTGGTGGTCAATGGCGAACATGGCCTCACCGTTGGCCCGAAATCAGTCGGTTACCGCGTCCGCCGTGAGGCGCTCTGCTTCGGCGGCACGACCCTGACTGCAACCGATATCGCTGTCGCCTCCGGCAAGGCGGACGTGGGCGAGAAGGCTCTGGTTTCCACTCTGGACAAGCGGCTGGTGGATGCCGCAGTCAAAAAGATCAACGACATGCTCGAGTCCTGTGTGGAGCGCAGCCGCATCTCGTCATCACCGGTGCCGGTGATAGCCGTTGGTGGCGGCTCCATTCTCATGCCTGACCGTATCGGTGATCTGGATGTCATCCGCCCCGAGAATTTCGCGGTGGCGAATGCCGTGGGTGCAGCGATCGCGCAGATTAGCGGCGAGACGGACCGCGTCTTCTCGCTGATCGAGGGGCGCACGCGTGAAAGCGCGCTTGCGGAGGCGGAGGCCGAGGCACGCGAAAAGGCGATTGCGGCTGGTGCAGTGGCCGAAACGCTGGAAGTCATCGAGCGCGAGGATATGCCGCTTGCCTATCTGCCCGGCAATGCCACCCGCATTCATGTGAAAGTCGTTGGAGAAATGGGAGCCAACCATGGCTGAGACGCGCAAGCTGAAATATGACGAAGCGGCATTGCGTACGCTGACGAGGGAAGATCTCGACGCGCTGGAAATCGGTGCGGGCATTCTCGGCACTGGCGGCGGCGGCAATCCCTATCTGGGCAAGCTGCTTGCACTCGAGGCCATGAAGGCCGGTTACGAGATGAAGATCCTTGCGACAGACGCCATCGAGCCGGACGCGCTTTGCATGTCCATCGGCGGCATTGGCGCCCCCGTTGTCGGCGTGGAGCGCATTCGCGAGGGCCGTGAGGGGCTGCGTTGCCTGCGCGCCATGGAAGAGCTGATCCGCACGCCGGTAGACGCCATCGTCTGCGAGGAAATCGGCGGCTCGAACTCCATGAACCCGCTGGTGACGGCGGCGCTTGGTGGCCTGCCGATCCTCGATTGCGACGGCATGGGCCGGGCTTTCCCCGAGATGCAGATGACGACCTTCTCCATCTATGGCCACAGTTCGACGCCATCGGTGATGTGCGACCTGCACGGCAATGCCGTGATCTTCAGCCACGCTGTTTCCGAAGTCTGGCACGAGCGCATGGCCCGCGCCTGCGTCGTTTCTCAGGGCGGCGGCGCAATGCTGGCGACCGCGCCGATGCAGGCCCACTACGTGCACCAGTATGGTATTCCGAAAACCTACACCAAGGCGATCGCGCTCGGCGAGGCGGTGATCCGTGCCCGTAAGCAGCAGGAAGACCCGATTGCGGCAGTCTGCGCGCTTGAAGGCGGACGGCGCATCTTCAACGGCAAGATCACCGATCTGAAACGCCATCTGCGCGGCGGTTTCGCCGTGGGCGATGTCGAGCTTTCCGGCTTCGACGATTGCTCGGGTCAGACGGCGAGCGTGGCGATCCAGAACGAATTCCTGCTGTTCCGCCGTGACGGCAAGGTGGAAGTGACCGTCCCTGATCTGATCGTCTTGCTCGATGTCGATACCGGTTACCCGATCACCACCGAAGTCCTGCGTTACGGCCAGCGCGTGGCCGTGGTCGCGATCCCCTGCCACGATCTGCTGCGCAGCGCCCGCGCGCTCGAAGTCGTTGGACCGGCGGCTTTCGGTTACCCGGACATTCCTTTCTCACCGCTGCCCGTCCCGGTCGGCAAGGCTGCCTAACCATAAGCGGGGCAAATGACCCGCAATAAAGAGGAGAACGACAATGAAAATGCCAGGACTTCCTTCCCGCCTTGCCGTGCTTGCGCTCGGCACGGCAATCGCGTTGCCGCTTGTTTCTTCCGCTGCTTTTGCGGAGGACAAGGTTTCGGTCGCGGTCAACACCATGCAGATATTCAGCTCGCTCGACCCGGCGAAAGTGACTGACTATACCGGCTACATGGCTATCGTGAACATGTATGACGGCCTGACCACGGTGAATGCCAAGGGCGAAATCGTGCCGCATCTGGCAAAGTCCTGGGATATTTCTGCAGACGGCCTGACCTATACCTTCCATCTGCGCGACGATGCGAAGTTCCAGGATGGCACGGCGGTCAAGGCTGCCGATCTCGTCTGGTCGGTGCAGCGCCTGCTCGGCATCAACAAGGGGCCGTCGAACCTCATCGTCGGCGTGCTGAAGCCCGAAAACGTCAGCGCGCCTGATGATGCGACGCTCGTCATGAAGATCGAGCGTCAGTTTTCGCCCTTCATGGCCTCCACGCCGCTGATGATGGCGTTGAACAAGTCGTTGATCGAAGCCAATGCCAAGCCCGAAGACAAGTGGGGCGAGGCCTATGTGGGCGAACATTCCGCCGGTTCCGGCCCATACAAGCTCATCAGCTACAACCGTTCTGCCGATATGGTCATTGCCCGCAATGCGGACTATTTCCTTGGCTGGACCAAGGGCAAGCCGATCGACGAAGTACGCTTCGTCCAGACGAGCGACGACGCTACCGTCAAGGCGCTGGCTGAAAAGGGCGAACTTGGCTTTTCCTCGCACGGCCTTGGCAACGACACCTATGAATCCATCGGCCGGATGAAGGATTACAAGCTCATCCAGACCCGCACCGCCGGCGGTTTCGTCATCAAGCTCAACACCAAGGTTTACCCGACCGACGACGTTCACGTTCGTCGCGCCATTGCCTATGCGACGGATTACAAGACGATCCAGGAAGTGATCTATCCCGGTTTCGACATGCAGGGGCCGCTATCTGACGCTTTCAAGGACGCGCATAACGGCGATATTCAGCCCGGCGTCTACGATCTGGAAAAGGCGAAGGAAGAACTGGCGAAGTCGAAATATGCCGGCCAGAAGATCACGCTGGTCAACAGCTATGTCGCTTCGCTGGCCTTCGAGGCGGAAGTGGCGCTGCTTTTGCAATCCAGCCTCGAGCAAATCGGTATTACGCTCGATATCAAGCCAGAGCCTTGGAACCGTATCGTCGAGCTTTCCTCCAAGCCTGAAACGACGCCTGCGTCGACGCAGGTGAATATCTCACCGACCTATCCGTCTCCGGATGCGATGTTCTACAACCAATATCACTCCAAGGCATCAGGCACATGGATGTCGATGGAATGGCTGCAGAACGCGGAAATCGACGGGCTGATCGACAAGGTCCGTGCCACGACCGATACCAGCGAACAGAACGTAACCTACAAGGAACTGCAGACCAAGATCGCCGATCTTCAACCGGATGTCTGGGCGGTTGCGCCGAACCGCCGTTATGCGGCGAACAAGTGCCTTCAGGGTTACGAGTTCATTCCCATGCAGAGCTGGGACCTGAACTTCTCCAACTTCCATTGGGACTGCAAGGCGGAGTGATCTCCGTCCCATGAAAAGCGGTCCCGCCGCAGGGCGGGGCCGATGAGACTTGGAACGATAAAGGGAAGGAGCATCGCTTGCGCCGGAAAGGCTGCGGCATGCCCGAGGATGACGCATGATCCAGGAATTTTCCGAAGACGACATCGAACCTCTTGCCACCGGCGCCTGGATTCTGGGAACGGGCGGTGGAGGCAATCCCTATATCTCGACGCTCAATCTGCGCCGTCTTTATGCCGAAGGCAGGCGGGTGAAGGTCATGGACCCCATGGCGCTTGCTGATGACGACATGGTTGCGGTCGTCTCCAAGATGGGTGCACCGCTTGTTGGTCAGGAACGGCTGGGAGACCCCGTTCATCTTGCCCGCGCGGTCGAGGTGATGGAAGATTATCTCGGCAAGCCTTTCCGGGCGATCATGAGCGTGGAAATCGGCGGTTCGAATGCGTTATCGTCCTTCCTCGCCGCCGCCATGCTCGACCGGCCCGTCGTCAATGCCGATGCCATGGGACGTGCTTATCCCGAAGCGCAGATGACCTCATTCGCCATCGGCAATCTGCCGATGTTTCCATTGTCGCTCGTCGATGTACGAGACAATGAGGTGATCGTGACGCGCGCTGCATCGTGGAAATGGATGGAGCGCATCTCGCGCAAGGTCTGCACCGAAGTTGGTTCCACCGCCGCCACCTGCAAGGCGCCGCGCACCGGCAAGGAAGTGAAGGAATGGGGCATTCATTACACCGTCACAAAGGCGACCGAACTCGGGCGCGCGGTGATGGAGGCGCGTGCACGCCATGATGACCCGGTTCAGGCGGTTCTCAACCATGAGGGTGGCAAACAGCTGTTCCGCGGCAAGGTGGTGGATGTCGCCCGCGAGACCACCGGTGGCTTTCTGCGCGGCAGTACGACCATTGAAGGCATCGACGCCGATCGCGGCTCACGCATGGAACTTGCCTTCCAGAATGAGTGGGCGGTCGCCTTCCGCGACGGCCAGCCGGTCGCCATGACGCCGGATTTGATCTGCCTTCTCGACACCGTTTCGGGCAGCGCCATCGGCACGGAATCGGTGCGCTATGGCCAGCGTGTCACGGTTATCGCCCTGCCGGCGCCGGAACTCTTGACGACGCCTGCCGGCATTGCTGCCGTTGGCCCGCGTGCCTTCGGTTATGACATTGATTTCAGATCGGTATTCCCATGAAACGCATCGGTATTGACGTTGGCGGCACCAATACGGATGCCGTTCTGATCGATGGAGACGCCATCGTTGCCTCGATCAAGGTTCCGACCACGCAGGATGTCCTGTCCGGCGTGAAGGCGGCCCTCGCTCACGTGTCTGGCCATGTCGGCGCGGCAGATCGCCCGATCGATGCGGTCATGATCGGCACCACCCATTTCACCAACGCTGTCGTGGAGCGAGCCCGGCTGGAGCGGGTTGCGGCCATCCGCATCGCGCTGCCGACCGGTTCTTCACTGCCGCCCATGTGCGACTGGCCGAAGGATCTCTACGAGGCTGTCGATCCGCTGATCTTCATGGTTCATGGTGGCCATGAATACGATGGCAGTCCGCTGGTGCCGATGATCCCGGATGAAATCCGTGAAGCGGCGATGAAAATCCGCGATGCAGGCATTACCTCGATCGCCATTTCGGCAACCTTTTCGCCGCTGACCACGGAGTGCGAGGTGAGGGCGGCGGAGATTGTCCGTTCGGTGATCCCCGATGCACGCATCACGCTTTCCCATACGCTGGGCCGTATCGGGCTTCTGGAGCGCGAAAACGTCGCACTTCTGAATGCCGCCTTGCAGACGCTTGGCAGGACCACGGTACAGGCATTTTCGGATGCGCTGCGCGAAGCAGGTGTAAAGGCGCCGTTCTATCTTACACAGAATGACGGCACCGTGGCGCTTGCGGATGTAGCTGCCGCAAACCCCGTGCACAGCTTCGCTTCCGGCCCGACCAATTCGATGCGTGGTGCGGCTTTTCTCACCGGGCTTTCCGATGCCATGGTGGTGGATGTCGGCGGCACCACCTCCGATATTGGTTGCCTTGTCGGTGGTTTTCCGCGTGAGGCAAATAATATTGTCCATATTGGCGGGGTCCGCACCCTGTTCCGCATGCCCGATCTTCTACCTGTAGCACTGGGCGGTGGCACCATTGTCGACCCGCAGACAGGCAAGATCGGCCCGCGCTCGGTTGGGTATCGCATCCTGACCGAAGCCCGCGTTTTCGGCGGCGAGACACTGACGGCATCGGATATCGCCGTTGCGGCAGGCCTGATCGAGATGGGTGACAGGGATCGTGTGAAGGGCCTCGATCCGGCATTCGTGCAGGCGACGCTCGACCGTATCCGCGACATGGTGGCCGACAGTTTCGACCAGATGAAGACATCAGCCGAAGACGTGCCGCTGGTTGCGGTCGGCGGCGGCGCATTCCTGATACCGGAGCAGGTGCCGGGCGCATCCGAGGTGCTGCGTGTGGAAAATGCAGGCGTTGCCAATGCGCTCGGCGCAGCGATGGCGCAGGTGTCCGGTGAGGTGGATCAGGTCTTTTCCGGGTTGAGCCGCGACGAGGCCCTTGCGAAAGCCGAGACCGAAGCGCAGAACGCAGCGGTCGCTTCGGGAGCGGAGCGCGCGAGCCTCAAGACGCTTGAGGTGGAGGATATTCCCATCGCCTATCTGCCTGGCGGCGCTCGCAGGGTCCGCGTGCGTGTTATCGGCGATATCGCCTTTCATTGATGGTAAGAGGCCCTGCCTGCGGCGGGGCAACAGTGGAGTGAGGATATGACGAAGATCGCACTGGCCATTCACGGTGGTTGCGGGGTTATGCCGGAAGACAGCATGACTCCGGAGGAGTGGGAAGCGGCGCGCCACGATCTGGCGGCGGCACTGCGCGCCGGTTATGGTGTGCTCAAGGCTGGCGGAACTGCGCTGGAAGCGGTTGAGGCGGCAGTCGTCGTTATGGAGGACAGCCCGCATTTCAACGCAGGCCATGGGGCGGCGCTCAACGAGAATGGCATTCACGAACTCGACGCGTCGATCATGGATGGCAAGACCCTTGCCGCAGGCGCAATCAGCGCCTCCCGCGCCATCCGCAACCCGGTGAAGGCGGCCCGGGTGCTAATGGAGGATGAACGCGCAGTCTATCTCACCGGTGAAGCGGCTGACCGGTTTGCGCAGGAGAAGGGGCTTGCCACGGAGCCTCAATCCTATTTCACCACGCAAAAGCGTGTCGAGGCGCTGGCGGCCATGAAGGCCCATGCCACCGCAGGTACGGAAGCGACGGAAAACGAAAAACACGGAACCGTCGGTGCCGTGGCACTCGATGCTGCTGGGCATCTCGCAGCCGCGACATCCACCGGCGGCTACACCAACAAGCCTGACGGCCGGGTGGGTGACAGCCCGGTGATCGGGGCGGGCACCTATGCACGCGACGGCGCCTGCGCCGTTTCCGGCACCGGCAAGGGTGAATTTTTCATCCGTTACGTCGTCGGCCATGAGATCGCGTCCCGTGTCGCCTATCTCGGGCAGGATCTGGAAACCGCCGCCGGCAACCTCGTCCACAAGGATCTGGCGCCCTACGATATCGGTGCGGGTCTTGTCGCCATCGATGCCGAAGGCGGCATTGCCGCACCCTATAATACGCCCGGCATGTTCCGGGGCTGGGTGACCCCATCAGGAGAGGCCCGTGTTGCCACCCACGACAGGGTCTACGACGTGGAATTGTAACCGGCGACCGACCGGGCCGAATGACAATGCTAAAAAAACCGGTGACATGAAGGCCTATCGGCGGCAAAAGGTCTGAACCAAAACCGGCTCGTCTTTTCATCCCATGGTGCTGGCCTCATGAATATCAAGCAGCTCGAAGTCCTTCGCACGCTTCTTTCCACCGGCTCTACCATCGCCACCGCCAAGGCCATGGGGCTAAGCCAGTCCGGTATCAGCCGGCTTCTGGCTCAGCTCGAGGCGGACTTGTCGCTGACGCTGTTTGCCCGTGACAAGGGGCGGCTGATCCCGACGCCGGAGGCAGCGCTTCTCGCGCGTGACGCGGAAAATGTGCTGCTTGCTGTCGACCGCATGTCCGGCCACGCCGAAGATCTGCGCAATGGTGCGGCCGGTCCGGAAATCGTCCGCATCGGCCTGCCGAGCAGCATGTGGGAGAACTTCGCGCCCGCCATGCTGATAGACTATGTCAGGGATTTCCCCGGCGTGCGCATCGAGACTTTCTTTGAAACGACCACCGCCATCAACAGGCTGGTTGGCGAGCGGGTGATCGACCTCGGTTTCCTGCGCATGGAAGGTGAAATTGGACCGGGCATTGATGTCGAGCGTGTCGCCACCGGCAAAAGCGTCTGCGTGGTCCGTCAGGATCACCCTTTAGCCGAGCTTACCGAGATAACAGTTAAGGACCTGCGCAACATTCCGCTCATTCTGATCGGCCGGCAGCGGCCGAACCGAATGGCGCTCGAGCAGGTCTTCAAGAAAGCGGGCGTCAAGCCCATGGTGAAGATCGAGACCCACACCAACAGTTCCGCATGTGCCTATGTCGCGCATGGTCTGGGCGTTACGATCATCAGCAGTTTTTATGCTAACCTCTACAGGCACCTTCCCGTCGTGGCGCTGCCCTTCATTCCGCAATCAACGCAGGAGTTCGGTCTTGCCCGGGCATCGGGCGCACCGCTGTCCATCGCGGCGCAGGCACTCAGCGACGCCTTGAAGCAACAAATCCAGCTTTCGCAAAAAATCGACTGAAAACAGGGTTTTTCGCGAAAAATCTCATTGTCCCTGTCAGGATGAAACGTGCCACCATTCTGCATAGGCGTATGACGTTTATGCATAATATTGCGCGTTATTTATCAATCCGTCATAGTCATTCGCAACGAAACCGATAGAGGCGGGAGCACGTTCCCGGCTATCAATCGTGGGGAACCGATGATAAGATTCATACTGAGCCGTCTTTTGATGGCGCTGCCGACGATCGCCTTTGTGTCGATCACGGTCTTTGCGCTCATCCGCTTCATTCCGGGTGATCCGGCCGCCCTGATGCTGGGCGACATGGCGCAACCGGAACAGATCGAGGCGATGAGAACAGAGCTTGGTCTCGACAAGTCCATGCCGCAACAGTTCGTCATCTGGGCGGGCAATGTGGTGCAGGGCGATTTCGGCCGGTCCATCGTCAACGACGAGGCAGTATTACCGCTGGTCGTGTCGAGGTTCCTCGTCAGTGCTGAGATCGTCGTCGTCGCCGTTCTGCTGGCCAGCCTGATTGCGGTTCCGGCGGGTGTGATCGCCGCCTGGAAACAGAACAGCCTGACCGATCTTGCACTGGTTGGAACGGCAACCCTGCTTTTGTCCATACCGACATTCTGGCTCGGGCTTCTGCTTCTACTGTTCTTCGGCCTAAAGCTCGGCTGGCTGCCGGTGCTGGGATACTTGTCGATCAGCGACAATCTCGTTGGCGGCATGCTCTATCTTGTCCTGCCTGTCATGACGCTGGTGATCCACGAAATGGGTGTTCTGATCCGCATGGCCCGCGCCTCAACGCTTGAAGTGCTGCGGCTGGATTACATTACCCATGCCCGCGCCAAGGGACTTTCGGAGAGTGCCGTCCTCTGGCGGCACGCCTTCAAGAATGCCTTTGGTCCGACATGGACAATGATCGGCCTCATCCTCGGCAATCTTCTCGGCGGCATCGCCGTCATCGAGACGGTCTTTACCATTCCGGGGCTCGGGCGGCTGATGGTCGACAGTATCTTTGCGCGTGACTACCCCGTCATACAGGGCTGCCTGCTGTTCGTTTCCCTGTCCTACGTGCTGGTCAATCTCTTCGTCGACCTTCTTTATCCCCTCTTCGATCCGCGTGTGGTTGCCGAATGAAAAAGTTCACACTCAACGGGCTTATCGGCGGCGTTCTCATCGGCCTCCTGCTCATCACCGCCATTACCGGCCTGTTCTGGACGCCCTATGATCCCATGAAGCTCGGTTTCGCCTCGCGGCTGGCCGCGCCCGGTCCCAGCCATCTTCTCGGCACCGACGAATTTGGGCGCGATGTTCTCAGCCGCCTGATGGTCGGCGCGCGTGCCAGCGTCTGGATCGGCTTCCTGACGGTCAGCTTCGCGACGATCTGCGGCACTCTGATCGGTCTTGTCAGTGGTTATGCGCGCGGCTGGGTTGATGGCGTCATCATGGCGATCAACAATGCGCTTCTCGCTTTTCCCGGCATTCTCCTGGCGCTTGGCCTTCTCGCGGTCTTTGGTGCCAACCAGTACGGCATCATCTTTGCGCTTGGCATCGCCTACACGCCATCAATGGCCCGCGTGGTGCGTGGCGCCGTGTTGTCGCTGCGTGAGCGCGAGTTCATCGAGGCATCGCTGGTGATGGGCAATGGCGAGATCTACACCATGTTCCGCCACATCCTGCCCAATTGCATCGCGCCGATCACGGTGCTTGCCACATCCATGTTCGGCTGGGCAATCCTCTCGGAAAGCGCACTGTCCTTCCTCGGCCTTGGCGTGCCACCGCCGGCCCCCACCTGGGGCAACATGCTGGCCGCTGGCCGGCCCTTCATCCAGCAGGCCGTCTGGCTCGGGCTTTTCCCCGGTCTCTGCATCGCGCTGACACTGCTCGGCATCAATCTTCTGGGCGATGCCCTTCGCGACAGGCTTGACCCGCGCATGAGAGGTCTCAAATGACGGACAATACTCTTCTTACCGTGCGCGGCCTTTCGCTGGAGGTCGCGGGAAGCGGCCACCGGGTAGTCAAGGATGTTTCCTTCGATATTGCGCCTGGCGAAATCTTCGGCATCGTCGGTGAAAGCGGATCGGGAAAGACGCTGGCCACCCGCGCGCTCATCTCGCTTCTGCCCCCGGCAATTGCCGTCACCGGCGGATCGGTCATCTACAAGGGAAGGGACGTGATGTCCCTGCCGGCAAGGGAACTTCGCCGCCTGCGCGGCGCGGAAATCGGCGTCGTTTTCCAGGAGCCGATGACCTCTCTCAATCCGTCGATGACGATTGGCCGGCAGTTGGAAGAAGGCCTGATCCTTCACACCAAGTTTTCGCCGGAAGAGCGCCGCGAGAAAATTCTCGAGATGCTGAGACGGGTCGGTATCCGCGATCCCGAAGGGGCGCTTGCTGCCTATCCGCATGAGTTTTCCGGCGGCATGCGCCAGCGCATCATGCTGGCCTCGGTCATGCTCCTGAAACCGGCGCTGCTGATCGCCGACGAGCCGACGACGGCGCTCGATGCCGTCATCCAGCGCGACGTCATGGAGCTGATGGTCGAACTGACACGGGCGGAGGGAACAGCCGTCCTTCTCATCAGCCATGACCTGCCGATGGTGGCCCGCTATACGAGCCGTATCGTGGTCATGGAGAAGGGCGCGATTGTCGAACAGGGGCGAACCGAAGACCTGCTCGATGCGCCGCAGCATCCCTATACGAAAAAGCTGCTTTCCTCTTTGCCCTTCCGGGGCGAGCCGCGTGTCGTCGACACCAGCAAGGCGCCGATGATTTCAGCCCGAAACATTGTTGTCGATTATGCCGGACGCAAGTCACTGCTGAAGAAAGCCAAGCCGAAGCGGGCGCTGCATGGGGTCAGCATCGATATTCACGAGGGTGAAGTCGTGGCACTGGTCGGTGGCTCCGGCTCCGGCAAGACCACGCTTGGCCGCACCATTGCCGGTCTCGTAAAGGAAAGCGAAGGGCAGATCCAGTTTCAGGGGCGGGAACGCAAAGAGGACTGGAACGACTATCGCCTGAATTGCCAGATGGTGTTTCAGGATCCCTATTCCTCGCTCGATCCGCGAATGACCATTCAGGCGCTGGTGGAGGAGGCGTTGCGTCTCGTCCCCGGCCTGGATCAGGCCGCCAAGCGCAAGCGGGCGCTGGAAACGCTGGAAGAGGTGGGGCTTGGCGCAGACTATGCCAGCCGTTATCCGCACGAGCTTTCCGGCGGCCAACGCCAGCGCGTGGCGATTGCTCGTGCCATTGCCCGCCGTCCGCGGTTCCTAATCGCCGACGAACCGGTTTCCGCCCTTGACGTGACGGTGCGGGCGCAGGTGCTCGATCTCTTTTCCGATCTGCAGAAACGTTACGGCTTTTCCTGCCTGTTCATCAGCCACGATCTCGGCGTGGTCGAACAGGTGGCCGACCGTGTCGTCGTCATGCAGGACGGCCGTATCATCGAAGAGGGCGACCGCGACACGATTTTCGACAGCCCGAGAGAGGCCTACACACGCCGACTCCTCTCGGCCATTCCCGCCCTCGACCAGAATGAAAAGGGCGGTGTGACACTCAAATGGCGTCTGGAAGAAGAAGTTTAACAGGAACATGACAATGACTGTGGCTGCCCAACTGAATGCTATCTGTGATGCACAGCCTTTTGTGACGCGCTTCATGGTGCGCAATCTCCTGACCGGCGAAGAGATCGGACGGGGAGAAAACGAGGAGACCCCGTCGGGCAGCACCCGCAAGACGTCGATCATGATGGCCGTGCTCAAGGCTGCCAGCGAAGGGCGGCTCGATCTCGACCAGCCGGTCACCTACGAGAAGAGGCTGGCGGAAGAGGTGGCCAGCGGCATGTTCCGCTATCTGACGCCGGGCATCGTCATTTCCCTGCGCGATGCACTCGCCGGCATGATGGTGCTGAGCGACAATGTCTGCACCAAGATGGTGCTGGAGCGGCTGACGCTTGAGGAGGTGGACAGCTATTGCAAGACGCTCGGCATGGCTAATACCCACCACCGTTTCCTCATTCCACCGTTGGCGCTGGCGGCCGATCATCCGCTGAAGACCGTCACCACCACCTCGGCGGCGGACCAGGTGCTGCTGCTTCAGACCATTCTTGATGCCCAGTCCTCGCCAGAGGCGCAGGCAAAGCTCGGCTGCAGCCCGCAATTGTGCGGCTGGGCAATGCAGACGCTGAAAAACCAGATATTGCGCTACGGAATCCGCTCCCGCCTGCCATTCGAGGCTGTGGTGGCGAGCAAGAGCGGACGCGGCAAGCGCGGGCGTATGGACGCCGGCATCGTCTACAGAAACGGCGCGCCGTCTTTCATCATCACCGCCTATACCGATGAAGTGCCGCAGGTGATGCCTGACGGCACGCCGGGATACACCATCGCGCTCGAAACGATCGGCCGGCTGGCGCAGGCCTGCTGGGACGGCTTTCAACAATGATAATCAACGACAACAAAGAGGGTAGAACAGTGAACAAACTTCTTCTCGCAGGCGCGGCCCTGCTCGTAACAGCCAATATCGCGGCGGCTCGCGACATCACCATCGCGCAGAGCTCCGATCTGCGCAGCAGCAATCCCGGCGTCAATCGTGACGGCAATACGGACGGGGTGATCCTGCACATCGTCGAAGGCCTCGTCGGTTACAACAATGGCGGCGAAGTAAAGCCGCTGCTTGCCGAGAGCTTCGAGGTTTCGCCAGATGGCCTCACCTATACGTTCAAGCTGCGCGCGGATGTGAAATTCCATAACGGCAAGCCGCTCACCGCAGAAGATGTCGTCTGGAACTGGACGCGCTATCTGAAGCCCGAAACCAAATGGGCCTGCCTGAATGATTTCGTGGAAGGCGGTGCCGCGCATGTCACCGGCGTCAAGGCCACGGACGCCTCCACAGTTCAGATCACGCTTGAAAAGCCGTCAGCCGTTTTCCTCGGCCTGATGTCGCGGCCCGAATGCGGTTATACCGGCATGATCTCGCCGGAATCTGTTGCCGCTGACGGCAGCTTCGTCAAGCCCATCGGCACCGGTCCGTTCCAGTGGAACGAATGGAAGAAGGGTGAATATATCCGCCTCACCAAATTCGCGGATTATGTTTCGCCTGTGAACGACGGCAAGCCGGATGGCATGGTCGGCTCCAAGCGGCCGCTGGCCGACGGCATCAAGTTCATGGTTATTCCGGACGCCTCGACCGTGAAGGCGGGCCTCGAATCCGGCGTGCTCGACACCGCCGAGATTTCTCCCGATCTCATTCCGGAGTTCAAGACGAATGAGAAGATGCAGCTCATTGTTGCCCGCAACAACGGCAAGAACCTTTTCTATATTCAGACCCGCGACAAGGTGCTGAGCAATCCAGGCGTGCGCCGCGCCATGGCGATGGCGCTTGATCTCGATGAACTGGTCGCCGCCGCATCGAACGGTACGGGCGAAGCCAACGGCTCGATGGTTTCGCAGGACTCGGTCTATTTCGATGAGACCCAGAAGAAGCGTCCGGCCTATGACATCGAGGCAGCCAAGAAGGAACTGGAGGCAGCCGGTTACAAGGGCGAGCCGATCTCTATCATCGCCAACAAGCGCGGCAATGTGCCGAGTTTTCCGGCAGCCGTCATGGCGCAGGCCATGATGCAGCAGGCGGGTCTGAACGTACAGATCGAGGTGCTGGACTATGCCACGCAGGTGGATCGTCGCCGTTCCGGCAATTATCAGGTGATCTCGCAGTCTGTCGCGCCGCGTCTCGATCCGGCCCTGATGTATGCATTCTACGTCGGTAACAAGGACAAGAACGCCTCCCTGATGTGGGATGATCCGAAGGCGATCGAGCTGATGAAGGCTGCCTATGTTGAGGCCGACCAGGCGAAGCGCCAGAAGATTTTCGACGAGTTTCACGAACTGATGCTGAAGGAAATGCCCGGCATCTTCCTTTACGACATGGTCGATGTCTGGGGCGCGACCAAGAAGCTCAAGGGTCAGCCGGTCTGGCAGTCGAACGCCCGCCTCTGGGAAGTCTCGGTCGACAACTGATCCAATATTGCCCGCGCCGGAAGCAAAGCCCGGCGCGGGCATTTTCCATCATGACCGTAATGATTTGGCGGCCCCCCGCCGAAGCGTTTGGGTGCGCCCTTAAAGGGCAGGAATGCGAGGACAAGCCATGAACCGTGAAGCCGTGATGTCGATTGCCGCCGAAATCGAGTCAATTAAGCCACATTTCACCACTTTGAGCGACAGCATCTGGGATTTTGCCGAACTCAAATTCGAGGAGAGGCAATCTGCCGGGGTTCTAGCAAACGCGCTTGAGGAGAACGGCTTTGTGGTCCGCCGCGGTGTAGCTGGCATGGACACGGCCTTCATCGGTGAATTCGGCCACGGCAAGCCGGTTATTGCCTTCCTCGGCGAATTTGACGCGCTTGCTGGCATGAGCCAGATGGCCGGCGTGGCCGAGGCAAAACCGCTTCAACCCGACGCCTCTGGCCATGGCTGCGGCCACAATCTGCTCGGCGTCGGCTCGCTGATGGCCGCCATCGCACTTGCCCGACATCTGAAAGCCAACAACCTGCCCGGCACGGTGCGTTATTATGGCTGCCCCGGCGAAGAGGGCGGTTCCGGCAAGACTTTCATGGTGCGCGCCGGTCTGTTTGACGATGTCGATGCGGCTTTGACATGGCATCCCGCGCCCTTCAACGGCGTGCGCTCCACCAACAATCTCGCGGTGCTGGAATATTTTTATCGTTTCAAGGGCGTTGCTTCCCATGCCTCCAACGCCGCCCATCTTGGTCGCTCGGCGCTCGATGCCGTTGAACTGATGAATGTCGGCGTCAATTTCCTGCGCGAACACATGCCGCAGGATTGCCGGGTGCATTATGCGATCACCGATGCCGGTGGCAAAGCGGCAAATGTGGTGCAGGCAAAGGCCGAAGTGCTCTATCTGATCCGCGCACCTGAAATGCGCCAGGCGCTCGATCTCGCAGCCCGTGTGGACAAGGTCGCGCGTGGTGCGGCCATGATGACCGAAACAGAGGTGGAGATCGTCTTCGATACCGCCTCCACCAATCTCCTGCCCAACATCACGCTCGAAACGGCGATGCATGAAAACATGGTGGCGCTTGGACCCATAGCCTTCGACGAGGCCGATCAGGCCTTCGCCAAGGTCATTCAGGACACGTTCACGGAAGAGGCGATCAAAAGCAGCATCCGGCTCTACCAGATCAAGGGCGACGTCTTTTCCAACGGGAAGATCGACGGGTCGACGCCGCTGCATCTCGGCCTGCGCGACTTCGAGGGGCAGTCGCATTTTCGTGCCGGATCGACCGATGTCGGTGATGTCAGCTGGGTAACGCCGACAGCGCAATGCTGGACGCCCGCATGGGCAATCGGGACCAATCCGCATACATGGCAGGTGGTGGCGCAGGGCAAAAGCCCGGCCGCCCACAAAGCCATGGCACACGCCGCCAAGACGCTCGCATCGACAGGTCTTTCGCTGATGACCTCGCCCGAGCTGCTTGAAAGTGTCAAAAAAGAATGGCTGGAGAAAACCGAGGGCAGTGATTATGTCTGCCCCATTCCGGCGGATGTGATGCCCGGTTTTCACGATTAAGACGTGGCGCGTCTTTTGCGCCCGTCCAACTCTTCCATTTGTCCGTGATGTTTTATCGCAGGCAGCCCAGCGACTTCCGCGAAAGTGCTCAGCAAGCGCATGAGCCCCCTCCGCCCACGCCAGGGCGGAGGGGGCTATCCCCGTTTTCTCTGAAAACTCCTGGTCATCACCGCCTTGTGTGCCGTCTCGTTTCACGGCCACGAAGAAAGCATTGACGTTCGAACCAAAAATGGAATAAATATATCGAACAACAGAAATTCGGTTTCATTATTCCGTTTTCTGGATGTGAGGAGTTAGCGGCGGGCTCTCGGGTCCGTTTCCGGCTGGGAGAGGTGGCGCTGGACACCGAGGAGGAGAAAACAATGAAAAAGCTTATTATCAGTGCGGCTATGTCTGTGCTTTTGGGCACGGCGGCACATGCCGAGACCGTCGGTGTTTCGATGGCCCTGTTCGACGACAACTTCCTGACCGTGCTGCGCAACGGCATGCAGGATTATTCCAAGGAGCTGAAGGGCGTCACCCTGCAAGTTGAGGACGCGCAGAACGACGTTGCCAAGCAGCAGAGCCAGATCCAGAATTTCATCGCCTCCAAGGTCGATGCGATCATCGTCAATCCGGTTGATACGGATGCGACGGCGGCCATGTCGAAACTTGCTGCTGAAGCCAAGATTCCGCTGGTTTACGTCAACCGCCAGCCGGTAAATGTGGATTCCCTGCCAGACGGCCAGGCCTTCGTGGCATCGGAAGAAACTGTGGCCGGCACGCTTGAAACCAAGGAAGTCTGCCGCCTTCTCGGTGGCAAGGGCAAGGCCGTGATCATGATGGGCGAGTTGTCCAATCAGGGCGCGCGCATGCGCACGCAGGCCGTTCACGATGTTCTGAAAACCGATGAATGCAAGGGCATTTCCGTGGTTGAAGAGCAGACGGCCAATTGGCAGCGCACGCAGGGTTCCGACCTCGTCACCAACTGGCTGTCCGGCGGTATCGAGTTCAATGCCGTCATTGCCAATAACGATGAAATGGCGATCGGCGCTATCCAGGCTCTGAAGGCCGCGGGCAAGGACATGAAGGAATATGTCGTTGCCGGTGTGGACGCCACGCAAGACGCTCTTGCCGCCATGCAGGCAGGCGATCTCGACGTGACGGTCTTCCAGGATGCAGCTGGCCAGGGCAAGGGTGCTCTCGATGCCGCACTGAAGCTCGTCAAGGGCGACAAGGTTGACAAGAAGGTCTACATTCCCTTCCAGCTCGTTACCCCGGAAAACGTCAAGGACTACGTAGCCAAGAACTGACGACCCTTTACCGGCATTTGCGACCGTTTCAAGCAATATCGGAAGCAAATGCCGGTTCTGGACGGCAGTCGGCGTCTCAGACGCCGAGTTAAACCAGGCTAGAATAGTATTTCAGTGAATTCAAAGTTTTACAGCGCTTATGTGTGTCTTGATCGGCACGGCGCTGTAGGCCTCCCCGGAGGATGGGCGCCTTTTGGCGAAACCTCTTCCCCCGGTCATTTTTGTCTATCGTGGAGGATAAGATGGTCGTCAGCCCATCGACAATGGCCGCCGTGCGCGCCAGCGGCGCCGTGCCCAATGCAGAATATCTTCTCGCAGCGGACGGCATACGCAAGGAATTTCCAGGCGTTGTCGCGCTGGATGACGTTTCGTTCCACCTCAAGCGCGGCACCGTGCATGCGCTGATGGGTGAGAATGGCGCCGGTAAATCGACGCTGATGAAGATTCTGGCAGGTATCTACCAGCCGGATGTCGGAGAAATTCGGCTTAAGGGCGCTGCGATACGCCTCGATTCACCGCTTGATGCGCTCGAAAACGGCATTGCGATGATCCATCAGGAACTCAACCTGATGGCCTATATGACGGTGGCGGAAAATATATGGATTCGCCGAGAGCCGAAAAACCGACTGGGCTTTATCGACCATGGCGAAATGTATCGCCGCACCCAGACATTGCTCGAAAGGCTCGGTATCGATCTCGATCCGGAAATGCGTGTCGGCGAACTATCGGTTGCAAGCCGGCAGATGGTCGAAATCGCCAAGGCGGTTTCCTACGACTCCGACGTTCTCATCATGGACGAACCGACGTCAGCGTTGACTGAGCGCGAGGTGGAACATCTGTTCCGCATCATCCGCGACCTCAGGGACCGCGGTATCGGCATCGTCTACATCACTCACAAGATGAATGAGCTTTTCGAGATCGCCGATGAGTTTTCCGTCTTTCGCGACGGCAAATATATCGGCACCCACGCGTCCACCGATGTGACGCGAGACGACATCATCCGCATGATGGTGGGGCGCGAAATTACCCAGATGTTCCCGAAGGAAGAGGTTCCGATCGGCGATGTGGTGCTGTCGGTCAAAAATCTGACGCTGAACGGCGTCTTCCATGACGTGTCATTTGATGTTCGCGCCGGGGAAATTCTAGGTGTCGCCGGCCTTGTCGGTTCTGGCCGCTCGAACGTGGCGGAAACGGTGTTCGGCGTTACGCCGGCGTCTTCGGGCACTGTGGAAATCAACGGCAAGCCTGTGTCGATCGCAAGTCCGACAGAGGCGATCCGTCACCGCATGGCGTTCCTGACGGAAGACCGCAAGGATACCGGCTGCCTGCTGATCCTCAATATTCTTGAGAACATGCAGATCGCGGTTCTACAGGACAAATATGTCGCCAACGGCTTCGTGCAGGAAAAGACGCTTTCGGAAGCCTGCGACGACATGTGCCGCAAGCTCCGGGTCAAGACGCCCAATCTTTACGAGCGCATCGAAAACCTGTCGGGCGGCAATCAGCAGAAGGTGTTGATCGGGCGCTGGATGCTGACACAGCCACGCATCCTCATTCTGGATGAGCCGACGCGCGGGATCGATGTTGGCGCAAAGGCCGAAATCCACAAGCTGGTTGGCGAGATGGCGCGCAATGGCGTCGCCGTCATCATGATTTCCTCCGAAATGCCGGAGGTTCTGGGCATGAGCGACCGTATCATGGTCATGCATGAAGGTCGCGTGACGGGCTTCCTTGACAGAAGTGAAGCCACACAGGTGAAAGTGATGGATCTCGCATCGCGGTGAGGCGCGCCGGGATTTCTCGAGGAGGAATGACTATGAATACGAACGCCGCCGCCAACGCAGAGTTGGATGCAAAATCCGGACGCAAGCCGCACAGGCGCATACCGCCCGAAGCAAATATATTTTTCGTGCTGATTGGCATCGCGCTGGTTTACGAAATTCTTGGCTGGATTTTCATCGGCCAGAGCTTTCTGATGAACCAGCAGCGCCTGACGATCATGATCCTGCAGGTGTCCGTCATCGGCATCATCGCCGTCGGCGTCACGCAGGTCATCATCACCGGCGGCATCGATCTGTCCTCCGGTTCGGTCGTCGGCCTGACGGCGATGCTGTCTGCCAGCGTGGGGCAGTCCTCCACATGGCCGCGGGCGCTTTATCCGGGTCTGACCGATCTGCCTTTCTTCATGCCGCTGGCTGTCGGCATTCTGGCTGGCGCTTTGGCCGGTTTCATCAACGGGCAGCTTATAGCACGCACGAAAATCCCGCCCTTCATCGCAACCCTGGGCATGATGGTGACGGCTCGCGGCCTTTCCAAATGGTACACCAAGGGCCAACCGATTTCCGGTCTGACCGACGGTTTCACCTTCATCGGTACAGGTGTCTGGCCGGTCGTGGTTTTCCTCGTCGTCGCGGTTATTTTCCACGTTGCGCTGCGTTACACCCGTTACGGCAAGTTCACCTATGCCATCGGCGCCAACCAGCAGGCCGCCCGCGTTTCCGGTATAAATATCGAGGCGCATCTGATCAAGGTCTATGCCATTGCCGGCATGCTGGCCGGTCTTGCTGGTGTCGTCACCGCTGCCCGTGCACAGACGGCCCAGGCCGGCATGGGTGTGATGTATGAACTCGACGCCATCGCCGCGGCCGTTATCGGCGGCACTTCGCTCGCCGGCGGTGCTGGCCGTATTACCGGCACAGTGATCGGCACCATCATTCTCGGTGTCATGACATCCGGTTTCACGTTCCTCAGGGTCGATGCCTATTACCAGGAGATCGTCAAGGGGCTGATCATCGTGGCTGCGGTCGTCGCTGACGTCTACCGCCAGAAGAAACGCGCAAAACGCTAAGCACTCCTCCTCCCGGACCTGGGGCAGGCCTTCAGGCTTGCCCCTTTTTTTGTCCTATCGACAAGGACCTGAATGGCCTTGGAGGGGAGGGGTCGGTTTCAGGTCTTGCTGTTCCGGTAGTCGTGAACTGCCTTGCCGAAAGCTTCAAACAAAGCGCGCGAGGGTGCGTCTGTCTCGGCCCAATATTCCGGGTGCCATTGCACACCAACGGCAAAGCCCTTGGCATCGATGACGGAAACGGCCTCGATCGTGCCGTCTGCCGCCGTCGCCTCCACCTGCAGGCGTGGCGCGGTCTCGGCAATTGCCTGCCGGTGCAGCGAATTGATCTGGATTTCTCCCGACACGCCAAGATGCTGCGCAATGCAGGAGCCTTCGCGCACATGCACCGGCTGGCGGATTGCGAAGGCCACGTCGCGGTCCTCATGTTCCGGCTTGCGGTGGTCCCATATTCCGGGCTGTTCCTGAATTTCGGAAGCAAGCGTGCCGCCCAGCGCGACGTTCAGCTCCTGAATGCCGCGACAGATGGCAAGCATCGGAATGCCGCGTTCCAACGCCCGGCGGATCAGCGGCAGGCTGGTGGCGTCGCGGGCTGGATCGAACGGGCCGTCACTCTCCTGTGCCTCTTTTCCGTAAAGAGAAGGGTGGACATTTGTGGCCGAGCCGGAGACGAGCAGGCCATCGACCCGGTCGAGGATGGCATCGACCTCATTGCCGTCCTCGAAGGCCGGAACGATGAAGGACATGACATCAGCCACCCTCAGCGCCGCGGAAAGATACTGGTTCTGCGCGGCGTGCCAGTCGGCTCCGGTGAAATGCCGGATGTCGGCGGGGACGGCGATAATCGGTTTTGGCATGGTGGCTCCGGGGGCGAATCTTCGAAAATTTGTGCGACTGCCAGCGGGCCAAGTCAAGCATGTGTTTCGTCCTCGGAACGCAATATATGCGGCTAAAGTATAAGGCGGCGTCGCGATATTTCAGTTGCAAATAAAATAGCGAAGAGGCCGCCGAAAAAATCCTGATATGGCTGGTTTTCCGGCAATTAATTCTTGGCGCGGGTGCTTGTCAGCTGGGCGGTAACCGTGCTTACTTTGCTGCGATGCCTGAACAGCACGAGGGGAATTCAAGCTGCGGGCAGCGTTGATATCTGGGAGGATATAGATGGATCGCCGTTCCTTTATGAAAAAAGGTGCGCTGGCGGGGGCTGCTGCGACAGCCTTGGCTGCGCCCGCAATTGCACAACAGAATACCAAGATCACCTGGCGACTGACGTCGTCGTTTCCGAAGTCGCTCGATACAATCTATGGCGGCGCCGAGGATATTGCCAAACATGTGGCGGCCGCTACCGACGGCAATTTCACCATCCAGCCCTTTGCTGCTGGCGAAATCGTGCCCGGCCTGCAAGCAGCCGATGCCGTATCATCGGGTACGGTGGAAATGTGCCATACCTGCTCCTATTATTACGTCGGCAAGGATCCGACCTTCGCTATCGGCACGGCGATACCGTTTGGTCTTAATGCCCGCCTGACCAATTCCTGGTTCTACGAAGGCAACGGCAACAAGCTGCTCAACGAGTTTTACGCCAAGCATAATCTCTACGGCATGATATCAGGCAATACCGGCGCCCAGATGGGCGGCTGGTTCCGCAAGGAAATCAACACCGTCGACGATTTCAAGGGTGTGAAGATGCGCATTGCCGGTCTTGCCGGCAAGGTGGTGGAAAAGCTCGGCGTGGTCCCGCAGCAGATCGCTGGCGGCGATATCTATCCGGCGCTGGAAAAAGGCACTATTGATGCCGCCGAATGGGTTGGTCCGTATGACGACCACAAGCTCGGTTTCCAGAAGGTGGCGAAATATTATTATTACCCGGCCTTCTGGGAAGGCGGACCGGTCATCCATTCCTTCGTCAATCTGGACAAGTGGAACAGCCTGCCGAAGAACTACCAGACGGTGCTGCAGGATGCCTGCGCTTTCGCCAATACCAGCATGATGGCGAAATACGACGCGAAAAACCCGATCGCCATCAAGCAGCTGGTTTCGGAAGGTGCGGTGCTGCGGCCCTTCAGTCAGGAAATCCTCGAGGCCTGCTATAAGGCAGCGTTGGAAGTCTATGCCAATATTTCAGCAACCAACCCGGACTTCAAGAAGATCTACGAGGATCAGGTCGCCTTCAAGCGCGAAGGTTACCTGTGGATGCAGCTTGCGGAATATACTTTCGATACTTTCATGATGATCCAGCAGCGTAACGGCAAGCTCTGATTATTCGGTGCGGCGGACCGGACAAAAGCCTCGGGGACTTCGGTCCCCGGGGTTTTTGTTGTGCCGTCGCGCCTGCATCCGCCCGATAGGAAAGGGCGATTGACGATCAGGGCTGTCGGAATCAAAAGCAACAGGCTCAGTGACCAGGCGCAGTCTCGGCAAGGATTGGCCACGCTGACCTCGGAAAAACCGGACAGGCTGGTCGATGACTGTCAGGTTCAATTTCCACACAGAGTAAATGGAAGGCAGGGGTGCAACCCTGTCTTCCACTCAGCAATGATAAGTTCTCCGAAAAATCCGTAAAAGACGCCGGTTAAGGCCCGATCTTCGGTGGTTCACCGAGGTTAGGCATGCCTGGCAACCCACCCGGCTGGCCTCCTGGCAGGCCGAAATTGGGCATGGTGTTGCCGCCCTGATTGCCGAACGCAGGCACTTCGATCTTTATGGAGTTGAGGTCCACCTGGGGTGCTTTGTCCAACCAGTAGGTGACGGATTCCGGCCAGAAGATCACGATGGCGACGAGGATGAGCTGCATGCCGAGCCAGGGAATGGCACCCATGTAGATATCCGAGGTCTTGACCGTGCGCGGCGCGATTGAGCGCAGGTAGAACAGCGCGAAACCGAAGGGCGGGTGCATGAAGCTGGTCTGCATGTTGATGCAGATCAGCACGCCGAACCAGATCAGGTCGATGCCGAGCGCCTGCGCGATGGGTGCGAGCATCGGGATGACGATGAAGGCGATCTCGAAGAAATCGAGGAAGAAGGCGAGGAAGAAGATGAAGATGTTGACGAAGATCAGGAAGCCGATCGGGCCGCCCGGAATGCCCGACAACATGTGCTCGATCCACAGCGAACCGTCCATGCCCTGAAAGACGAGGGAAAAGCAGGTGGCGCCTACCAGAATGAACACCACCATGGACGTGATGTGCATGGTGGAATGCATACCCTGCTTGACGAGATCCCAGGTGAGGCGGCGGTGGGCTGCGGCCAGCGCCATGGCGCCGACGACGCCGAGCGCGCCGGCTTCCGTTGGTGTTGCAAGGCCGAGGAAGATGGTGCCGAGCACGAGGAAGATCAGCACGATGGAGGGCACCATGCCCGCCAGCACGCGAAATACCAGTGCACGGTTGAGTTCGCCCCGCGCTTCTGGCGGCAAAGCAGGCAAATCCTTCGGCCGCACGATCGACATGAACAGGATGAAGAGCATGAAGATGGCGACTTGCAGGATCGACGGGCCGATTGCGCCGAGATACATGTCGCCGACGGATTTGCCGAGCTGGTCGGCAAGAACGATCAGCACGAGCGAAGGCGGAATGACCTGCGTGATGGTTCCCGACGCGGCGATGACGCCGGTGGCGAGGCGCGGATTGTAACCGTATTTCAGCATGATCGGCAGCGAGATGACGCCCATGGTGATGACGGAGGCGGCAACCGTGCCGGTGATCGCGCCAAGGATTGCGCCGACGATAATGACGGCATAGGCGAGGCCGCCTGGAATGGCGCCGAACAGCTTGCCCGTGCCTTCAAGCAAATCTTCGGCAAGCCCGCATCGCTCCAGGATCGCGCCCATGAAGGTGAAGAAAGGAATGGCGAGCAGCAGGTCGTTCGAGACGATGCCGAAGATGCGCAGCGGCAAGGCCTGAAGGAAGGCCGGCGAAAAATGCTCGGTGAAGATGCCGATGACGCCGAAAACCAGACCGACGGTGGCAAGAGAGAAAGCAACCGGAAATCCGTAGAGCATGAAGATGATCATGCCGAGGAACATCAGTGGCGGAAGAATTCCATATTCGAACATGGGAAATATCCTGAAGGTTCAGATCGCGGCGATCATTGCAGGGGTTTTTCGTACTTCGTATCGAGCGCATAAAGCCCGTTGAGGGCGCCGATGCGCTTGATGAGTTCGGAAAATCCCTGAAGAACCAGAAGGGCGAAACCGGCGAAGATGATGAGTTTCACCGGCCAGCGGATCAGCCCGCCGGCATTGGAGGACATTTCGTTCTGATGCCAGGAAAGCATGAACATCGGCCAGGAAAGCCAGGCCAGATAAAAGCAGGCGGGCATGAGAAAAAGTACGATGCCGATGATGTCCACCCACAGGCGCGTGCGAGACGAGATAGCCCCGTAGATGATGTCCACCCGCACATGTTCGTTCATGCGCAGCGTGTAGGAGGCACCCACCAGCACGATGAAGGCAAACATGTACCACTGGATTTCGAGCCAGCCGTTTGAACTATAGTTGAAGGTATAACGCACCATGGCGTTTCCGGCGCTGACGAGGCAGCAGACAAGCACCAGATAACCGGCGACCTTGCCCAGAGCTTCGCTGACAAGGTCGATCAGCGCACTTAATTTCAAAAGCGGTTTCATGACTTTCCCCTCTTCCCTTGCCGGGCCCTTTGCGGGTTATGGTGGCAAGCAAGCCGGTCGGCCATCGTGACGGGCACGCCTCCACGCGTATCCGCACAGCCAAATTCCGGCGTTCCTCCCCACAGAATCCCGTGTATGGGCAGGCTGTCCGAAAAGCAACCGAAACCACTATTAAACCGGCCGCATGGCCGCCGTTTTCAACCGTTTACAAAAGAATGTTGCACGACGGCACGCTTTGCACGGCATACCGTTTGCCCCGCTTGTCATCGATGTTCTTTCGTGTGGAACGCATTGCACTTTTCGCCGACTTCATGTTACCTCTGGCTCCGGAGAATCCGGCATGGGCCCGTTATCGTCCGCAGGGCAAATTGTCTTGTGCGGCGGGTATGGCGGATGGAGCAGAAGGGGAAGCGGAATGAGCGAACACCACACAGGTCCGGTCGAAGTTGGCGCCGAGATGAACTACGCCGAGCATGAAAAGACCTACAACGCTTTTCTTGCCATGACGAAGTACGGCACGATGCTGGTCTGCGTGCTGATGCTGGCCATGGTCGCGGGTTTCTTTACGTCCGTGGGTTTCCTTGGCGGCCTTATCGTTTTCCTCGTGCTTTCGGCTGCGGGTTTCATTCTGCTGCGCTGAGCAACGCTGTTCACAAGCGTTTCGCGGCGCGGACGTTGCGATGCCGTGCAACCGGCAAGCCCAAACCTGGAAAGGCGAAACAATGAAACGCCTGTTTTCCTGGCTGTTATTGCTGGCGGTGATGTCGCATCCCGCTTTGTCGCGCGATCTTTTGCCGTCTGAGCAAGACAAGCTGCAAACACAGATAGAGCGGTTCAGCGCCGCCTTGAATGCGCAGGATTTTGATTTTGTCGGCCGGACGGTGCCGCCGAAAATCTTTGAATTCATTGCAAACGACGCGGGTGTTTCCGTCGGGCAGTTGCGTAGCGCTCTGACCACGCAGATGCAAATGGCGCTTGCAGCAGTCAAGATCACCGAATTCACCATGGACACGGCGGCGATCAGTGTGCAGCAGACGCCTGATGGAACGCCCTATGCGCTCGTTCCGACGAAAACGGTGATGGAAACCGGCGGCCAGACGATCGAAGCGAAATCCCATACCCTGGCGCTTATCGACGGTACGCAATGGTATTTGCTGCGTGTGAGCGATCAGCAGCAGGTGACGATCCTGCGAAAGGTCTATCCGTCCTTCGCCACGGTGGAGTTTCCGGAAGATTCCGTACAGCAGGTGAAATAGCGCGCAGGCGTCCGCTTAAACCGTAGAAACTCTAACAGGCTTGAAACCGGATTTCCGCATTTTCAGGAAAAACGCCCCGGACGGAACGGATCGACCGATATTGCGGTCTCCTCGCCGTTTGCCAGTTGCGTCACGAGGCGGGCGGTAGCTGCCGATTGCGTCAGCCCCAAATGACCATGGCCAAAGGCATAGATGACGGAAGGTGTGGTGCGCGCCGTGCCGATGACGGGAAGAAAGTCCGGCATCGAAGGGCGGAACCCCATCCATTGCTGGCCGCCTTCAACCTTGAGACCGGGCAGGAAACGACCGGCTTTCTTGAGCATGGCCTCGGATCGTTTGAAATTCGGTTTCAACTCCAGACCGCCCAACTCGACTGCGCCGCCAACGCGGATGCCGGAAGATAGCGGTGTAACGACAAAACCGTGGTCGTTGAAATAAAGCTGGCGCGTGAGGTTGAAGGCGCCGGCGGGCAGGGTGGTGTTATAGCCGCGTTCGGTTTCCAGCGGCACGATGTTGCCAAGTGTTGCGGCAAGCGGCTTGGACCACGCGCCGCAGGCGATCACCACCTTGTCGGCGTCGATCTTGTCGCCGTTTTCCAGGGTCACGATCGTACTTTCGCCGACGGCGTCGATGCGTTCTGCCTCGCCCTTGCGCAGCTTTCCGCCACGGGCGATCACCAGGTCGAAAATGGCACGGGTGAAGTCGTAGGGATCGGAGACCTGCAAGCCATCAGGCGAGAACATGGCGTGGCGGAATTGCGGGGCAAGACCCGGCTGCAATTCGTCTATCTCGTTGCGGGCGACACGCTTGGAAGAGAAGCCTGCCTGTTCCTTTTCATCCCAGTCCTTGCGGGCAGCGTTGAGGCTGGCTTCGCTGTCGTAAAGATCGAGCGTGCCGGTTTTCGCGACAAAGTGCGAGAGCTCCGGCATGGCGGCGACATGGGCCATTTCGGTGGCGGACAGCCGGTTGATCTCGCTGAGCGTTCTCAGGCCGTGGCGAAAGTTGCGCTCAGCGCTGGCGCGCCAGAAACGCCACAGCCACGGCGCGATCTTCGGCGCATAAGCAGGCGGCACACTGAGCGGGCCAAGCGGATCGAAAAGCCAGCGCGGTGCTTTTCTCATGATGCCGGGGGCGGGAATGGGGATGATTTCGGGAAAGGCCAGGATGCCGGCATTACCGGAGCTCGCGCCCCGGGCAACTTCACCGCGCTCCAGAAGAAAGACCTCACGCCCGGCATTTTGCAGGTAAAGCGCCGCCATGGAACCGATAATGCCGGTGCCGATCACCAGCACGTCGCATTTCAGGGTTTTGGTCATCGGCGCTCCTGCAACACAAATCTTTCAAGCCCGCCATAACAATGAATGCCGTACCGATGAAAGCCCGTATCGCTCTGCGGCGGCAGAAATATCAGCACTGTGGCAAATAAGCGGTTCTCATCCGGTGCGGACGGGTTGGTAAAGGCAGCTCGGTCTGAAGTATTCTTGCCAACAGTTTCGGTCATTGCACCAATAGTTATGGGTCATCATTAATTGCTATTTAACAGTGTCCGGCTAGGTTTCGCGTACACGCAGACCGATCCTTTATTTTCATCTCCTTGGCATCGAGGAGGAAAGGTCCGCATACAAGTTATTGTTGGGAGTTCAAAGACATGTCTCAATTTTTCAAACTCGGTACGGACGCATCTGCGGTACTTGATGCCCTAAGCCGCTCGCAAGCCATCATCGAGTTCGATCTGACTGGCAAAATTCTGAAAGCGAACGACAATTTCTGCAAGGCGGTCGGCTATCAGCAATCAGAAATCATCGGACGCCCCCATAGCATGTTCCTGTCTCCCGAAGATGCAGCGTCACCCGAATACAAGGCCTTCTGGGCGAAACTCTCACGCGGCGAATACGATCAGGGCCAATATCGGCGGCGGTCGAAAACCGGCGACGACATCTGGATTGAAGCCTCCTACAATCCGGTTTTTCGTTTCGGCAAACCTTACAAGGTGGTCAAGATCGCTTCCGATATCACGGCGACGAAGCGCCGAAGCACCGAGGATAACGGCAAGCTGGCAGCGCTTTCGCGTGCGCAGGCGATGATCGAGTTCACGCCCGAGGGGAAAATTCTCTCCGCGAATGAAAACTTCCTCACAGCACTCGGCTACACGGCGGAAGAGATCATCGGCAACCATCATTCGATGTTTTGTGAGCGTGGCTACGTGCAGTCCGAAGAGTACCGCAATTTCTGGAAGGATCTTGGTAAGGGAGAGTTCTCGACCGGTCAGTTCATGCGGCTTGGCAAGAACGAAAAACGCGTCTTCATCCAGGCGTCCTACAACCCGATCATCGACGAGCGGGGAAAAGTCGTCAAGGTGGTGAAATTTGCCTTCGATGTAACGGACCGCGTGCATGCGGTGGAAGAACTGGGCGCGGCGCTTGAGCGTCTTTCCCAGTGCAACATCCGCGTCACGCTCGACAAGCCTTTCGTGGGTGAGTTCGAGGGGCTGAGACGGGATTTCAACAAGTCCATCGCCGAATTCCAGAAAACCCTGGAAAATGTTCTTGGGCAGACCGATGACCTGACCAGAAGCAGCCAGGAAGTCAGCGAAGCCTCTGTTCATCTCGCTGAAAGATCGCGTGAGCAGGCCGTGGCGCTGGAGGAAACCTCGGCGGCGCTGGAAGAAATCACCGCGACCGTACGGGCATCGACGGAAAACACCAAGGAAACCCGAAAACTCGTTCAGAGTGCGCGGACGTCAACGGCGGCTTCCACCGAAGTCGTTGGGCGTACCGTCAACGCCATGCAGCGCATCGAGACGGCATCGCGGGAAATCAGCCAGATTATCGGCGTTATCGACGAAATCGCCTTCCAGACCAACCTTCTTGCCCTGAATGCGGGCGTCGAAGCCGCGCGCGCGGGTGATGCGGGCAAGGGTTTTGCGGTCGTGGCACAGGAGGTGCGCGAACTTGCGCAACGCTCCGCCAGTGCCGCCAAGGAAATCAAGGCGCTCATCAACAATTCCGGCACCGAAGTTATGGAAGGCGTGCGGCTTGTTGGCGAGACGGGTGAGGCGCTGAAGCAGATCGATGCGCTGGTGAAGCACATTGACGGCAATGTCGATATGATCGCCAAGGCCGCCGATGAACAGGCCTTAGGCATCAGCGAAATCAACCGCGCAGTCAACCAGCTCGACCGGATGACGCAGGAAAACGCGGCGATGAGCGCGCGCACGACCGCCATTAGCGCTACACTTGCCCAGGGTGCGGATGTGCTGGCGCAACTGGTCAGCCTGTTCAAATTGAACCGCCGCGCGACCCAGCGCGACGACGGGGCATCCATTTCATCCAACTCGTCGCGGACGAGCCACAGTGTGAAACTGTCGGGAAGGAAAGCAGCCTGACGGATCGGCGACAGCCTGCTTCCACGTGAGCCTCTTGTCATACGGATGCCCGTCGCCGGGCATCCGTTTTTTATGCCCGCAGGGCAGGCCTGTTGATGCCGAGATGGTCGCGCAACGTCGAGCCTTCGTATTCCTTGCGGAACAGGCCACGTTCCTGCAAGAGCGGCACGACTTCGCGGTTGAATTCTTCCAACCCGCCGGGGAAGAAGGGCGGCATGACGTTGAAGCCGTCTGCCGCGCCGTTCTCGAACCACTCCTGCATGCGATCCGCAACGTCCTTGGCCGTGCCCATGACGATATGGTGGCCACGACCAGCTGCAACGCGCAGCGCCAGTTCCCGGATCGTCAACTTTTCGCGGCGCGCCAGTTCTGTCAAAAGTTCGGCGCGGCTGCGCAACTGGTCGGAAATAGGCAGGTCCGGCAGCGGGCCGTCGAGATCATACTCGGTAAGGCTATGGCCGATGCGTTCCTCAAGCAACGGCATGGCGCTCTTGATGTCGGTCCAGCGGTTCAGCTCCTTCAGCTTCTCGCCGGCCTCTTTGAAGCTCTTGCCGATGATGGGCATGAAACCGGGCATCACGGCAACGCTTGCGGGATCGCGGCCGAATTTCTCCACTCGCGCCTTTAGGCTGGTGTAGAAGGCCTGCGCCTCGGAAATGGCCTGCTGGGCTGTGAAGACGATATCGGCAGTGCGGGCGGCGAGATCCTGCCCCGGGCCGGAGGAGCCGGCCTGAATGAGAACTGGGTGACCCTGCGGCGAACGCGGAATGTTCAGCGGCCCCTTCACCGTGAAATATTTGCCTTCGTGATCGAGAATGTGGACCTTCTGCGGATCGACGTAGCGGCCGCCTTCCTTGTCCTTGACGAAGGCGTCGTCGTCCCAGCTGTCCCACAGGCCACGCACGACGTTCACATATTCTTCCGCAACGGCATAACGCTCGTCATGCTCGGGATGGCTCTTGGAGAAGTTCGCCGCCGTGCGGGCATAGGAGGTGGTAACGATGTTCCACGCCGCACGCCCGTGGCTGAGATGGTCGATGGAGGCGAAGGCGCGTGCGGTGTGGTAGGGCTCACCATAGGTTGTGGAGGCGGTGGCGGCCAGTCCAATCTTGTTTGTCACCATGGCAAGCGCCGCAAGCAGGGTAAGCGGCTCGAAACGGGCGATCATCGAGGGATGGGCGTCGACGCCGCTTGTGAGGCCATCGGCCAGAAAGACCATGTCGAACTTGGCATCTTCGGCCATTTTCGTGACACGGGTCAACAGGTCGAAATTCTCGCTGCCGGCTTCCGCATCCGGGTGACGCCAGCCGGAAACGTGGTGGCCGGCTCCTTGCAGGAACAGGCCAAGATGCATCTGTCTTTTGCGGGTATTCGTGGTCATGGTGATCATGCCTTTATTTCAGTCGTGTTATATTTGCGTTGCCAGAAGCGCTTCTAACTTCTTGAGGTCGGCTGAGGTTTTCATGGTCCGCACCAGTGCGGGAATTCCGGCGAATTTCTCATTGCCGCCGGTGGCGTCGGCAAATTTTTCCGTGGGGTCATCAATGCCGGGAAGACCGTCAATACGGCGCGACAGCACCGTGCCATCCTTCTTCGTCACGTCGATGACCACGAAACGCGTGGTCGGATCCGGCGAGAGGCGGCGGGCGGTCTCGTCGTGCCGGCGCGAGACTTTTGCGGAAAGTCCAAGCAGGTCGGCGCGTGCAGGGCGTTCGTCGAAATGGCTGATGCCGAGTGCGCCATCCGTCAGTGCGGCGGCGAAGACATATTCGGCGCTGAAACGCGCATCGATGCCCGTGGCGGGTGTGGCCGAACCCACAAGAGCGGCATCGCCTCCCGGGGGGAAGGTGATGACGACAGTTTCGATTTCATCTGGTGCCAGATCACTGGCGCTGCGCAGTGCAAGCGCACCAACGGCAACAGGGTGGCTGGCGGTGCAGCAGGGAAATGCCTTGAGCGTCAATCCGGGAGAGACGATCTGCCAGGGTGTACCCCAGCCGGACAGGAGCCGTTTCGGCTGTTCCGCGCCAAAGGCGAAGGCGGAATAAAAGCCGATAGGGTTTTCCAGAAAATCCGGCGCGCCCTGAAAACCTGATCTTGCCAGCTGCGCGGCGGTGAGGCCAGCGCGTGTCGCAAGCCCGGCATGCAGGGGCTTGGCATCATAACCAAATTGCAGGCGAAGTCCGGCCGACTGCGTGGCGGCAAGGCCGAGTGCGATAGCGGTCGTCTGCGGGGTGAATTTGAGAAGATGGGCAATGGCCGCCGCCGCACCGATGGGGCCGAGGGTCGCGGTGGCGTGGAAGCCATTTTCGTAATGCTTTGTACCGAGCGACAGGCCAAGCCGCGCCATGGTTTCCAGCCCGACAATATAGGCGGCGATAAATGCATCCGCCGTAGAGCCTTCCTCGACCGCAACAGCCAATAGAGCGGGAACGATGGCGACGGTGGGGTGGCCGCGCACGCTGCCATGGACGTCGTCATAATCCAGCACGTGCCCCGCATGACCATTGATGAGTGCGGCCGTGAAAGCATCCGTGCGCAGATCATGGCCGACAATGCCCGCCGTGCCGGATGTGCCTGACGTAAAGCTGTCGATGAGGATTTTCGTGCTTCGGTCGTAAGCGCCACCCAGCATACAGGCAAAAAAGTCGATCAGCGCCGTGCGGGCGATTGTCACAGCCTCTTCGTCGCGGAGCGGATCAGAGGCGGCGATGGCTTCTGCCAGATGAAGGGTGAGTTTTTCGTCGGCGGTCATGGCGTCAGATCCCTTCGCCGTCGGCGACCCGTGCCACCTGTCCGCCGAGGCCCTTTACGAAGGCGTTGATACGCGGATTGGTCGACTTGTAGAAGATGTGCTCCGGCGTGCCCTGATCAACGATCAGGCCGTTTTCCGTGAAGACGATATTGTCGCTGATTTCCTCGGCGAAGCGCATTTCGTGTGTCACGAGAATGCTGGTCATGCCGTCATTGACGAGATCGCGGATGACGGCGAGCACTTCGCCGACGGTTTCCGGATCAAGTGCGGAGGTAACCTCGTCGAACAGAACCAGTTCAGGCCGCATGGCAAGCGCGCGGGCAATGGCCACACGCTGCTGCTGGCCGCCGGACAGCTGACCGGGATAGGCATCCACCTTCTGCGACAGGCGGACTTTTTCCAGCAATTCGCGGGCATGACGCTCGGCTTCCGCCTTCGGCGTGCCGAGGATTTTAATCGGCGCGATGGTGATATTTTCCATGACAGTTAGATGCGGGAAGAGGTTGAACTGCTGGAAGACAATGCCGATGCGCTTGCGCAGCGTTATGCGCTCAGCTTCCGTTTTCAGCTGATCGACGCGGGTGCCCCCCACGGTGATCTTGCCAGATTGCGGAATGAGCAGGCCGTTGATGCAGCGCAGGATCGTGGATTTGCCCGAGCCGGAAGGGCCGATGATGGAGACGGCGTCGCCCTTGTTGACGGTGAGATCAATGCCTTTGAGCACTTGATTGTCGCCGAAGGACAGGTGCACGCCTTCCAGTTCAACCAGAGCTTTGGCGGCGGTTTGGGGGGCGGATGCGGACATGGTGTATTCCAATCAGCGGGAAGCGAAGCGCCGTTCAAGGCGCTGCGTGAAACGGGACACGGGATAGCAGAACAGGAAGAACGCCATCAGGACGGTGAGATAGACCACGACGGTGAAATCGTTGCGCTGCACGGCGGTGCTGGCATCGGTTGCGGCGTGGAGAAGCTCATGCACGCCGACCAGCGAGGCAAGCGCCGTGCCCATGGTGATGGAGGCGTAAAGGTTCATCCACGGCGGCAGCGAGCGCTTCACGCATTGCGGCAGGATGATCCAGCGCAGCGTCTGGTTGCGCGAAAACCCGAGGCCCTGCGCCGCTTCCCATTGTGCGGTGGGAATGGACTGGATGGCGCCCCGGGTGATTTCGGCGATGTGGGCGCTGGCCGGAATCGCAAGCCCGACCACGGCCTTGATCCAGTCTGGAAACGGAATGTAGTTGCCGAAGGCGACGATCTCGAAGGGGAAGATGTAGGTCGCGGCGAAAATCAGCACCAGATGCGGGGCGTTGCGGAAGATTTGCACGTAGGTGAGCGCCGGCGCGCGCACGAGCCGATAGGGCGCAAGCTCCGTGATGCCAAGCACGACGCCGATGATGGTGCCGATGGCAATCGCCAGGATGCTGATCAGCACATTCATGGCAAAACCCTTGCCCAGATAGGGCAGCCATTCCAGCAGCACCTGTCCGAGCGAGGGATCGAGAACCAGCCACAGCACGACGGCAACCAGCACGCCGCACAGAAGAATGGTGCCGAAAGGCAGCTTCTTCGCCGCCTGTGTTGGAGAGACCACCGCGCTCATTGACCGAACCCCGGAACCGCAAGACGCCGCTCAAGCCACAGGCCCGCCCTTGCGACGATGAAATTGATGACACTGAAAAAGATGAGGATCACCAGCATAAGTTCGACCACATTGTCGCGCTGCGTCCAGATCAGGATCGAGGCATAGGTGATTTCACCGACCGCAATCGCCGAGCCGACGGTGGTGAGCTTCACCAGATTGATGAGATTGTTGATGATGGAAGGAAGTGCCGTGCGGATTGCCAGCGGAAATTCCACGTAACGTAAAATCTCGAAAGAGCTGAAACCGATGGCGCGTGCCGCCTCGATGGTGGTAGCCGGCACCGCCTCGATACCGCCGCGCAAGGCTTCCGCATGGAAGGCGGCAACGTGCAGGCCGGTGATGGCGACGACCCAGAAGAACGGGGTGAGCGGATTGTTCTGCGCGCCGCCGAGCGCGTTTGAAATCAACATGTTGAGCACAAGGAAACCACACATCAGCTGCACCAGCGTCGGCGTGTTGCGCGTCAATTCCACATAGGCGCGCACCGGACCGGCGAGCCAGCCTTTGCCTGACGTGAGCATGGCGGCGAAAATGAAGCCGAAAACGAGGCTGAGCGGCAGGGTGACGGCGACGAGGATGAGCGTCATCTTCATGCCGTCGAGCCAGATCTGAACCTCGTAGCCGCTGTTCAGAAAGTCATAGTTGAGGCCTATATGCGCGGCCAACTCTATGAAACGCGCTGTAAATCCATCCTGCATCGGATATCCATGCTGTTGTCGCGGCTGCCGCCCGGCAGGCGGTGCCAGAATGACCTGTCTTGCTATAAAGCAGAAAAGAACGGCGGGCGAAACCGGCCGTTCTCAGTGGTGAGGGGAAATCTCCGTGATGGCAGATGCCCCTACGACATGCCGGTCCCCCGGACCAGTTCCGGGGTGACGGAGCAAGCGGGATTGCCCAGCCGTTACTGCGCCGCGGAGAGCTTCGTCTTCTGCTCTTCCATGAAGCCGATGCTCGGCAGGCGGTTGGCCTTGGCGAATTCGATCATTTTGCCGGAAGCGTGCAGCTCCTTGACGATCTTGTCGAGCGCAGCCTGCGTGTCGGCCTCGCCCTTGCGCAGCCAGATGACGGAGTCAGAAGGGATAAGGTCGGTGGGGATCAGGATGCCGTAATCCTTCCACTCATCGGCGCGGTCCTGAAGCATCAGGCTCAGCGTGCCGTTGACGTGCACGGAGACATCGCAATTGCCGCCCTTCAGCGCGAGCAGCGATTCCGGCTGGCTCGGCAACGCCTTTACCTGCGCGCCATATTGCTCGATCAGCGGCTGGGTGTAGTTGGAGCCCTGCGATACGCAGGCAATCTTGCCCTTCAGGTCCGGCCAGTCCTTGATGCCCGAGTCCTTTCGACCGATGGCTGCGCCGCCCTGGCGGTCATAGGGGGTGGGCACGTAATCGAGCGTTTTGGCGCGCTCTTCCGTGTACTGCATGTTGGCGATCAGAATATCGACCTTGCCCTGCTGCAGGAACTGCACGCGGTTGGGCGGGGTCACGGTTTCGGTCACCAGCTCCACACCGAGACCGGCGGCCAGCGCCTTGGCGACGTCGATGTTGAGGCCCTTCTGCTCCTGCGTCTTCGGATCGATGAAGCCGAAAGGCGCGCCGGACAGGATGACGCCGACGGTGAGCTTGCCGCGACCCTTGATACGGTCGAGCGTCGCATCCGCGTGAGCGGCGGTGGCCATCGAAGCGATAGCGACGGTTCCGGCGATGAGTTTTGCGGCAAATCTGGAGAAGGAGAGGGCCATGGGTATTTCCTTTTGGTTGTGGGTGGAAACTACATGAGGCGTCCGTCGAGAGCGAGAATTGGCGTTGCGCAAAAAATCGTATAAATAAAATCGTGTTCCAATAAGTTCTCTGGTGAGAAAAAATAACCTAATAATTTGAAATCGTAGAATCTTGTTCTTACGGTGCCGGGGTTCGGCGCTTTGGCATATCCTCGCCACAGGGCGAGGATATGCTGGCTATGCCGGGGCATTTTGAGCACCCTTCTCCCGAAGAGCGCTCCCACATCGTTACCGACCGGCGTTATAGGCCGCGATCGCCGCCATATTGACGATGTCGCTGTCCTTGGCACCCATCGAGGTGATCTGCACCGATTTGTCGAGGCCGACGAGAAGCGGGCCGATGACGGTCGCGCCGCCCAGTTCCTGTAGCATCTTGGTGGAGATCGAGGCGGAATGGATGGCTGGCATGACCAGCACGTTGGCCGCACCGGAAAGGCGGGCAAAGGGATACTGGCTCTGCATGCGATGATGGTTCAGCGCCACATCGGCCGACATTTCCCCGTCGACCTCAAAATTGACGTTGCGCTTGTCGAGGATTTTCACCGCTTCGCGCACCTTGTCGGAGCGTTCGCCAACCGGCTGGCCGAAGGTGGAATAGGCGAGCATCGCCACACGCGGTTCGTAGCCGAAACGGCGGGCAAGACCGGCCGCTTCTTCGGCGATATCGGCAAGGTCTTCGGCGGACGGCATGTCGTGCACGGCGGTATCTGCCACGAAGACCGTTCGGTTGCGCGACACGACCAGAGAAACGCCGATGACACGGTGGCCGGGTTTGGTGTTGATGCAGCGGCGGATATCCTCGAGCGCCGTGGAATAGTTGCGGGTAACGCCGGTGACCACGGCGTCCGCATCGCCCATCGCCACCATGCAGGCGGCGAAATGGTTACGGTCGTTGTGGATCAGGCGCTGCACGTCGCGCAGCAGGAAGCCGCCGCGCTGCAAACGCGCATAGAGATAATCGACATAGGCATCGACGCGGCTGGAAAGGCGGGCATTGGTGATCTCTATATTGGCGCGGTCGAGATCGATGCCGGCACGCTCCGCATTGGCCTTGATGATGTCGTCACGGCCGAGCAGGATGGCGGTGCCAAGCCCCTGCGCGGTAAACGAGATCGCTGCGCGCATCACCTGTTCTTCTTCCGCTTCGGCGAAAACGACACGCTTCGGAGAGCGGCGCACACGCTCGTAAAGGCGCTGCGTGGTCGACGCCATGGGGTCGCGGCGGGCGGAAAGCTCGCGGGCATAGGCATCGAGATCGGGCAATTCGCGACGAGCGACGCCGGTTTCGATGGCGGCCTTGGCCACGGCAACCGGAATTGCCGAGATCAGTCGCGGATCGAAGGGAACGGGAATGATATATTGCGATCCGAAGCGCGGGCGGTTGCCCTGATAGGCGGCGGCCACATCATCCGGCACATCCTCGCGGGCAAGATCGGCCAGCGCCTGTGCAGCGGCAATCTTCATTGCGTCGTTGATCTGGCTTGCACGGACATCGAGCGCGCCGCGGAAGATATAGGGAAAGCCGAGGACGTTGTTGACCTGGTTCGGATAATCCGAACGCCCGGTCGCCATGATGGCGTCATCGCGGATGCGGGCGACTTCTTCCGGGGTGATTTCCGGGTCAGGGTTGGCCATTGCGAAAATGATCGGCTTCGGCGCCATGGAGCGGATCATCTCTTCGGTGAAGGCACCCTTCTGCGACAGGCCGAAGACGACATCCGCGCCCTTCATGGCCTCAGTCAGCGTGCGGTTGTCAGTCTTTACCGCATGGGCGGATTTCCACTGGTTCATGCCTTCGGTGCGGCCCTGGTAGATCACGCCCTTGGTGTCGCAAAGCGTGATGTTTTCGGGGTTGAAACCCATGGCCTTGATGAGGTCCATGCAGGCGATGGCAGCAGCACCTGCGCCGTTACAGACGAGCTTCGTCGTCTTGAAGTCTCGGCCTGTCAGTTCGATGGCGTTGATGAGACCGGCGGCGGCGATGATGGCGGTTCCGTGCTGGTCGTCATGGAAAACAGGAATGTCCATCAGCTCGCGCAGGCGGCTTTCGATGATGAAGCACTCCGGCGCCTTGATGTCTTCCAGATTGATGCCGCCGAAAGAGGGGCCAAGGTAACGCACGCAATTGATGAATTCGTCGGCGTCTTCAGTATCGACCTCGAGATCGATGGAATCCACATCCGCAAAGCGCTTGAACAGAACGGACTTGCCTTCCATGACAGGCTTGGAGGCGAGCGCACCGAGATTGCCGAGACCGAGGATCGCCGTGCCGTTGGAGATGACTGCCACCATGTTGCCGCGTGTCGTATAATCGTAAGCGGTCGCCGGATTTTCGGCGATGGCTTTCACCGGCACGGCCACTCCAGGCGAATAGGCAAGCGACAGATCCCGCTGAGTCGCCATCGGCTTGGTCGGGGTGATTTCCAGTTTCCCCGGTCTGCCTTGCGCGTGGAAATCCAGTGCTTCCTGATCTGTAACCGATGTTCTGGGGCTGGCGGGCTTCGTCGTGTCGGACATGGGCTGAGTGTGCTTTCGTGTCGATAACAGTGCAAAAATATCCGTCGTTGTTATTGTATTTTTCGCGCGCGTGCCAAGCGTTGAATGTTGTTCAGTGCAGCAAATTTAGCCGTGGCGAAATTTGTGGCCGATTCAATCGATTAAGTGCGTATTGTCGGCATTATAGGTGGGACTGGTAGGCCTGCCGTACTATATTCACGAAGGCCTCCACGTGGAGGGCAAGCGGACCGCGTCTGACGACCAGCACGCTATCTGACCAGGCATCGGCGCTTTCGAGCGGCACACCTGTGATGCCCCTTGTGGAGCGCACGGTGCTTTCCGGCAGAATGGAAATTCCCGCGCCAGCTTCCACGAGGGCAAGGATGGTGTTGACGTTGGCGATGCGCATGCCGATTTCCGGCTCACAGCCTGCATCCTCGAAAAGGGAAAGCGCGCTGCTGCTGAGCCCCAGGCCGATCTCGTCCACCGGTAGCAGCAGTTTTTCCTGCACGATATCGCCAACCGAAACTCTGGGGCGGGAGGCGAGCGGATGGCGCTCCGGCAGGGCGACGCACAGTTTGGAGCGGTCGAAGGGCATGGCCCGCAAGCTCTGCGGCAATTGGGGCAGGGGTGCGCGAATGAAAGCGACGTCTGTCTTGCGCGTCGCCACCTGCTCGATCAATTGTTCCATCGTCATGCCGGGCAGGAGTTCAAGCGTCACCTCCCTGTGGTCGTTGCCATAGCGGGTGATCAGCGCCGGCAATTTTCGTTCCGCCATTACGCTGGTGCCGAAGCCGATGCGCAGCGTGCCGAGCTGGCCGCGCCTGATCTGGTGTGCCTTTTCCAGCGCCCCCTTGGTGCGGGCAAGAATTTCCTCCGCATCGAGCAGCATCGACTGCCCAGCCGGCGTAAGTTCCACACCGCGGTTGACACGGAGGAAAAGCTTGAAGCCCAGATTCTCTTCCAGTTGCCGGATACGCTGCGTTACGGCCGGTTGGGCGATGCCCAGCTGCAAAGCGGCCGCGCGGAAATTTTTGGCCCTTGCGGCTTCCACGAAAATGGCGAGCTGGCGAATATCCATCGGCGGAGAGGTCTTTGTGTTGTAGGTGTTGATATGGTATAAGCGCAGCTTATCAAAAATGCCCGTCTTGCGCATTGTCATCTTGTCGCAGGCGACGTTATACCGCACCGAGGTTTCGGTCGCCCAGTGCCCGCATGCGGGCCTCTGCGATACGAACTTGGGAGGATTTGTTCGAGCACATTGTCCGCCGTCCATTGGGGCCGGCGATAAACTGCAGTGAATGGGTCAAAATGACAGTCACCACGGAAGTCTCCCGCACCATTGTTCCCCATTTCGCCTCGTCGCCTTCAGCGCATCTTCGCTCAGCCGTAAGTGCGGCGGACTGTCTGGCCTGGGCCGGGCATTGAAAGATCATCGGGCGTCAGCCTTCGCGGCGGCTCTCCTAACCGGATATTTAATTTCATGAGTAAACCAGCAACCTCAACGTCGCTTGCAGCCAGATTATGGCTCTTCGTGCTCGGCGCTGTCATTGTCGCTGCGGGACTGTTCTTCGCCATTGGCGGCGGGCAGCTCGCAACACTCGGCGGCAGCCTCTATTTCGTCTTTGCGGGTATCGCGCTGATCGTCTCCGGCTTGCTTATTCTGCTGCGCAAGCCTGCCGGCGCGCTCCTGTTCGGCCTTGTCTTCATCGTTAGCGGTGTTTGGGCAGTGTGGGAAGCCGGACTGCACTTCTGGCCGCTCATCTCCCGCCTGCTGGCGTTGGGCGTGGGCGCCACGGTGGTTGCGCTCTCCTATCCGCTGCTGCGGCGCGCGGCTGGCAAGACGCCTGCTTACGGCGCGTCCTTTGCCCTTGCTGGCGTTCTGGCCATTGCGTCCGCTGCCGGTTTTGCCGGCATGTTCGTGCCGCATCCGACCGTCGCCTTCAAGGGTGAGGTTGCTGCACTGACGCCGGTAACGCCGGAAAATGAGCAGAAGAACTGGGAACATTACGGCAATACGGCGGGCGGCAGCCGCTTTGTTGCGCTTGACGAAATCAACCGCGATAACGTCAAGAACCTTGAGGTGGCATGGACCTATCGGACCGGCGACATCCCGATCAGCCCCGGCGCGAACGGTGCGGAAGATCAGGAAACGCCGCTTCAGGTCGGCGACACCGTGTTTGTGTGCACACCGCACAACAATGTCATCGCGCTCGACGCCGATACCGGCGCGCAGAAGTGGAAGACCGAAATCAACGCCAAATCCACCGTCTGGATGCGTTGCCGTGGTCTAGCCTATTTCGATGCCAAGGCGCCGCTGAAGCAGCCGACCGCTCCGGGCGCAACGCCTGTCACCCCGGCGATCGTAGCCGACGGCGCGCTTTGCCAGCGCCGCATTCTCATGAACACCATCAACGCGGAACTCATCGCGCTCGACGCCGACACCGGCGCGTTTTGCCCGGATTTCGGCACCAATGGCCGCGTCGATCTGAAGATCGGTCTTGGTGATGCGCCGGACCCGCAATATGTGCTGACATCGGCCCCCACACTGGCCGGCACCACCGTCGTGGTCGGCGGACGTATCGCTGACAACGTACAGGTGGATATGCCTGGCGGCGTGATGCGCGGTTTCGACGTGGTGACGGGTGAGCTTCGCTGGGCTTTCGATCCCGGCAACCCTGAAATCACCAAACTGCCGCCCGAGGGCCAGACCTACACCCGTTCCACGCCGAACGTCTGGGCATCCATGTCCTACGATCCGGAGCTGAACACGGTCTTCATGCCGGTGGGCAGCCCCTCGGTCGATCTTTATGGCGCGACGCGCACACCGCTCGATCATAAATACGGCGCTTCCATGCTGGCGCTCGATGCCACGACCGGCCGCGAAAAGTGGGTCTACCAGACGGTTCATAACGACCTATGGGACTTCGACGTGCCGATGCAGCCGAGCTTCATCGATTTCCCGAAGGCTGACGGAACGACCGTTCCGGCTCTGGTCTTCGGCACCAAGGCCGGTCAGATCTATGTGCTGGACCGGGCGACTGGCCAGCCGCTGACCAAGGTGGAAGACGTTCCGGTCAAGGCCGGCAACATTCCGAACGAGCCATATGCACCAACGCAGCCGCGTTCGGTGGGCATGCCGCAAATCGGCGCGCAGACGCTGACGGAAGCCGATATGTGGGGTGCCACCCCTTTCGATCAGCTTCTGTGCCGTATCGCTTTCAAGGGCATGCGTTATGAAGGCCTCTATACGGCGCCAGGCACGGACCTCTCCCTCGCCTTCCCGGGCTCGCTCGGCGGCATGAACTGGGGCGGCATCTCGACTGACCCGACGACCAACACAATCTTCATCAACGATATGCGCCTCGGCCTGTGGATTGAGATGAAGGAAGCCGCTCCCACCAAGGCAACGGCAAGCGGCGGCGAAAGCGTCAATACCGGCATGGGCGTCGTTCCCATGAAGGGTACGCCCTATGCGGTGAACAAGAACCGTTTCCTGTCTGCTCTCGGCATTCCCTGCCAGGCTCCGCCCTATGGCTCGATGACTGCGATCGACATGAAGACGCAGCAGATCAAGTGGCAGGTTCCTGTCGGCACCGTTGAGGATACCGGTCCGCTTGGCATCAAGATGGGTCTGCCGATCCCGATCGGCATGCCCACGCTTGGCGGAACGCTTGCCACCCAGGGCGGTCTCGTCTTCATCGCCGGCACCCAGGATTATTATCTGCGCGCCTTCGATACGGCGACCGGCAAGGAAGTCTGGAAGGCCCGCCTTCCTGTCGGCAGCCAGGGCGGCCCGATGAGCTACAAGTCTCCGAAGACAGGCAAGCAATATGTCGTCATCTCGGCCGGCGGTGCACGTCAGTCTCCTGACCGTGGCGACTACGTGATCGCTTACGCGCTGCCGAACTGATCCTGACAGGTCATAGCTCTGAAAACGGAAACCCGGGCTATTCGCCCGGGTTTTTCTTTGCGGCCTGTCAAAGCGACTGATCGCCTTTGCGCGGAACCTCACCCTGTGCGTTGCGTTAGCAAAACGGGTCCGACATTCACCAAGCTTTCACAAGGCGAACTTATGAGCTTGCGCTTATCCGCCCGTGAATCGATGATGGCAGCATTGGTAAATATGTATATTGTCCGGCCCGCCGGAAGTCTTTTAAAGTTGGAAAGGTTTTTATTGTGACGGAACAATCTCGAAAGATCACGCCGGTTCTTCTTGCTGGTGGGGCGGGATCACGGCTTTGGCCGGTATCGCGCGATCAGTTGCCCAAGCAGTTCCAGCCGCTGGTCGGCAATCTTTCGACCTATCAGCAGACACTGACGCGCGTGGCCGACAAGGCGCTTTATGCCGAGCCGCTGGTGATCACCAACGAGGATTTCCGCTTCTTCGCCCGCCGCCAGGCTGAGGAGATCGATCTTCCGGCGACGGTGGTTCTCGAACCCGCCCGCCGCGATAGTGCCGCCGCCATGGCCGCTGCCGCCGTGCTGGCCGAGCGCCGGGAGCCGGGATGCCTGGTGCTGGCGCTCGCCGCCGACCATGTGGTGCTGGATGCCGACAAATTTTCAGAGTCCGTGAGGCTTGGCGCCAAGGCCGCCGATCAGGGCAATATCGTCGTTTTCGGTCTGGTGCCAACCGAGCCGCGCACCTCCTACGGCTACATCAAGCCTGGTGAAGCAATTGATGGTGAGGCTGACTTGAGCATCGTCGAGGCATTCGTGGAAAAACCGGATGTGAAGACGGCAATCTCCTATCTGGAGAAGGGTTATCTCTGGAACTCCGGCAACTTCCTGTTTCGTTCGGACGTGATGATTGCCGAACTCAAGGCATTCGCGCCGGAAATTCTTGCGGCAGTAACGCAGTCGGTCGAAAAATATGAAAGCGACCTTGGCTTCGTGCGCCTGCATCAGGCGAGCTTCGAGGCCTCGCCGAAAAACTCCATCGACTATGCGGTGATCGAGAAGACCAAGCGCATGGCGGTGGTGCATGGCCATTTCCGCTGGTCGGATATCGGCAGCTGGGACGCGATCTGGGAAATCGCCGACAAGCATGGCAACGACAATGCGCTCGAGGGCGACGGCGTCTTCATCGATTCCGAGGGCTGCCTGATCCATTCCACGCAATTGCTGACGACCGTGGTGGGGGCAAAGGATCTGGTGGTGGTGGCTACCAAGGATGCGGTTCTGGTGGTGCCGAAAAACCGGGTGCAGGACGTGAAGGGCCTGGTGGAGACACTGAAGGATGGCGAACACGCGCCGCGGACGCAAGCACACAGGCGAGTGTATCGTCCATGGGGTTACATCGAACATATGTATGTGGACGAGCGCTACCGCGTGGGCCACATCACGGTTGATCCTGGCCACCGCATCTCGTTCCAGAAACACTATCACCGCTCGGAGCACTGGATCATCGTCAAGGGCACGGCAACCGTAACGATTGGCGACGAAACCCGGCTGCTGACGGAAAACCAGTCCGTCTATATCCCGATTGGTCAACCGCACCGGCTTGCCAATGAGGGGCAGATTCCGCTTGAGTTGGTCGAAATCCAGACCGGCGCCTATCTTGGCGAAGACGACGTCATCCGCATCGAGGATGATTATAAGAGGCATTAGGACTGCTGCCCTCACAGAAGCGGCATTTTATCCCGGCCGGCGAGGCCGGGATGATAAATTCCTGACTTATCTGTCGGCTCGACGGATCAGGAGACAGTTGCATTCACGCAGTGGGCGAAAGCGTGGGAAAGCATCGCTGCTTCCAGCCCGCGACGCCAGAACAGCCACCCGAACATCAGTCCGGGGATAAAATTGCCGAGCATGACAGTGACAATCAGCAATGGTTGCGGATGAACGGTAATGGCAAACAGAAAGGGCAGGTGGCCCACGGCAAAAAGGGCCGCTGCGATGACAATGGCAGTCCACAGCATGACCGGCTGGACTTGCCCCTTGCCCACTACTCGCCAGAGCGCCCATGCGAATAATGCCATCAAGCCCCATCGGGTCAGCAGCTCCTCCGTTATGCCGCCATAGAGAAGCCGGGTGACAAGTGGGACTTCAAACGCCGCCATTTTTTCCATGGTTGCCGTATCGGTGAAGGCAGGCAGGATCACAGACGAATAAGCGATCATCAACAGGCCGACGATAAGACCCGTCAGCAAAGCTGAAGGGGCTTGCCTGCGCAAGACTGGCCCGAACCCGGTTCCTTTCAGCCAGGCATCGATCAGCGGAGTGCCGAGCCCGAGTTTGCCGGCGAGCGCTTGACCCGTCGCCACCGCACCAATGATCAGGACTGCCGGCTGGACGAGCATCACAACCCGTATCGTGAAGGAAAGATCCTGTCCCGACGCCAGTCGTTCGAACGGTGCGAGCAAAAGCGATAACACGCCCGCCAGACCGATCATCAAAAGAATGTGCCAACGTTTCACCATCGCTCACCTTATGTTTGCCCGTCCATGCGGGCTTGGCACTCTGTGCGCAGGAACCGACGCCAAAGTCGGAAGACTATTACGTTGCCTGCAGATTACCGGTGCGCAGTCTTTGTCGTGCCATTCGGCATCCTTCCAATTTCCCAATCTTCTTTCTCAACAAAATCTAGCCGTTCGGCACGTTTGTATCTGCTCGAAACAGCGCGGCGAGCTGCGGCGAGATTCATTTTTTAGGCGGTTGCCTAATCAAAAATCTTCGCTTACGTTCCAACTGCAACGTTTCAGTGAGGGAGGAGACTCATGCGAATGCGCTTTATTTCTGCGGCCTTTTTGGCCAGTGTTATGATTCCGGCGGGTGTCGCTGGGGCTACCGATCTTGAAGTTACCCATTGGTGGACATCGGGCGGTGAAGCCGCTGCCGTTGCCGAACTTGCCAAGGCTTTTGATGCCACCGGCAACAAGTGGGTGGACGGCGCTATTGCCGGTTCGGGCGGCACCGCCCGTCCGATCATGATCAGCCGTATCACCGGCGGCGACCCGATGGGTGCCACCCAGTTCAACCATGGCAGACAGGCGGAAGAGCTGGTGCAGGCCGGCCTGATGCGCGACCTGACCGACGTTGCCGAAAAGGGCAAGTGGAAAGACGTCATAAAGCCGGCAAGCCTGCTCGACAGCTGCACCATCGACGGCAAGATCTATTGCGCGCCGGTCAACATCCATTCCTGGCAATGGCTGTGGCTTTCCAACGAAGCGTTCAAGAAAGCGGGCGTCGAAGTTCCCAAGAACTGGACTGAATTTGCTGCCGCAGCACCGGCACTGAAAAAAGCCGGCATCCAGCCGCTCGCGCTCGGCGGTCAGGCATGGCAGGCCAATGGCCTGTTCGACACGTTGACGCTTTCGATCGGCGGCAAGGATCTTTATCAGAAGGTCTATGGTGACAAGGATGCCGAAGCAGCGGCCGGTCCCGACATGGCCAAGATTTTTGCGGCCGCCGTCGAGGCCCGCGACATGGCCAAGGGCACCAATGTTCAGGACTGGAACCAGGCCACCAACATGGTCATAACAGGCAAGGCCGGCGGCCAGATCATGGGCGACTGGGCGCAGGGCGAGTTCCAGCTTGCCAACCAGAAGGCGGGTACGGACTACACTTGCCTGCCGGGTCTCGGCCTTAACGACTATCTCACCACCGGCGGCGACGCCTTTTATTTCCCGCTGCTGAAGGATGAAGCAAAATCCAAGGCGCAGGACGTTCTGGCCGCAACCATCGTCGATCCTAAAACGCAGGTGGCTTTCAACCTTAAGAAAGGCTCGCTGCCGATCCGTGGCGACGTCGACCTCAATGCGGCCAATGACTGCATGAAGAAGGGTCTGGAAATTCTGGCCAAGGGCAATGCGCTGACCAGCACAGACCAGCTGATTTCTGCTGACACGCAGAAGCAGAAAGAAGACCTGATGGCAGAGTTTTTTGCCAGCGCGATGACTGCAGAAGATGCACAGAAGCGCTTCGCCGGCATCATCGGTTCCGCTGACTAACCGCAACCTCTTGTGCGGCGGGTGGCATTCATCCGCCGCAAGCTCCCTGCGGGATGCGTAAACGCGCAAGCCCGGAGGATTGGGGCAAGGTCTTTGAGACCTTGCCTGGCTATCAACGGCAACGTTACAGGAGGGTCATCCATGGCGGGTCTAGCGCGCTCCGGCCGCCCCAACCAGCTTTTCCGCAATCTCAATTCGAAGATTGCTTCCATTCCCATGATATTGACCGCAGTCGTGATTTTTCTCGGCGGAACGGTCTGGACGGTGATTTATTCATTCACCAATTCCAAGCTTCTGCCACGTGCAAGCTTCATCGGTTTCGACCAGTATGAGCGGTTGTGGGCCGCGCCGCGCTGGATCATTTCTATCCAGAATCTGGCGATCTACGGCATTCTGTCGCTGATCTTCAGTCTGGTGATCGGCTTCGTGCTGGCGGCGCTGATGGATCAGAAGATCCGTTTCGAGAACACCTTCCGCACCATCTTCCTTTATCCCTTTGCTCTGTCGTTCATCGTAACCGGCCTTGTCTGGCAATGGCTGTTGAACCCGGAATTCGGCATTCAGTCCGTGGTCCGCTCGATGGGGTGGGAAAGCTTCACCTTCGACCCGCTTTATAATTCCGAGATCGTTATCTACGGCATCCTGATTGCTGCGCTCTGGCAGGGCACGGGGCTCGTCATGTGCCTGATGCTGGCCGGTCTTCGCGGCATAGACGAGGATATCTGGAAGGCGACGCGCGTCGACGGCATTCCGATGTGGAAGACCTATATCCTCATCATCATTCCCATGATGCGGCCGGTCTTCATCACCACGCTCGTCATTATCGCGAGCGGCATCGTCAAGGTGTACGATCTGGTGGTGGCGCAGACCAGTGGCGGACCGGGCATCGCATCCGAAGTGCCGGCGAAATATGTCTATGACTACATGTTCCAGGCGCAGAACCTGGGGCAGGGCTTTGCCGCCTCGACCATGATGCTTCTGACCGTCGCCATTATCGTCATTCCATGGGCGTACCTCGAATTCGGAGGCAAGAAGCGTGGCTAATATCAGCACATTGAACACGGTCGCCGCCGCAACCGATGCGGTTGCCACGGACCTTTCCGGTCCCCGCGGCAAGAAGCCGAAAAAAACGTTTTCCCGCCGCAACATCATTCTCTATGGCACGCTGTTTGTCGCTGCCGCCTATTACCTGCTGCCGCTTTACGTGATGGTCGTCACCTCTCTAAAGGGCATGCCGGAAATACGGCTCGGCAACATTTTCGCGCCACCGGTGGAAATCACCTTCGAACCCTGGGTGAAAGCCTGGGCGAATGCCTGCACCGGGCTGAACTGCGACGGGCTTTCACGCGGCTTCTGGAACTCGGTACGCATCCTCATACCGTCGGTCGTGATCTCGATCATCGTGGCTTCCGTCAGCGGTTACGCCATCGCGAACTGGAAGTTCAAGGGTTCGGAACTGTTCTTCTCGATCCTCATCATCGGCGCCTTCATCCCCTATCAGGTGATGATCTACCCGATCGTCATCGTGCTGCGCGAATTGGGCATTTATGGCACGCTGACCGGCCTCGTGATCGTGCACACGATTTTCGGCATGCCGATCCTGACGCTACTCTTCCGCAACTATTTTGCGTCGCTGCCGGAGGAATTGTTCAAGGCGGCACGTATTGATGGCGCCAATTTCTGGCAGATCTATTTTCGCATCATGCTGCCCATGTCGCTGCCGATCTTCGTCGTGGCGATGATCCTGCAGGTCACCGGCATCTGGAACGACTTCCTGTTCGGTGTCGTGTTCACGCGGCCGGAATATTACCCGATGACGGTGCAGCTCAATAATATCGTCAACTCCGTGCAGGGCGTGAAGGAATACAACGTCAACATGGCTGCAACCCTTCTCACCGGGGCCGTGCCTTTGATCGTTTATTTCGTCTCCGGCAGGCTTTTCGTCCGTGGCATCGCCGCAGGCGCAGTAAAAGGTTGAGTTATATGAACAAAAGCGTTTCCATTCGCGATCTTTCCCTGTCCTTCGGTGCCGTTACCGTCCTGAAAGACCTCAATCTCGATATTTACGACGGCGAGTTCCTCGTGCTGCTCGGCTCTTCCGGCTGCGGCAAGTCGACACTTCTCAATTGCATTGCGGGCCTTCTGGAGCCAACCGACGGGCAAATCTTCATCAAGGACCGCAACGTTACCTGGGAGGAGCCGAAGGATCGTGGCATCGGCATGGTGTTCCAGTCCTATGCGCTTTATCCGCAGATGACGGTGGAGAAAAATCTCTCCTTCGGCCTTCAGGTCGCCAAGGTTCCGAAAGAGGAAATCGACCGGCGCGTAAAAAGGGCGGCGGGCATATTGCAGATCGAACCACTCCTGAAGCGCAAGCCCGCCGAGCTTTCCGGCGGCCAGCGCCAGCGCGTGGCGATCGGCCGGGCGCTGGTGCGCGATGTGGATGTGTTCCTCTTCGATGAACCGCTTTCCAACCTCGATGCCAAGCTGCGCTCGGAACTGCGCGTCGAGATCAAACGGCTGCACCAGGCGCTTAAAAACACCATGATCTACGTGACACACGATCAGATCGAGGCGCTGACACTGGCTGATCGTATCGCCATCATGAAAAGCGGCGTCATCCAGCAGCTTGCCGATCCCGTCACCATCTACAACAAGCCAAGGAACCTCTTCGTCGCGGGCTTCATCGGTTCGCCCTCGATGAATTTCCTGCGTGGCGAATTGATCGAGAAGGACGGCAAGGTGGTCTTCACCACCAACGGCGTAACCTTCTCACTGGATGGTTATCAGCCGGAGGCGCCGCTTGTCGCCGGTCGTGCCGTGGTTCTCGGTGTGCGTCCCGAACATGTGCGCGTCGATGCCGACATCGTCAGCGGCGAGGTGCATGAGGCGATCGTTGACATCGAGGAGCCGATGGGCGCCGACAATCTGATCTGGCTCAAACATGCCGGTCATACCTTGTCCGTGCGCGTTGGCGGCCACAGGCGGTTTGCGCCGGGCACCCGGGTTCGCCTCGGCCTAGACCTCACCATGGCCTCGCTGTTCGACGCACAGAGCGAAGAGCGGCTTTAGGAAGGGCCCCGTTTTACCCCCAACACCATCCCAAGCACCCACATCTCTATGGAGGAGATAATGACAGAACTCGGTTTCCAGCTTTACAGCGCCCGCAATTTCCAACCGTTTTCCAATATTTTGAAGAAGCTTTCGGCGGCTGGTTACAAACAGGTCGAAGGTTACGGCGCCATGTACGCCTCGCTTGATGACGCTGGGTTGAACAGCCTTCGCTCCGAACTCGATGCCAATGGTCTTGCCATGCCGACCGGCCATTTCGGCCTCGACCTTCTCGAGGGTGATCCGAAAAAGGCTCTGAACGTCGCCAAGGTTCTGGGCGTGGAAGCGATTTATTGCCCTTACCTGATGCCCGACCAGCGCCCGGCGGACGCGGCTGGTTGGTTCGCCTTCGGCAAGCGCCTGCAGGAAGCGGGTAAGCCATTCGTGGATGCCGGGCTGACCTTCGGCTGGCACAACCACGATTTCGAGTTCAAGGTGCTCCCGGACGGCTCCACCCCGCAGGAGCAGATTTTTGCCGGCGGACCGGACCTGAAGTGGGAAGCGGATATTGCCTGGATTATCAGAGGCAATGCCGATCCGCTCGCCTGGATCGAAAGCTACGGCAAGCGCATCACCGCCGTGCATGTGAAGGACATCGCACCATCAGGCGAAAATACGGATGAGGACGGCTGGGCGGATGTCGGCCACGGCACGGTGGACTGGAAGGCCCTCGTGGCAGCTCTGAGGGCAAAATCCGCCACGAAACATTTCGTGGTCGAACACGACAATCCCAAGGATATCGATCGGCTGATCACTCGCTCCATCGCATCTTTCAAAACCTATTGAGCATCAATCCGGAGTTTCATCATGCAAAGGGAACTGGGCGTCGGCATCATCGGGTGCGGCAACATCTCGTCTGCTTACTTTTCGCTGGCACCGCTCTTCAAGGGCATCAAGGTGCTGGCCTGCGCCGACCTTAACCGCAATGCGGCGGAACTGAGGGCAGAAGAATTTGGTGTCACGGCGCAGTCGATCGAGGAACTCCTCGCCAACAAGGACATCGACGTGGTGGTGAACCTCACCATTCCCGCCGCGCATTTTCCCGTGTCGAAAGCGGCACTCGAGGCGGGTAAACACGTCTATTCGGAAAAGCCGCTGGTGCTTTCGCTGGAGGAAGGCGAGGAGTTGCGGCGCATCGCTCGCGAGAAGAACCTTTCCGTTGGCTGCGCGCCTGATACTTTCCTTGGCGGCGCGCATCAGCTTGCCCGGCAATATATCGACGAGGGCAAGGTCGGGCGCATCACCTCCGGCACCTGCCATGTGATGAGCCCCGGCATGGAGATGTGGCACCCCAATCCGGGCTTCTTCTTCCTGAAGGGGGGCGGGCCAATCCTTGATCTTGGCCCCTATTATGTGGCGAACCTCATCAACCTCATCGGCCCGGTCAAGCGCGTTGGCGCACTGACATCAATGGCCAACCCCACCCGAACGGTGACCAGCCAGCCGCTGAACGGCGAGATCATCCCGGTAGAAACGCCTACCAACATCCATGCGCTTCTGGAATTCGTGAACGGAGCAACGATCACACTTTCGGCCAGCTGGGATGTGTGGTCGCATCGACACGCCAATATGGAACTTTACGGCACGGAAGGATCGATCTACGTGCCGGACCCCAACTTCTTCGGCGGTGTGGTGGAGGCGAGCGGACGCGACAAAAATATTCAGCCGCTGGAAGACTGGGCGCATCCCTTCGGCATTGCCAACCAGGAAAGCCCGAATGGCCCGCGCGCCAATTATCGCACGGCAGGCCTGGCCGATATGGCGATTGCTATCCTTGAAGGCCGCGATGCCCGCTGCTCGCTGGATCGCTCCCTGCACGGTATCGACGTGATGACCTCCATCCTCAAATCCGGGGAAGAAGGCCGCTTCATCGAGATGACCACAACCTGCACGCAGCCGGCAGCACTCGGCATCGAGGAGGCGCAGGCGCTGCTGCGCTGAGCCCGGTTTATCGAAAAAAAAGAGCCCGGCGCACTGCCGTTTTGCCGGGCTCCTTCCGCTCCGCCGCATCATGGCGGGCTTCGTGTCTCAAAAGCCAATGAAAAAACCAAGCCATCGTGCGACGGTCGTGACCATCCAGATCAGGAAAACGAACGGGGCGATCCCTATCGTGGCGACGAGCGTCGCGGAGGCTATGAAAAGTAAGACTGCAAGATTGCGCCTGAGCCCTGGGCGTCTGTTGCCGAGTGCCTTATCCATGACGCACGGTGGCCATCAGCCCACGAATGGTAAGGGTGACATAAAGCGTGCCTGCCAACGCCATCAAAATGCCGGAGCCGATGGAGCTGAGATCGCTTAGCGAAAAGAGGAACATAGAACCGGCCGCCATCGGCAACATCCTTCAAGAACTGCAACGTTCAGTCCGTTCTAGATCAAGCCGGTTTCCCGCTTATGTCGCGATTGTTTCGTCTTGTTGCTGCGGCGGGGCAATTTCGTGGATTGCGCGGAATTTCCGCTATTTCCGCAAAGCCCTTCACAATCGCTTCGCTTTGGTTTAAAGCCGCCCCCGTAATCCGGTCGCAGCCCACCCGGTCAAAACAAGGGATCCCAACGTATGAAAACCATCGTCATCTGCTCCGGCGGATTGGACTCCGTTTCGCTTGCGCACAAAATCGCGGCGGAACATGAACTTCTCGCTCTTGTCTCCTTCGATTACGGCCAGCGCCACAAGAAGGAGCTGGATTTCGCAGCCGACTGCGCAAAACGTCTCGGCGTGCCGCATCATCTCATAGACATCACAACCATCGGCGCGCACCTCACCGGTTCCGCGCTGACGGACGATATCGACGTGCCGGACGGACATTATGCGGAAGAGACCATGCGCTCCACGGTGGTGCCGAACCGCAACGCCATCATGCTGACCATCGCCTTCGGCCTTGCCGCCGCCCAGCAGGCGGATGCGGTGGCGATCGCCGTGCATGGCGGCGACCATTTCATCTATCCCGATTGCCGGCCGGGCTTCATCGACAGCTTTAATGCCATGCAGGCGCATGCGCTGGAAGGCTACGCAGACGTCACCTTGTTTGCGCCCTATGTCACCGTCTCCAAAGCGGCGATTGTGACTGACGCGGTGAAATACGGCACCCCATTTGGCGAAACCTGGTCCTGTTACAAGGGCGGCTCTCGCCATTGTGGCCGTTGCGGCACCTGCGTGGAGCGGCGCGAGGCCTTCCATCTGGCAGGTGTTACCGATCCGACGGACTATGAGGACCCGGATTTCTGGGTGGCGGCCACCCATGCTTATGCGGCACAGGAGGTGCGTTGATGTTTCGCATCACCAAGGAGTTCCATTTCTCCGCCTCTCACCAACTGAAAAGCCTGCCCGCCGACCATCAGTGCGCCCGCCTGCACGGGCATAATTACATCGTTGAGGTCGAACTATCAGGCGAAGAGCTGAACGAGCACGGTTTCGTGCGTGATTACCACGAACTCGCGCCGCTGAAGCGCTACATCGACGATCACTTCGATCATCGCCACCTGAACGACGTTCTCGGCCATGACCGGGTGACAGCAGAATGTCTGGCGAAGCACTTTTACGATTGGTGCAAGACGAGCCTGCCGGAAACCAGCGCCGTGCGAGTGAGCGAAACCGCCAAGACCTGGGCGGAATACCGGCCATGACGGCGGCTGCACAGAAAGTTGCAGCGAAGGAAACAGCGATCCGCATCAGCGAAATCTTCGGCCCGACCATTCAGGGCGAGGGTTTGCTGATTGGTCTGCCTACCGTTTTCGTTCGCACTGGCGGCTGCGATTACCGCTGCTCCTGGTGCGATACGCTGCATGCCGTCGACAGCGAGTATCGCGACACATGGAAACCGATGTCCGTCGAGGCGATCTGGCAGGAGGTGCGACGGCTTTCCGGCGGTGTGCCGCTGACGGTGTCGCTTTCGGGCGGCAATCCCGCCATACAGCCCCTTGGGCAACTAATCGCGAAGGGGCAGGGCGAGGGCTATAGGTTCGCGCTGGAAACGCAGGGCAGCATCGCAAAAGACTGGTTTGGCGATCTCGATCATCTGGTGCTGAGCCCGAAGCCACCATCGAGCGGCATGGAAACCGACTGGTGGGCCTTTGAAGACTGTCTTGCCGCCGCCGGCGATGGACCGCAGGTGGCGCTGAAGATCGTGGTGTTTGACGATGCGGACTATGCTTATGCCAAGGCTGCATCAGCCCGTTTCCCGCATTTGCCGATTTACCTCCAGCCCGGCAACCACACCCCGCCGCCGCCTGATGACGACAACGCGCGTGTGGATATCGATGGGATCATGGATCGCATGTTGTGGCTGGTGGACAAGGTCAGCGAAGACCGTTGGTTTTCCGCCCGGGTGCTGCCGCAGCTGCATGTGCTCTTGTGGGGGAATAGGCGAGGCGTTTGAGGTAGTACCTCCGTCATGCATCGCTAGATTCGGGGTGACGGGAGATAACGGTACACGCTGCAGTATTGGAAGCGGCGGCTTACGCCGCCGCGCCCTTGCAATTCAAGGAGAGACGGCCAGCTCCCGCCGTTCGCGGTCGGCGATGATCGAGAGATCAAGCACCTTCTGCAAATTCGCGGCGTGGCGGAAGTCCGGGTCAGCAATGCCACCTTCCATGACGGCCTTGGCGAATTTTTCGTAATTCGTCGGAACTGGGTCGACATCGATTGTCTTCCAGATCGCCTTTTCCACATCGTCGCCGATGCAGGCCCGCAGGCTGGAATAGTCAGGTGTGTGAATCACCTCCAGCGCACCCTTGTCGCCGTGGATGCGCAGGCGCAGTTCGTTGAGATGGCCCGTTGCCCAGCGGCTGGCGTGAATGACGCCCATGGCGCCGTTTTCCAACTCGGCGGTCATGGTGAAGCTGTCATTGGCGTCGAGATCGTAGGCGCCGATCTTGTTGCCTTCATACTTGTCGAAGGTCTTCAGGCGCGTGAAGATCCGCTCCACATCGCTGCCCGCGCCATAGGAGGCGAAGTCGAGAATGTGGATGCCGACATCACCCAGAACACCGTTTGAGCCGTGCTTGGTGGAAAGCCGCCACAGCCACTTGCTCTCCGTCATCCAGTCGCCCCAAGCCTTGGAAACGAGCCAGCTCTGGAGATAGGAGGCTTCCAGATGGCGCACCTTGCCGATCTTGCCGGCCAGCACCATTTCGCGTGCTGCCTGCAAGGGGGCGACATTGCGATAGGTGAGGTTGACCATGGCGACGAGGCCCGCTTTTTCCGCGGCATCGGCCATTTCGGCGGCCTTGGCGTAGTTTTCCGCCAGCGGCTTTTCGCAGAAAACATGTTTGCCCGCCGCCAGAAGCTTGAGGCTGGTCGGGTGGTGGATGGCATCCGGTGTGACGTTTGCCGCCGCATCGAACTCGCCCCAGGCAATCGCGTCATCCAGCGAGGTAAAGGAGAGTGGAATGTTGTGGCGAAGCGCAAAGCCCCGCACCACCACATCGTCCACATCCACCGCAGCCACCAGTTCGACGCCGGGGATTTGCGAGAAATATGTGGCATGGTTGTTGGCCATGCCGCCGGTTCCGAGAATGAGAAGTCTCATGGCTGTTTACCTGTAACCTGCTTCGCCTGCCTTGTGCAGCTTGGGGCCGCGTTCTTCGATAGGCTCCAGCGCCTTGTCGACGGGAACGTTGGGGGCGTCATGAATGCTTTTCAGCGCGCCGACCGGATTATAGGCCCATTTCACCGAATTGCTGATGACCTTCTGTACATTGGCGTCGTGATAGGTCGGATAAGTCTCGTGACCGGGGCGGAAATAGAAGATGTTGCCTGCGCCACGGCGCCAGGTGAGGCCTGAACGAAAGACTTCGCCGCCTTGGAACCAGGAGATGAAGACGGTTTCCAGAGGCTCCGGCACGGAGAACTGCTCGCCATACATCTCTTCGTTTTCCAGCTCGAAATGCTCGGGCAGGCCGGCTGCGATCGGGTGGCGCGGATTGATCGTCCACAGGCGTTCGCGTTCGCCCGCCTCACGCCATTTAAGCGCGCAGGGCGTACCCATCAGTCGCTTGAAAGGCTTGGAGAAGTGGCCGGAATGCAGGACGATGAGGCCCATGCCTTCCCAGACACGCTTGGCAACGCGCTCGACGATTTCATCCTGAACCGCACCGTGGTCCTTGTGGCCCCACCAGACCAGAACGTCGGTCTTGTCCAGACGCTCCTGCGAAAGGCCGTGTTCCGGTTCCTGAAGCGTGGCGGTGGTGGCGCTGATCTCAGCGTTGGTATTTAGCGCATCGGCAATGGTGTTGTGCATACCATCAGGGTAGAGCGAACGCACCGTCTCGTTGATGTGTTCGTGGATATTTTCGCCCCATACAACGGTGTTGATGGTCATTTTCTTGCTCCTTGGTGAAAGCCGGAAGCTTGGGTGATCCGGCGAAAGTTAACTGTTCAGGCGGCGCCGCGCACGGGATTGCGGGCAAGGGCCTGGCCCTGCGCGTCGAAGCGGTGGATCTGCGCCGCATCCGGCACGAGAACGATTTTTTCTCCCGGCTTGCGGTCGGTCACGCCTTCCTCTCGAACGACGATGGGTTCGCCAGCACCAATCTCGACATAGATGTAGCTGTCCGATCCCAGCATTTCCGAATGGATGATTTCACCGTTCCAGCCGGTCTCACCGGCACCGATCGCAAGGTGTTCGGGGCGGATGCCGATGGTCGCGGCACCTTCGACTTCCGCATATTTGCCGGCAAGGAAGTTCATCTTCGGCGAGCCGATGAAGCCGGCAACGAAGGTGTTGACCGGGCTTTCGTAAAGCTCGAGCGGCGTGCCGATCTGTTCGACGCGGCCATCGCGCAGAACGCAGATGCGGTCGGCGAGCGTCATGGCTTCCACCTGATCATGGGTGACGTAGATCATCGTCGTGTCATGCATCTCCCGGTGCAGCTTGGCGATTTCGAGACGGGTTGCGACGCGCAGCGCCGCATCGAGGTTGGAGAGCGGTTCGTCGAACAGGAACACCTTCGGATCACGCACGATGGCACGGCCGATGGCGACACGCTGGCGCTGGCCGCCGGAAAGCTGCTTCGGCAGACGTTCCAGATAGGGCGTGAGCTGCAGCATTTCCGCTGCCGCCTCTACACGCTTGCGGCGCTGCTCCTTGTCGGCGCCTGAGAGTTTCATGCCGAAGGCCATGTTTTCGAATACGGTCATATGCGGATAAAGCGCATAGGACTGGAAGACCATGGCGACGCCACGCTTGGCGGGTGGCAGGCGGTTGACGGCTTCTCCGTCAAAGGAGAGCGTGCCGCCAGTGATTTCCTCGAGCCCGCAGATGAGGCGTAGCAGCGTGGACTTGCCGCAACCGGAAGGGCCGACGAAAACCATGAACTCGCCGGAGCGGATGTCCATGTCGATGCCCTTGATGACATCGAAGGCGCCGAAGGATTTGCGAAGATTGCGCAGTTGAATGGTGGTCATAAGTTTTCTCCTAGCCTTTGACGCCGCCGGCGGTGAGGCCGGAAATGATGCGTCGCTGGAAGATAAGAACGAGGACGACGAGCGGGGCGGTGACGATGACGGAGGCCGCCATGATCGTTCCCCAGGGGATTTCAAACTGCGAACCGCCCGAAAGAAGTGCGATGGCGACGGGCACCGTGCGCTGTTCGTTCGATGAGGTGAAGGTGAGCGCGAAGAGGAACTCGTTCCACGCCGCAATGAAGGCGAGGAGCCCTGTGGTGACGAGCGCCGGCCACATCAGCGGCATGAAGACCTGGGTGATGATGACCCATGGCGTTGCGCCATCGACGATTGCCGCTTCCTCGATTTCGATCGGCAGGTCGCGCATGAATGTCGTCAGCACCCAGACAGTGAAGGGCAGAGTGAAGATCATGTAGGAAAAGATCAGCGCGAGCGGCGTGTTGAAGATGCCAGCCCAGCGGATGAGTTCGAACAGGCCGGCGAGAACGGCGATCTGTGGAAACATCGAGACCGAGAGGATGGTGAGCAGAAGCAGCGAGCGGCCCCGGAAACGGACACGGGCCAGGGCATAGGACGCCGTTACCGCAAGGAACAGCGACAGTACGACGACTGAAGATGCAACGAACAGCGAATTGCCGAGATTGCGCAGGAACGTGCCGTTGCCGATGACGAAGTTGTAATTGGTCAGCGAGAATTCACGCGGCCAGTAATTCACCTGGAACAGCGCTGAGCCGGATTTCAGGCTGGTCAGTATCGCGTAATAGAACGGGAATACCGAAATCACCATGATGACGGCGACCAGCGCATAAAAGGCGGTGGTTTTCAGGATGCTTGGCAGGGTCATCGCGAAGCTCCATCTGTGTTGACGCGCCCGAGCCACATATAAACGACTGTTATCGAGGCGATGATGAGGAACAGCATGGTGGAAGCGGCTGCGCCATAGGCGAACTTGTCGAAATCGAACAGGTTCTCACGCGCCAGCACCGACATCGTGCGGGTCTGGGCGTTATTCGGCGTCAGAATGTAGATGAGGTCGAAGACGCGCATCGCATCCAGCATACGGAAGATGACGGCAACCATGAGCGCTGGCCGGATCATTGGCAGGGTGACGCGGAAGAACACCTTGACGGGGTGGATACCGTCCACCTTCGCCGCCTCATACATGTCTTTCGGCACCATTTGCAGGCCGGCGAGAATGAGCAACGCCATGAAGGGCGTCGTCTTCCAGATATCGACAATAAGAACGGCGACCATTGCGGTGTCCGGATTGGCGGTCCATGCGATCTTGTGGGAGATCAGCCCGAGATTGAGGAACAGGTCGTTCAAGATACCGAACTGGTCGTTCAGCATCCACGCCCACATCTGCGCCGAAACGATGGTGGGAATGGCCCATGGAACGAGGATGGCGGCGCGCACGAGGCCGCGTCCCTTGAATTCCGCGTTCAGCACCAGCGCAACGATAAGGCCGAGAACGGTTTCGAAGCTGACCGAAAGGATGGTGAATTTCAGCGTGTTCAGAACCGCGCCCCACCAGGCGGGATCAGCCAACAGGCCGCGATAGATGGTGCGGCCGCTGCTGAGCGTGATCCAGGTGAGGTAGTTCTTGAAGCCAACGAATTGTGCGCCGTCGAGATTGGTCAGCGACGCGTCGGTGAGGCTGAACCAGACGGTGCGCACCAGCGGCCAGCCGGCCACCATCGCAAGTACCAGAAACGTGGGGGCTAGGAACAGCCATGCGGATTTCAGGCGTTCCGACTGAAGATCGGAGCCGGTGCCGGATGCCGCGGCCGGTCTTTGAAGGGCGGTATCGTTCATTGGGATATCTCGCAGTTGGGGTGTGGGAAACGCTCAGGCGAGACCGCTTCCCACACGGGCCGGATTACCAGCCGTTGCCTTTGAGATCGGTCAATTCGACTTCAAGGAGCTCAAGGTTTTCCGCCGCCGTGCCGTTGCCGGAGAGCGTGTTGTGCACGGCACCCCAGAATTTGGCCGAAACCTCGTTGTATTTCACCTTCGCCGAGGCAGAGGGGCGTGGAACGGCGGTCTGGAAAATCGGCTTCCATGTCGGCATGAAAGGCTGTGCGTCCGCGACATCCTTGTCGTCGTAAAGCGAGGCGATCGTGGGCATGTTGGAAAGCTGGATCGCACGCATCTTCTGGGTATCCTTTGATGCGAGGAACTTCACAAGTTGGATGGCAGCTTCCTGATCGTCGGAATATTTCGAAACGGCGAGGTTCCAGCCGCCGAGCGTTGAGGCGGGTGCCGCACCCTCTTCACCGGCCGGCAACGGCGTGACGCCGAATTTGCCCTTGATGGCGCTGTCGGCACCGTTTCCAAGCGCATAGGCATAGGGCCAGTTGCGCATGAAGACGGAATTGCCGGTCTGCCAGACGCCGCGTGCTTCCTCTTCCTTGTAGGCAAGGACGCCCTGCGGCGCGATGGTGCCGACCCAGCCCTTGGCGGCTTCAATCGCGGCTGCGGCTTTCTCGTTGTTGATGGAGATGTCGCCGTTGGTCTCAACGATATGGCCGCCACCGGCGGACGCAATCCATTCCAGAGCGTTGCAGGTCAGGCCCTCATAGGCGCTGCCCTGGAAGACAAAGCCCCACAGGTCTTTCTGCCCGGCTGTGCGCTCCTTGTCCTGAATTTCCTTGGCGGTCTCGCCCAGTTCCTTCCAGGTTTTCGGCGGCTGCTTGCCGTATTTTTCCAGAAGGTCCTTGCGGTAGAATAGAGCGGGCGCGTCGGTGAACATCGGCATGGCGACAAGCTTGCCGTCCACGGTCTGCGACGCCACGATGGAGGGGAAATGATCGCCAATGACATCCTTCGTCGCTTCGGTCAGATCCACGAATTGGTCGGAGAGCTGCGGCGCCCAGATCACGTCCGTCTGGTAGACGTCGACATCCTTGTTACCCGCGGCAAGCCATAGCCTGTACTGGCTGAACTGCTCACTGGACGATGACGGCATGGTGACGAGATTGACCTTGTGGCCGGTCTCTTTTTCGAAGGCGGCGATCCGCTCCTTGAAAAATGCAATGTTCTTGCCGGTCGAGTTGGCGGCGATGGAAAGTTCGGCCGCCTGCGCGGAAACTGCCGCAGACAGCACGCTGCCACACAGCAACAAAGTCTTCATGGAAATATTCATTGTCAAACTCCTCCGTTGACGCTTCCAATCATCCTCAAAATTGAAAGCGCTTTTGACTGGTGTGAAGTTCGCAAAAGCCGACAAATCTGTCAATACTCTTTCTTATGGCTTGGAAATTGGGCATCTTCGCATGTTGCCACGGAGGGTTTGCCTTTCGAAACGGCGAACTGTAAGATTTCAGGTGGGAATAAATTGAAAGCGATTTCAATTTTTGTCCGCTTGAAAAATCTGCGGCGGCGACGCATGCAGGAGCAAATTGGCAGAAAACATGAAGCTCAAGGAATTCGCAGAAAAGGTCGGGCTGTCGCCCACCACCGTCAGCCGTGCGCTTGGCGGCTATCCCGAGGTGCGTGAAGAGACGCGCCAGCGGGTGATGGATGCTGCGCTGAAATACGGCTACCGTCCCAATGCCAACGCGGTCAGGCTGGCAACAGGCAGGGCTGGCGCAATCGGTGTCGTGATGGGCCGTTCGGGCGGCGGGCATTTCTTTTCGGAATTCATGGGCGGCATGGCGACGCGGCTGGAAGGCGAAGAGACCGACATTCTCGTCAGCGTCACCGTCGACAATAACATTGAGGAAGAGCTCGCGATTTTCAGCCGGCTGGCGTCGAGCGGACGGGTGGATGGCATAATCGTGCATTCGCCGCGTCCGGAGGACGAGCGCATCGCGCTGCTCAATCGGCTGGGCGTGCCTTTCATCGTGCATGGCCGCTCGAAGACGGCGTTCGAGCACGCCTGGCTCGATATCGACAATCATGATGTGACGTATCGTCCGACAATCCATTTTCTGGAACGTGGCCACCGTCGCATCGCGATGATCAACGGCCCGACAGGCCGTACCTTTGTGCAGGACCGCGAACAGGGTTTTCGTGATGCGCTCGCGACCCATGGCATCACGCCTGATCCGCGCCTCATGATGAGCGAGCATTTCAGCGAAGATGCCGCCTTCCGTTTCGCCCGCTCGCTGCTGGAGCAGACGCCGCGCCCGACGGCCTTCGTCGCTGGCGCAATGATGACGGCGCAGGGCGTCTATCGCGCGGCAACCCAGCTGGGACTGGTGATCGGCAAGGACGTGTCCGTCATCGCCCATGACGACGTGTTTCCTTACCTCACTCCGGAAAGCATGATGCCGCCGCTTTCCACCACCCGCTCGCCCATGCGCATGGCTGGCATGCGGGTTACGGACCTGCTTCTGCAGATCGTCGGCGGCCGTCCCGTCCGCGAGGTTCAGGAATTGTGGCCGGTCGAACTGATCTTGCGGGAATCGGTCGGTCCAGCCTGACCTCGTCGCCATAGCTCACTGATTCCATTCCATTTTGTGAACGTCAATTGATTGCCGTTCGTCTTTCATCGCCTATACGGCAGCGGCATCTCGTGTATAATCGAAGCTGCACAGGCCTTTTGGAACAGGACCTGGGCCAGCGCGTTGAGGGGACGTGTTGAAGGAGGTGACCGATGTTTGAATTTTTAAAGCCGCAACAACAGACTGTGATCGATGACGTGGAGGCAACCGGCACCTATGCCGACGCGCTGCTCAACGTGCCCAGCCCGGAACTGACCCGTTCCACCGCTCGCGAACACGGCCATGAGGCCCACTCCCGCGACTATTGCGAAAACCGCGATATTTCCCGCAGCTCGCTGGGTTTCGCCTGAGCCCTCGCAACAGCTTCCCAAAAAAAACGGAACTGACCGGCGTTTTCCTGCGTTTGCCCTGTACAATCCGCAGGGCGGCGCAATGAAACCGAAGGGACCTGACCGGCAATTGACCGATGGGCGAATTGGGTGTTGCGCCGACTCAGGAGGGGCCGCGCGCTCGCGTCGTCCCAGCAGATGAAAGCGCATTTCGATTCCGCATTGGACGAAGCGCTTATATCCAGGAGCTGCAATGCCAACTGTTCCCGTTGAACCCTATCCAGACCCGCCAATGCCGGTGCCGCCACAGCCGGATATACCGCCGGTCAAAGAGCCGGAGCCCGATAGGCTGCCGGACGAGGCGCCAACCCCCAATCCAGATGAAAACGACGGGCCGCCCAAGGTCTTGTAGGTTTCAGGCCTGTTCGAATTTCTTGCTGAGGAAGGCCGAGCCTTCAAGCCCGAAGCGCCAAGGATAGTCCTGCGCGCGGCTTATGCCGATGCGTCTGCCGCTGGTAACGGCAGCGGCCTCCTTTGGCAGACGGAGGAAAAACGGCGGGCGGTCCAGCGGTGCTCCGTCCATTTCTCCGGTAATGGCCAAGGCCTGACAAAGCCTGCCGGGGCCGGAACATAACAGTTTCAGTTTGTCAGTTCCTCGCCGCAGTTTCATCATGTCTATGCCGGTGAGGGGTTCGATGGCGCGCAGAAGCACGGCGGAGCCCGGAGCGCATACGAAGTTTGCGCACCAGTGAATGCCGTAGGACCGGTAGACATAGAGATGGCCGGCCGGGCCGAACATCGCCTTGGTGCGCGGGGTCTGCCCATTGAAACTATGGGATGCTGGATCATCAGGATGATAGGCTTCGGTTTCCACGATGATGCCGCCTGTATTGCCAACGCGGAATTCCACGCCGATGAGGGCGCGGGCAACGTCAACGGGATCGCGCTGAAAGAAGCGCTCCTGCATTTCCGGGCCCAAGGCCTGATCCATCTGGAACCCTTCTGCTCTGCCATCGTTGTGAATTCAGGTTTCAGTGTGTTGTCGCATCGGATTACGCCGATGCTTTTTCAAATCGGAGGGCATGTCATGCAACTTTCTACGACCTATGTAAAACGGGATAACGGAGTGATTTCCGTGGAATTTGTTGGCAGCGACGGCGATCAGGTCTCGGTCCGCCTTGCCGACGGTCTTGATGGCATCGACGATGCGGAGGCCATCAAACGCGCGAGCGCGGTGATGGTTCAGCTGACGGCATTCGGAACGCGTCAAGGCGCCGATGCGCCGTCGCAGTTTTCCGCTCTCGGCACGGCGCAGGATGAAGTCCCGCACGGTCAGGCGAGCGCCCGCACATCGAAGGATCGTGACATTCTTGAAGAGGAACTGGAAGAGGGGCTGGAAGACAGTTTTCCGGCGAGCGACCCCGTCTCGGCAACGGTCACCTCGATCGCGTCTAGAAAAGGAGGGCTGTGACCTTGGCCACTGGTAAAGTCGCCCTCGTCACCGGCGCTGGCTCCGGCATTGGCCGGGCTGCTGCCCTTCATCTGGCTGCGGAAGGCTTTTCCGTAGGCCTTCTCGGCCGTACCGAATCTGAATTGCAGGCGGTGAAAAATGAGATTTCCGCCTTATCCGGCGCTTCTAAGGTCCTCGTCGCCGATGTGGCGGAGGAGGCAGTGATGCGACACTCCGTTGCAGAGCTTGTGGATGCTTTCGGCCGTCTGGATGTCGTGGTGGCCAATGCGGGCGTCAACGGCGTCTGGGCACCGATTGACGAGCTGACGCCTTCGGAGTGGGACGATACGATCCGCATCAACCTGCGAGGCACCTATCTCACTATCCATGCCAGTGTGCCGCATCTGAAGGAGGCAGGTGGCGGCTCCATCATCATCGTCTCTTCCATCAACGGCACACGCACTTTCAACTCGCCGGGCGCTACCGCCTATTCGGTGACGAAGGCCGGGCAGCTTGCCATGGCCCAGCAACTGGCGCTGGAGCTCGGGCGTCATCGCATCCGTGTCAACGCGGTGTGTCCGGGCGAAATTGAAACGGCGATTGACGAAAATACGGACATACGCGGGCGCGACAGGACCGAAGTGCCAGTCCGTTTCCCGGCGGGTGACATTCCGGTCACCGGCGGGGTTGCAGGGACGAGCGAGGATGTTGCTGCATTGATCGGTTTTCTGGCATCGGACCAGTCGCGCCATATCACCGGAACGCCGGTATGGATCGATGGCGGGCAGGGGCTTCTTCGGTAGCGGCAGTTCCATCACAGGCTTGTGTGCGTATGATTAACGAATGGGTAACGTCTGTTCACGAGACTTTGTCCTTGCGGGAGGTTGCCGCCATATGGCCACCTTCGCTAGTTAAGCCTCTGCCACAAAGGCGGGCAAATCGGGCGGGCAGAACGATCCATGGGTGTGAATGCATTGCTGAACTTCGCAAGTGCGGGGCTGCGGCGCAGGGTAAAAGCGGGAATGAGAATAGCTGCGGTCGTCGCGATCGGCAGCGGTCTCGCCGCGTGCACCTCCATGGGTCTCGACAGCGTCAAAAAGGACCCGCCGAAGCTGTCATCCAAGATGATGGCGCAGATGTCTGCCAAGAGCATGCGCCCGGAAAGCCCGGTTCTCGTTCGCATTTTCAAGCAGGAAAGCGAGCTTGAGGTCTGGAAGATCGACAAGACCGGTAATTATGCGCTGCTCAAGACCTATCCCATGTGCCGCTGGTCCGGAAAACTTGGCCCGAAGACGAAGACGGGCGACCGGCAGGCGCCGGAAGGATTTTATCATGTCTCCGCAGGCATGCTGAACCCCAATTCGCAATATTACGTCTCCTTCAATCTCGGCTATCCCAACCGGCTGGAATCGGCGCTTGGTTACACCGGCGAAGCGTTGATGGTGCATGGTGCCTGTTCTTCGTCGGGCTGTTACGCGATGACCGATCAACAGGTCGGCGAGATTTATGCGGTCGTGGCGCGCGCGCTGCAGGGCGGGCAGGACCGCTTTCAGGTTCAGGCCTATCCCTTCCGCATGAGCGCGCGGAACATGGTGGCGAATCGGGACGATCCCAATATGCCCTTCTGGAAGACGCTCAAGGAAGGCTATGACTATTTCGAGGTGACGCGCCGCCAGCCAAAGGTTTCCGTTTGTGGCCGGCGATACGTTTTTAACAGCGAATTTGCCGGCGGTGAGCCTGCCGATCCGCTGGCGGCCTGCCCACCTGCGATAAACCAGCCGGACCCCTTGGTGGCGTCGAAAATGGCCGAAGAGCAACAGAAATTTGCCGCCGCGATGAACGAGGGAACTTCTGCCCCGGTCAGCGCGTATGTAGACGGCGGCATGCACCCGAGCTTCCGTGCCATCCTGAAATCCAGTGGCGCAAAGGCCATGGCATCGCAGGTCTCCGGCACGAAGTACCCTATAAGCCGCCCCGAGGCGGCGCTGGCAGATCCCTTTGCCAGCGCAAGATGACGCAGATGAGGTTTTTCAATTGAACGACACGACAACGACCCGGCGAGGTTTCCTGCTTGGAGCGGGCGGATTGGCGCTGGCCGGCCTTGCAGGCTGCAACACCACCGCGCGTGAGGCCACACGGCCAACAGCCCCGGCCGACGACCCGATGTATGCCTTGATGTACGGTCCGAAGCCCGACGAGCAGTTTCCGTTGCCGGAAATTCCCTACAAGCGGATCCCGCGCCAGTTCCTGCGTCAAATGGTGGAAAATCCCACCGGTGAGCGTCCCGGCATCATTGTGGTCGATACCGCCAACCATTTCCTTTATCTCACCTACGAGAACAACCAGGCCATGCGTTATGGCGTCGGTCTCGGCCGCGCGGGCTTCGAATGGGCCGGACGCGGCGTTATCCAGTACAAGCGTCAATGGCCGCGCTGGACGCCGCCCGACGAGATGATTGCCCGCCAGCCTGAGCTGGAACCCTATAGCGGCCGCAATGGCGGCATGGAGCCGGGGCTCAAGAACCCGCTCGGTGCGCGTGCACTTTATATCTTCAAGGACAGCAAGGACACGATCTACCGTCTGCACGGCTCGCCGGAATGGTGGACGATCGGCAAGTCGGTTTCCTCCGGCTGCGTGCGTCTGCTGAACCAGGATATTGTCGACCTCTATAACCGTGTGCCTGATGGTACGCCGATTGTGGTGACGGCGCTCGGGCCCGCACAGCAGGGTGTTCCTATCGGGCAGGCAGGCGTGCCCGTGGCGCAGTATGGCGGCGGCGTGGTCGGCGACGGCCTGTCGCAACCAATGCAGACCTATTGATAGACGAAATTTCCAGCCGCCTGAGAGGGCGGCTGGAAATGGCTAATGAATGAAGGCGCAATCACAGCGCTTCGATACTGCGGCTGCCGGCTCGATCTGCGGCAGCGACCTCAGGCAACGCGACGGGTAACGTCGCGGCTACCGGCACTTTCCATTTCCAGACGGAACCGCGATACAAGCGAGCGCAGCTTTGCCGTTTCGGCGGCGAGCATTGCAGAAGCCGCAGTGGATTGTTCCACCATGGCAGCATTTTGCTGGGTGGCGTGATCCATGGAGTTTACCGCCGCGTTGATTTCGGCAAGACCGGTCGATTGTTCGGTCGCCGATGTGGCGATGGCGTTCATATGGCGATCGATGCCCGCGATACGCTCGCCGATCTCCTTCAGCGCCGTGCCGGTGTCGAGAACCAGTTTCACGCCGCTTTCCACTTCCGTCGAGGATTGCCGGATATGATCGCGGATTTCGCTTGCGGCCTTTGCTGCGCGCTGGGCGAGATCGCGCACTTCCTGCGCCACTACCGCAAATCCCTTGCCGGCTTCACCGGCGCGCGCGGCTTCCACGCCTGCATTCAACGCCAGAAGATTTGTCTGGAAGGCGATCTCGTCTATGGCGCCGACGATGCCGGTGATCTGCCGGGACGAGGTTTCGATGCGGCGCATCGCCTCTTCCGCATGGCTGACAACTTCCACAGATTTCAGTGCGCTGTGGTTGGCATCGGTGGCGGCGAGCCGCGCTTCGGCGGCACGCTTGTTGGCGTTTGAAACATTGACCGTGATTTCATCGAGAGCTGCTGCTGTCTGTTCCAGAGACGCTGCCTGATTTTCCGTGCGGCGGGAAAGATCGCCGGCACCTGCGGCGATTTCCCGGCTGCTGCCGTCAATGGTGCTGATGCCATCGGAAATGGCGAACAGCGTTTCGCCGAGTTGACGCACTGAGCTGTTGAAATCGTGACGCAAGGCCTCGAATTGAGGGGCAAAGGCCTGATCGAGCTGAAAGGCCAGATCGCCCGATGCCAGCCGCTTCAGTCCTGTCGCAAGACCGGAAGTGGCGATGCGCAGCCGCTCTGACGCATCGTCCTCCGCTTGCTGTCGCGCCGCCGCCTGATCGGCTTCTGCCTGCAGTCTGGCTGCTGCGGCCTGTTCTTCGAGCGCCCGATTGGCAATCGCCGCCTGCCGGAATATTTCGACCGCGCCGGACATGGAGCCGATCTCATCCTTCCGGTCCATGCCGGAAGGAGGTTGTGACGTGTCGCCGCTGGCAAGGATTTCCATCGTCTTCGACAGGCGCAGGATTGGACCCGTTACCGTTTTGCGGGTGAGGATAAAGAGGCCTACGCAGAAGAGTGTCGCCAGAACCAGCAGCCCTTCTAATACGAGCTCGATTACCGCCTTCGTCTCCTGGCTTTCCGCGACAGTTGCTTCGGAAAGCGCGTCGATCTGTTCGCTCGCCGTTTCCATCGCGGTTTCGAGAGTGGTGAACTGGCGCATGAAGTCCGGAATCATTTTTGTCGCCGCGCCCGGATCGGCGTTGACGAGGCCAACCACCGTTTTGGCGCTTTCAAGATAGGACTGAAGCGGTTTTTCAACGCTCTCAATAACGGCTTTGGCGTTCGTACCTTCGGTAAGCGCCTTGTTTAGCTTCAATGCTTCAAGGAAAGTGGCTTCATGTTCGGCAAGGTCGGCCTTTACCGCGTCGAACGACAGGCCCATCGTATCATTCGTGGAAAGAATGGCTGCCAGCACGTCTGAGCGCAGCGCATCGTGCATCATGTCGGCACGCATATGATTGTGAAGTATCTCGGCGGACCGCGATACATCCGTACTATTGCGATTGAGCGTATTCGTCGCCCAGATACCGACCCCCGCCGCGCTTCCGGTGATGGAAAAGATTGCAATGCTTGCAAATATAATTTTTTTCTGAATCGACGCCATGAGGCCATTCCCGCTCGGTTGGTTATACTACGGGAAATTAATAGAATATGCTTAAGAAATGATCTATTTTTGTTGCGGTCTTGATAAATGCAAAAAAAGGCTGCAATAGAAATTGCAGCCTTTTATTTATTAGAGATTTATACTTTTAATCCGCTCTTTTCAGCGCGTCGCCCAAGATCGAGACGATATCGTCGAAATGGGATTTTTCGGCGATAAGCGGCGGCGAAAGGGCAATGATATCGCCCGTGACGCGAATGAGCAGACCGCGCTCGAAGCAATCCACGAAAACGTCATAGGCGCGTGCGCCGATAGCTCCATCACGCGATTGCAGCTCGATGCCGGCGATGAAGCCGATGGTGCGGATGTCGATGACATTGGGCAGGCCCTTCAGCGAATGGATGGCGTCGTGCCAGACATCCTGCATTTCTGCCGCGCGGGTAAAGAGCCCTTCGTCGCGGTAGATGTTGAGCGTGGCGATGCCGGCGGCGCAGGCAACCGGATGTCCGGAATAGGTATAGCCGTGGAACAGCTCTATCTGGTTGTCAGGCCCATGCATCAACGCATCGTGCACCTTGCGGCTGGTAAAAACCGCACCCATCGGGATTGCGCCGTTGGTCAGCCCCTTGGCGGTGGTAACGATGTCAGGCGTCACGCCGAAGTAGTTGCTGGCAAAGGACGAGCCCATACGGCCGAAACCGGTGATAACCTCATCGAAGATCAACAGAATGCCGTGCTTGTCGCAGATGGCCCGCAGGCGCTCCAGATAACCCTTCGGCGGCACCAGCACGCCGGTGGAGCCGGCAACCGGTTCAACGATACAGGCCGCGATTGTTTCGGCCCCATGCAGAGCAACCAGCCGTTCCAGATCGTCTGCCAGTTCGGCACCATGCTCGGGCTGGCCCTTTACGAAGCTGTTTTTCGCCAAATCGTGGGTATGACGCAGGTGGTCGGCCGGGATTTGCGGAAAAACACGGCGGTTGTTGACAAGGCCGCCAACGGAGATGCCGCCGAAACCGACGCCGTGATAACCGCGCTCACGGCCGATCAGACGGCTGCGGGTGCCCTGACCGATGGCGCGCTGATAGGCGATCGCAATCTTCAGCGCCGTATCGACTGATTCAGAACCCGAGCCGGTGTAGAACACGCGGTCGAGCTTCGCGCCTTCCGGGCCAGGCGCGATTTCCGCCAGCCGCTCGGCGAATTCGAAGGCGACGGGATGGCCCATCTGAAACGAGGGCGCATAATCCATGGTCGAAAGCTGGTGTTTGACGGCGGATGCAATCTGGTGGCGGCCATGGCCGACATTGACGCACCACAGGCCAGCTGTACCGTCGAGAACCTGACGACCGTCATTGCTGGTGTAATACATGCCCTCCGCGCTCGTCAGCAGGCGGGGATTGGCCTTGAACTGCCGGTTGGCGGTAAATGGCATCCAGTAGCTGTCGAGTGAGGTGGAGTTGGATCGGTTGGGGTTGTCCATAACGGTTCTCCTGTTCGGTGCCGGTGATTGAAAGCTATTTTCCGGGCTGAACAAGCCCTTTTCTCGCTGTGGCCAAGCCATTGAAAATGTTATAGGCGGGAAAGGTAGTTTTCGATATTTCGAACAACGGCAACGGGGGATCACGCATGTCGGTGGATATAGGCGGGCGTTTGCGCCATTTGCGGCTGCGTCACAATATTTCCCAGCGTGAACTGGCAAGACGTGCTGGCGTTACCAATTCGACGATTTCCTTGATCGAATCCAACACCTCCAACCCGTCCGTCGGCGCGCTGAAGCGCATTCTCGACGGTATACCGATCGGCCTTGCCGAATTTTTCGCCTACGAGCCGGAGACCAGCCGCAAGGCATTTTACCGCGCGGATGAACTTGTCGAAATCGGCAAAGGACCGATATCCTTCCGGCAGGTGGGCGAAAATGTTTTCGGCCGCAGCCTGCAAATCTTGAAGGAATGTTACCAGCCGGGTGCCGATACCGGCAAGGTGCCACTGGTCCACGATGGAGAAGAGGGTGGTATCATCCTCTCCGGGCGTCTGGAGGTGACGGTCGACGAGGAGCGGCGGGTTCTCGGTCCGGGGGATGCCTATTATTTCGAAAGCCGCAGGCCGCACCGCTTCCGTTGCGTTGGTCCAGTGCCGTGCGAGGTCATCAGCGCCTGCACACCACCCACCTTCTGATTCTATGGCTTTCGCGTAAAGTCACGCCGGAATGGTGGTCGGACCGTTGCAGCCGGAGATAATATGGTCCAGCCGGAGAGATTTTCTACGAGCCGACCGAACTTTGATACGGGTTCCTGCCATTATTTTGCCGCTTTTGCGCCGCTTTTGCAATTTTTCCATCGCTTTTTCTTGGCGAAGTTGGCGTGCCGGCAAAAAAATCCCGGTTAATATGTCAAATTTTATATGCATTGCCACAATCTTGCTGCGCTGCAAAAAAATTTAATATTCTTCCTGACGCATGGCTGTTCTTGGCGTTCCTGTCTCACCTGATTAAGTCACAAGAAACATATAAGAAAAGACTATCTGTTGTCGAAAACGCAATACATGCGGGAGCGGCACCCATGCTCTCAACACATGGCCGCCGGCACATTTGTTGCTTTTTTATGCAACCGTTAATATTGCCCTGACGTTGATCGGCCGCTCTCGCAAGAAATCGCATAGACGGTCAGGGGCAATGTGCCTTACAAAAAATCCATTAGCATCAAATTCAGAACACAGACTTGTTATCTCTTTTAGACGGAAAGACACGCCTCCGGGCACCGACCAATCGCAAAACATAAATGGAGTTCTCTCTATGAAGTCCGCGACCCAATCGGCTGAACAGACACTCAGCAGTTCCGAAGACTTCGATGTCAGTTTCCCTATCGGGGGCATCGCAAAACGCAGCTTCGATATGACATCGGCCCTGCTTGCGCTGCTCATCTTCAGCCCGATTTTTCTGTTGATCGCCGCACTGGTGAAATTGTCCGATCCCGGCCCGATCTTTTATGGGCACCGGCGTGTGGGACATAATGGCCGCTATTTCCATTGCCTGAAATTCAGGACGATGGCGATGAACGGTGATGAAATGTTGCGGCAATATCTTGCCGCCAATCCGGAGGCTGCCGAGGAATGGCGTGCGACCCGCAAACTCAAGAATGATCCGCGCGTAACCGCAGTTGGTGCCGTGCTGCGAAAGCTCAGCCTTGATGAGCTGCCGCAGCTTCTCAACATCATCCGCGGCGAAATGAGCGTCGTTGGCCCGCGCCCCGTCGTCGACGAGGAGCTGAGCTACTACGAAAGCGATGCCGCCTATTACCTCAGCACCCGTCCGGGCCTGACCGGCCTTTGGCAGATCAGCGGCCGCAATGACGTAAGCTACAAGACCCGCGTGGCTTTCGACACGCAATATGTGCAGAACTGGTCGATGCGACAGGACGTCTTCATCATCGTCAAGACCATTCCCGCCGTGTGCCTTTCACGCGGAAGCTACTGAAAACCGATATTGAGTTTGGCTTTATCGATCTTTGTTTTGCCACGCACCCTGACCGGGATCCCAAGTCCGGTCTTTGGGTGCGTCATTGGTGCAAATCATAATGGCCGCTTTTTTGCGGCGCTGTGCAGCCGGCACCGTCCGGCTGCTCTATCGCCTGATCGCCCGCGCGGCGATCCGCAAACAGGGAGTTTCCCGATGAACGGTCCTATTGCCGTCGCTAGCCGTCCGCTTGCAAAAAGAACCGCCGGACGCACTTTCTCCGCCCTTCTGCTTGTCGCATCCGTCGCATTTGGAGCGCCGCTTTCCGCAATGGCTGCGGAAGGCGCTCAATACAAGCTTGGCACCGCCGACAAGCTGCGCATCCGCGTTGCCGAATGGCAGCCGGCCGATGGCAGCATCCGCAACTGGGATGTCATCAACGGCGATTATTCCGTCGGCCCATCCGGCGCGCTGTCGCTGCCCTTCATCGGCCAGTTGGATGTGGCGGGGAAGACGTCCGCGGAGGTCGGTGAGGCGATTGGAGCCCAGCTCCAGAGCAAGTTCGCCCTTCGCAATCTGCCGTCGGCTTCTGTCGAAATCGCCCAGTTCCGGCCGATCTTCCTCAGCGGAGATGTACAGACGCCCGGCGAATATCCCTATGCTGCCAATCTCACGGTGTTGAAGGCCGTGAGCCTTGCCGGTGGGTTGCGGCGCTCCGATGCCGGGCAGCGTTTTGCCCGCGACTTCATAAATGCCCGCGGCGACGCAGCCGTTTACGACAACCAGCGCGCAAGGCTGCTTGCCCGTCAGGCCCGGTTGATCGCCGAGGTCAAGGGTGACACGGTCATCGCCAAGACGCCGGAGATGGAAAAGATTGCCGAGATCGACGCGCTTCTCGCCAGCGAAAGTGCGCTGATGAAATCGCGCACCGAGCGTTACACTTTGCAGCTCAAGGCACTGACGGATCTGCATGCGCTTCTGGAAAGCGAAGTCGAATCGCTGAAAAAGAAATCGGAAACGCAAAACCGCCAGCTCGAGCTTGCCAATGAGGACCGAGACCGCGTCAACCGGCTGAACGAGCAGGGCCTTGCACTATCGCAACGGCGTATTTCCGCGGAAGAACGTGCAGCAGAGGTCGAAGCCGCACTGCTTGATATCGACACGCAGTCATTGCGTGCCAAGCAGGATATCAACAAGGCGACCCAGGATGAAATCAACCTGCGCAATGACTGGGTGGCACAGCGCTCCAAGGAATTGCAGGACACGGAAGCGGAACTCGACAAGCTCAATCTGCAACTGGGTACAAGCCGGGAATTGATGTCGGAGGCGCTCGCACAATCGGCTGAGGCGATCCGTTTCGATCCGTCGGGAAAATCCGCGACAATCAGCTACGTCGTGGTGCGTGAGGAAAACGGCAAGCCGAAGGAAGTGAAGGTGGATGAAAACGCCATGCTTCAGCCAGGCGACGTCATCAAGGTCTCGTCCGAAATCCTGATGCAGTGAGGTTTTCATGCGGATCGCCAAATCGGCACTGATCGATCCCGAACGCAATGAAGTATACGGAATGGCGGCGATTGCGCTGTCATTCTTCGTTTTCGCCTATTCGTCGCGTTTCGGGCAAATCTCGATTCTGGCCTATTATGGCATGTGGCTGCCCCTTGTAGTGGTCAATTACCGGCGCGTGCTGGGTAACTATCCGCGCTATCTGTGGATATTCGCCTTCGGCATCCTGACCGTGCTGTCGAGCTTCTGGTCGGAGGCAGCATCGGTCACCATGCGCGCTTCCATCCAGTATATGACGCATATCGTCTGTGCACTTATCGCCATGCGGGTGGTCTCCATCCGCACGCTGACGCGTGGGGCGTTGATCGGCATCACCGTCATTCTGCTCTATTCGCTGCTGTTCGGTGTCCACCTTTTCGATGCGCTTGATGGAACCTACAGTTTTGTCGGGGCTTTCTCATCGAAGAACCAGCTTGGCTTTTACGCCTCGCTCGGCGTCATTTTCGCCGTCTCATCCGTGCTGATCCTCAAGCAAAGGGATATCTGGCTGCCGATCGCGGGCATCACCGGGCTCTTATCGGCCTATAGCCTAATTGCTTCGCAATCGGCCACATCCACCATTACCACGGCGGCGGTGGTCGCCCTCATCATCGGTTTCATCCCGATTGGCATGCTTTCACCGGCCAACCGCAAGATGACCTTTTTCGCACTCGGCGGTATTGGCATATTGCTGGTGGTCGCGTCCCTGCAGTTCGGCTTGCTTGATGCCATTCTCGGCCTTTTCGGCAAGGATTCGACACTGACAGGACGCACCTATCTCTGGCAGCAGGGCATCGAAGCGGCAAAGCAGACACCGATCCTCGGCGTTGGTTACCAAGGGTTCTGGGTGGTGGGTTTTGCCGATGCCGAGCGCCTGTGGAACGACTTCTTCATTACCGGACGCAGCGGCTTCCATTTTCACAACACCTATATCGAGACGGTGGTGGAGAATGGCATCGTCGGCATGGTTCTGCTCGGCATGGTGCTTTACGGAACGCTGCTCGGCCATCTGCGCTCGGTCCTGATGCGCCAGCGCGATCCGCAGGGCGTCATTCTCTTTGCCATCTGCGCGCTGTTCGTCGTCCGCTCCTTCGTGGAGATCGATATCATCTTCCCATTCCAGATCGGCTCGTTCCTGCTGTATTTCGCCGCCGGAAAACTATGCCTGCCGGCGAAAGCCACGCAGAACAGCGAAACTCATCCCGCGATTGGCGTGCGGTTACAGACGCGAGCCTGAGCATTCGCTCTGCCCGATCCTAGAGGTAATCCGATGAGACGTGCGGGCTGGCGTGGATGAAACTCCACATGTCCTTGCTGACAGAGACGATGTCGGCGATGGATTTCTCGAGGTGTTCGATTTCTTTCTCGTCCATGCGTTCTACCTTGCCGTAACGGACCTGGGTTTCGTCCTCCACCAGTCGCATGAGCTGGGTGCTGGCAATTTCGCCCTTTTCGTCGAAGGAGTAGATGCAATGATTGTATTTGTTGCGCGTTTTCGATTCTTTCTTGAGCCGCGCCATGATGGAGAGAATGGTCTTGCGATCCGGCGCTGGTGTTGAGGGAAGTTTTGCCAGACGCTCGATGAGATCCATGCGTGCGCGCGTGGTGTTGAGCGTCAGAAACACGACGATGGCCGCTTCCTTCTCCACTTTCAGGAGATGGACGATCAGATAGATCATCAGGCTTTCGGTGTTGGTCCACACGTAATTCAGCCTGCCGACCATCAGCAATATATCCGACATTGCTGCCATGCTGTTCTCCCGCCCCACCAGACATATACTGGCATTCTATGCCGATCTGGACGGGATTGACAGCGTAGGTCCTTCTGCGTTCCGCATTTTCCAGACGCAAAACCGCCATCCAACCTTCCTGGAAAAGCGGTATTTCTTCATCTTTCCTTGAATGCTCGGGACATGCTCTCGGAGATAGGCTTGGTCAGATATTCGAAGAAGGTTCGCTCCGAAGTCTGGATCAGGACATCCGCCGGCATGCCGGGAACGGGATGGAAATTATGGACCTTCGCGATCTCCTCGTCTGAAACCTGCACGCGCACGATATAGACGTCCTTAACCTGCAGGCCTGCATTTTCCTCGATGCTGTCGGCGGATACGTAAAAGACCTTACCGTTCAGAACAGGCGTGGTGCGGCGGTTCAGTGCCGAAAGGCGGATCGCTGCCGTCTGGCCCTCATGCAACTGGTCGATGGAGGTTCTCAGAACCTGCGCCTCAAGGATCAGGGGAACGTGGGCGGGCAGGATTTCCATGATCGGCTTGCCGGTGGTGATGACGCCGCCTGCCGTGTGGTAATAGGCGCGCACCACGGTACCGTTGACCGGGGAGCGGATGACGGTGCGTTCCAGCACTTCGGCGGCACCGCGCACCTGCTCGCGCACGCTGTCCAGATCGGCTTCGGCGGTTTCCAGCGCGTCGAGAGCAGCCTGCTTGTTGGCGTTGATGGCAATGACCGCTTCCTGCTTGAACTTGGCGATTTCAGCCTCGCTCTGGTTCATCTCGCCGGTCAGTCGGGCGATATCGCCCATGGCATCGGCAATGGCGCGCTCCAGCGCCAGCATGTCGGTCTTGCGGATGACACCGTCCTTGGCAAGCCTTTCCTTGGAATCACGCTCCTGGGTCAGAAGTGCCAGCTGACGGTCGAATGACTGCTTCTGCCCCTCATAGCCCGCATAACGAAACTCCAGCGACTTGATGTTCTTTTCGATGAGATTCAGTTGCTCGTCGAGTTTCACGATCTTGCTGTGGAACACGATGTTCTGGCTCTGGATGATGGATTTGATATCAGGATCGCTGGCTTCCTTCATGACGATGTCAGGCACCTTGAAGCTTTTTTGGCCCTGCGCCTCGGCGCGCAGGCGCGTGACGATGGTTTCGAGGCGAAGGCGTCTCAGCTGGAACATGCGCTCGTTGGCGAGCGCCGTCGTCTTGTCGAGCGTCAGAAGCACGTCTCCTTCCTTGACGGTGTCGCCTTCGCTGACCATCATTTCCTTGATGATGCCGCCCTCCAGATGCTGCACGACCTTGTTGTTGCCGGTGGCGACAAAGCTGCCCTGGGCAATGATGGCGGCGGAGAGCGGTGCAGTGCCGGCCCAGTACCCGAAACCGCCGAAGGAGGCGAGCAGCACGGCAAGACCGATTGAACTGTGGAGGCGAATGGAACGTGGCACTTCGCTGTACCACTCAAGCTGGCCCTGGGGTTTTACCTCTGCGACGGCGACGGCGGTTTTTTTCTTGAACATGACGATCCTCAACCCTCGATCTGCGGAGACTGGCTACTTTGCCGGCCATTGCCGGAAATGGCCTTCAGTACGTCCATCCGTTCGCCGAACATGGCGACCGATCCGTCCTTCAGCACCATTATCTTGTCGACGCACTGAAGAAGTGCGGGTCGCTGGGTGATGGTGACGGTGGTGATGCCCTGTTTCTTGGCGTGCAGAATGGCTTTTGCCAGCGCCTGTTCGCCCTGCGTATCAAGGTTGGAGTTTGGTTCGTCCAGAACCACGAATTTTGGATCACCGAAGAATGCGCGGGCAAGCGCGATGCGCTGCTTCTGGCCGCCCGAAAGCGGTGCGCCATCGGCGGCAACCACGGTTTCGTAACCCTGCGGAAAACCGGCGATCAGCTCGTGTACGTCGGCGAGCACAGCCGCCTCGTAGATCTGCCGGTCTTCGACATCGTCACGCATGCGACAGATATTGGCCTTGATGGTGCCGGGGAACAGCTGCACGTCCTGGGGCAGATAACCGATGCTTTCACCGAATTGCCGCTGGTCCCAGTTGCGCAGGTCCATGAGGTCAAGGCGGACATTGCCGGAAGTGGGAAGGATGGAGCCGACCAGCATCTTGCCAAGCGTCGTCTTGCCGGAACCGGAATTGCCGATGATGGCAAGGGATTCCCCTTTCTTCAGCGAAAAGGAAATGCCGTTCAAGATCACCTTCTTCTGCGGCGGCGGCACGAAAAGGATACGTTCCACATCCAGACGCCCTTCCGGATTGGGCAGGCGCAGACGCGGGAAATTGAGCGGTGAGGTGATGAGAAGCTGCTTGATACGGCTATAGGAGGCTGCAGATTTGTTGAACTGATGCCAACCCTCGATCGCCCCTTCGATCGGTGCCAGCGCGCGGCCGGAAATGATGGATGCTGCGATCACCATGCCGCCTGTCAGTTCGCCTGCGAGAGACAGATGCGCGCCCCAACCCAGGAGTGCGACCTGCGTGATCATGCGGGCTGCTTTGGAAACACCTGAGAACATGATGTTGCGATCCTGCGCCGCCACATGCGACTTCAGCGATCCGGCTGTTTCACGACCCCACATCTTCACGGCCTCAGGGATCATTGCCATGGCATTGATGATCTGCGAGTTGCGCGACATGGAATCGAGATGGAAATTGGCGCGGCTCAGATAACCGGAGGCTTCGGCGAACTGTCTGGCGGTGAAGCGCTGGTTCAGCCAGGCTATGATGAACAGCACCGCGCAGCAGACCATGATGATGATGCCGAGATGCGGATGTACAAGATAGACCACCACGATGAAGAGGGGCATCAACGGCGCATCGAGAAAGGCGATCAGGGTGCCGGAGGTAATGAAGGAACGCAGCTGCTGCAGGTCCTGCAGGATCTGGTAGTCCTTGCCGCTGCCATGCAGGGAGGCACGGGCCGCAGCCGACAGAATCGGCGCTCCAAGCTGCACTTCAAGCTCGACAGCGGTGCGCATCAGGATGAAGCGCCGGATGGCGTCCATGAAGGCTTGCAACAGAACCGCGCCGAGAACGGCGACCGTCAGCATGACGAGGGTATCCATGGAGCGGCTTGTCAGGACCCGGTCCGAGATTTGAAACAGATAGAGCGGGATGGCAAGCAGCAGAACGTTGATGGCGATGGTGAACAGCATCACGATCGCCATGTTGCGCCGTATCGCGGCGATGCCCTTGGCGAGGCTGGCGGCGAAATTGACGGGTTCACTGCGCTTGTGGAAGCCGCTCTGGCTTCCGCCGCCTCCTCCGCCACCACCGCCATTCTCCGTCGGCTCCTTGCCGTTGCCGCCGCCGCCCGTCACCGGACGGCGCTCGTTTTCTCGGATAGGCCCGTCATTATTGTCGATGGTCTTGACGAAGGGCAGGTCGGGTGCGCTTTTCAGCTCGGTATTGTCCACCTTTGCTTCCGGCTCCGGCGGTGAGGCGGGGCGCCGGTCTTGCTGCGGCGGCACTGGCCTTTCCTGCGGAACGTCACGCATTTGCGGTTGTTCGGCGTATGGGGAATGTTGCGGAAGGGGCCGGGGCGGTGTGATCTCAGGGGAGGGCGGGGCTGCTTTCGCGCTCGGTTCCGCGCCGGACAGATGGCGCAGGTTTTCGACGGCCTCGTTTATGGCCGAAATGCAGGCATCAGTCAGCTTGCTGTCTTCCGCATCCTGATCCAGCGGCAAGTCCAGCGAGTGCCCGGCGGTAATGGTTTTTCTTGAAATATGATCCATTTTTTTATTAATCCCCTCGGTGATCTCGCGGTTTCTGCGGCTTTGGCGGGGGCGTTTCTCTCCGCCTGTCAAAACCTATGCAGTGACCGCCTGCATGACGTCGGATGAATGCGCGCTGGACCACGACATGTCGTGACCGGCGTTGATGACGCCATCGGATTCATTCTGAATGGTGGCGGGATCGTCGTGCAGAAACGCGATCACTTCGTTTGCCAGCTGCTGGCCTTGGTGACCCGGTTGCGATGCATCGTTTTCGATGATGCCGCCCTGTATAAGGATAGCATCCGAATAAAGCCCGCCTGCGACGTAGGTGGTGGAACCGAAGCTGTCGTAATCGATAATCTGCGCGAGATTGATGACGGCGTTGCTGCCGGTATCGATATGGATCGTGACGTTCTCGTTGTTTTCGAGAATCTTTGCTGCTGCCTGCGTCACATAGTCGGAATCGCCCAGCACGCTCACCTGTTTGATGATGCTGACGTCATAAAGATTGCCAGTGATGTAAAGGACGTTGATCCCCTGATAGCCCGCAAAATTGGCATCGTGGGCAAGCGCGTCCGGCATGTTCGGATCACGCTCGTTAATCGCTTTCACCGTCTGCGCCATATAGTCCGGCATGGTTTCGAAACGGTCGTTGCTACCGACATTGTGGATGCTGGCGTCGTTCCACAACAGGTTGTTGCCGGACTGAACGGTGGCACCCTCAGGCGCGTCGGGGTTGGCGCGGATCCAGTCATTGTCGTAAAGCACGGCGATCTGGCTGATGAGGTTCATGTCCAGCACATTGCCGCCGACGATGACCAGATCGTACTGCATGCCGATGCCGAGGAAATTGGCGATGTTGAGGGCAGCGTTGCCACCGCTCAGCAAGCTGACGCTGGCACCTGAAGAGGTAACCGTCAGTGTGTCGTTGTCGCTGATGAACTGGTACTGCTCGATCCAGTGGACGAAGGACACGTCTCCCTCGAGGACGCTGACACGCCAGGCAGTGGGAAATATTGGCGTTTCACCACTATCGTGACTGCTGTCGGCGCTTTCCGCACCCGGATAGACACTGCGTGAGAAGGTCGCAATATTGTAGGCGGCGGTTGCGTCATGGTCTTCGGACTGCGTGAAAACGGAATCGACCTCATCGCGGTCGCTATAGACATAGGCCTGGGTGATTGCGTCGATCTGGTGATAATCGCCCATGACGGTGGTGACGGAGGCCATGACGGCAGTATTGACCAGCGTTGCTATGTTGGCGACGACATTTGCGCCGGCAGCCACATCGAGGCTGTTTCCGGCGGGGCTATCCTCATGCAGCGAAACATCGCTCTTTTCCGGCTCTTCAGCGGGCTTGGCAATGCCACGATCCGGCATGAAGTCGTCGAGCGTTGGCTTTTCGCTTGCCATGGAGCCATTGATGTAGAGGCCGTTGATGTCATTGCCAGCGAGAACGAAATCCTGTTCAGCGCCGGTTCCAAGGGACGTCACGTCATTTTCGCGTGCATGGTCGATATAATCATGTGCTGATTTGGCGAGCGCCTGCAACGCGTCGTAGCTGTCGGTGCGCTGGAAAACGGAAAAGGGCGTGAAGACGGCTGCTTCGTTATGGAACTCGACGGTGCGCTGGGTCACGAAACTGGTGTCGCGCGCCACATTGGGGCCGTCCGTCATGTTCAGATAGTCGTCGTCCTGAAGAATATTGACCTGAGTGATATGGGCGATAACCGAGCCAGGGCCGGTGTGAACCACCAGTTCGCGTTCTTGCTCAAAGGAGACACTGCCCGGAAAACGGAAATGCGCCGCTGACATATCGACCGGTATCGCATTTGCAAGCTGCTGCATGTCGTGTTCGACCATGCGGGCGAAATGCGGTTGCAGATAGTCGAAGTCGTAATAGCCGGCGCGATATTTAACGCCGGGATCGTAATCCTGAAGCTGCAAGTCGTAGTTCTTGTCTAGCAGTCTTGCCGCGTCATCATCCGACAACCGGTCTTGGTTCGCGTGTGCTGTGCCTTCGGCATAGTTGCTTCTTAGACGCGCTTCCTCGATCACCGTGTCGAACAGGCCGATGAAATGCGCAATCATGTCTGAAATTCTGTCGATTTGCATTGCAGGTCCCTCCCTGATCATCGCGGCAGAGCCTGGGCGGCGGGCGGCACACGTCCAAGAGGCGGTGCTTCGTCTTCGCGCAAACCCGGTCCTTCAACCGCAAACTGCACCGGCGAATGCCGGTGCAGCTTTTTTCATAGAGAGGTACTCGTCAGGAGCCGCTGTCCTCGCCGGTATCGGAAACATGCGAGTTACCGCCTGTGACCGAGATATCAACGGCATTGGAGAGCATGTTGGCGCCCTGCACCAGTTCCAGATGGAAGCCGGAGTTTGCAAGGATAGCCGACGCATCTGCAGTGCTGGTACCCGAAGCGTCGTCGCCAGCCTTGAGGTCCCATCCCTTGCCGTCCATGCCTTCTGCGCCAAAGGCGTCGCCGGCATTCGCGCTCAGGTGGTTCTGTGCACCACCATTGTCCATCCTGACATCCCAGGCCTGATCCTGATCCGCCAGGTGGTTGGCCTGCACAAGGCTGAAGCCCGTGTCGTTGCCTTCGCCGTTGAGCGAGCTGTTGAGGATATTGTCGACATCAAGTGTGAAGGAGAAGTCGTCACCGAGGTTAAAGGTGAGGTCTCCGCCAGCGATGCCGAGATTGCCGACATCCTTGACGCCGGCGATGTTGCCGAAGTCGTCATCCGACTTGTAGAAACTGTCAGCGGAGTTGAAGCTGTCGGAAGTCGTCGTTGTTGTTGTTGTCGTGTCGTCGTCGGAATAGGAGAAGGTCTTGGTGTCCGTATCCGTGACCGTCTTCACGTTGGTGTCGTTGTCGCTGTACGACTTGCTTTCATAGCTCCAGTCGTAATCGGTCTTGATTTCGGTGCTGGTTTCGGTGCTCGTCTTTACGGTCGTATCGTTGTCGCTGTAAGACTTGCTGTCATAGCTCCAGTCATAGTCGTTGTCGCGATTGTCGCCGTTGCCCACTGCAACGTCGATTTTGGCGTCAACATCCACATTGGTGCTGTTGTCGCTGTTGTCGTTGTTGCGGTTTTCACCGTTTGCGGTGCCGACGTTGCTGTCGTCCACCTTTGCGTCATTGGTCGAGGTGTTGGCGAAACCCTCCGAAAGCGCGCCAATCTTGGTGATGTCGTCGCCCGCAGGCTGTGGATTGTAACCCATGTCGATTTCCTCCGAAAAAGCTCGGAGCAGCTTTCGAAATCCCTCTCATCTAAAACGGGATTTTTTCGCGCTTGCTCCGCGTTGCACAAAGATTGATGTTCTGCAGATGCACTCGGTACGTCTCATCTGCGGCTTGGCATCGGCCCGTAACCGGGCTCTTCTCGTTCAGCCCTTGTGCGCTACTCGGTATTAAGGCGCACAAATCCGTTCCTCGCTCCGTTGGGAGCGCGGTGGCTTCGTCTTTTTGCTTTCGTTATGTCTTGAAAAGGAACCGGCGTTTGCAAACACACGTCAAAGGCCGGGGTTGTCTTTCCATCGGTCACTGTTTGCAGCGACGGTCAGACTGTGCAGCAGAAAAATCGCGCTTCCTAGCTATCAATTCGGGCTAAACATATCGGCACCCTTACCACCAATATATATGTCGGAAGGCGGTCGCATGGAGATTTGCAGCCGGTTCAGACGCAAATAATTGCGCTCAGGCCGGGAAAAGCTGCTTTTTCTAAAAATATAGTCAATGGCGGTGAGAAGGGTCCCTATCCCGAAATGGCACATTCCGGAAGTTCGTTTGCCGGGCAGGTATGTAAAGGGATATCAACCAAAAGTTATATTTTCCCGGATTGCAAAACCGGAGCGAAAGCTTTTCCGATGTGTTTGTTTTTACACTGGTTCCGGGCTCAACGATTCATTACGGGCGTAACCAATTTTGTACGTCAATTGCAAGAAATAACCCATTTGGGCCATTTCTTTGCACAGCTTTTCGTATTAGCCTCCTTAATTAACGGGTAATTAATGATAGTTGACATGGCGTGAAGCGGGAGTTGCCCCATTTGTTTCTAGGGGTATCCCGGCGAATGACAGAGCACACAACCAAAAAGAACGTAATGCGTAGCGCTTTAGGGGAGACGTCGATGTTCATGGGAACTTCAGATTATGCGGCAAAACAAAGTGGAGCCGTTGCGCCTGTAAATGGAACTTTATTGATCATCGCGGATCCGGACCTGTTTTCCGAGTGCCTCGTGGAGGCGCTGGGCAAAAAGTTCCCTACATTCGCTGTGATGAGCGTTATGTCGTCGGCAACGATCGACGATGACTATGGCGCCGATGTCCGGCTGGTCCTGCCGTACCGCATGTCGGGCGAGCGGCTTCATAGCGTTCTTTCGGCGGTCCGCGAAAAGCATCCGGATGCCCCAATTGCACTTGTCGTCGAAACCATCGACAAGTTTGAGGAGCCGCTGAAGCAACTGGTGGGGATGCGTATCATTGATGGCGTGCTGCCGCTTAATCTGCGGCTCGACGTTTTCATGGCGGCGGTTGATCTCCTCATGAAGGGCGGGGAGCATTTTCCCGCTGCCCTTCTCGGCAAGCTCACCCCCTATTCCCAGGCCGTGAACGGCAAAAGCGTTCAAAGCAACGCCGTGATTGCCAACCGCGCCGACGCTCTTGCCGTCAGCAAGAGTGAAATGGCGGCGCTGACGACGCGCGAGGTGCAGATCCTCGACCTGCTTTGCAAGGGAACGCAAAACAAGATCATCGCCGACCGGCTTCACCTGTCCGAGAATACCGTGAAGGTGCACGTTCGCAACATCTATAAGAAGATGAATGTGCGCAACCGAACGGAGGCAGCGTCGCGCTTCTTTCACAAGGACGACGACGCGGCTATCTCCGGCTGGAGAAACTGAACATCTGGCGGGCCTGATGCCGCAATGACGCCAGTTTCAAGCAGAGGTTATGCCTGAGGCTCAGGGCCTCAGGAAACAGCGGGACTTCTGACCAAATCCGCTCGGTGAGCAGATATAGGGAGAAGAACCGGAATAGGAATGCCGCGGCGATATCGTCGGTGTGTCGTAAGTATCGGCAACAAGCGTGACGGCTGCGTTGCCTGTCTTGTCATAGCCGTAGGACGCCTTGGCTGGAGTAACCCGGCTCTTGATCGTCGCCGTATTAGCAGATGCGGTCTTGATCAGAACGGCATCTTCAACGACGGAGCACGAGGCCGTTGCGAAAGTGAACGTCGCAAGTGCGGCGGCAACAAGTGCAAAACGACAGCGGCGGGCCGCTTTGCTGTTATGGGAATAAGGCATTTCATTCATGATGTATGTCCCCTGAAATCGACTAGCTGTCGCATCTCGCCGGGTGGTTTTGCCCCGGTGGACCGAGCCTTACAAAACCAGAATAGTCCCGACTGGTTGAGCGAAGCTTGCGCTAATGCTCAATAAGAAAGGCATAATGGAGGCGTAGTTAAAAAGTATTAAATCGAGTGATTAATACGAGTAATTCGGGGTAATCAATTGTAATATTTCGATAAAATAAAGTTGACCTGTTTTATGACGCGCCTATCATAAAAGTTGAAATATACCGAATCCAAATATTAAAACCTCCAGAAGAAATAAAAACCGGAGGTGACATTCGAAATATCCTGCAATCTGGAGTTTGATCTAGTTCAAGTCGAATCAGCCGGGCTGGTTCCTCATTGGGAGGAGTGTGTAATGCGTAATTTCGTTCCCAACGACCATGACAACGGCGCTACAATCTATTCCGAGTGGCGGCCAGGCCAGCGCGTTCTGGTCAACGGCGGGGCTGGTTTCCTTGGCTCCCATCTTTGCGAACGTCTGTTGGCTTGCGGTCATGAGGTGATCTGTCTCGACGATCTTTCGACTGGACGGACCGTGAATGTTGAGCATTTGCAAGCCAACAAGCGGTTTTTGATGGTCGAGCATGATGTCCGCAAGCCCTATGACATAGACGTCTCGCTGATCTTCAACTTCGCGTCGCCGGCCTCGCCGCCGGACTACCAGCGTGATCCAGTCGGCACCCTGCTTACCAATGTGCTCGGCGCGGTCAACGTTCTCGAAGTCGCTCGCAGATGCGGTGCAACCGTGGTGCAATCCTCGACATCGGAAGTCTATGGCGACCCGCTCGTCAATCCGCAGCCGGAAAGCTATTTCGGCAACGTAAATACAATCGGGCCGCGAGCCTGCTACGATGAGGGCAAGCGCAGCGCCGAAACGCTTTTTTTCGATTATCACCGCTTTTATGGCGTCGATATCAAGGTTGGGCGCATCTTCAACACCTATGGGCCGCGCATGCGCCCCGATGACGGGCGGGTGGTCTCCAACTTCATCGTCCAGGCGCTGAAGGGTTCGGACATCACCATTTATGGCGACGGCAGCCAGACGCGCTCCTTCTGCTACGTCGATGATCTGATCGACGGGTTCCTGCGTTTTTCAGCCAAGCCGAAGGATTGCACCGGACCGATCAATCTCGGCAACCCGAGCGAAATTCCGGTGCGGCAACTGGCCGATATCGTCATCCGCATGACGAATTCCCGCTCGCGCATCGTGCATCTGCCCGCCGCGATCGATGATCCGCAGCAGCGCCGTCCCGATATTTCGCGTGCCAAGGAAATGCTCAGATGGCAACCGCGCGTACCGCTCGAAACCGGTCTGGAGAAAACCATCGTCTATTTCGATGCGCTGCTGGCCGGCAAGAAGGTTGCGGAGGCCGTATGAGATGTCCCGTACAATCCTCGTCACGGGCGGGGCCGGATTCATAGGCAGCCACATCTGCAAGGCGCTGGCGCATTCCGGCTTCAAGCCCATTGCTTACGATAATCTCTCGACGGGTCACGCGGATTCAGTTCGCTGGGGTCCCTTCATTGAAGGCGACATTCTCGATCGTAGTCTCTTGAAGGCCACGCTCAAGGAGTTCTCGCCAGCCTTCGTCATCCATTGCGCCGCAAATGCCTATGTCGGCGAATCCGTCGAGGATCCGCGCAAATATTACCGCAACAATGTCGGCGGCAGTCTGGCGCTTCTAGATGCCTGTCTCGACCAGAATATCGGCGGGCTGGTATTTTCCTCCAGCTGCGCCACCTATGGCGTGCCGCCGCAATTACCGATCCGCGAGGAAACGGCGCAGATGCCGGTCAATCCCTACGGTCGTACGAAGCTGATTTTCGAAATGGCGCTCGATGATTACGCTGCCGCCTATGGCATGCGTTTCGTCGCGCTGCGCTACTTCAATGCGGCGGGTGCCGACCCGGATGGCGAACTTTACGAACGCCACGAGCCGGAAACCCATCTGATCCCCCGGGCACTGATGGCTGCCGCCTCGCGGCTGCCGCAACTTGATGTATTCGGCCAGGATTACGACACCAGCGACGGCACCTGTATCCGCGACTACATCCATGTCAGCGATCTGGCTGATGCCCATGTGGCCGCCGTCAACTATCTTTCCGATGGCGGCGAGACCCTGCGTGTCAATCTCGGCTCCGGCCACGGCACATCGGTCGGGGATATCATCCGCGCGATCCATCGCGTCACGGGACAGGAAGTGCCGGTGCATTTCGGCGCAAGGCGCGCCGGTGATCCGCCCGCCCTGTTCGCCGACATAGAAAGAGCGAGGGCGACCCTCGGCTTTGCGCCGAAGCGCTCCGATATAGACACCATCATCCGCACGGCTGGTCCCGGCTTCGGGCTGGAGGTGCTGTCATGAAAGCTCGCTCTACCCCTTCCTTACCATCATCGCGTCCCGTCGCGGGGCAATTGCGAATGCTGCCCGTCTTCACCGGCTGGAACCGCATGGCCTATCGTCTCGGAATTGGCGGTTGGCTGGTGACGCTTGCCTATTTCTGGATCTGGTGGCTGGACCGGGATCGGGTCATCGACTGGCCGTATTTTACGGTCGTTACGGTAACGCTCGCGTGGATCACGCTTCTGCCGTCCTATTTCATCTTCATCTTCCTGAACGCCAGGGTCGTCGACCGGCGCTCTCCTCTGCCGCAGGGCAGGGTGGCGATGGTTGTAACCAAGGCGCCATCGGAGCCTTTTGCCGTAGTACAAAAGACGCTGCAGGCCATGCTGGAGCAGAAGGGCCTGGAATTCGACGTGTGGCTTGCGGATGAGGACCCGGATGCGCAAACGTTGAAATGGTGCGGCGCGCACGGTGTTTTCGTTTCGACGCGGAAGGGTGTCGTCGATTATCACCGCAAGACATGGCCTCGCCGCACCCGTTGCAAGGAAGGCAATCTCGCTTATTTCTACGATCATTACGGGTATGAGCGTTATGATTTCGTCGCGCAATTCGACGCCGATCACGTTCCGGAACCGGACTATCTGAGTGAAATCATCCGTCCTTTCGCCGATCCGGCGGTTGGATATGTCTCCGCACCAAGCATCTGCGATGCCAATGCAAAGGAAAGCTGGGCTGCGCGTGGCAGGCTTTATGCCGAGGCAAGCCTGCACGGCGCCCTGCAGCTGGGTTACAACAACAGCTGGGCGCCGCTTTGTATCGGCTCGCATTATGCCGTGCGCACCAAAGCCCTGCGTGAGGTGGGCGGTCTGGGACCCGAGCTTGCCGAGGACCATTCCACCACGCTTTTGATGAATGCGGGCGGCTGGCGCGGCGTCCATGCCGTCAACGCAATCGCGCATGGCGACGGGCCGGTGACTTTTACCGATCTCGTGGTGCAGGAATTCCAGTGGTCACGCAGTCTGATGACCATCCTCTTGCAATATTCGCGGCATTACGTGCCGAAGCTTCCCTTGCGGTTGAAATTCCAGTTCCTGTTTTCACAGCTCTGGTATCCCCTGTTTTCCGGCTTCATGGCACTGATGTTCGTGCTTCCCGCTTTTGCACTGTTGAGCGGCCAGGTACTCGTCAATGCCTCCTATCCAGTGTTTCTGGCGCATTTCCTGCCGATTTCGCTCATCATGATCGTGTTCGCCTTTTTCTGGCGGGCCACGGGGGCCTTTCGCCCGCATGATGCGAAACTCTTCGGGTGGGAAGCCATCGTGTTTCTGTTCCTGCGCTGGCCCTGGTCGTTGATGGGTGTGCTTGCGGCGATACGCGATACGATCCGTGGTGATTTTGTCGACTTTCGCATTACACCCAAGGGCACGCAGGCAAAACCGCCGCTGCCGCTGCGTGTAATCGCGCCTTACATGGTTCTGGCGGCACTAAGCCTTCTCGCAATGGTGCTGGCGCCGCGTGAAAACGCTGCGGAAGGTTTCTTCGTCTTCGCCGCGATCAATGTGGCGATCTACGCGGGCCTTTCGGTTTTTCTTCTCGTCCGACACACCATGGAAAACGGCTTGCCACGGCTGCCGGCATTGCGCGGTGGGGCGACGGTTGCCGCCTGTTCGTTACTGCTTGTGGCAGGTAGTGCCGCGGAACTCAGCTCCCATGCGATTGGTGGGCTGGAGGCCCTGTCGCACGGGCAACCCTATGTCAGCTTCACCGAAACGCGGTTCACCGTGGCCGGTGCTGGCGTGGAGGGAGCGAGATCGGTGCGTCTGAAACTGCGCATCGTACTGCCGGGAATGCCCGGAATTCGAAACATGCAGGCGGAGCCCATGGTGCCGCCACCGGTCATGACAACCGGAGAAATCATGCTGGCCGACAATAGGGTCGGACAATAGAAGGAGGAGGCTGTGATGAGAACAACAATAAGCAAATGCGGGTTCTCCGCTTTCGTACTCTGCCTTGCGGTGATCGCGCCAAGTGCCGTCCACGCCGCGGGCGGCACGAAGACGCCGAAACCGCTCCGGACCAGCGAAGTCGTAGATATGTATTACGACAAGACCTGGAAATGGGAGACTGGTGGCGGACGCTTCATCGCCGATGGCCGCAAGTTCATCGCCCTGACTGAAGAGAAAGGCAAGAAGGCCGTCGGTGAAGGCCGCTGGACTGTCGATGCCAAAGGTACGCTGTGCATGCGAGCTACCTGGAAAACCGATGCCGGAAACGGCAAGGCAGACACGTGTTTCGACCACGGTCGCATCGGTCAGGTGCTTTACCAGCGCAAGCAGGGCGGCCCCTGGTACGTCTTCCGGCATAATCCGCCACGGCCCGGAGATGAATTCCTGAAACTTGTCCGCAAGGACGACGTCACCCCGCAAATCGCCGCCTATGGCAAGGCGATGACTGCGACGAGGTAGGAGGAAAGTGTCATGCAAATAACAAGAAGAAGACTGCTCTTTGCAAGCGGGGCTGCTGTTGCTGCTTCAGCCAGCATGTACCCCATATTCAAACTGGATGCCCAGGGGGTCGCGCCCATGGGCTCCACGGGCATGAAGACGCTTGCCGACAAACGTCCGACATTGCACGCGGATGGTATACGCTTCGGCGCCTACGATCCGCACGGCGATTTCACCGGCCAGACCGGGGTGGCGACGGAACATCTGTTCCTGCCCTGGGAGGACGTGGATCTCGACAGCCTCGCGCTCGCAGATGCCTATGCTCTGGAGCGCAAGCGTAATGTGTTGATCACGGTCGAACCCTGGTCATGGGACGTCAACTGGCGGCTCACCTCCGACGAGTTGCGTCGCAAGGTGATGGGAGGCGACTACGACAAGAACATGCAGGCGATCGCCGCACGCATGTCCGCAATGAAGAGCCCGCTGATCCTGCGTTGGGGACAGGAAATGGAAGACACATCCGGCCGCTTCTCGTGGTCGGGCTGGAACCCGCAGGACTATATCACGGCCTACAAACGCATGGTGGACATGACCCGCAAGGCGGTCCCCGGCGTCAAGGTGATGTGGTCGCCGAAAGGTCTCGACGGTCTGCGCGCTTACTATCCTGGTGACAATTACGCGGACCTGGTCGGTCTCTCGGTCTTCGGTCTCGAGGACTATGACAAGATCGAATATGGCGGGCCGCAGAAGTTCACCGATCTACTGCGCAAGGGCTATGGGCTTGTCGAAACCTTCAATAAACCGGTCTGGGTTGCTGAACTGGGTTATGAAGGCGGCGATTCCTACGTCCGTCCATGGATGAACGACGTGACGCTCAAACAGGCGGATTTTCCCAAGCTGGAAGAGGTCGTCTATTTCAACGACAAGGACGTGCACCCATGGCCGCACAATCTCGGCAAGCCCGACTGGCGCGTTGTGCGCCCGGCGCGGCTTAACTGAGGCTGGAGCGGGTAGAGCGGACGCCCGGCCCGCTCGCCCGCCCGGACTCTAATGGCTGGAGGCGAGTACGGCCTCGGCCTCATAGATGGCGCAGACGATGTGGTAGAAAGTGCTGGCCGGTGCCGGTTCGTCCAGCATCGGCTTGTCGGCCGGCCATTTGTCGAACCAAAGTCCTTTGACCGGTGTGTCGAGGAAAGGCTGCAGCGCGCCGATGGCCCTCAGGCCCGAGGCAAGATAACGCTGTCTTTCTTCACCAATGGTCACGCTGGCAAGGCGCAAGGCTGCCTTCAGCCATTCCGTCTGCGGCCAGAGCCGTGCCAGCCCGTCATGTTCCGAAAAATCATCGTACAAGCTCATGATCGCGACCTTGCGGCGTGGGCAGATGCCATGCGCTTCGCCGATCTCGAACATGCGCTTGGCCTTGGCGATTGCCTCGTCATTGTTGCGCAGGCTGCCCCAGCGCACCAGAAGCCAGGCCCATTCGAACTGGTGACCGGGCTCCATGATGCGGCCCTTCTCGCCTTCAAACGGCATCCAGTCATGGCCGAAGAATTCGCGTAGCCCGCCATTGCTGCCATCGATGAAGCGGGTGAGTGCAAGGCCGGCGATCTCATCGGCCAGCGCGGTCCATGGACCTTCGGGGTCCTGCACTTCCCAGGCAAGCATCGCCTCGAAAAGATGCATATGCGGATTGGAGCACAGCGGCGTGCGCGGCGGGTTCGCTTCCTCAAAGCCGGCGACGGGGTGTTTGTAGTCGCGATTGAGGACGGCGAGGATCTCGAGCGCCCGGGCACGCATCTCGTCCTTGCGGTCGGGAAGGGCTGCGGCCGTCTGTGCTGCGGCGAAAAGCGCGAAAGCCTGATTGTAGAGATCGAAGGACGGATCGATCAGCTTGCCGGTCTGGTCGGCGAGGTTGCCGTAAAGGCCGTTATCGAGGCGATAGACCTTTTCGAACCAGCTCAACCCATGCAGCAACGCATCCTTCCACGGACCCTGCCAGCCGTTCTGGCCGGCGGCAGCGAAACAATAGGCCTGACGAGGCTGCACGCGGGCGCGGCGGTCATCAGAAAAAACCGGTTTCGCATCCTGGCCGAGGCGCTCGTAAAAACCGCCGTCCGGACGGGCGGAGCCAACCTCCCACCACAGCGGCAGTGCGTCCTCTTCAAGCCATTTCCGTAAGGTTCCGATCTCTTCGGCCAGCGCCTGAACGATACTCGGAAATTGCACAGTCATGCGTCAACTCTCTGTTTTTACAGTTGAATGAAAAAAGTGATCAATAAAAATACGTCATTATAGACGCAAGTAGACCATGGGACATATTGCGCTGCAACCGTAAAAATATCGACCTCACGCCGAGCGAACCCGCACCAGCGCGATTTGGTTCCGTCGTCTCGTCCGGCAAAGAAGGGATCCGAAACGATTCGGAGGCCACAAAGCATCAGAAATTACAATATAAATTTGATATTGCTTATTCGCCTGCCTCCAGTATTTCGTAACAATGGTCTGGTCATTAGTGATTCGGTCTCCTTTTAACCTGTTAGGGCTTGGGGAAATAAAGGGGCACGGGGCAGTGAAATTTTCTGCCTTTACTTCATTGCTATTCTCTATTGCAGTTCTTTCGGGCTGCAATACTCCCTCGGGCGTCAGGTCGTTCGGGGGCGCAAAGATGTTGTCTGCGTCCGAAGCACTGGTTTTCCCACCGCCCGGCGGTCCGGAAATCGTCACCGTAGTCAATCGCACCTACTCCAATGCCGTGGCACAGCAGGTCGTATTGCGCGCCGAAGCCGCTACGCCCGGACAGAACTACATCAAGGCCGAGTTCTTCGGTCCGCAGCAAGCCGGCGACACTGATCGCGATGCTTTGACTTTCTCCGGCTTTAAGGCATCCTCCGTCGCGCGGGAAATCCGCTCGGAGTTTCCGGGTGAGAACATCGTCATGTCGGCGAATTATCTGCAGAACGGTTACGGCGCCTTTTCTTATGCGGCCGGCAAGGGCCGGGGCAGCGATACCTGCCTTTATGGCTGGCAGGACATCCGCTCACCCGAAAGCATGCGGCAGGATTTCCGCAACCTGGGGCGTATCAAGGTGCGACTGCGCCTCTGCCAGTCGGGGGCAAGCGTCGAGCAGCTTCTGACGGTCATGTATAATTACACGATCACCGGCACCTATGCCTCGCAAAGCTGGAACCCCTATGGCACGCCGCAGGCGGTGGATCAGAACCTTGGGCGGCCGGGCCATCCGGTCTATCCCATGAAGACCAATGAGGTGCCGATGCGGCCCGGCAGTGAAGTGACTGCGAGCATACCATTGCAACCCGTGCGCCGTGCTGCCGTACCCGTCACGCCTGTTCAGCCGACGGCGCAGCCGCTACCGCCGGTGGCGGCAGTCAGTATTCCGTCACCCGCATCCGTTGGCGCGCCCGCCCAGCCCGCAAGGCCTGCTGTAGTCGGCAGGCGCGCGGCCAGCGTGCAGGTGGAGAGCCAGCAGCCGACGCAGGTTCCGCAGGTGGCTATTCCGTCGCCCACATGTCTGTCCGGTTCGGCAGCGCCTCCGGGATGCAGGTGATGGCTGGAGCAACAGCAGAAGAGGGCATTGCAAAAGATCCCGGTAAAAATTCCGGGCGGGGAAGAGAGCGGAAAGTTTCGGGATGAACAAGGCCATCACAATCATTGTCTGGTTTCTTGTGTCGCTTTGCGTTCTGGCCATCGTCACGATGCCGGTCAGCCTGCAGACGCACCTGGTCGCCACGGCGATCTCGCTCGTACTTCTCGCTACAATAAAGAGTTTCAACGGGCAGGGAGCCTGGCGGCTCGTGGCGCTTGGTTTCGGCACGGCCATCGTGCTTCGCTATGTCTATTGGCGCACCACGAGCACGCTGCCGCCCGTCAACCAGCTCGAAAACTTCATTCCCGGCTTTCTGCTTTATCTCGCTGAAATGTACAGCGTCGTGATGCTGGGTCTCAGCCTCGTCATCGTGTCGATGCCGCTGCCTTCCCGCAAGACCCGGCCTGGCTCGCCCGATTACCGGCCGACGGTCGATGTTTTCGTGCCGAGTTACAACGAGGACGCGGAGCTTCTCGCCAATACGCTGGCGGCGGCCAAGAACATGGATTACCCGGCCGACAAGTTCACCGTCTGGCTGTTGGACGACGGCGGCTCGGTGCAGAAGCGCAATGCCAGCAATATCGTCGAGGCGCAGGCGGCACAGCGCCGCCATGAGGAGTTGAAGAAGCTTTGCGAGGACCTCGACGTGCGTTATCTGACGCGCGAGCGCAACGTCCACGCCAAGGCCGGAAATCTCAATAACGGCCTCGCCCATTCCACCGGCGAACTGGTGACGGTGTTTGACGCCGACCATGCGCCGGCGCGCGATTTCCTTCTGGAAACGGTGGGCTATTTCGAGGAAGATCCCCGGCTCTTCCTGGTGCAGACGCCGCACTTCTTCGTCAATCCCGATCCGATCGAGCGCAATCTGCGCACCTTCGAGACGATGCCGAGCGAAAACGAGATGTTTTACGGCATCATCCAGCGCGGTCTCGACAAGTGGAACGGCGCGTTTTTCTGTGGTTCCGCCGCCGTGCTGCGGCGCGAGGCACTGCTGGATACGGAAGGGTTCAGCGGCGTCAGCATCACCGAGGACTGCGAAACGGCGCTCGCGCTGCATTCGCGCGGCTGGAACAGCGTCTATGTCGACAAGCCCCTGATCGCCGGGCTGCAACCGGCCACCTTCGCAAGCTTCATCGGCCAGCGCAGCCGCTGGGCGCAGGGCATGATGCAGATCCTGATCTTTCGCCAGCCTCTGTTCCGCCGTGGTCTCTCCTTCACGCAGCGTCTTTGCTACATGTCGTCGACGCTGTTCTGGCTTTTCCCGTTCCCGCGCACGATCTTCCTGTTTGCGCCGTTGTTCTACCTGTTCTTCGATCTTCAGATTTTCGTGGCTTCCGGCGGCGAGTTTTTGGCTTATACGGCCGCGTATATGCTCGTGAACCTGATGATGCAGAACTATCTCTATGGCAGCTTCCGCTGGCCGTGGATTTCTGAACTCTACGAATATGTGCAGACGGTCCACCTTCTGCCAGCCGTCGTGTCGGTGATCTTCAATCCCGGCAAGCCGACCTTCAAGGTGACGGCGAAGGACGAATCCATCGCCGAGGCGCGGCTTTCGGAAATCAGCCGCCCGTTCTTTGTCATTTTCGCACTTTTGCTGGTTGCGATGGCCTTTGCCATCTGGCGCATCTACGCCGAGCCATACAAGGCGGACGTCACACTCGTCGTCGGCGGCTGGAACCTGCTCAACCTTATCTTCGCGGGCTGTGCGCTTGGCGTCGTCTCCGAGCGCGGCGAAAAATCGGCGTCGCGGCGCATCACCGTCAAGCGGCGCTGCGAGGTCAAGCTTGAGGGTAGTGACGCATGGGTGCCGGCCTCCATTGACAACGTGTCGGTGCATGGCCTGCTGATCAATCTTTTCGACAGCACCACCGCTATCGAAAAGAACACGACAGCGATCATTAGGGTGAAGCCTCATAGCGAGGGCGTGCCGGAAACCATGACCATCAATGTGGTCCGCACGGTCCGGAACGACGGTTTCATTTCCATAGGCTGCACATTCTCGCCGCAGCGCGCCATCGATCATCGCCTGATCGCCGACCTGATCTTCGCCAATTCCGAGCAATGGAGCGAGTTCCAGCGCGTGCGCCGCAAGAACCCCGGCCTCATCAGAGGCACGGCGATCTTTCTGGCGATATCGCTCTTCCAGACGCAGCGCGGCCTGTTCTATCTGGCCAAGGCGCTCCGGCCCGCCTCCAAAACCGTCAAACCTGCCGGAGTTGTAAAATGAACGGCGGTAAAACGATCAGGAGTTCACTGACAGCGCTGATGTTGGGTGTCGTCGCAACCGGTGCGATGGCGCAGTCCTCACCCTTCGACATGTCGCCGGAGAAGCCCGCACAGACAGCCCCGGCACCCGTGCCGTCGCCGACACTTCCCCCAGCTGTACCGCGCCAGCCGCAGCCAGCCCAGCAATCGACCCAGCCTGCAGTGGGCCAGCCTCCTGTGGTAATGCAGCCCGCACCTGCGCCGCAACCGCCGCTGCGGCCGCTGACGCCACCCGTATCCATGCCGCCGCAGGGTCAGGCGAGACCCGCACCCGTTCAGGCATCGTCACCCGCGGCGGATAGCCGTCGCCGGTATATCTTGCCGTACGAAAAGCTCAGCCTTTCCGGCGAAATGGATCGGCGGCAGTGGAGCATTTATCTGACGCCCGAGCAGGTGAATGCCGCCGTTTCGCTGAATATTGGTTATCAGAACGCCATCGTGGTCGCGCCGGAAGACTCGAATTTCCAGGTCAGCCTCAACAATGTTCCGCTGGAGACGGCGCGCATTGAGGCGCCCGACGGTGAGGGCAATGTTTCCTTGAAAATTCCACCCGGTGTCCTGCAGGTGGGCGCGAATGTCGTGACGCTTGGCGTGCAGCAGCGCCACAGAACCGATTGCACAATCCAGTCCACTTATGATCTGTGGACCGATGTTAATCCGGCAAATACCTATATCGGCTTTAACGCCGATGTCGCGGGCAACTTCACCAATATCGACGATATCCAGGCAACCGGTCCGGACGCCAAGGCGGCAACGTCGATCGAGATCGTTGCACCTGCCCTCGGCAATCCGGCATTTGCAGATTCGCTGCTGCGCCTTTCTCAGGCTCTGGCACTCCGAACCCAGATGCCGAACCAGACGATCCGTTTCGTGGCAGCACCCTCCGCCGAACGCAAGGCGGGAACGCTGGTGGTTCTTGTCGGCACCGCACGCGAGATTGCCGGCTTCACCGGCGCGGTGCCGCCCGAGGCGTCGGCGGGTGCTTTTGCCGGCTTCGATACCACTGCACCGGGTGGCCTCTCGCCGCTCTTCGTCAGCGGTCCCACCCCGCAGGCGGTACAGGCGGCGATTGAGACGCTGTTTTCCTCGATCGCGCGCACGCCCGGTGCCCAGAGAACGACCTTTTCCACTCGCAGCTGGCATGCGCCGGATGTACCGCTCGTCATGTCGGACCGTCGCATCGCGCTTTCCGAGCTTGGGCTTGAGAGCAGCGAATTTGGTGGACGGCGTTTCCGCAACGAATTCTACGTCGGCATGCCCGCCGATTTTTATGCGTCGGCCTATGGCGAGGCGGCCATGCTGCTCGATGCCGCCTATTCCTCGCAGGTGCTGCCCGGTAGCCATATAGACATCTACGTCAATGACGAGATCGCCTCGACCGTGCCGATCTCCAACAATGGTGGCGGCATTTTCCGGCATCTGCCCATCAATGTGACGATGCGCCACTTCAAGCCTGGCCCGAACAAGATCACCATCGAGGCCGTGTTGATGACGGCGCAGGATCAGGTCTGCGCGCCGGGAGCGCCGGCCAGTACGACCCCGCGTTTTGCCCTGTTCGACACATCGGAAATCCATATTCCCGATTACGCGCAGATCGGTCGCAAACCGGATCTCGCCGCGATGTCCGGTGCCGGGCAGCCCTACAGGTTTGCCGCAAATCCCGTCGCGCTGTCGCTTGATCGTTTCGATAACGACACCATGTCGGCGGCGGCGACATTGGTCAGCCGGCTGGCAAGCGCTGCGGGATATCCGATCAATGTCGAGACCGTGGCCTCTCCGCTGGTGATCGGCGACCGTGACGCCCTGTTCGTCGGGACGATTTCGCAGTTCCCGCAATCGCTGATCAGCCAGTTCAATCTTGTCCCTTCCAGCCAGATATCCTGGAAAATGGGAACGGGCGTTCAGCCGCCTGCGCAGAACAGCGAAACCCTCTTTAATGACTGGCGAGAGCGGGTGGACGGCGGCATCTGGCAAGGCCAGGTTTCCTCCTTTGAGGAGTGGATGAAGCGGAATTTCGATCTGAGTTCCGATACGCTGCGTTTCCTGCCGGCGGCCGAGCAGCCCTATGCGCCGCCCGGCAATGTCTCCTTCATGCTGGTGCAGGGTCTAAGCCCTTCCGGCGAAGGGGTCTGGACGCTGGCTACCGCCCCGACGTCGGCGGAGCTTCGTGACGGCATGTCTTCGATGGTGCGTGAAAACCATTGGCGCGACGTCACCGGGCGGGTCGCAGCTTACGATGCCGGTGCAGAAAAGATCGAAACGGTCGAGGTGGGGCAGCCGTATTTCTATGTCACGCGGGCGTTTTCCCTCTCGAACTGGAGGTTGATCGCTGCTAATTGGCTGTCTTCCAATGTTCTTTCCTATTCGCTGGCATTCATCGGGTTCGTGTCGCTCCTGGGCTTTGCCACCTTCGCGATGCTGCGTATGATGGGGCGACACCGATGAGGCGTGGGATTTTTAGACTTGCCGGCATTTTCTGCGTGTCGCTGATGGCGTTGATCTCAGGCATCTCGATTGCCCGCGCCGCATCTGTCTCGCCTGAGGCCTGGTCGGCCTATAAAAGTGCGTTTCTCGATCCCGGCGGGCGCATCATCGATACCGGTAACGGCAATATCAGCCACAGCGAAGGCCAGGGTTACGGCATGTGGCTTGCCGTTCTTTCAGAGAACATTGCCGACTTCGAGCTGATATGGAGTTTTACCCGCACGGAACTCCTGGTGCGCGACGACGGTCTCTCCGCGTGGAAATGGGACCCGCGCACCAGACCGCATGTGACTGACATCAACAATGCCACGGATGGCGATATTCTGATTGCCTACGCGCTGGCGCTGGCTGCCGCGCAGTGGAACCGGCAGGACTATGCAGAGGCATCGGCGGCCATCGCATCGGCGGTCCTCAAGAAGACTGTCGTTCAGCGCGGCGGGCGAACGCTGCTTTTGCCCGCCGCCAGCGGCTTTGGCGAGGTTGACCGGGGCGACGGCCCGGTGGTCAATCCTTCCTATCTGATTTTCGAAGCATTTCCGGTCCTCAATCTCGTCGCACCATCGCCACTCTGGAAGGCGCTTGCCGACGACGGCGTGGCGCAGATCGCCACATTTGCTTTCAGCGACAGGAAACTGCCCGCCGACTGGGTGTCGATGAAGACGAAACCGCAACCGGCATCGGCGTTTCCGCCCGAGTTCGGTTACAATGCGGTGCGGATTCCGCTTTATCTTGCAAGGGCGAAAATGGGCTCGCCGGAGCTGCTTGACCGCCTGAAAAACGGCATGACGCTGGAAAGCGGTGCTGCGGGAACCTTCGATCTCAAGAGCGGCGCGGTCAAGGACGTTCTGTCGGATCCCGGTTATCGCATCATTCCGGCGCTCGCAGCCTGCGCCGGCGGCGGCCCGGCTGTGCCTGCCGAACTGAAAGGCTTTCAGCCAACGCTTTATTATCCTTCTACATTGCATCTTCTGGCATTGTCGTTTCTGGCAAGGAATAACGGGGAGTGCCGATGAACAAACCGCTGTCTACCTCGGCTCTCATCCTGCTTCTGATTGCTCTCGCCGCCTTCCACTGGCGCGACACCATTCTCGGACGTGTATCGGACATTCATACTTCGGCGGTTGGCGGCAACCGTGCGGCGCAGCGCGTTTCTCCAGCGGCAGCCAATCCGGCCCAGATCAACGCGTTCCTTAAAAATCGCGAGATGGCGCAGCTAACCCAACCCGTGACGCCAGCGGTAACGGTGCCGGCGACTGATCCGCAACCGCCGGTTACGCAGACACAGACGGGTGGACAGATATCGCAGCCCCAAATGGCGCAGGCGCCCGCACCCCGCCAGACCCAGCCGGCGTCATCAGACATGCTCGAGGTCGATCTCAGCGCGCTGCGCTATTTCGCGGCCAAGGGCGATACCCAGCGCCTTCAGGCCGAAATCGCGAGGCTGCGCACGCTCTATCCGAACTGGACACCGCCTGCCGATCCGCTCGCCATTCCCGTTAACGGCGATCCCCGGCTCGATGCCATGTGGCAGCTTTATAGCGACGGCCGTTACGCCGAGGTCAGAAAGGCGATCGCCGACCGCCAGCAGGCGGAACCCGGCTGGCAGCCTCCCGACAATCTGACCGGCATGCTTTCCCTCGCCGAGGCCCGCCAGCGGCTCGTCAACGCTTCCGATCTCAAGCAATATGCGACAGTGGTGGACGCGGCCGCCAGCAATCCCGGCCTGCTGACCTGTAGCGAGGTGGATGTCCTGTGGCGGGTTGCCGATGCGTTTGCCAATACCGACCGCATGGGACGGGCGCGCGACGCCTATCTCTACATTCTCAACAATTGCACGACGCCAAGCGACAGGCTCGCCACGGTGCAGAAGGCGTCCGCGCTTTTGCCGGCGGAGATGATCGGCGATTTGCTTGCCAAGGAAAAGCCCAACGCAGACGGTCAGCTGGAATTCGAACCGGTCAAGAACGATCTCGCCCGCCAATTCGTGGCGAAGGCAGGGGAGAAGGAGGGAATTTCCGTTCCTTCCGCCTATCTGATGCGGCTTGAAAGGCTTGCCGAGACCGACAAGCTTGCAAGCGATGCCCTGTTGCTCGGCTGGTATAATATCCGCCAGAAGAACATGGCGGAGGCGGAAAAGTGGTTTCGCAAGGCGCGGGAAGAGGAAGACAGCGCGTCTGCTTCGCAGGGGTTGGCGCTGGCGCTGATCGACCGCAACGAGCCACGTGAAGCTGAGGAGGTCATGTATAAGTGGCGCACCGCTTCGGACGACGGGCTTGCGACCTATCTTGCCGCGACAGCCAATCTTCTGGCGCTTGAGCCGCCTGTGGTCCTTCCGCCGGATGTGTTGCAGCGCATCGCCGCTGAAACAATAACTCGCAAGGATGCGGCGACCGCGCAGCAGTTCGGCTGGTATTCGCTTGCTTTCCGGCAGACGCCGCTCGCCTTGCAATGGTTCAGCACTGCGCTTGGCTGGAAAGCCGATGACGAACCATCGGCCTATGGCATGGCAGTCAGCTATCACGATCTGCGCAATCTCGCCGGTCTGCGCAGCATACAGCAGCAATGGGCAAGCCGCTCGCAACGCATCGCTGATGTGGGAACGGCACGTATGGTGGACCAGTCCGCGCAGCAGATAGCGCCCGTCACCGCACCGCCTGTCGCCACAGCTTCCCAGACAACGGCACCCGCGCCCTATGCGCCGCAGTCTGAGACAGTGGTGGCTTATAGCCAGCCCCAGCCGTCTGTCCAGCAGCCGGCTCCGGAACCTTCGCGCAAGCAGGCGCGTCTGCCAGCGCAGACGCAGAGGACCGTAAGTGCCTCGTCACGTCCACGCTCCTGCGCGGTCTATCCCGATCCCCAGCGCCTGCCCGCACAGCAGGCGCTTGATCTCGGCTGGTGCCTGATGGAGACCAACCGGCCGGCGGAAGCCCTGAAGGCTTTCGAATCCGCAATTGCCGGTGGCCAGTCGACTGTTAAAAGCGATGCGGCCTATGGCCAGAGCCTTGCCTATCTGCGCATGGGGCTGACGGACCATGCCGCTGTCTCGGCGACGAAATCGCGCATGGACCGCCCGCGCGCGACTGAGTTGCAGGTTTCAATCCTGGCCGACAGAGCGGTTTCCGCCTTCCAGTCCAAACGTTATGCGGAAACGCTTCTCCTGCTTGATCAGCGTGCGCGGCTTGCCGATGAGCGCACCGATCTCATGGTATTGCGCGGTTATTCCTATCTTGCCATGAACCGCTACGCCGATGCTGCGCAGATTTTCGAAAGTCTGACGTCCATTGGCGATAAGGAGGGCATCAGGGGACTGGCAGCTGTCCGTGCCGCCCGGCCGAGCAGAGGGCCCCAGGGCGGCTGATGGCGTGGGGCGGCAATGGGCTGCCGCTGCTTACCCCGCGTCTGTGAGGTTGCGGATGATGCGCATGAAGATGCGTGCGCCGATATCGATCAGCCCATCCGGAAAGTCGTAGTCGGGATTGTGCAGGTTGGGATAGTCCTTGCCTGCACCCAAAAAGAACATGGCCGATGACGAGACGGCGCGGAACCTTCCGAAATCCTCGGAGGCTCGCATCGGCAAACCTTCCGAACCGTGGGAAATTTTCTCTGCAGTCAGCGCCCGCAGGATATGGTCGACGGCTTCCGGCGCATTTTCGCAATGCAGGAAAATATCGTCATAGGCGATATCGAGTGTCAGTTTCTGTTCTTCGGCCACCTTTTTTGCCAGCGCTTCCGCATCTGCGCAGAGTTTTTCCATTCGGTCGTCTGTCAGCGTCCGGAGCGTCGCCCAGATTTCCGCATCTGCCGGAGAAATGCCGAAGGCCGCTTCACCCATCACGGCATGGGTGATTGTCACCATCGAAAAATCGGGTTGCGGTGGAAAGCCGGAACCGAGATCGGTCAAAGCCGGCATCAACTCAGATATCGCCCGCATCGGCGAGACGCCATGCTCCGGTGAGGAGGCGTGCGCGGTCTTGCCGGAGAAGCGGATTTTGATGCCGCGTGATGCGCAGTTGACCGGCCCTTCCACCACGCTGACATGGCCGAATGGCAGGCCTGGAAGATTGTGAAGAGAAAAGGAATAATCCGGCTTCATCTCGCCAAAGCGCGGATCGGCGATGACGGCGGCCGCGCCCGCACCTGTCTCTTCTGCCGGTTGGTAGAGCAGTACGACGCTGCCGGTTTCCGGGCGCTTTCTGGAAAGTCCAAGTGCAAGCGCCGTCAGAATGGTGGAATGACCGTCATGGCCGCAAAGATGGCCCTTACCATCTGTGCCGGAGCGGTATTCGGCGTCGGTTTTTTCCTGAATGGGCAGAGCGTCGAGTTCCGAGCGGATGAGGACTACCGGACCGCTTTTGCCGCTGTCATAGACCGCTGCCACGCCATGACCACCCAGATCGGTGAACATCCGATCCGGTTTTGCCTGCTCGAGGAAATCGCGAATACGCCGCGCTGTTTCCTTCTCCTCGCCGGAAATTTCCGGATGGCGGTGCAGATCATGGCGCAGCTCGATGAGGTCAAGCATATCCTTGTTGGTCAGAAACATAAAAAACCCTTGCAAGTCGTCCGGCCGATTTTTTCTGCCGCAACTTACAGGTCATTACGTTCAATGCAAAACCTTTGGCGGACGCCAGCGCTTGCCCGTCGATTTTGGCCTGGCGCTCAGCGTGATGACATCGGCAGGCAGCGGAATCCTGGCCTTTCCCAGTTCCAGCCGGGCAAGGGCTGCGCGCGCCTTTTCGGCATATTCCAGATGCGTAGCGTCGTCAGAATGGTAATGCTGCAATCTGTCGAGGATTTCGGCGCCTTCCATCGTTCTTTCGGCCGCAATCAGCGCCACGGCGCATTTGTAGAGCGCCTCGCGGTGGAAGGGGGCGCGATTGGTCACCTGACGGAATGCTTCGGACGCCTCGTGATATTGCCGTTGCGCCAACCGCGCTTCGCCTATGCGCATCCAAAGCAGAACCGGGTCCTGACCGCTGCCGAGGAGACCGAGGAAAGCGATTTCCGCTTCGCGGAATTCACCGCGGTCGAAGGTCAGATTGGCCAGCCCGAATTGTGCGCCAAGGTGATCGGGCGCGGCTGCCAGCACCTGGGAAAAGGCGATGTTGGCGGCCGCCTTCTTGCCCGTCTTATAAAGTTTGAGACCCTCTTCGTAGACGAAGCGTATGCTGCGCGGGTGGAGCTTGCCGCCGAGATTGTCGCCCGAGCGGGTGCGGAACAGCGTGCAGCTGAGCTTGTGCTCCTCCGGGCCGAAGAAATATTTGTACGGCTCGTTGCCTCGCAGGAAATCATAAGTCTTGAAACCCTGTTCGATCGCCCTGCGGATGCAGTGTCCGTGCAGCACGAGGCCGGGTGAGGGGGTCTTCCAGTTCTCGTCACGACCGGTAATGTAGAACAATACCGATTTTTTCTGCCGGTCGATGATATTGGCAAGCGCGCCGAGCGGCTGGTCGCCGAACCACAGGACCGGCACTTCCAGATCGCCGCGTATATACACATCCATCAGCATTTGCCGTGTTGCGCCGATCAACAGTTCGGTGCGCTCCTTGCCCTTGTGCGGCGCCCAGCGGATGCGCCAGAAATCGAACAGGATGCCCATGTCCCGCTTGATTGTTTCTCTCGTTGCGAAGGTGATGCGGTATTCGTCACCGCTTTCCACCTTCCTCATGAAGCGCCGGAGCTTTTGCCGGGACTGGCTGCTCATATGGCTGTCGAGATAGGAGTCGAACGTGTCCGGCAGGGCCACGACCGGGCAGATGCAATTGTTGATGTTATAGGGGTTAGTCGGCATGTTGTCGCGGAACATGACGAGCGGCCCCTGAAGCGCGCGGATCATCGCGTCGCGCCGCTCCGGTGGGCCGGAAAGATAGTCGAGCTTGAGTTCGGTCCAGTTCTGCTGCCGAATATAGGAACAGAAACCGGCAACCGCGTTATTTTCATATTCCGGCAGAGTGATGAAGCCGGTGTAATCCGCCGCGGCATTGCCAGCCATGACTATGCTGTCGTGGAAGCGGCCGGTTTTCTTGTCCGGTTCGGTGACGATGCGCAGCGGAAAAAATGCCACATAGGGCGAGCCTTCGGGGCGTTCCCTGAGCGCCAGGATGAACCAGCGCTTGCGGCGCGGCATGTAATCCCGCAGCCAGCCCCAGGACAGGAAGTGTCGGGAATGGGGATCGGCCATGAACACCGTTTCCCAGTTTTGCCGGATCGCCTCGAAGCCGGCGTCGGTGTCGATGATGTCGATACGCATTCGTCCCCCTCCCAATACGGATCACAGATTCGGGAGATTGCATTTTATGAGCAAATGGCCGGCTTCAAATATTCCCTTCGGGTGAAAGGCCTATATCAAATGGGATTAGCCCGTAACGCGGCTCCCATTCGTGCACCGCGACAAAATAGCCCTTGTCAGCGGGTCGCAGCACTCTAACATGCGGGCTGAATGCGCGACCGGCTCAACGGTTCGCATGGCAAAGGAGTTCTTTCATGGCTGTTCCTTTTATGCTTTTGACTGGTGCGAGCCGCGGAATAGGGCATGCCACCGTCAAGCTGTTTCAGGAAAAAGGCTGGAGAATCCTGACCGTATCGCGGCAACCCTTTTCGGAGGAATGCCGCTGGCCATCCGCGCGCGAAAGCCATATCCAGGCCGATCTGGAGGACCTGTCCCGCATCGACGATCTGGCCGACGAGGTGCGCTCGCGCCTGCCGGAAGGAAAGCTGGCCGCACTCGTCAACAATGCCGGAATCTCGCCGAAGGGCGAAGGCGGTAGCCGCCTTGGCGTTGCCGACACAACGGCGGAGATTTGGACGCGGGTGCTAAACGTCAATCTCGTCTCGACGGCGCTTCTTGCCCGTGCGCTTTTGCCGGAACTGGAGGCGGCAAAAGGCTGCATCGTCAACGTTACCTCCATTGTCGGCTCGCGGGTGCACCCTTTCGCCGGCGTCGCCTATGCCGCATCGAAGGCGGGACTTGCGGCGCTGACACGGGAGCTGGCGCATGAATTCGGGCCGCGCGGCGTGCGCGCCAATGCCATAGCGCCCGGCGAAATCAACACCGCCATCCTTTCACCCGGAACCGCTGAACTCGTGGAAGCGCAGGTCCCGCTCGGGCGGCTCGGCACCACGGCGGAGGTGGCGCAGACCATCTACTTCCTCTGCTCGGAGCAGTCGAGCTACATCAACGGCGCAGAAATTCTCATCAATGGCGGCCAGCACGTCTGACGCTTCAGCCCATCCAACCGAAACGGAGCCTTTATCCCATGACCATTCTGCCGAATTCCGTCGAGGCACGCGATATCGCCTACCAGATGCATCCAAACGTCAATCTGCGTAAATTCGAAAAGACCGGTGGTCTGGTCATCGAAAGTGGTGAAGGCATCTATGTGACCGACAGCAGCGGCAAGCGTTATATCGAGGCGATGGCAGGGCTTTGGTCTGTGGCGCTTGGCTTCGGTGAACAGCGACTGGTGGACGCTGCGACAAAGCAGATGCAGAAGCTGCCCTATTACCACACCTTCTCCTACAAGACGCACGGCCCGTCGGTCGATCTTGCCGAGTTGCTGATCGAGCTTGCGCCAGTGCCGATGTCGAAGGTTCATTTCACGTCTTCGGGATCGGAGGCGAACGATCTCGTTGCCAAGATGGTGTGGTATCGCTCCAATGCGCTGGGCAAAAAGAACAAGAAGAAGATCATTGGCCGCATCAAGGGTTATCATGGCGTGACGATTGCCTCTGCCTCGATCACCGGCCTGCCGCGCAACCATGAAAGCTTCGACCTGCCGCTGGACCGCATGCTGCATACGGCCTGCCCCTCCTATGTGCACTTCGGCAAGCAAGGTGAAAGCGAGGCGGATTTTACCGCGCGTATTCTGAAGGAACTCGAAGATCTGATCCTCAGCGAAGGCCCGGAAACCGTTGCCGCCTTCTGGGGCGAGCCGGTGATGGGTGCCGGCGGGGTTCTTCTGCCGCCTGAAGGTTATTGGGAAGGTGTGCAGGCGATCCTGAAGAAATACGACATTCTGCTTGTCGTGGACGAGGTCATCTGCGGGTTCGGCCGCACCGGCAAGATGTTCGCCTGCGAGACCTACGGCATCAAGCCGGATGTGCTTGTTGTTTCCAAGCAGATATCCTCATCCTACATGCCGCTGTCGGCGATCATCATGAATGACGGTTTTTACCAGCCGATCGCCGACGAATCCGACCGGATCGGCTCCTTCGGCCATGGTTATACCGCCTCCGGCCACCCGGTCGCGACGGCCGTCGGTCTCGAAAACCTGAAGATTATTCAGGAGCGCGATCTGGTCGGCAATGTCGCGAGGCTGGAAGGCAAGTTCCTCGATCATCTGAAAGCGCTTTCCGACCATCCGCTGGTGCATTCCTCGCGCGGCGTCGGTCTTCTTGGCGCGCTGGAGATAAAGCCGTGGGAAGGTACGAAGCCGGGCGATGCGACGCTCGTCATTGCCGCCGGCATTGAGGATGAGGGCGTGATCACTCGCCCGATCGGCGAATCGATCTGCTTCTGCCCACCGCTGATCATCACGGCCGAGCAGCTTGATGAGCTGTTCGCCGGCGTTAAGCGGGGACTGGACAAGGTTGCGGCCGCACGCGCCTGATGACTTTGCGAATGTCCCGGCCGGTTCGTCCGGCCGGGCGCCGCTGTTAGCTTGCCTTATCCCCGGTATGCCACAAGCACCGCGCCGCAGGCGATTAGCACCACACCCAGCCAGTTGGGCAGCGACAGCCGTTCCCCCAGAAACAGAACCGCGAAGACGGCGACGAACACGACACTGAGCTTGTCGATGGGGGCGACGCGGGCGGCATCGCCGATTTTCAGCGCCCGGAAGTAACATATCCAAGATGCGCCGGTCGCCAGCCCCGAAAGCACGAGAAAGGTCCAGGTACGCGCCGAAATGGTGGAGGGCTGTTGCCAGTTGCCGGTAACATAAACCATCAGGCCAGCGGCAGCGAGAATGACGATGGTGCGTATGAAGGTGGCGAAATCGGAATTGACGTTTTCGATGCCGATTTTCGCAAAAATCGCAGTCAATGCCGCAAAGGCCGCCGATAGCAGTGCCCAGAATTGCCAGGCCAGAAACAGGTTCTTCATAAGGGCCTACTCCGTTTTTCGCATTCGTTCTCGCTCGATCTGGCCTATAACATCCGCACGGCGATAAAAACCGTTTTCGACGGTTGGGAGGGCTTCAAACGATGAAAGGCCGGAGCATCGATCTGATGCGCCGGCCTTCATTCGAGAGCCTGCCCGGACGAACCGGGACAGGCTGGACCTTGGGAGGTCGTGTTATTCGGCGGGCTGAACCGCACCCGGAAGCGAATCCACATCGGCGATGCCAGTGAATTCTTCCTTGCCGCTGAGAACGCGGGCGAGCTGTTCCTGATCCAGTTCACCTTCCCAGCGGGCAACAACGATGGTCGCGACCGCATTGCCGACGAAGTTGGTGAGTGCGCGGCATTCCGACATGAAGCGGTCGATGCCGAGGATGAGCGCCATGCCGGCAACCGGAACCGACGGCACGACGGAGAGCGTTGCGGCCAACGTGATGAAGCCAGCGCCTGTGATGCCGGCAGCACCCTTGGAGGAGAGCATGGCCACGAGCAGCAGCAGGATCTGTTCGCCGAAGGAGAGGTGGATGCCGGTCGCCTGTGCGATGAACAGGGCAGCCAGCGTCATGTAGATGTTGGTGCCGTCGAGGTTGAAGGAATAACCGGTGGGGATGACGAGACCGACGACGGAGCGCTTGCAGCCCGCCTTTTCCATCTTGCTCATCAGGCCCGGCAGGGCGGCTTCCGAAGACGAGGTACCGAGAACCAGAAGCAGTTCTTCCTTGATGTAGCGGATAAGCGCGACGATCGAGAAGCCGTTATAGCGGCAGACAGCGCCGAGGACCACGAACACGAACAGTGCTGATGTGACGTAGAAGGTGCCGATCAGCATCGCGAGGTTGGTGACGGACGAGATGCCGTATTTGCCGATGGTGAATGCCATGGCGCCGAAGGCACCGATGGGGGCGGCCTTCATCAGGATCGCGACCAGCTTGAAGATCGGATACATCATGGCATGCATGAAATCGGTGACGGGCTTGCCCTTTTCGCCGACGATACCGAGCGCGATGCCGAACAGCACGGAGAAGAACAGCACCTGCAGGATATCACCGCTGGCGAATGCGCCGACGATGGTGGTCGGGATGATGTTCATCAGGAAGCCGGTGATGGTCTGCTCATGGGCCTTGTCGGCGTAGGTCGCGACGGCCTTGGCATCCAGCGTGGCCGGATCGATGTTCATGCCGGCACCCGGCTGCACAGTGTTGGCGACGATGAGGCCGACAATGAGCGCGAGGGTGGAGAACACGAGGAAGTAGATCATGGCCTTGCCGGCCACGCGTCCAACCTTCTTCATATCGTTCATGCCGGCGATGCCGGTTGCGACAGTGAGGAAGATGACGGGAGCGATGATCATCTTGACGAGACGGATAAAGCCGTCGCCGAGCGGCTTCAGCTGTTCGCCAAAGGCCGGATAGAAATGGCCAAGCGCGATACCGGCGATAATGGCGACCAGAACCTGGAAATACAGGTGCTTGTAGAATGGCTGCTTGGCGTGGCCTGCCGCCACGGTTGTTGTATCGATCATGTTTTTTCCTCCTCGGCCTCACCCTGCCTTAATTGGCCTCCCGGGATCGCCGTGTCGTTGACGGCTTCGCGCCGATTGAGGAGTCATGTGCAATACGCATGCCAGACTTGCTTATTTGGTGTAACTGGCTGATTTAAAAAGTACTTTTTATTGACGCCGTATCAGCTCGCCGATGTATGTGCGGATATCCGGACAAAACCTCTTGCGGTCTGTGTGTAAATCCGCACAATTGTCGCATGACCCAAGAAGATCAGGCCTCTCATTCCCAGGCACGACGGCGCGCTCAATGGCTGGCGTTGGCGGGCTTGTGGCTGCTCGTCAGCCTGGGAGTTCTGTTGGTTGCCGATGACTTTGCGCGAAACCAGGCAATACGCACCGCCGCGTCCGAGGCCTCCACCGATGCCGAACTCAAGATCGCGCTTCTGAATGTTGCGCTGGAGCGGCCGCGCGCCATTCCGCTGGTTCTGTCCGGCGACCCCGACCTTGCGATTGCGCTGGATGGCGGTGGCGCGCCTGCCATTGACCGGCTGAACCGCAAGCTGGAGGGGCTGATCGAAGGCACGCAGTCCTCTGTCATCTATGTGACCGGACCGACCGGCTTGACAATTGCCTCCAGTAACTGGCGACAGGCCGACAGCTTCGTCGGCTCCAATTATGCCTTCCGCGAGTATTTTCAGGCGGCGATGAATACCGGCATGTCCGAACATTATGCGCTTGGCAATGTCAGCCGCCGGCCGGGCCTTTATATCTCGCGCCGCATCGATGCCGCAGACGGTCGGCCGCTCGGCGTCGTCATCGCCAAGGTGGAGTTCAACCGTCTGGAGGCGGATTGGAACATCGGCGGCAAACCGGTCTATGTGGTTGACAGGAACGGCGTCGTGCTGATGACGAGCGTGCCGGATTGGCGCTTCAAGACCGTAGCGCTGATTGACGAGGCGCGACGCAAAGCCATTTCCGAAAGCCTGCAATTCGGTAACGAGGCGCTTACAACGCTGCCGTTCCGGATGGCGCGACTCTCGAGCGACGGCGTTCCGCTTATCCGTGTCGATGACCCGGCAAGTGAGCGCGGCGATTATCTGCGGTTGGAAACGCCGGTGCCGACGACCTCATGGACCCTGCATTATCTGCAACCGGTGGCACCGGCGCTGAACGCCGCCATTCGCGAGGGCAGGGTGGTGGCGCTGGCAACGCTGATGCCGCTGATGGCGCTTTCGGCTCTGTGGCTGTGGCGCAGGCACAAGGCGCTGAGGGAAAAGGAAGAGGAGCAGCGCGCCCGCACCGAGCTGGAAATGAAGGTGCAGGAGCGCACCCGTGATCTGACAAGGACCCGCGACCATCTTCAGGCGGAAATTGCCCTGCACGAAAAGACGACAGGTGAATTGCGCAACGTGCAGCACGAGCTGGTGCAGGCCAACCGTCTCTCCATTCTAGGGCAGGTGGCGGCGGGCGTTGCCCACGAAATCAACCAGCCGGTAGCGACGATCCGCGCCTTTGCCGACAATGCCCGCACCCTGCTGAAACGCGACCGCATGGCGGAGGCCAACGAAAATCTCGAAAACATCGCGGCATTGACCGATCGCATCGGCACGATTACCGGCGACCTGAAGATATTGGCGCGCAAGGGCCGCACCGCTGCCGAACCGGTCAGTCTCAAGCTGGTCATCGAAGGCGCGGTGATGCTGTTGCGCAGTCGTTTTTCCGGACAGATGGATGCACTTGATATCGTGTTGCCGGATCAGGACCTGAAGGTGCTTGGCAGCCGCATCCGGCTCGAGCAAATTCTCATCAACCTTCTGCAAAACGCACTGGAAGCCACTGAAGCGATTGATGCGGCGCGTGTCGAGGTGCGGGTGCGCGAGGAAGGGGACATGGTCTTGCTTTCGGTCAGCGACAATGGGACCGGCATTCCCGAAGCGATCCGCGCCCAGCTTTTTTCGCCCTTTAATACATCTAAGGAAAGCGGCCTAGGCCTTGGTCTCGTCATCTCCAACGATATCGCCTCCGACTATGGCGGGCGGATTGAGGTAACGAGCAGCGAGGCAGGCACGTCTTTTTCCGTATATCTGAAGCGAGCATAACATGATGGCAGGTGGAACCATATTTCTGGTGGATGACGACTCCCAGCTGCGCAAGGCGATGGTGCAGACGTTGGAACTCGACGGATTGCCCGTTACCTCCTTTTCCCGCGCCGAACAGGCACTTGCGGCGCTCAACGAGGATTTCGACGGCGTCGTCATCACCGATGTGCGCATGCCCGGCATGACCGGGCTTGAGTTCTTCGACCATGTCCGCAAGATCGATGCCGATCTGCCGGTTATCCTCATCACCGGCCACGGTGATGTGCCGATGGCGGTCGATGCCCTTCACAACGGCGCCTATGATTTCATCGCCAAACCATTCCCCGCCGAACGCATGGTTGAAAGCGCCCGCCGCGCACTGGAAAAGCGCCGCCTCGTGCTGGAAAACCGCGCGCTTCGCCGGGCGAGTGCTCAAGCCGAGGACGATTTACCTCTGATTGGCCAGACGCCCGCCATGGAACGCCTGCGCACCACGCTCCGGCACATTGCTGATACGGATGTAGACGTGCTGGTGGCAGGTGAGACGGGCAGCGGCAAGGAAGTGGTGGCAACGGCGCTGCATCGCTGGAGCAAGAAGCGATCCAGGGGCAATTTTGTGGCACTGAATTGCGGGGCGCTGCCGGAAACGGTGATCGAAAGCGAGCTTTTCGGCCATGAGCCGGGTGCTTTCACCGGTGCGCAGAAAAAACGCGTTGGTCGCATCGAACATTCAAGCGGCGGCACGCTGTTTCTCGACGAGATCGAAAGTATGCCGCTTGCCGTACAGGTGAAGATGTTGCGCGTTCTGGAAATGCGCGAGGTCTCGCCACTCGGTTCAAATGAGGAGCGACCGGTCGATATTCGCGTGGTGGCGGCGGCGAAGGTGGATCTCGGCGACCCGGCCGAGCGTGGCACGTTTCGCGAGGACCTATATTACCGGCTGAATGTGGTGACGCTGTCGATACCGCCGCTGCGCGAGCGCAAGGCGGATATTCCGCTGCTGTTTTCGCACTTCGTCACCAAGGCCGCCAACCGGTTCAACATGCCGGTACCGCAGATCAGCGCCGGCGTTTCCCGCCGCCTTAACGACTACGACTGGCCGGGCAATGTGCGCGAACTCGGGCATTTCGCTGAAAGGGTAGTATTGGGGCTGGAGATGGATGCGGCCACCACGACTGTTTCGCAATCGAGCATTCCGGCTTCCGGCACCCTGCCGGAGCGAATGGATGAAATAGAAGCGCAGATCATTCGCGAAACGCTTGTGCAATCTAATGGCGACGTGGCCGAAACCATTGCGATACTCGGCATTGCCCGCAAGACCTTTTACGACAAGCTGCAACGTCACGGCATCAACCGGGCGGATTATGTGAAAAACGGCGCTGCTTGAGGTGCCGCAGGATCTGGGGTGACACTTAATGAAAAGCCGCGGACGTTTCCGTCCGCGGCCTGATTATTAACAGCGATAACTGCGCAGACGTTATCCCAGATCAACCCGCTACGCAGAAATGACGCTGGCCGTCATTGCCGACATAGGTGCCGGAGCGGCCGTTGAAGCTGCGATAACGTTGCGAGCAATAATCGTACCAGGCATTCGTCCACGGCTCGATGGTGCGGTAGGTACGGCGTTGCTGGTAGTAGCCGGAATTATTGTCATAGACCGGTTGGGCACGGTAAACCGGTGCCGGACGATAGACAGGCTGCGGCTGTGGCTGATAATAGCGGTAGTCCGGCTCTTCGTACACATAGCTCGGTTCATAGCGACGCGGCGGGTCGATATAGACTCGCTCGTCGTCTACCGGTGCCGGGCGGGAAAGGGCTGAGCCAACGGCGACACCGGCGGCAAGGCCAAGCACGCCACCCAGAATGGCGGCATCGCGACGGTCGCGGCGGCCCCAGTCATCGGCGGATGCGCTGTTGAAGGGCACGATGGTGGCGGCGGCGACGGCGATAGCCAGAACGGTTTTAGCTGCAAAGGACGACATAATCTTCTTCCATCCGGATGGCAGGGCGCTGCCAGTTGCAAATTCGATGGTTAAAGAAATATAGCGCGCCTGCTGAACGGGCGCTGAATGAATTGTGGCGGCTGGCGACAGCTCGCAATTCCTGTTTGCGCAAGCCGCGCTTCGCGCTAGAACTCAAGTTCAAACAGGACAATTCCATGAGCCTTGCCCATATAACCGTCAATTCCGATTCATCCCACGAAGACCGTGCCCAGGCTATTCGAGATACGCTGCGCGACGCCATTGTCGACCGACGGCTTGCCCCGGGAACGAAGCTGTCGGAATCGGAAGTGGGAACGCTGTTCGATGTCAGCCGCACGGTGGTGCGGGCGGCTCTTCAGATGCTGGCTTACGAAGGACTGGTCAAGGCCGAGCGCAACCGCGGCGCTTTTGTCTCCAATCCCACACCGGACGAAGCGCGGCAGGTTTTTGCTTCGCGCCGGCTGATCGAGCCCGGCGTTCTGGACGCCGCAATCGAAAAGATCACGCCTGCGGCGGTGAAGCAGCTGAGAGAGCATCTGGTTCAGGAAAGCCGCCACCAGCATGAGCGCGGCCCGCACGCCAGGCGCGCGGAAATCAAGGCATCAGGCGATTTCCACCTGATGCTGGCCTCGCTTGCCGGCAATGCCATCCTCGAAAAATTCATGGACGAACTGGTCGCCCGCTCGTCGCTGGTTATCGCGCTCTACGGGCGCTCGGGCGTTTCAAGCTGCGGCCACAACGATCATGCCGACCTGCTCGATGCACTGGAGGCGAAGGATGCGGCAAAGGCCCGTGCCTTGATGCTGCAGCACCTCGATCACATCGAGGCCGATCTCGACCTTCGCATGAAGGAAGGATTGGCGCTGAAGGATGCACTGGCACTTTGAGCGGCCACCATCCCCGCCCTTCAGGCGGGGATAAGCGCCGCCCTGTCGCACTTCAGGCTGCGTAACGGCTGAGTGCCAGATCGTGCGTGTCTATCTCGGGCTTGTTCCCGCTGATGAGATCGGCAAGCACACGGGCCGAGCCGCAGGACATGGTCCAGCCAAGCGTACCGTGGCCGGTGTTGAGATAAAGATTGCTGTAGCGGGTGGTGCCGATAACAGGCGTGCCATCCGGCGTCATCGGGCGCAGGCCGCACCAGAATTTCGCCTGGCTCTGGTCACCTGCGCCGCCGAACAGGTCTTCCACCGAATGGGCCAGAGTTTCCTGTCTTGCTGCGGGCAGATCCTTGCTGAAACCGGCGATTTCCGCCATGCCACCGGCGCGGATGCGCGAGCCGAGCCGGGTGATTGCCACCTTGAACGTTTCGTCCATCACGGTCGAAACGGGCGCGCGTTCCTCCTTCACGATCGGAACCGTGATGGAGTAGCCCTTGACCGGGTAAACCGGCAGGGTAAGGCCGAGCTGGCGGACGAATTGCGGGGAATAGCTGCCCAGTGCGGCGACGAAAATATCGGCTTCCACCAGCCCCTTGGTGGTCTCCACGGCCTTGATACGGCCTGCCTCGACGATGGGGCGCATGATGCCGGTATCGTAGATGAAGGTGACTCCCGCCTCTTCAGCCATGCGCGCAAGTTCGGTGGTGAACATGAAGCAGTCGCCGGTTTCATCACCGGGCAGGCGCAGTCCGCCGACGATCTTTTCCCTGGAAGGAGAAAGGCCGGGCTCGATGGCGGCGCAGCCTTCGCGGTCGAGAATTTCGAAAGGCACGCCACCTGCCGTCAGCACGTCCACATCCTTGCCGATGGCGTCGAACTGCTTCTGGGTGCGGAAAACCTCCAGTGTGCCCTGCATGCGCTGGTCGTATTCTATCCCGGTTTCGTCGCGCAGCGCCATCAGGCAATCGCGGCTATATTCGGCAATGCGCACCATGCGGCTCTTGTTGATGGCATAACGCGCCGATGTGCAATTGCGCAGCATCTGGCTCATCCAGCGCCACGCCGCCGGATCGGCGGTCGGGCGGATGATGAGCGGGGCATGCTTCATGAACAGCCATTTCATGGCCTTCATCGGAATGCCGGGCGCGGCCCATGGCGAGGAATAGCCGGGGGAAACCTCGCCGGCATTGGCAAAGCTGGTTTCAAGTGCTGCCGCCGGCTGGCGGTCGATCACCGTCACCTTGTGTCCGGCTTTGGCCAGATACCAGGCGGAGGTCACGCCGACGACGCCGGCTCCGAGGATAGTGACGTTCATGATCGTCTCACTTATGGCTGACAGATGTTGAAGCGACGGCCGGGTTTTCGCCCGGCTGAATATAATTGCGGCGGTAACGGCGTCCGAGGCCGGTCAGGATTTCATAGGCGATCGTGCCCGCATCCTCGGCAATGTCTTCCAGCGTCTGGTCAGGCCCGATCATCTGCACGAAGCTGCCTTGCGTCAATGTTCCCAAGGGCAGGGCGGATATATCGAGAATGATGCTGTCCATTGAAACGCGACCAGCAATGGGTAGGCGAACGCCATTATACCATGCCGCACCGCGATTGCTGAGCGATCGCGGCAGGCCATCGGCATAACCAGCCGCGATCGTCGCAAGCCGCGTCGGCCCGGCCGCTTCGAAAGAGCCGCCATAACCGACCAGCGATCCGGCGGGAACGTCGCGGGTTTGAATAACGGCGACATCAAGCCGGACAACCGGTTTCATCGGGTTGGGACGGGTAACTGAGGGCGCGCCGCCATAAAGCGCGATGCCGGGGCGTAGCAGGGAGTTGTGATAGTCGTTGCCCAGAAAGATGCCGCCGGAATTGGAAAAGCAGACGGATACATCAGGAAAAGCGACAGCGGCTTTTCGCATCACAGAGAGTTGGGCGGCATTGGAGAGGTGATCCGGTTCGTCGGCGCAGGCGAGGTGGCTCATCACGAGGGCGATGTCGATACCATCAAGCAGTTGCGGCCGGGAGGCGAGGACTTCAAGCTCCTCGGGAGAGAGGCCGAGACGGCACATGCCGGTATCGATCTGCACTGCGGCGGGTAACGTCTTGCCAAGATTTTTGGCGTGGGCCGCCCATTGGGCGATCTGCTCGAGCGAATTCAGAACCGGTGTGACGGCCATGGCTGCGCAGGAGGTTTCGTTACCGGGCTGAAGCCCGTTGAGGACGAAAATCCGCGCTTCCGCTGAAAGACGCAGCCGGAGCGCCAGCGCTTCATCGATATGGGCGACGAAGAAATTCCGGCAGCCCGCTTCAAACAGCACCTGCGAGACGATATCCGCGCCGAGTCCGTATGCGTCAGCCTTGACGACCGCTGCCGTCTGCGATGTGGGCGCCATTGCCGCAAGTGCGAGATAATTATCGCGCAATGCGCCAAGATCGATGGTCAGATGGCCGCTTGCACCACCCGCTGCCTGCTGGCGGCTGATCTGCATGTCCATGGTCGTTCACCCTCATTTTTATCATATGAGAGTATTGCAACGATTGTCGAATTTCTTGGCTATTGTTCGAATAAGATGCGATAAAAATGCAATCTACGCAACTTTCATTGTCGTATTGGAATTTTCTATGTCGTCACTCGACGCGACCGACCGCCACATCATCCGCCTGCTCCGGCTCAATGCCCGCATCAGCAATGCGAAACTTGCTGCGGAAGTCGGCCTTTCGGCCTCTGCCTGCCTTCGCCGGGTCGATATTCTGGAACGGGAGGGTATCATCCGGGGCTATACGGCGCTGACCAGCGGCCTTGCCGGCGGCGAGGTGATCTCGGTCATCGTGCAGATCACGCTTGATCGCCAGACGGAGGATTTTCTCAACAGGTTTGAGAACGCGGTGCGGCGTTATCCAGAAATCCGCGAATGTTACCTGATGACGGGCGGGTCGGATTATTTCCTGCGATGTGAGGCGGAAAGTGCGGGCGATTTCGAGCGCATCCATAAGGAGATTCTGTCGAAGCTGCCGGGTGTTTCGCGGATTCATTCGAGTTTTGCGATCAGGAATGTGCTGGCGACGCCGAAGGCGCGGTGAAGGCGGATGCGCAGAGCGTGCGGCTCACCCCCTCTGTCCTGCCGGACATCTCCCCCTCAAGGGGGGAGATCGGGTGAGGTTTTCGCCTCGGTCCCCATTAACGTCGGTATCGCGATCTCGTTCGCCAACTAAAACGCCCGGGGCAGGCCACTTGTCGATCTCCCCCCTTGAGGGGGAGATGTCCGGCAGGACAGAGGGGGGTAAGCCCTACGCTCCACTCTAACCTTCACCCCCACCACCGATAAAAATGATGCACCGGTCCTCGACCCTGACCGACGGCAAGCTCCCGGCCAGCATCAAGCGCTCCATTCAGATAGTCCTTCGCAAGACCAACCGCCTCCGCCAGGTTATGCCCCATGGCCAGATGCGCGGTAATCGCCGCCGCCAGCGTGCAGCCGGTCCCATGGTCGTTTTTCGTGTCCACTCGCGTAGCGGAAAGCGCCTGCACGGTGCCGTCTGCAAACAGATAATCCGTACTCTGCGGCCCGTCGCCATGGCCGCCCTTGATGAGCACGGCTTTCGCGCCCACCTTCAGGATCATCTCGGCCTGACGGGTGATCTCCGCCTCGGTGTCTGCAATAGGTAAGCCGGTGAGAAGCGCTGCTTCAGGCAGATTCGGCGTGACGATGGTGGCGAGCGGCAGCAGGTCGCGCCGCAATGTCTCGATCGCATCCGCATGCAATAGACGGTCGCCGGAGGTCGCAACCATCACGGGGTCGAGCACCACCGGTTGGGGCTGCTGCCGAAGCCTTGCAGCTATGGCCGCGATGGTTTCGATCCGCGATACCATGCCGATCTTCACCGCATTGACGGCAAGATCGGAAAAAACCGCATCCATCTGCGCGACGATGGTGGCGACGGAAATATCCTCCACTGCCGTCACACCTTTGGTGTTCTGGGCGGTGATGGCGGTGATGACGCTGGCGGCATAGGCGCCGAGTGCCGAGAAAGTCTTGATGTCGGCCTGAATGCCCGCGCCGCCGCCGCTGTCTGAGCCGGCGATGGTCAATGCGATTGCTGTCATGACTGTCTCGCTTTCAGCGCTGCATCGACTGCCGCGCGGAAGTCCCTGGTTGTGCTGGCAATATCGCCTGCGCGGAAGATTGCAGAAATGACGGCAACACCATCCGCACCGGCAGCGATGACGTTCGGCACGCGGGCAAGATCGATACCGGCGATGGCGCCCACCGGCATGCCCGGCCGCAATTCGCGGAGCAGAGTGCGGAGCGTCGTAAAGCCGTCAAGGCCGACAGGCTTGTCTGGATTGACCTTGGAAACGGTTTCGAACACGCCACCAATGCAGGCGTAATCGGCGGGCTTGGAGGCCGCCCGCTCGCCATCGGCGCGGTTCTTGACGGTGAGGCCGATGATCGCCTTATCTCCAAGGATGCGTCTGGCGGTTTTGGCATCCATATCATCGGCGCCGAGATGCACCCCGTCCGCGCCAGAGGCGAGCGCCACATCCACCCGGTCGTTGATGACCAGCGGCACGCCCGTGCCGGCAATAGCTTCGCGAATGGCGCTGGCGTTTTCGATCATCTCCCGCGTGGAGGCGTGTTTGTCGCGATATTGCAGAATGGTCGCGCCGTTGAGTGCGGCCGCCAGAGCAAGCTCGCCCAACGGCGCAACATCGCCGAGGCTCGCATCGACCAGCGCGTTGAGACGGTAATCAACCTTGTTCATGCTCAATCCTCGCATGGTTTATTATGTCTTCGCCGGAAATTTCTGAAAGCACATCCAGAAATGCCGGCTCGAATGTGCCGGGGCCTTTGGCGTTTTTCGCTGCCAGTTCGGCTGCGACACCCGTGATGGCGAGGGCGGCGGCGGCGGCCGTCAGTGCGTCTTTTTCCACCGCCATGAAGGCGGCGATGACGCCACCCGATAGGCAACCCGTGCCTGTCACCTTCGCCATCCACGGGTGACCGTTGACGATTCTGACGCTCCTTGTGGCATCGCGCAGGTTATCGACAGGTCCGGTCTCTATCCTGATGGCGTTCGGAACAGCACCGATCAGGCTCATCTCAGCGCTGTTGCCGCGCACGATGGTGGGTCCAAGCGAGATCAGGTCACGCGCGAACGCCAGTCGCGATGGCGAATAGTCGCAATGCACGGGGTCCAGAATCCACGGCTTGCCAGCCGCGCGGGCGATCTCGACGGCAAATCGAATGACTTTGCGCCGGTCGGCGTCGAGCGTGCCGAGATTGATCGTTACCGCATCGGCTTTCGTGACGAAAGCACCGATTTCTTCGAGTGAGGTTGTCATCGAGGGGATGCCGCCGACGACGGTAATGCCATCCGCGGTGAATTTCTGTACCACGGTGTTCATCAGGCAATGCACGCGCGGGCGCGTCTGCCTTACCCTTTCGAGGATCTCTGCGGCCTTCGCCGCAGTCGGAAAACTGTTTGCCATGGTTATTGCAACTCCACGGCAATGTCTTCCGCCGCCGGCGCCTGCTTGATCAGTTGCATGTCCTGCATGAAGGTGCCGAAGCGTGTGTAGCGGGTGCGATCGAGTGCGGCTGGACGTTTGGCGAAACGCGGCAGCGTATCGAAAAACGCCTGTTTGTTCAGCGCGTCGTCAAGGTTCGGATAGGCCTTGATGAAAAGCTGCCAGGATTCTTGCGGGTGGTTGGTGATGAAAATCGCCGCCTGCTCAACGGCCGAGAGAAAACGCGGCAGGCGGCTATCTTTCACGAGATCTAGATGGGTGACGAAGATGAGCTCGTCATAGGCGGGCACGCCATGTTCCTCGGGGAAGAACGAGCGGCCTTCGTGGCCCTCAAGCTTCATCTGCGTCAGTTCGAAATTGCGGAAACCGCCAAGCGTGGCATCGACCTTGCCGGCGATCAGGGACGGCGAGAGTGAGAAATTGACGTTGACCAGTTCAACATCGTCCTTTGTCAGTCCCTCCTTCTCCAGCATGCGCTTCAGCATCGCATCCTCGAAGCCGGAAACGGAGAAGCCGACCTTCTTGCCCTTCAGGTCCTTCAGGCTCTTGATTGGACCATCGGCCAGAACGGTGACGGTGTTCAGCGGGGTTTCCACCAGCGTGCCGAAACGGACGAGCGGCAGCCCTGCATCGTGGTCGAGATAGAGGTTCGGCTGGTAGTGTACACCGATATCGGCCTGCTTTGCCGAGACCAGACGCGGTACGGCGGATGGGTCTGCGGGCGGGATCAACTCGACCTCCAGCCCTGCATCGGCGAAAAGGCCGCGTTCCTTGGCAATCACCATCGGGGCATGGTCCGGGTTCAGGAACCATTCCAGCAATACGGTAAGCTTGTCGGCCGCCTGCGATTGCGCGGGCGAAAGCACGCTTGCTGCCGCGACGACGAGGGAAAGAAGAGTTCGTTTCATGGTGCCGAAAGTCTCCGCAAATGTTTGAAAGGAATGACGTGGTCTGTTTCTTTGGCCCAGGGGGCGAGGTTGGCCGTTGCCCGGTCGACGACAAGCCGCAGCAGCACCGCAATGACGGCGAGGATGGTCATGGCGGCGAACATTGTGTCGGTCTGCATGCGGGCATTGGACTGGATCATGACAAAACCGAGCCCGGCGGAGGCGCCCACCCATTCGCCAATGACCGCGCCGAGCGGGGCGAGCGGAGCTGCGACCCTCAGCCCGGAAATGAGTGAGGGAAGCGCCAGCGGCACACGCAGCCGGATTAGGATTTGCCAGTGGCTCGCCTCCGTCAGCGAGGCGGCATCGAGGATTGTCCGATCCGTGCGGTTGAGGCCGTCGGTGAAGGCTGAAGCGACGGGGAAAAAGATGATGATCGCCGTCATGACAACTTTCGAGGCCATGCCGAAACCGAACCAGAGTACGAGAATAGGGGCCAGCACGAAGACCGGAAATGCCTGCAACACGAGAACCATGGGCCAGACGAGGCGGCCAAAACGCGGGACGGCGGCAATCGTAAAGGCAACGAGAATGCCGGCGGCAATGCCAGCCGCAAGCCCGACAGCCATTTCACCTGATGTCACCATGGCCTGTCCGAACAGGAAGGCTGGCTGGCGCAGGAGTGCTGCGGTAACATTGGCCGGCGAGGGCAGGATGTAGCGGGGCGGTGCAAACAGCCAGATGCCCAGCTGCCAGACAATCAGAATAAGAACGACGCCCTTCAGCGCATGGGAGGCACGCATCGGCCGGGGCTCAGACGCAGCCGTACCGTATACGAAGGGAAGGATGTTTCATCATCATCGTTCGGTCTCCAGCTGTGGCGATCACGGAGATCCGGGCAAAGCGGAGAAGAGAAAGGGCAGTAACGCAAAGGCGCTACAGTTTCCGTTCCTACGCCGGCATGACCCGGATCAGGTTCAAGGGTCCGGCTCATCGCCATCTCAGCACCGTCAGGTGCTCCCCTCGGAAGAGACTGTTTTGCTAGGAGGGTTTTGAAGTAATGTCAACGTTGAAAGTTAACGAGAATATTGGCGAATTTGCCGCGAACATATTAGTTGTTTATTATATTAAGTTTATCAAAAATTAGTTATTTATTGAAACCGCTTTTCAATTCCGCTGTATTAGCTTCAGCTCCCAGATTGGTTGGGGGCGAACTTGAAAAACTTCTGGCAAGAGAAATCTGGAAATTTTGGCATTCTGACCGCGCTGCTCATGGTGCCTCTGTGCGGGGCTGCCGGTGTGGCGCTCGATATTACGCGCGGCATGTCGGTCAAAGCCGATCTGCAGCAGGCGGCGGATTCCGCGGCTCTGGCGGCAGTCGCCGATATGTCCGCAAGTGTTCAGGCGGCAAAGAAGATGTCGGGGGACGGTGTCATTCCCGTCGGCAATGAAGAAGCCCGGGCATTCTTCGATGGCAATCAGCGCGGCGACGCGGACTACACCATTACCTCTGTCGATGTCTCGGTGATCAAGCACGGCAATGTGGTCGAGTCGTCCGTCAGCTTCAAGGCGTCGGTCAGCACGACCCTCTCAGGGCTTCTGGGGAAGGATTTCGTTTCGGTTGCCGGCACGGCCACGGCCAAATACGAAACGGAAACCTTCAGCGATTTCTATCTTCTGCTTGATAATACGCCCTCCATGGGAGTGGGCGCGACACCCACGGATGTTGCCACCCTGGTTGCGAACACTGGCGATAAATGCGCTTTTGCCTGTCACATCGTGAAGGACGGCGTGGCAGACCCGAACAGCTATTACTTCAAGGCCAAGAAACTCGGGGTTACGACGCGTATCGACGTGGTTGCCAAGGCAACCGCCAGCCTGATGGACACGGCAAAGTCCACGCGCAAAAGCAGCAATCAATATCGCATGGCCGTCTATACCTTCGGGGAACGGGCGGAAGATACCAAGCTGCTTGAGGTCGTTTCGCTAACCTCGGATCTGGACGCAGCAAAGAAAAAAGCTGGTGAAATCAACCTGATGTCAATCCCCTATCAGGGATACAACAACGACCAGCAAACAGATTTCGACCGGGCACTGATCCAGATTGGAGATAAGGTCGGCAGTTCGGGCACGGGCGCAAGCTCGGCAAATCCGGATAAGGTTATTTTCTTTGTTTCAGACGGGGTGGGCGACAGTTACAAGCCGTCCTCCTGTACTAAAAAACTGACGGGAGGCCGCTGTCAGGAGCCGATCGACATCAAAGACTGTACGAAATTGAAGGAAAAGGGTTTTCGTATCGCGGTGCTTTATACCACCTATCTGCCGCTGCCGACGAATGACTGGTATAATAGCTGGATCAAGCCCTTTCAGGCGGAAATCGGCTCACGCATGCAGAGCTGCGCTTCCCCGGGCCTGTACTTCGAAGTCAGCCCGTCCCAGGGCATCAGCGACGCGATGACGGCATTGTTCAAGAAAGCCATTACATCACCACGCCTGACGGGCTGATGGCCTTTTAGCGAGGCCTGTTAAAGCATCGGTTGAACGCCGCAATATCTGCGGCGTTTTTTGGAAATGGCCGGAAGGTGATGCTTCAAGCGATATTGCGAAGCTGTTCAAATAACGCAGTAAAGGGCGTTTCAGCGCGGTGGAACACAGCCGGCTGGCCTATCGGAGCCTCCACGGTGATCTCGTGCCCGCCAAAATACCGCGCGCCACTCCAAAGATGCATCCATTCCCCATCGCCCGGAAGGTAAAGCGTGCGCTGCGTCTCCCCCGCCTTCCACACTGGTGCGACCAGCATGTCGGCCCCATAGAGATAGCTGTCCTGAATGGCATAGGTCTGCCGGTCGTTCTCGTGATGCAGGAAAAGCGGGCGCTGTACCGGCAGGCCGGTTTTGGCTGCTTCAGTGGAGAGCGATTTCAGATAGGGGGCGAGTGCGACATAGATTGCCGTCATGCGGGCAAAATGGCCAAGAACGGTCTCGTCCTGATCGATCTGGAGATTGTCGCGCGGGCGATTGCCCTCATGGGTTCGCATGACAGGAGTAAAGGCTGCCATCTCCGTCCAGCGCATGATGAGTTCCGGGGTTCTGACATTGCCGAACAGGCTGGTATAACCGCCAATGTCGGAATGGTGATAGGCATTGCCGAGAAGACCGGAGGACAGCGCACCGCATATGACGGTGACGAGACCGTCATGGCGGGAGAAATCGACGGACTGGTCGCCGCCCCACAGCAGCGGGCAGTGGGCTTGCACACCGGTAAAGCCCGCCCGCATGAAGAACAGCGCTTCGCCGGTTTTGCCACGGCTTTCAACAGCCTTGGCGTTGACCTCTGCCCAGAGCGTCGGCCAGGTATTGTGCATCAGCTTGGCGTCGATGCCGTTCGATAGCGTGATGTCGATCGGCAGATATTCGCCGAAATCGGCCATCCAGCCAGAAAGGCCGAAATCCAGCATGTTCTTGCCGATGATCTCTTCGGAAAACCACTCGGCTGCGGCCGGATTGGTGAAATCGACCACGCCACAATCGAACTCGCCGAAATCCACGAGCGCCGTCTTGCCGTCCGCGCCGGTGGCGAAATAACCGGCCGCCTCCGCCTCCGGAAAAAGCGGGCCGTCGACGCAGAGATAGGGGTTCACGTATCCCAGAAAACGAATGCCCTGATCGGCAAGCTCGGCGATCTTCTGACGCAAATGCGGATAACGCGCCTCATTGGCCTGCCAGTCCCAGAAGAGCCGGGCGCCGAATGATGTCTGGCGAAGCCCCACCCAGTCCTCGCACCACAGGCCGGAGACCTTGGTTCCGGCAGCGCGGATTTTTTCCAGCCGGGCAAAGGAGTTGGCGCCATCCTTTAACCCGATGATCGCGCCGCCATAGACCCACTCCGGCAGTTCCGGCTGGCGTCCGAACCGCAGCGAGAGGGCGGAAACGATATCGGTGAAACGATCGCCGGTGAAAAACTCGATCCTTTCGGGGATCGCCCAGATCTCGACTTCGTGGAAATCTTCGTTGCGGAAATCGAAGACCGAATAGGCGCTGGTTTCCACATGCAGCGCATATTTGCGCGACGACAGATAGGTCGGCTGCGGGTAATTGGTGTTGTAATAATCGCCACCCGCCTTGCCGCTGACGTCAGCCTTGAAGGTGATTTCAGCGGTCTTGTCGCGGCCGACACCGGGTTCGGAGGTCCAGAGCGGAAAGCGGCGGCCGCGCATGTCGAAATAGGACATCTGTTCGCCACCGCCCCAGACATGTTCGTCCTCATCTGCGACGATCCGCAGCCACAGCCGATTGATGGTTTCATCCAGCGCCGTGACCCTGATGGCATTTCCATCCAGCGCCAGATGAAGGCGCGCGGCCTGCCCGGGTGCGGAAGACAGCGTAACGCTGTCGCCACTGACTTCGGCGTGGCGGAGCGCAGTTCGTTCGATGACATAGTCCTCGATATCGAAATTGCCGCGATACATATCCATCCGCTCCTTGCCCAAACCGGCGAAGAAAGCCGGGTTCTCAGGCGAATGAGAAAGAATGGTGTGGCTGCCAATCGCAAGCGTGAAGCCGTCTCTGGTCTTTTCGAATTGCATGACTGTACCTGTTTAACCCTTGAGACCGCCGGCGGTGAGACCGGAGACGACGCGTTCCTGAAAGATGACGATCAGGATCGCAACCGGGACGATGCCGACCACCAGCGCCGCCGAGATGACGGGCCAGGGGAAAGCGAACTCACCCTGGTAAAGCTGGATGCCGACCGGCAGCGTGCGCAGTGCCGGATTGGAATTGAAGGAGAGCGCCAGCAGGAATTCGTCCCAGGCGTTCACGAAAGCGAGAATACCGGCGGTGAAGACACCCGGCGCGCATAGCGGCACGACAACCTTGAACAGCGCACCGATGCGGGTGCAGCCATCAATCATGGCGGCGTTTTCCAGATCGCGCGGGATGCTTTCGAAGAAGGACACCAGCATCAGCGTGCAGACCGGCAGGGAGAGCACGGTGTAAGGCAGTATAAGAGCGGTCCAGCTATTGAGCAGGTTGAGCGCACGCATGATCTCGAACAGAGGCACCAGCAGCGTTACCAGCGGGAATGTGGAAACGGCGATGATGAGCGAGAGGATCAGCGCCCGGTACTTGAGATCGAGCCGCGCCAGCGCATAGGCTGCCAGCACCGAAATCAGAATTGTGAGGGCCGTGGAAAGCAGCGCGACCATGAAGCTGTTGAACAGGAAGAGGTGCAGCGGCTGGTCGGAAAAGGCCTGCATGTAATTGGCGAGTGTGGGCGCATGCGGAAACCATGTGATCGGTTTCACCGTCAGTTCCGCTTCGGTTTTCAGCGAGGTGAACAGGATCCATATTGCCGGAAACAGGCCGTTGACCAGCAATATGGAGGCCGCAATGAAGCGCAGCGGCTTGCCGGAGAAGAAGGAGGACAGACCGGAGGAGGTCGCAACGGTGCTCATAGGATCAGTCCTTCGTCCTGATAATGCGGAGATAAACGGCGGTGACGCACATGGAGAGCGCAAACATCATGACCGCCAGTGCCGAACCGTAACCGAGATCGAGGAAGGAAACGGTGTTCTGGTGAATGTACATGGCGAGCGTCGTGGTTGATGTGCCGGGGCCGCCGCCGGTCATCATGTATGGAATATCAAAGGTCTGCAGCGCCGTAATCGTACGGAAGATGAGAGCAACGACGATCGAGGGCTTTAGGAGCGGCAGCGTGATCTCGAAGAACTGCCTGAGCTTGCCGGCGCCATCCACATCGGCGGCTTCATAAAGCGAGCGCGGAATGGTTTGCAGCCCTGCAAGGATCATCAGTGCCATGAAGGAGGAGGTCTTCCAGATGATGGTCAGGCAGATGGCCGCAAAGGCCCAGTTCGGGGAGTTGAACCAGATGATGCCTTCAAAGCCCAGCCGGTTCAGCACATCGTTGACCACGCCGTATTCGTAGTGGAAAAACCACGCGAAGATGAGGCCGGCGAACGACAGAGGCAGCGCCCAGGGGATGAGCAGCGACAGGCGCATCGGCCATTGCATCGAAAACGGCAGGTTGGCGAGGAGCGCAAGGCCCAGGCCCATGAACAGCGCTCCCGGCACCGTTATCAGCGTTATCAGCACCGTATTCCAGGTCGTTTCCCAGAAAATCGGATCATCGAGCATCGCCGTGTAGTTTTCAAAGCCGATGAATTCCGCCGGCAGACCTGATGTCAGCGAAAGGCTGAAAAACGAGGTGTAGACGAGACGCGCCACCGGATAGACGATGATAAGGGAAAGAAGAATGGCTGCAGGCGCCAGCAAAAGCACGGCAAGCGACCGGTCACCGAGATCGAGCCACCGCGTCCAGCGCGGCTGCGGTTTCTCGTCCACCCTGACCATTGTTCTCTCCGGCATCGTCACGTCTGCCACTCCCGCAACTGAATTCACGTCATCGTCTCCCGATCAGACCGGTTAAGTCCCGGCCCGTTTATCGCGCCGTTCAGGCGATTTTCACTGGTTCGGCCAAACGGGCCGGCAACGGCATGTCCTGCATGCCGCCCCCGGCCACAGGGCTTAGCGCAATACGCGGCGCAGACGGCTTTCCATCTGCTTTGCGCCGTCTTCCGGCGACATCACGCCCGCAAGCACGCCATTGACGGTGGTGCGGATCGTTTCGCTGACCTCGTTGTAACGCGGTGTTACCGGACGGGCCTTTGCCGTTTCAACAACCGGAAGAGCATCCGCAAACCAAGGGATGGACTTGGTCACATCAGCATCCTTGTAGAGCGAGGCATAGGTGGGCAGCAGCGCGGCATTGATGGCCATGAACTTCGAAACATCCTGGCTGGACAGATATTCCACCAGTTTCTTGGCTTCGTCCTGCTGCTTGGAATAGGCGGAAACGCCGAATTCCCAGCCGCCGAGGCACGTCGTCTGCTCTCCGCCCTTGACGGCCGGCAACCGGGCGACGCCAACCTTGTCGTTGACTTGGGATTCCTTGCCCTGAAAATGGGTCCAGGCGTAGGACCAGTTGACGGCGAAGAGAACCTTGCCCGCCTGGAATTCCTTGCGCGTGTCGTCGGTCGCCACTTCGGAAATGTTCTTCTTGGAAATGCCTTCGTCGACGAAGCTCTTCCAGAGCTTCAGCGAATCCACGGCCGCCTGATTGTCAAAATTCAGCTTGCCGTTTTGAACCAGCGACTTGCCTTCGCTCCAGTAGGGCAGCAGGAACGTGCATACCGCACCTTCGATGGCCTTACCCTGGAAGGAGAGGCCCTGAAGTTCGGGGTTCTTTTCGCCCTCCATCACCTTTTTTGAGGCTTCCTTAAGCTCATCCCAGGTGGTCGGCGGCTGGATGCCGTATTTGTCCAGCAAGTCCTTGCGATAGTAGAGGAACATGGAATCGGCGAACGCCGGCAGCGCCACGATCTTGCCGTTCACGGTGTTTGCTTCTGCATAGGTCGGCAGGTAGGCGGACAAGTCCTTGCCGGAGAAATCGCTGGTCCAGCCAGCGGTTGCGAACTGTGCGGGACGGATGACATCGAGCATCAGCACGTCGAGGCTCGAATCCTTGGCAGACATGACGGTGTTGAGATATTGCGCCTGCATTTCGGAGGTATTGCCGCCGGTCTCGATCACGACTTTCACGCCTGGCGTCTTCGCCTCATATTGATCGAGCGCCTTGCGCCACACGTCGGGTTGATGCTGGCTGGAAACGAAGATTTTGAGTTCGGCGTCGGCAAAGGCCTGTCCCGAAAAGCTGAGCATCGTTGCGCAGAGCGCCGCTCCCGTAAGGGCTTTGAATTTCATGTTTTCCTCCCGTTATTGAAATCTTGAAGCCGGGCCGGTGGCGGCCCGATCCTGTCACTGAATGGAGCGTTCCGTCGTCACGTCGAACAGGTGCACCTTCGATGGGTCGAGGCCGATCTTCAGTTCCTCATTCGGAGCCGGTTTCATCTCTGGCGGCATTCTCGCCGTCAGCGCCGCATCACCGAGGGTGAAATGCACCAGCGTATCCGACCCCAAAGGCTCCACCACCTGCACCTTGACGGAGAGCTGTGTGTCAAATCCCCCGGCGGGACCGAAATGTTCAGGGCGAATGCCGACGATGACCTCCCGTCCATCGAGCGCCGTTTCACGGGACGGTCTGATTGCTGCCAGTGGAAGAGAGTTGCCGTCCGTAAATGTCAGCCTGTCGCCGGTCACTCTGGCGCGGGCGAAATTCATGGCAGGCGCACCGACGAAACCGCCGACGAACACGCTTTCCGGACGGTTATAGACCTCGTCCGGCGTGCCCACCTGCTCGATATCGCCGCCGCGCAGAATGACGATGCGGTCAGCCAGCGTCATCGCCTCCACCTGATCATGCGTCACGTAGATGATGGTGGTGCCCAGCTGCTGGTGCAGGCGCTTGATTTCCGTGCGAACCTGTCCGCGCAGTTTTGCGTCGAGGTTGGAAAGCGGCTCGTCGAACAGAAACACCTGCGGGCGGCGCACGATGGCGCGACCCATGGCCACGCGCTGGCGCTGGCCGCCGGAAAGCTGGCCCGGACGACGGTCCAGCAGATGGCTGATGCCCAGCATATTCGCTGCCTCATCAATGCTGGCATTGGCCTGCGAGGCGCTTACACCACGTACCTTCAGGCTGAAACCCATGTTTTCACGCACCGTCTTGTGCGGGTAAAGCGCGTAGTCCTGAAACACCATGGCGATGTCACGCTCGCGCGGCGGCAGTTTGTTGACAACGCGGTCGCCGATCATCACCTCACCGCCGCTGATGCTTTCCAGCCCGGCGACCATGCGCAACGTCGTGGATTTTCCGCAGCCGGAGGGGCCGACGAAAACCACGAATTCACCATCGTTGATTTCAAGGTCGATACCCTTGACGATGCGCAGGGCACCGTAACTCTTGTCCAGCTTGCGCAGGCTGACTGAAGCCATCTTTTCCTCCTCACGTCCGGGGCGTCCAAAATCGGATGAACGCAAACCCGGCATCAACCTTCAAATCCACGCATCGCTTTTCGAAAAAATCATCCCGATCGTCCGGCGATATCGTGGGACGGCCAAACGCCTGTCTCCCTAGGCCCGCGATATTACCTTTCGTCAAAAGGAAATCAATAGTGTATCAATTTTATTTCTGACAGAAATCAAAAACCGGCTAAGCTTTGATTTGTAGAAATATTTCAGCGAAAATCCCTGCGTGGCAGGTCTCGGCTTCCTTGCCTGTGGTCAATTTTCTCTGTCCATGTGCATCACGCGAATTTCGTGCGTTTTCAACGTATGCGTGAAACGTACCGTGCGACGGTGTGATCGAACCATGTCCATGAGACTTCAGCCACGGCTCCGTCCTGACCCTGGCTCAGGCGAAGGACACGCGGCACCGACGCGCCGGGTTTCTGGCCGAATTGTGCAGGCGCCCATTCTGGCACTTCCCCGAGGTCGATGCGGTCTTCTGCCTTCGATATCCAGAGATTGAGGCGGGTGCGATAATAGAGATAGAGCGATTCCGACAGGTTCTCGATGGTAATCGTATCGACATAGGAACCGTCGAGCCAGATCTCCTCGATTGCCGCCGCTTTCCCCGCGATACGCCTCAGGCGGCGGATGCGGTGGCCTTCCGGCGATGTGCCAAAGTCGGGCAGGGTGGATGGCTTGGCAAGGCGGGCAACATCCACCACCTCCGCCGTTGGCAGGCCACCGCCCTCGATCATCTCCAGCCGGAAGAAGGCATAAACGCTCTGGGGATCGCTGACCGCGCGGATATAATTGCCGGAACCCTGCACACGCTCCAGCAGTCCACGCTCCTGCAACTCCGCAAGCGCCTTGCGAAGCGTGCCGACAGCAATGCCGAGATCGGCTGCCATATCCCTTTCGGGAGCAAGCTTTTCACCATCTGTCAGACGGCCCGCAGCGACTTCGCGCACCAGCATTTCGGCGATCTGCAGATACATAGGCAGGCTGCCGCCCGTGTGTTTCATGATGCTATCCCCTCCGCAAAACAAAAATTGATACATCATTGATTTACATATTTCTTGATGTTATGCAAGAAAAACGAGAGCGGCCTTGAGGAGGAATTGCATGACCGTCGTACCCGTTACATCCGCTGATCTCGATGCTGCCGAGGTCTCCTGGTTTTCTGCCCTTTGTTCCGATGATTACGCCTATCTGGGCGTGCCGGATGGCAGCCTGCGCTCCAGCTTCGAACATTGCTCGGATATCGTCAAAAAGGCCGAGGAACTCGGTTTTCGCAACATTCTCTGCCCCTCTTCCTATCAGGTCGGCCAGGACACGTTGAGCTTCGTGGCAGGTTGCGCTCCGATCAGCGACCGCATCAATTTCCTTGCTGCAATCCGTTGCGGCGAAATGCAGCCGATCATGCTGGCGCGTACGGTGGCGACGCTCGATCACATGCTGAAGGGTCGCCTGACGCTCAACGTCATCAGCTCCGATTTTCCCGGCGAGGTGGCTGACAGCGCGTTTCGCTACAAACGCAGCCATGAAGTCGTGCAGATTTTGCGCCAGGCCTGGACCCGTGACACGATTGACCATGACGGCGAAATCTACCAGTTCCAGGGTGTCTCCACCGAGCCTGCACGTCCGTACCAGCAGAATGGCGGTCCGCTGCTCTATTTCGGCGGTTATTCGCCGGATGCGCTGGAGCTGTGCGGCGCGCAATGCGACGTGTATCTGATGTGGCCCGAAACGAAAGACCAGCTCGCAGACCGCATGCGCGCTGCCCATGAGCGTGCCGCAGCCCATGGCCGCACGCTGGATTACGGCCTGCGAGTCCACATGGTCGTGCGCGATACCGAACAGGAAGCGCGTGAATATGCCGAGCATCTGGTTTCGAAGCTCGACGACGAATATGGCCAGCTGATCCGCAACCGCGCCCACGACAGCGGCTCACTCGGTGTATCGCATCAGGCGCGGGCCCGGGAACTGGCCGACAAGTTCGGTTATGTCGAACCCAACCTGTGGACCGGCATCGGCCGGGCGCGCTCCGGCTGTGGTGCAGCGCTCGTCGGCTCCACCGACAAGGTCCTTTCGGCGTTGGAGGAATACCAGAAGATGGGTATTCGCGCCTTCATCCTCTCGGGTTATCCGCATCTCGACGAGGCTGAACACTTCGGAACCAAGGTCCTGCCGCAAATGAAAACCTGCTCCCTGCCGCATGCATACGGCCGGGTGCCTTCTGAAACACCTGCCACGCCGCTGGGCAACGGGGAACGCCACTGATGGAACGTATCGCTCTTTCTGAAAACCTGGAACTTAGCCGCATCGTTTACGGCATGTGGCGCATCGGCGACGATGCTGATACTTCGCCTTCCCATGTACAGGCAAAGATCGAAGCCTGCCTGGCGCAGGGCATCACCACCATGGATCAGGCTGATATATATGGTGGATACACGGCGGAAGCCATTCTGGGTGCCGGCCTCAAGGCAGCTCCATCCCTTCGCGACAAGATCGAGATCGTGACGAAATGCGGCATCGTGGCGCCAGCCGGGCGTCACTCAGCCGCCCGCGTCAAGCATTACGATACCACGGCTGGCCATATCAACGCTTCAGTCGAGGCCTCCTTGCGTGACATGGGCACAGATCATGTCGATCTCTTGCTGATCCACCGGCCCGATCCGCTGATCGATCCCGAAGAAACCGGCAAGGCGCTCGATGCACTGGTAGCGTCCGGCAAGGTCAAGGCCGTGGGCGTTTCCAATTTCCGCCCTTGGGATTTCTCCCTGCTCCAATCGGCTATGAGCAATAGGCTGGTTACGAACCAGATCGAAATGAGCTTGCTTGCTACCGATAGCTTCACCAATGGCGATCTGGCCTTCCTGCAGGAAAAGCGCGTTTCACCGATGGCGTGGTCGCCGCTTGGCGGCGGTTCGCTGTTTTCCGGTGCGCATGGTGGAACCATGGCTGCCCTGCAGCGCATCGGCAACGAGCAGGGCGTCGATGCCACTGCCGTTGCCATCGCCTGGCTGCTGCGGCATCCAGCAAAGATCGTGCCCGTGCTCGGCACCAACAATATTCAGCGCATAAAAACGGCGGCCGATGCCCTGCGCGTCACCATCGACCGCCAGACCTGGTTTGAGCTTTACACACTTGCAATTGGAAGCGAGGTGCCGTGATGACAGTCGCAGAAGCGATCAAAATGCCCAATGAGCATGTATTTGTTCCCGGCGGCGAAAACAGCCGCAGCTTTCGCAATGCGCTCGGCGCTTTCACCACCGGCGTGACGGTGGTGACGGCAACGACGCCCGAAGGGCCGATCGGAATGACGGTCAACAGCTTCGCGTCGGTATCGCTCGATCCGCCGCTGGTGCTGTGGTCGCCTGCCAAAAATTCATCGCGCTATCCGGCCTTCAGCGGCGCAACGCATTTCGCCATCCATGTGCTGAGCGCAGATCAGGACGTGCTGAGCGCCCGCTTCACCCGCAACGGCCGCGCATTTGACGATCTTGACTGGGAAATCAACGACGAGGGCGTTCCGGTCATTCCGGGCACGCTCGCCCGTTTCGAATGCCGGCAGGCGGCAGCCCACGATGCGGGCGATCACACCATCATCGTCGGCGAAGTGCTGCGTGCCGCCCACCGCGATGGCGATCCCCTGTGCTTTTCAGGCGGAGCCTTCGGGCGGTTTTCAAAGCAGTAGGCAGAACGGGATTTTCCCGTTCGATCTCGGCAGAGATTTACTCCAGCCATCTGTTGCTTATTTAACGGAGCACGCCTGTCGTGCTCCGTTTTTGTTTCGTCTGTCAGTAAAAACCACGCTTTGCGCTGTTCATACTGGAAATCATCTTTCAAACTGGCGTAGTTGATCTGATTCACAAAATGATTCGCTCGATCAAAGGAAGACCGCACGTCGCGCGGGTTAGGGAGACTGAATGTCCGCTTGTTTCTGCCATGTTTCGGAAGGGGAAACCTGTCCGACAGCGGAAATGCGTGCCTTGACGCCAAGCAGGCTTTTCGTCTGCGGTACGGCGGGTCTTTTTTTCTTTATATTTTCGCTTGCCGCTACATCGGAGGCTATCGCCGAAACGTTGCTCTGGACGGGGTCCGATGGGGGTGACTGGTTTACCGACGCGGACTGGGGTCCGTCGCGCCGCGTGCCTGGTGCCAGCGATGATGTGATGATCGATACCTACGGCCCGGTCATTACGATAGGGACGAGCGCCAAAGCCCGTGAATTGTTGATAGGCACCGCGCCAGGGGCCGGCACGCTGGTAGTGCAGGGCGGCTTGCAGACAGATTCAGTTTTTCTCGGCGCTGTTAGTGGCGCGTCCGGCACCGCAAGTTTCATCGGTGCGAAATGGCAGAATGACGGTGATGTCTCCATCGGTGGCAGCGGCGTGGGTAACCTTTCCCTTTTGCACGGCACGACGGCATCGTCGAAGAACGTCCTTATTGGCGGAAGCGGGACTGGAAATGGCTCCCTCAAGCTCGATAACTCTTCCACTCTCACGACTTCCGACACCGTTTTTGTGAGCGGGTCGTCTTCCGGAGCTGGCGGCGGTGGAAATCTGGAGGTGCTCGGCGCCAGCGAGCTTTACAGTGCGAGAGGAGTTCTGGCCGAAGACCTCGGCACGACGGGAACCGCGCTGGTTTCCGGTGAAGACAGCCACTGGACCATGTCCGGGGATATGGTCGTTGGCGAAGCAGGCGTTGGTAAGCTCACCGTAACCGGTGGCGGCACGGTCATCAGTCAGACAACGACGGTGATTGCCAATCTGGCTTCTGCGGACGGAAGTTCTGTGACGGTAAGCCGTCTGGGCTCCGCGCTGCAAAGCGGCGGATCGCTCGTCGTTGGCAATTCGGGAGCTGCAACGCTTCTCGTAGAGGCCGCAGGGACCATAACCAGTGGCGAGGCCATTATCGGCCGCCATTCGGCAAGTGAGGCGACTGTCACCGGCGACGGCTCGAATTGGAGGACCGGCGACCTGCAGGTCGGCGGCGATGTCGCCGATCCGGGCGGTGCCGCCGGCAATGGTAAGCTCAACGTTATGGCGGGTGGCTCCGTTGATAGTACGGCGGCGCGGCTTGGTGTTGTGGCGGGTGCGACGGGCACTGCCGCCGTGGATGGGCAGGGCTCGGTCTGGACAGTCAACCGTGGCGATCTCGAGGTGGGGGTGAATGGCACGGGTTCGCTGGCAGTCACGGGCGGCGGCCTTGTCGATGCAGCGAATATCATCATCGGAGCAAATGCCGGTGGTACTGGTTCCGCCCGGGTATCCGGTGCCGGCAGCAAATTGCAAAGCCGCGCCGATCTCAATGTCGGCCTTGACGGCAACGGTTCCATGACCGTCGAGGCCGGTGGCACGGTGGAAAGCCGCGACGGCTATGTTGCGGCCCATGGCGGCTCCACTTCCACCGTAACGGTGGCGGGCGACGGATCGAGCTGGGCGATGACCGGAACGTTTTTTGTCGGATACGGAGGCGGGACTACAGGAAATGTGTCGGTCAGCGCCGGCGGCGGTATCAAAGCTGCCAAGGTGATGCTCGGTGATCTTGCCGGTTCCTCCGGCACGATGACGATCACAGGATCGGGTTCGAACGTCACCGCTTATATCGACAACGGCGTTGTGAACTCCGGCTCCGTCGATGTGGGTTTTGAAGGTTCCGGAAGCTTGACCGTTACGAATGGCGGATCGCTTGATGCCTATGATCTCTATGCGGGCAGTGCGGCGGGATCGAATGGAAACGTTCTGGTCAGCGGTGTGGGATCGCGCGTTGCGGTTGGCAATCTCATGGTCGTCGGCGATGCCGGAAACGGTTCCGTGGAGATAACCGGCGGAGCCTCGCTGGCTGCGCCCACTATTCTCATTGCCGCATCGGCGGGTTCCACAGGGGTGCTCAACATCGGAGCTGCCGTGGGCCAAACCGCCCGCTCAGCGGGTGCGTTGGAAGCGCGCACGATTGCTTTCGGTGCAGGCAACGGCAGCATCGTCTTCAACCATTCCGAGACCGGCTATATACTCTCAGCCGATATTTCAGGTGCGGGCAAAGTCGTTGCCGAAGCTGGCGTCACAACGCTTGGCGGCAATAACAGCTATTCCGGCGGCACCACGATTTCCTCCGGCACGCTGAAAGGCACCTCAAAAAGTTTCGGCTCGGGCGGCATCGCCAACGATGCGCAACTCGTTGTCGATGGTGCCGGCACGCTTTCCAATGCCATCAGCGGTACTGGCACCTTTGAAAAGACCGGCGATGGCAATCTGGTCTTGACCGGAAATAGTACCTATACGGGCACCAGTGCGGTTTCCTCTGGAAAGCTCAGCGTCAATGGCTCGCTTGCAAGCGCTGTTTCGGTCGGTACCGGCGCGACACTTGGCGGCTCCGGCACCATCGGAGGCCTGACCGTCGGCTCGGGTGGCACGCTCGCGCCCGGCAATTCGATCGGCACGCTGGCTTCCACGGGCAGCGCAACATTTGCTAGTGGCTCTCGCTATGAGGTTGAAATCGACGCCGCCGGCAATTCCGACAGGCTTGCCGTGACCGGAACCATCACTATCGACAATGATGTCAGTCTTGTCGTTACGTCGCTGGCGAACCAAACTGCCTATAGCCTCAGCACCCGCTACACGATCCTGACGGCAACGGGCGGAATTACCGGTACGTTTTCAAGTGTCGGCGAAAATTTCGCCTATCTGACCGCAAGGGTAGCCCGGAGTGCCGACGACGGCAGCACCTATCTTTCCTTCGCCCGGGCATCACCGGATGCCGGCTTTCTGGCCGTTGAAACATCGACGGCCAATGCGCGCGGGGCCGCCAACGCCATAGAGGCGCTTGGGGAAAGCTCGCCGCTCTACGAGGCGGCCGTGTTTCTGCAGCAGGGCGAAACGCAATCCGCCTTCGCGCAGCTTGCCGGGGAAATTCATCCCTCGCTTGCCATGGCTTTGATCAACCGCAGCCAACTCACCCGCGATCTCATTCTCAACCGGCTGCGCAGTGCTTTCGAAGGTGTCGATGCGCGCCCGATCCTGCCGGTCGCCTATGCTGAAGGCGGATCAAACCCGTTTGACATTGACGAGGGTTCACTCACGTTCTGGTCCAGTGGTTTCGGCTCTCGCGGCCGCATCGATGGCGATGGAAACGGCGCATCGGCCGAGATGAAGGGCGGCGGCGTCCTCTTTGGTGTTGACGGAGATCTGGCTGATGGCTGGCGTGCCGGGGTGGCCGCCGGTTACGGCCGCGATGTGATCAGCCAGGGTTCTCCTGCTGCATCTGCTGACGTAGACAGCTACTATGTGGCGGGTTATGCGGGCAAAACAATTGGCCCTGCATCCCTGCGTCTTGGTGCAACCCACGCCTTTCAGGATGTCGAAACCCGCCGGGCAGTTTCCTTTTCAACATTGAAGGAGGACCTCACTGCCGGTTACGACGCTTCCACCACGCAGGTCTTTGCCGAAGCCGCCTGGCGGTTCGATTTCGATCTCACCCATATCGAGCCTTACGCCAATATCGCTTACGTGAATACGCGGACGGATGCTTTCCGGGAGATGGGCGGTATCGCCGCCGTCTCTTCGGGTGCCGTCAGCCACGACGAGTTTTATTCGACGCTCGGGGCGCGCATCAGCCGTGACATTGCGTTGGAGGGGATGCTTGGACGCGCGATGCTCGATATCGGGTGGCGTCATGCCTATGGCGATCCGATGATGGAGAGCGCACTGTTCTACGAGGGTGGCAGTGCGTTTTCTGTGACAAGTGCTGCCATGGCGCGCGACGTGGCATTGATCAATCTGGGGCTTAGCTACAATCTCAACCCATCCGCCACCTTGACATTCCGTTACGGCGCGGTTTTTGGCGCGGGTCTTCTGGATCAATCTGCTTCAGCCCAACTTGGAGTTCGTTTCTGATGAAGCGCAGTCAAAACACGCTTTGGAAAACGGCTCTCACGGTGTTCCTGTCCGCCGGTTTGGTGGCAGGCGGTGCTCCCGCGCAAGATGCAGAAAAAAAGGCGGACGCGCCGTTGCGTGAGGTTCACGGGAGTTGGCAGCTTGCTTGCGTCGCGCCTGCGAAAAAAGATGATAATGACGCCAATACGCCGGTGGCGGAGACGGCAAAACCGCTCTGCGCCATCGCTCAGGTCCAGCTTGAGGAGAAGACACGCAAACTGGTCGTCTCCGTCGAGTTCCGGCTGGATGGTGTGGGGACGCCGGGTAAGCTTTCCGGCACCATGGTCATGCCTTTCGGCCTTGCCGTCACAAAGCTGTTTTCGGTAAAATCCGGAAATGTGCGGTTGCAGGAAGTTCAGGTCAGCACGTGTCTGCCCGTGGGCTGCATCGTTTCCTTCACGCCGTTCGTCGAACTTGTAACCGCGCTGAAGGCCGGACAAACCCTGACAATAGAGGCCCCCGATCTGCAGGGCCGAACGGTTTCGTTCCAGTTGCAGGGACAGGGATTTTCCGAGGCACTGGAGCGCCTCGGAAGCTTGCATTAGAGCATTTCCGGTAGAAACCGCATCGCGGTTTGTGTCCGGAGATGCGTATCTACGATCTATGCCGCGACGGAATCGGGTTCGCTGGCACTTTCCGGCTTTTGCGGTTCCGCGTGTTTTTCAGCCGATTTCTTGCGCGAAAACAGCCCGGTGAGGTAGGTACCCAACCTGTCCATTTCCACGAAGATGACCGGGGTGATGAACAGCGTCAGCAATTGCGAGACGATGAGACCACCGACCACGGCAACACCAAGTGGCTGGCGCAGTTCCGAGCTGGCGCCTGAGCCGAGGGCGATGGGCAGGGCGCCCAGCAGCGCGCAGAAGGTCGTCATCATGATCGGCCGGAAACGGCGCACGCAGGCTTCGTGGATGGCGCTGGTGGGCGGTTCGGCCTTTTCGCGGATCAGTTCCACCGCCACGTCGATCATCATGATCGCGTTTTTCTTGACGATGCCGATCAGCATCAACAGCCCGATCAGTGCAATGATCGAGAAATCCATGCCCATCACCTTCAGCGCGACCAGCGCACCAAAAGCCGCCGCCGGCAGACCGGAAAGGATGGTCAGCGGGTGGATGAAGCTTTCGTAAAGCACACCCAGCACCACATAGATGGTCAACACTGCCGCAAGAATGAGGATGCCGGTATTGCCCTGGCTCTGCTGGAATATCGCCGCCGTGCCGCCATAGCTGGTGAACACGTCCTGCGGCAGGCCGATGGTGGTTTTGATCTGGTCAATACGGCTCGTCGCATCCGAAAGCGCCACGCCATCCGGCAGGTTGAAGGAGACGGTCGTAGAAACGAGCTGGCCCGTCTGGTTGATGGTCACCGGCGCCTGCGTGCGAGTGAGGGTGGCGAAGTTGGAAAGCGGAACCAGAACACCCGATTTTGCCGAGAGAATGTTGATGTCGCTCAGGAAATCGTCATTCCACTGTTTCGAGCTGTCGAATTCGACGATCACATCATAGCTATCACCGGTCGACTGGATTTGCGCCGCCGTATAACCGCCGAACGACATTTCCAGCGTCTTGCGCAATTGGTCGTTGGTAATGCCGAAGGCGGCTGCCTTTTCAGGGTCGACCGAAATAGTCGCCGCAATTGCGCCGTTCTGAGCGTCGGAATTGACGGCGGCGAATGTGCGGTCGCGGCGCATCGCCTCCATCAGCTTGTTCGACCATTCATTGGTCGCGTCGGCGTTCAGGCCCTGAATGACGAGCTGGTCTTGGCTGGCGGAGCTGCGCCCGCCCAAACGCAAGCTTTGCTGGGGATTGATATAGGTGCGGATGCCCGCCACCTTCGATGTCGCCTGGCCAAGTTCGGCCAATACCTGGCTTAGCGGTGCACGCTCTTCCTTCGGTTTCAGCTCCACGAACATCGAGCCGTTATTCAGCGGGTTGCGGGAGTTGCCACCGACTGTAGAGGTCACATGCACCACGGCCGGGTTCTTGCGGATCTGATCGGCCACCTGGGCCTGAAGATCGCGCATCGCGGTATAGGAAATGTCCTCACGCGCCTGCGTCGACACGGAAAGGCGACCGATATCTTCCTGCGGGAAGAAGCTGGAAGGCAAAGTCTCGAACAGATAAAGCGATGCTGCTACCGATGCCAGGAATGCGCCCAGAACCACGCGGCGATGGGAAAGGCACCAGCCAACCGCCTTGCCGTAGAGGCGAAGCGTGCGCTCGAAGCCGGCGTCGAACCAACGGATGATGGCCGGCGGTCTGGAGGAATGACCCGAAAGCCTTGAGGCGAGCATGGGCGTGACGGTCAGCGAAACCAGCGCCGACGCCATGATCGCCAGCGTGACCACCATGCCGAATTCGTTAAACAGCCTGCCGATCACTCCGCCCATCAGCAGAATGGGAATGAACACTGCGACCAGTGAGATGGACATGGACAGAATGGTGCCGCTGACTTCCGCGGCGCCCTGAAGGGCCGCCTCGCGCATCGTCAGGCCTTTTTCCTCGTGCAGTCGCAGGATGTTTTCCAGCATGACGATCGCATCGTCCACCACAAGTCCGACCGACAATGTCAGTCCGAGTAGCGAGATATTGTCGATACTGTACCCCAGAACATACATGGCGCCGAAGGCGGTAATCAGTGATAGCGGCACGGCAAGGCCCGGAATAATGGTCGCCGTCAGATGCCCGGTGAAGAGATAGATAACCGCAACCACCAGCCCGATTGTGAGGAGCAGCGTGAACTGTACGTCGGCAATCGCGTCCTTGATCGCGGTCGAGGCGTCATTCATGACGTTGATATTGACCGATGGCGGCAATTGCTGGCGCAGCGCCGGTAACTTGGCCCGGATGGCATCCACCACATCAACGGTGTTGGCGTCCGGCTGGCGCTGCACGGCAAGAACAATCGCCTGTTCGCCATCGAACCAACTGCCGGCATTGGGGTTGTCGATACTGTCCGTGACATTGGCGATATCGCCGAGGTGGATGGAAGCACCGTTGCTTGTCGCCACCACCAGCGAGCGGAAGGCCGCCGCATCGGTGCGCTGGGTGTCTGCCTCTATCGTCAGGCGCTGGTTGTCATTCTGCAACGCGCCCACGGGCACCTGATTGTTCGCCTGCGCGATGGCGGTTGTGACGGTATCGACGCCAAGCCCTCTTGCCTGAAGCTGCGAGGGATCGAGGCCAATGCGCACGGCATAGGTCTGCGCGCCGTAGATACTCACCTGCGCGACGCCGGAGATGGTTGAAAGCAGCGGCGAGATGATGTTCTCGGCGATTTCGTCCACCTTGCTGGTCGGCATCTCCTTGCTGTTGATGGCGAGCAGCAGTACCGGCGCATCGGCCGGGTTGGTCTTGCGGTAACTCGGCGTTGTCGTCATGTTGCTTGGCAATTGCCGCTGTGCGCGCGAAATCGCCGCCTGAACATCTGCTGCCGCTGCGTCGATGTCACGGTTGAGATCGAATTGCAGCACGATGGAACTGTTGCCCAGAGTGTTGGTGGCGCTGATTTCGCTGACACCCGGAATGGTCTCGAACTGCTTCACCAGCGGCGTGGTGACCGAGGTCGCCATGGTTTGCGGCGAGGCGCCCGACAGCGACGACGAAACGCTGATCGTCGGAAAATCGACTTTCGGCAGCGCAGCGACAGGCAACAGGCGGAAACCGGCAAGCCCGGCGAGCACGAGGCCGATGGCGAGAAGGGTGGTTGCAACGGGTCGGTTGATGCAGAAATTCGGGATCATGGGTTACCCACCTGTTCCTGCTGCGGAATATTGGCGGCTAGATTGGCGGCCGCGCTGCCCTTGTCCGAGAATTGCTCGACCACCTGTTGACCGTCGGCAAGTCCCGACTGGCCTTCGATGATCACATGCTCGCCGCCGGTGAGGCCGTTGGCAATGGCTGTCATATCGCCGTTGGAGCGGGCAACTTCCACGGTCGTCATATGAACACGGTGGTTGTCATCTACGGTGTAGACGAAATTACCCTTCGGCCCCGGCCGCACGGCAACCGTCGGCACGACGATCATCTCCGCGTCGGAGACGAAATGAGCCGTGACGTTGACGGACTGGCCGGGCCACAACAGCCCGCGATCGTTCTTGAATTCCGCTTTGGCAAGTACGGTACCGGACGTTTGGTCTACGACGTTGTCGTAAAAACGCAGCATGCCGCTCATGGGCTCGCCGCCGGTTGCCGCCGGGTCTACATCGACCGCCGTGTCCTTCTGAACGCCTTCGCGCAATTGCGGCAGGTAGCGCTGCGACAGGCGAAAACTGACAGAGATGGGATCGTATTTCGTGATCGTCACAATATTGATGCCAGCGCTGAGATAGGCACCGGGGCTGACGGTAACATCGCCCAGTCGCCCATCGAAGGGCGCACGGATCTCCATATGTTCGAGCGTTACCTGGTCGGAAGCAAGCGTCGCCTTGTCGGCATCGATCTTTGCGGCGGCGCTGTCCCGGGCTGCCCTTGCCTGATCCAGCACCTGCTGGGACTCTGCGCTCTGCTTGACCAGATTGGCGGCGCGCTGGAAGGCGGCTTCCGTCTGTTCCAGCGTTGCCTGATCGGCAGCGATATTGGCCTTGTCCTTGTCGACGGCTGCGCGGGCGATACGGTCATCCATCTTGAGGATCAGATCACCCGCCTTGATATGCTGGCCGTCCTTCGCGGAGATTTCCGTGACGAGACCGGCCTGAAGCGGCGCTATATTGGTGATGTCGGCGGCAACCGCCCATCCCGTCGCCGTAGCGTCCATTGGCAACGTCGCCTTGTTGACGGCGATGGTGCTGACGGTAGGCGGCCCGCCATTGCGCCGCCCGCCACCTTGCCTCTGGCCTGTCTGCTGGCCGGCTTGACCGTTCTGCGACGTCTGGCCCTTCTTGCCGGCAGATCCATCGGCCGTTGCCGTTTCTGCATGTGGCGAAACGCTGGCGAATTGTTTGAGGTAGGGAATTTGATCAAGGGGCAGGCGATCTTTAAAATACCACGCGCCGGCGGCTGCGATGGCGAGAACGCTGAGGGCGGTCCAGAAACGTTTCATCTGACGGTTCCGCAAAATGAGAGCAATACATGTTTCCCGAACATGTTCGGCAAGCCCTGGGAGCAGCTTTAGCTCCCACAAGACACCCAATGCGCTGCAAAATCACCTTAAACTTTTGTAATGGCGGCGACGATGTCTGCCGCCATGTTGCCTTGCGAAACAAGGGTTGTGGCGGTTTTGGGCATATGCCCGTCGCCGGGCTCGATGCACGGAACTTGACCCCAATCGTGACCAAAATAAAAAGCCGCCTCGTTTCCGGGGCGGCTTTGAACAGGAGCGGCGAGTTGCCGAGGCTTAGAACGCCCGGATGGCGTTGCGCGTCGCAAGTACATCCTCGGAGACGTTGCCGGCCGTTGCGGGAACGGAGCCAACGAGGTCCAGGAACTTGTAAAGTTCGGTTGCCTGCGAGTTGGTGACGTAGATGATATCGCGATCCTGCATAGGGAATTTCGTGGTGGCAAAGAAGGTTGAAGGATCGCGCAGGTTGGCGCGGAAGATGACCGGAACTTCCTGTCCCGGGAACTTGGACATGTCGATGCCAAGCTTCACGAGAAGATCGCGTTTGACGGTACGATAGACATAGACCTGCGCAGGGTCGGCACGGGAGTCAAGCAATCCGCCCGCCTTGCCCAATGCATCCGAGAGCTTCAGCGCGGCGTCCTCAAATTCGAAACGACCATTGAGGCCGGAAGCGCCGAAAGCGAGATAGGTGCGGCGTTCACGCTCCACCATGACCGTGTCGCCCGGAACCACATAGATGTTCTCGGAAGGCGTGCTGACAAGGTGATTGTAGTTGACGCGCGCGGTCTTGCCGCGACGGATCAGCGTGACATAGGATTCGATATTCGGGGCGCTGAGGCCTTTTGCATAGGAGATGACGTCGAGAACGCGGTCACCCGCTTCTGAAAGCTGGACCTTCGTCGGCTCCTTGACGTCGCCAAGCACGGATGCCTGTGCGGAGCGGCTGGAAATCTTGGTGATGAGGACCTGCGGTTCGATGGCCCGGTTGGCCAGACGCTCCTCGATCTCGCTCTGCACATCCTCGACATTGCGGCCTGTTGCGCGGATCTTGCCGGCATAGGGAACGCTGATATTGCCTTCCCGGTCTACCGTCTGGTTCGGCAGGCTGATGAAGTTGCCGGGACGGCTGCCCGCATCGTTTGGAATGAAAAGTCCGCCCGCCTGGCTTTCGAAGATTGCGACCTGCACCACGTCACCAACGCCCATCGGCAACGCCGGAACACCACCCTTGCCGCCGCCGAAACTGCCGAGCAGGGTAGCGGTGGTGGTATCGCCGACATAGTTCAAGACGGAACTGTTGATATCGATAAGAGCGTAGTCAACGCCAGCAGTTTTCTTTTTGTCCTTGGAACTGAATTTCACTGAAGCGTTGGATTCGATTGTTGCCGCATCGGGGCCTGATGCCGCTGTGACGGTGCACCCCGCAAGTGCTGCGGAGGCAAGCAGAATCGAAACATTCAATAAACGCATTTGGTCCTCAAAATAAATTTCGTCCGAAAAAAGAAACAAACCGGACATCGTATAGTTTTATAAAAATTGGCACTTCATATTTGACACCGGTAAATCAAATCTCAACCGGGCATTACATCCGTTCAGCAGAATCGTGTCACGAAATGTCTACGCTTGCATCAGGCTTATTGCCTAACTTAAGGCGATGCTTCAAGTTAAGTCGTCGCTCGATTGCGCCGGAAAATCCGTAACATGCACAATATTCACGACCCCGAATGGCGTCAGTATCATCGTTCTTCTATATTCAATCGGACGGCATAATCACTGCGATTACCGCATAGCGCTAGTGCAGTTTTGTCACGCTTGTCCAGTTTCTTTCATGTTTGACTTAAAAACATGATAATTGGTTGTTTTGCAGTATGTTTTCCCTAAGTCAGCGGCTGATCCTTAGTCCCCGGTTGGTCCGCGGCGCCAGCCGCTCATTGACCCCGAAACGGATAGCGGCCATCATTCCCGTGTGGTCAAAAACGACCAGAATGCCGAGACCCTTGGCTATATCATAGCTGTGATCACGCAACGCCTTATCTTCCATGAAAACACCTAATGTAAATTTTAAAATTATTTATAATTCAGTGAAATATTTATTTGATGTGGATACAAAATTTATTATGAAATACTAATCGTGTATCGGAAGTATTGAATGAGGTTAAAAATCTGTCTATTGTGGCAGCTGTATAAATATGCTTAATATTAAAAACTTGAAGATTCGTATTTGCCGAGTCCCGATCCTGGTGTTGTTATACGCTCCCTGAAGCGTAGCAGAAGTACGGGTAAAATTGCTTCTACCATCTGGACGTCGCGAATGTCCGATATGGTTTTGGCCAGTTCGTTATAAATAAGCGCGGCCTCCGTTATTGTAGACCGTGTAGGCGACTTTTGGCGACACTCCGCGAAGATCGTCTCGACCCGGTCGCTGATTTTTTGCAGCAGGGCAACGTCGTAGGCAAGAGTAGGTGCCGCTGGCGCCGCGTCAAACATGTCGCCCATACCGGCCACGAGCCAACTTATATTGATGCCGAACCGCTCACGATAGAGAGCCAAAACGCCAGCGTCGGGAATACGGTCGCCCCGTTCATAGTAACCAAGCATTGCGACTGTCAGGCCTAGTGCCTCGGCAAATGGCTCACGCTCGTCAAATTTCAGTGCTTCGCGGACCTCGGTCAGCCGTTTTCCCAACGGCGTCTTTGGCTCGACGCGTTTCCTGCTCATAATTCCGCATAAATATCACGATTTGGTATTTACTAGATACCAATTTGTGATATTCCTCTGTTTGTACAAAGACCAAATCACTCATGAGGTAAGGCCGGTCAGGGCCGCCTCGCTCACAACGAGGAATCATTATGCACGGCGACTGCATTGCGGACAAGGCGACGGCGAGCCTGCGCTGGATAAGAGAATGCCGGTGACGCCACTTGCTTGACCTATGAGTGTCTCTGTCGAAGACAACAGAGTATATCCAATATGGATATATTCGACCTTGAAAATTGCATGTCAGGCCCGTTCAGCCAGCGCGAAATTCACGGTATCGGCAAATTCTCGCAGGAAGCGTTCACTTGAAAAGCGGGCGGCGTTGTCGACACAGGCGTTCTTGTCGAAACTGTCGGAGTTATCGACAAACTCCTGCACCGCAGCGCAGATGGCTTCAGGCGTTTGCTCGCGGAAATAAAGCCCGGTTGGCTGATTGGAAGCGCCGAGAGGAACAACGGTCTCTAGTACACCGCCTTTTCCATAGGCGATGACGGGTGTTCCCAGCGCTTGCGATTCAACCGGGACGATGCCGAAATCGTCTTCGGCGGCAAATACGAATGCCTTGGCTTCCGCCATGTATTTGTGAAGCTCGTCATTGCCGACGAAACCGAGGATCTCGACATTGGGAGTGGCGATTTCCTTGATGCGTTTCATGTCCGGGCCGTCGCCGATGACGACCAGTCGTCTATCGGGCATTTTTGCAAAGGCTTCTACGATGAGGTGGACCTTCTTGTAAGGCACCAGCCGCGAAGCAGTGACGAAATAATCGCCTTTCAGGTCGGAAGGGGAGAGATGGGAAGTATCCACGGGCGGATAAATAACCGTGGAGTCGCGTCCGTAGCATTTGCGAACCCGGCTGCGAATGAATTTGGAATTGACCGTCATGAGATCGACGCCATTGGCGGTGCGGATGTCCCACATGCGAATATAGTGAAGAACGGCACGGGCGATCCACGAGGCGAAACCGCGACTAAGCTTCGATTCTTTCAGGTACTGGTGCTGGAGATCCCAGGCGTAACGGATGGGGCTGTGAATATAGGAGACGTGAAACTGGCCGGGTCCGGTGATGACGCCCTTGGCGACGGCGTAGCTTGAGGAAATCACCAGATCGTAGCCGCTGAGATCAAATTGTTCGACGGCCAGCGGCATCAGCGGCAGATAGGAGCGATATTTTTTACGAGCGAAAGGCAGTTTCTGGATGAAGGAGGTGTTGACCGGCCTGCCACCGAGAAAGCCCCGGTCTCGATCGCTCATGAAATCGACAAGGCAATAGAGATCCGCGTCAGGATAGATCTCAAGAAGGTTGTGAAGCACTTTTTCGGCCCCACCTCTGTCGGTGAGCCAGTCATGCACGATTGCCGTCTTCATGATTTCCTCAATAATTTCAACGTAATAAAAATTTATAACCCGCCCCGGAATAAAGCTCGGCGGTTTAGAATATCTGGTCTGTCTGCAGCCCTTAAAAACACGGCTGGGAAGGCGAATAACGTAACGATTAATAAGAATGCGAGATTATGTCTGTCGTAATCTGGTCTTGGTCTGATCCTCAATAGCACTTTGTTCGCAAATGCGAAATATCAAAGCCTCTTAATTCCTCCTCTTCGTTTTCCAGTTGAAAGCCAGCCGTAGTTTCCGCAGTTCCGGCTGGCAGCAGCGGTGTTTGCCGCGCGCCGTGTTTCGGGCGAAATAGCCTGTTTTCCATCGACTTACGTTCCGTTTCCGCCTCTTGCGAAGGCCCGTCTTCCATTTCGCCTGTCTTGGAAACCCTTCCTCGCACCGCATTGTCATTGACAAGGCGTCTTATCGAGTTATTCTGTTATAAAGATTGCTATAACATAATAATGGAACTCATAAGGTCGGAACCAAGAGCTGGGAGCTTAACAATGAGACGTAAACTTGCATTTCTCGCCACTGCTGCTTTGATGCTAGCGCCGGGCGTGATGATGGCTGCGGAAAAGGGCGGTGTCATCAATGTCGCCACGATCGGCGAGCCGCCGACACTCGATCCCATGGCCTCGACGGCCGATCTCGTAGGTATTGTCACGCAACATATTTTCGAAACGCTCTATACCTTCGACAAGGGGTGGAAGGTGACGCCGCTTCTGGCGGAAAGCCTGCCTGACATCAGTGCGGACGGCAAAACCTACACGATCAAGCTGCGGAAGGGCATCAAGTTCCATGACGGCAGCGATATGACCTCGGAAGATGTCGTCGCCTCGCTTGGCCGCTGGATGAAGATCGCATCACGCGGAAAACAGGTCGCCGGTTTCATCGACAATATCTCCGCGCCTGATGCCGAGACGGTGACAATCACCCTCAAGCAGCCCTATGCGCCGCTAACCTCGCTGCTTGCTTTCAACAACTCCGCAGCCATCATTCTGCCCGCTGAAAAGCAGGCTGAGCCGATGACAGAATTTGTCGGCACCGGCCCTTATATGCTGAAGGAACGCAAGGCGGACCAATATATCCAGCTCGTCCGTTTCGACGGCTACAAGTCTCGTGACGGTGAAAGTGACGGATATGGCGGTGCGCGCCATCAGTATCTCGATGAAATCCGTTTCGTTCCGGTTCCCGATCCGAATACCCGTGTCGAGGCCGCTGTTTCCGGCCAGTATGACTACGTCGATTCCATTCCGGTGGAATCCTTCGCCAAGGTGAAGTCCTCCTCGGCCTCGCAGCCGTTGATGCTGAAGCCCTTCGGTTATCCGGTCTTTGTATTCAATACCAAGGAAGGTTTGTCTTCCAAGCTTGAGGTCCGCAAGGCGGTGACCGAAGCGTTGAACATGGAGGACATGCTGGCGGCGGCGTTCGGCAGCACGGATTTCTATGCGCTTGATGGCGCCTACTATCCGTCCAATTTCTCCTGGCATTCGGAAGAGGGCGTCGAAGGCAATTATAATGTCGGCAACCCGGAGGCCGCAGCCGAAAAGCTGAAGGCCGCCGGATATAATGGCGAGCCGTTGCGCATCCTCACCAGCCGTCAGTATGAGTTCCACTACAAAATGGCGCAGGTGGCAGCGGAGTATCTGAAGCTTGCCGGTTTCAAGGTGGATATGCAGGTGGTGGACTGGGCGACGCTGACGCAGCGCCGTGCCGACCCGAAGCTCTGGGATATCTACATCAGCCACAGCCCCTTCCTGCCGGAGCCGGCGCTGATTGGCGCGCTTTCCACAGGTTCGCCGGGCTGGTGGGACACGCCGACGCGCAAGGCGGCGGTGGACGCTTTCACCTCGGAGGCTGATCCGGAGAAGCGCGTTGCTCTCTGGGCCAAGGTGCAGAAGACGATTTATGACGAGCTGCCGCTCATCAAGATCGGCGACTTCAACGCCGTGGCGGCGAAGTCCAACAAGCTTGATGGCGTCGATCCGGCTCCCTGGCCCTATTTCTGGAATGCTTCGGTTACGAAGTAAGACCGCTCCGCACTCCGTGACCCCGGACTGAATCCGGGGTCCAGCGCGATCAAGTCTTTGACCGCAAGAGGACGCCTTCACCACGCAGACGCGCGGTGGCTGGATGCCGGATCGGATCCGGCATGACGGAGGCGGGAGTTTTCCAGCCATGAGCGCCGGGGTTACCGGCACTCGTCGACAACTCTGTTCAACCGCGTGAGAGCGGCCCATCACGCGCTTCGGAGCATTCATACGTGATACGGTATATTTTCCAGAGACTTGCCGGAATGATCGTGGTGATGTTTCTCGTCGTCACCATCGTCTTCCTCATCCTGCGCGTCACGCCCGGTGATCCGGCGGCGGTGATGCTTGGGCCGGATGCCTCGGCACAGGACATTGCGGAATTGCGCACCAGACTTGGCCTAGATCAGTCGCTTGGCGTGCAATATGTCTACTATATCGGGCAATTGCTGCGCGGTGATCTCGGCCAGTCGATCTTCCTCAACATGCCGGTTGGATCGGCGCTTCTGGATCGGGCGGAACCGACCTTCTTCCTGACGATCTTTTCGCTGTTGATCGCCAGTGCCATCGCGCTTCCCATCGGCATCTATGCCGCTTACCGGCGCGGTTCCTTCGTGGATCAGGCAGCGACAACCATTGCGATGCTGGCGGCGAGCATTCCGAGCTTCTGGCTTGGCCTGATCCTCATGCAGTTCTTCGCCGTCCGGCTCGATATGTTCCCGGTGTCGGGATATGGCGGTCCGGGCGCAAGCTTCCTCGAGCGCATGTATCACCTGACCTTGCCAGCCATCGCACTCGGCCTCGTTTCTTCCGCCCTCATTCTGCGCTTTACCCGCGCCTCGATGCTTGATGTTCTCGGCGACGACTATGTCCGTACCGCCAGAGCCAAGGGCGTCAAGGAACGCCGGGTGGTGATGAAACACGCGCTGAAGAACGCACTCATCCCCATCCTCACCGTGCTTGGTCTCACCGCCGCCGTGCTGATTTCCGGCGCGGTCGTTACGGAAACCGTGTTTGGCCTGCCGGGCGTCGGCAATCTCGTCGTGTCAGCCGTCTTGAGGCGCGATTATCCGGTCATTCAGGGCGCGCTTCTCGTCATCGCCGGGCTTTACGTGCTCATCAATTTTGCCATCGACATGCTGTATCTGCTGGTCGATCCGAGGGTTCGTTACTGATGGCCGATATCACCTCCACCGCCCAGCCGGCGCGCAACCCGACCATCCTGTTCATTCGGCGTCTGTTGAAGCGCAAGACGGTCGCAGCCGGTCTGATCGTGCTGCTCGTCTTCGTGCTGCTCGCCGTTTTCGCGCCGATGATCGCGCCTTATTCGCCGTCGAAACTGTCGATCGTCAACCGTCTGAAACCGCCGAGCGAACTCTACTGGTTCGGCACCGACGAGTTCGGCCGTGACGTTTTTTCCCGTACCATCTTTGCGGGAAGGCTGTCGCTTCTGGTGGGGGCCGCCGTGGTGGCGCTCTCGGCGTTGATCGGCATCACGCTCGGCCTGCTTGCAGGTTTCTTCCAGAAGCTGGACACGCCGATCGCGCGGTTGATCGATGCCATGATGGCTTTTCCGGATATTTTGCTGGCTATCGCGCTGGTCGCGGCGCTCGGCCCGTCGCTGACGACTGTCATCATCGCACTTGCCGTCGTTTATTCGCCGCGTCTTGCCCGCATCGTGCGTGCTTCGACGCTGGTGATCCGTGAACTGCCCTATGTGGAGGCGGCCAAGGCGCTCGGCATCTCCACCTTCCACATCATGACGCGGCATGTGCTGCGCAATCTGATCTCGCCGATCCTCGTGCAGTGCACCTTCCTTTTCGCCAGCGCCATGTTGGCCGAGGCCGGCCTTTCATTTCTGGGGCTGGGTGTCAGCCCCGAAATTCCGACCTGGGGAACCATGATCTCTGCCGGCCGCCAATATATCGGCCAGGCGGACTGGATGACCTATTTCCCCGGCTTTGCCATCATTCTTTCCGTGCTCTCGCTGCAAATGGTCGGCGACGGACTGCGGGACATGCTCGACCCAAGACTGCGAAGGGATTTGTAATATGACGTCCGGTGAACAGGCAAAAACGCCTCTTCAAGCTCCCATTCTTCTCTCCAATGTGAAACCCGTCGGCTTCGAAAAGGGGGCGCCACAGGCCCAGACCGATATCCTGATCGGCGGCGATGGCAAGGTCGTGGCGGTTGGGCCTGCCCTTCAGGCGCCGGCGGATGCGCAGCGCATCGACGCAAAGGGCGCATTCGTCTCGCCCGGCTGGGTGGATCTGCACGTGCATATCTGGCATGGCGGCACCGATATCTCCATCCGCCCCTCAGAATGCGGGGCCGAGCGCGGCGTGACGACGCTGGTGGATGCCGGTTCGGCGGGGGAAGCAAATTTCCACGGTTTTCGCGAATATATCATCGAACCATCGAAGGAACGCATCAAGGCCTTCCTCAATCTCGGCTCCATCGGGCTTGTCGCCTGCAACCGGGTGCCGGAACTTCGCGATATCAAGGATATCGACCTCGACCGCATCCTTGAATGTTATGCAGAGAACAGCGAGCATATCGTTGGCCTCAAGGTGCGGGCGAGCCATGTCATTACGGGTTCCTGGGGTGTTACGCCGGTCAAACTCGGCAAGAAGATCGCCAAGATCCTGAAAGTGCCGATGATGGTGCATGTGGGTGAACCGCCTGCGCTCTACGATGAGGTGCTGGAAATTCTTGGTCCCGGCGATGTCGTGACCCATTGCTTCAACGGCAAGTCCGGCTCCAGCATCATGGAAGACGAGGACCTGTTCAACCTCGCGGAGCGCTGCGCGGGGGAAGGCATCCGGCTGGATATCGGCCACGGCGGTGCATCCTTCTCCTTCAAGGTGGCGGAAGCGGCGATCGCGCGCGGCCTTTTGCCCTTCTCGATCTCCACGGATTTGCATGGCCATTCGATGAATTTCCCCGTCTGGGATCTGGCGACGACCATGTCGAAGCTGCTTTCGGTCGATATGCCCTTCGAAAATGTCGTCGAGGCCGTCACCCGCAATCCGGCCTCCATCATCCGCCTCGACATGGAAAACCACCTCGACGTTGGCCAGCGCGCGGATTTCACGGTTTTCGATCTTGTCGATTCCGATCTGGAGGCGACCGATTCCAATGGCGATGTTTCGCGTCTCAAGCGGCTGTTCGAGCCGCGCTATGCGGTGATCGGTGCGGAGGCCATTGCCGCCAGCCGTTATGTCCCAAGAGCGCGCAAGCTCGTGCGCCACAGCCATGGCTATTCCTGGCGCTGAACCGACTGGAGCGGCGGGGAGGGATGCTCTCCGTCTTCCGCAAAGAATAGGGATACCCGTCCCGGTATTATGAGGAATTCGCGTGAAACAGTCTTCGCTTGAGGCAGATGGGCGTCATTCGCCCTACGACCGGCTTGCCGCGCTCGGCATCTCGCTGCCGCCGCCACCGCCGCCGATCGCCAATTTCGTCACGCATGTGGTGGAAGGCAACATGCTCTATCTTTCGGGGCAAGGCCCGAGGGAGGAGAACGGACACCTGTACGCCGGCAAGGTCGGAGCCGAGATCGGGCTGGACGAGGCGTACCAGCATGCGCGTTTAACCGGCATCAATCTTCTTGCCGTCATGCATGAGGCGCTTGGGGATCTGTCGCGGGTGAAGAAGGTGGTCAAGCTGCTGGGCATGGTCAATGCCGTCAGCGATTTCCGCGATCATCCAAGCGTCATCAACGGTTGTTCGGATCTCTTCATCGATGTGTTCGGCGATGCGGGGCAGCACGCCCGCTCCGCCGTGGGGTTCGGTTCGCTGCCGGGCAACATCACCGTCGAGATAGAAGCCATCATAGCCCTTAGGGATTGAGGCCGTTCAATGGTTGCGCCAGCCCATCAGCTTCTCGATCCTTTCGGCCGAAACCCTGACCTGTTCGGTATAGTGGTTTTCGTCCGCCAGCACCTTCTGTTCCGGCAGCACGATGGAGATCGTCGCCACGCATTCTCCATTGGTGTCGCAGATCGGCGAGGCGATGCAGGCAACAGCGTAGTCGGATTCCGCAACCTGTATCGACAGCCGGTCACGGAACGCTGTGCCTGCCGATTGAGAGAGCGCTTCCGGGTTGATTTCCGCACGGCCGGTGGGCGACGTGCGGGCGCAGCGTTTGAAAAGCTCGACGCGCTCCTCTTCCGGCAGATGGCCAACGAGCAGGCGGCCGGATGCCGTCCAGTTCAATGGAACACGGGTGCCGACGCGCGAGGCAACCTGGAAATGGCTGGGGCCATCCGCCATGGCGAGCACCAGCATATGGTCACCGTCGCGACCGCAAAGCTGCACCGTCTCACCCGCATGGCGGCACAGATCATGCATTTCGTGCGTGGCGACACCCATGAAATCCAGCGAGCGGGCATAGGCAAGGCCATAGTGATAAAGCCGTGCGCCGAGCCATATGTTACCTTCGGCGTTGCGCGCCAGCATGTTCTTTTCGACCAGATCGTCAACGATCACATAGACGGTGGAAAGTGGCGCCTTGATCGCCTTGGCAATGGAGTAAGCGCCAGCTGGCGATCCGGTTTCGTAAAGGTAATCAATCACCTGAAGAGCGCGATCAATGCCGCTGACACGCGAGCGCTTGGCCACCTTCGCGTCCGGGTTTTCCTCGGTCGCGGACAAGGCGTTTGAAGACAATTCGTCCAGTTTATGGGCGTCCAATTTCGGGCTCCTCATGAATTTTGAGAAGCTATTACATTATTATGGCATATATGTCGATGCCTATCGCATCGCAAAGACAGGAGAAAGACATGACCGAGGATATCAGAAGCAGGATCGGCCTTCGCCCGGTCATCAACGTCTCGGGCACCATGACGTCGCTCGGTGCTTCCATCGTCGTTCCAGAGGCGGTGGAGGCCATGGCGGCGATCCTGCCGCAATTCGTAGAGATCAACGATCTGCAGCGCAAGGCAAGCGCGATCATCGCGAGACTGACGGGCGGCGAGGCTGGTTTCGTCACTGCTTCCTGCTCTTCCGGCATCAGCCTTGCTGTTGCCGGTGCCATCACCGGCAACAACCTCCTGGCCATCGAAAAGCTGCCTGATATCGCACCGGAAAAGAACGAAGTGCTGGTGCAGATGGGGCATGTGGTGAGCTACGGCGCGCCGGTGGATCAGGCGATCCGGCTTGGCGGCGGCAAGGTGGTGCTGGTCGGGCAGGCCACATCGACCCATCGCTTCCACATGGAAAACGCCATCACCGAAAAGACGGCGGCGGCGATCTATGTCATCTCGCACCATGTCGTGAATTATGGCCTGCTGCATCTTTCCGAATTCGTAGAGATCGCCCATGCCAAGGGTGTTCCGGTTATCGTGGATGCGGCGTCCGAATATGATCTGGAGCTGTTTCTGGCCACCGGCGCAGATATTGTCCTCTATTCCGGCCACAAGTTTCTCGGCGGCCCCACCTCCGGCATCGTGGCCGGAAGTAAGGAACTGGTGCGCAACGCCTTCCTGCAAAATATGGGCATTGGCCGCGGCATGAAGGTCGGCAAGGAAAGCATCTATGGCGTTATGGCGGCACTGGAAGCCTGGGAAAAGCGCGACCATGCCGGCATCCGTGAGCGCGAGACCGGATATCTCAATCTCTGGAAGGAAACGCTGGATGGCCGCCCGGGCGTGACCGCGCTCATCGAGCCGGATCCGACCAATAACCCGCTCGACAGGCTGCGCGTGATCATCGATGCCGAAGAAGCGCATATCACTGCCTGGGACCTGACGACGGCGTTGGCCAGGGGCAATCCTCCCATCATCACCCGCGACCACGAGGTAGAGCATCGCTATTTCTATCTCGACCCATGCAATCTGCATCCCGGACAGGAAACCATCGTGGCGTCTCGTCTGGCCGAGGAACTGGACAAGGCGCGTGCCTCCAACGAGGTGATTGCAACACCTTTCGAAGACCGGAGCCGACACCGCTTCGACGGCATGCTGCGCTGGCCGGACTAGGCTTGACCGCTTGCGCCGCCAAAACCTAACGACAAGAAGGGAACGATCATGACCATGCCGCAGGCCGCACCCGTTGGTGCCGAAGATGCCGTGCTTTCCGTCCGCAATCTCACCACGTCCTTTCACGTGGATGGCGGCTGGAAACCCGTGGTTCGTGATATTTCCTTTGATGTCGGGCCGGGTGAAACGGTCGCGATCGTCGGTGAAAGCGGTTCGGGTAAAAGCGTTACCTCCCTCTCCATCATGCGGCTGCTGGATCGTGAAAGCAGCAGGGTGGAGGGTAAAATCCTGCTTGGAGGGCGCAACCTGCTGTCCCTCTCCGAAGATGCCATGCGGCAGGTGAGGGGAAACGAGGTCGCCATGATCTTTCAGGAGCCTATGACCAGCCTCAATCCGCTGTTCACCATCGGCGACCAGATTTCCGAGGCCTTGTTATGCCACCAGCCGATGTCGAAAACCGACGCGAGGGCGGAGACGGTTCGGCTGCTCGAAAAGGTCCGTATTCCTTCAGCCGCATCGCGTTTCGATGAATATCCGCATCGCTTTTCCGGCGGCATGCGCCAGCGCGTGATGATCGCCATGGCGCTTGCATCCCGGCCGAAGCTGCTGATCGCCGATGAGCCGACGACCGCACTCGACGTGACCATTCAGGGCCAGATCCTTGACCTCATCAAGACGCTTCAGGAGGAGGAAGGCACGTCGGTTCTGTTCATCACCCATGATATGGGCGTGGTGGCTGAGATCGCCGATCGTACCGTTGTCATGTATCGCGGCGAGCAGGTGGAAGTTGGCGCGACCGCTGATATCTTTCATCGCGGCAAGCATCCCTATACCCGCGCGCTTTTGTCCGCCGTTCCGGTTCTGGGTTCCATGACGGGTGAGGAAAGACCGCTCAGGTTTCCCATCGTCAACACCACCACAGGCGAAACGCAGCAGCCGGCGCGGCCGGGCGATACCGTTGACGCGAGTGCCCAGCCGGTGCTCAAGGTAGAAGGGCTGACCAAGCGCTTCGATATTCACTCCGGCCTTTTGGGGCGGCTCAGCGGCCGCGTGCATGCGGTGGAGAATGTGTCCTTTGATCTCAGGGCCGGCGAGACATTGTCGTTGGTCGGCGAAAGCGGTTGCGGCAAATCGACCACCGGGCGCGCCATCATGCGGCTGATCGAGCCGGATGCCGGCTCAGTGATGGTTAATGGCGAGAATATTCTCGCCCTCGACAAATCAGGCATGCGCGAGATGCGCAAAACGGTGCAGATGATCTTTCAGGACCCCTATGCCTCGCTCAACCCGCGCATGACGGTGGGTGCGGCGATTGCCGAACCGTTTCTGGAGCACCGCATGGGAAGCGCCCGCGAGGCGAAGAATGTTGTGGCCGATATGCTGGCGAAGGTCGGCCTTTCGCCCGATATGGCGGCGCGCTACCCTCATGAATTTTCCGGCGGCCAGCGTCAGCGTATTTGTATCGCCCGCGCGCTTGCGCTCCAGCCGAAGGTGATTGTCGCCGATGAGAGCGTTTCGGCGCTGGACGTTTCGATAAAGGCGCAGGTCATCAACCTGATGCTGGATCTGCAGCAAAGCCTCGATCTCGCCTTCCTGTTCATCAGCCATGACATGGCGGTGGTGGAGCGCGTCAGCCACCGGGTAGCGGTAATGTATCTCGGCGAGATCGTTGAAATCGGCCCACGTGCGGCGGTGTTTGACAATCCGCAGCATGATTACACCCGTAAGCTGATGGCCGCCGTGCCGGTGCCGGACCCGGACCGCAGAAACACCCGGCGAAATGCCGCGAATGACGAGCTGAAAAGCCCGATCCGCGCGATCGATTACGTGGTGAAACCGCGTGAGTACCGTGAGGTCTCGCCCGGTCACCTTGTCGCCTGCTAAAGCGGGTTAAAGACCCGGTACATCGGATGTCGCGAAAGGCACGCGGTAACCGCGCCGGAAGGTTTCGCGCTGTCCGAGCTGGCGATACCATTGCTGTACCGCCGGAAAATCGTCGAGGTCAATTTTATGGCGCGCGAAACGCGAGACCCAAGGCCAGATGGCGATATCGGCTATGGAAAAATCACCGGCGATGAATTCCCGGCCCGTCAGGCGCTGGTTCAGTGTGCGGTAGAGGCGCTCCGTATCCGAGGCGAAACGCGCCTCGGCAAAGGGTGCCTGTCCGGCATTGTAGGTCAGGAAATAATGGGCATAACCGAGTGTCGGGCCAAAATTGGCGGCCTGCCACATCAGCCATTCGGTGACTGCCAGCCGCGCAGCAGGGGAGGCAGGCAGAAGACGCCCGGCCTTTTCGGCGAGATAGATCAGAATCGCGTTCGATTCCGTTAGAATTGTGCCGTTATCGCGGTCGATGATTGCCGGTATTTTCGAGCCGGGATTGACGCGGGTATAGTCGGCTGAGAATTGTTCGCCTTTTTCAATGTCGATGGCGTGGCTGATATAGGGCAGCCCGAGTTCCTCCAGCGCAATCGAGATTTTCAGGCCGTTCGGGGTGATCCAGGTGTGGAGGTCGATCATGCTAATCGAACATCGCCTCATCTAGTGGCAAAGCTCGCCTGCCTTTCTTGCCGGTCACATCAGAAAGATCAGTATAAAGACCGCGCAATGTCGCAACGAGTTGGATGATGCGCGGATCGGTGACGCGATAAATCACCTGTTTGCCTTCGCGCGAGCCCTCGATCACACCGGCATCGCGCAATTCGGCAAGCTGCTGGGAAAGTGTCGGCTGCTGAATGCCGAGCTCATATTCCAGTGCGGAAACGGAAGCCTCCGTTTCCATGAGATAACAGACGATGGCCAGGCGATTGGCGTTGGCGACAAGCTTTAAAAGCTCGCTCGCCTCCACCACGCTGCGGCAGATGAGATTGGAAACCGGTTTCGTCACGACTACAGGTCCATTTTTCAAACTATAAAAAAGTAAATTGTATTGCGATAAATTTCAATGGTTTGATTTAGCCGAGTTTGACCGCGCCAGGAAATTTTTTAAAATCTACAGGATTTATAGATTTCTCTTTCGCTTTCCCGCAGAGGATCGCCAAAACGTTCCTCGAAAACATTCTATAAAAAAGTAGATTGATTGAGAAATGAGGTGTCGACATGAAAATCGGGGTCCATCCCAACAATCTGCATTTGCGCCTCGCCCGGCTCTGGCCCGGCGCGTTTGATGAATTCGATCCGGAATTCGTGCCCTACCGCGAGGGGCGCGATACCGCAGCGCTTTTGGAAAAAGGCGAAATTCATTTCGGCGGCACGGGCTCGACGCCGCCAATCGAGGCGGATGCGCGGGGGCTTTCCGCAGCTTATATCGCTGCCTCGGCACCACGCCCCGCAAACGGCGCGATCCTCGTGCGGCGCGACAGCCCCATCCGCTCTGCGGCCGACCTTTCGGGAAAACGCATATCGCTGATTGACGGGTCTTTTCATACCTATCTTCTTGCGCGTAGCCTGGAAGGGGCGGGGCTTGGCCTTGCGGATGTAATACGCATCGAGAGCGGTGACAGCGATAGCCTGCGCGATCTTGTGGAAGGCCGCGTCGATGCCTGGGTGACGATGTCGCCACGGCTCGAAAAAGCCCTGACCCATGACGGGATCAGTCTTCTGGTCCGTTGCGGCTCCACCATTCCCAACCGTTCGCTGTTCTGGACGCTCGCGCGTCACACTGTGGCGCTGGAACAACGCGATGCGATTGCCGCCGAACTGGACCGCGTTGGCCGCGCCGTCATGGCGGATATAGACAGAGCCGCGGCCCTTCTTGCCGCCGAGCCGGGCAGCGAAGGCGATGCGCAGTCCTGGGCAAAGGTGCTGCGCTCACGAGATCTTTCGGTGGTGCCCGCCGCCGAAAATATCCTTGCCGAACAGCAGGAGGAGGCCGATACGCTTTACAGGCACGGCCATTTCTCTCTACCGGTTCTGACCGGGCAGAGACCGGCCCCACAATCAGCCAGCGCGGGAGGCGACAGATGAACGTTTTCTGGTACATGTGCGCGCCCGATGGCGCCTATCCCTGGCAACCGGAAGGATCCCGCAAGGTTGATCTCGGTTATTACAAGCAGCTTGCTCTTGCTTATGATCAGCTTGGTTACACAGGCGCCCTGTTTGCCACCGGCGCGCATGATGTGTGGGTTCTGGCTGGCGCGCTGCTTTCCTATACCGAGCGGCTGAAGTTTCTGGTCGCGATTCATCCGGGTCTTGTCGCGCCAACGCTGCTCGCCAAGATGGCGGCGACGCTTCAGGAATTTTCGCGCGGACGCCTGCTGATCAACGTCGTCTCGGGCGATGCCAAGATGCTCGGTGCATATGGCATGACCATGCCGCATGACGAACGCTACGATATGGCGGATGAATATCTGCAGATCTGGCATCGTCTTTTTGCCGGTGAGACGGTCGATTTCAAGGGCCGCCATTTCCAGACCGAAGGCGCAAAGTTGGCACTGCCGGTGGGGCAAGGCATAGAGCCACCACCGCTATGGTTCGGCGGCTCTTCGGACAAGGCGATCGAGGTTGCCGCCAAACATGTCGAGACCTATCTTTCCTGGGGCGAAACGCCCGACCAGATCGGCGCGAAGGTCGATCTCGTCAAGGCGCGGGCGGAACAGCTTGGCCGCGAACTGGAATATGGCATCCGGCTTTATGTCATCGTGCGTGATACCGATGAAGAGGCATGGGCCGCCGCCGCCGATCTTTACGGGCGCATGGACGAGCGTGCCATTGCAGCCAACCAGCGTTTCGTCGGCAAGACCGATTCCGTCGGCCAGCAGCGCATGACGGCGATGCATGGTGGACAGAGGCCTGAGAACCTGCGTGATCTCGAAATTGCCCCCAATCTCTGGGCCGGCATCGGTCTTGTCCGGCCGGGACCGGGCACCGCAATTGTCGGCTCGCCCGATACGGTGATCCGCACGCTGGAGGCCTATAAAAAGGCGGGCGTGAATACCTTTATTCTGTCCGGCATGCCATTGCTGGAAGAGGCCTTCCGTTTCGGGGAAAAGGTTCTTCCGCGTCTTGATGTATCGCGGGAAGTCTCGTCAGCCAAACAATTCACCTGGTCGACTTTGTTTGACCGCGACCTCTCGGCAAAGGCATCGTAAACATGGCCTTCCGGGAGTGGAGAAAAAAGACATGACGGCTGGTCCGGCAACAACGATTGCACAACGGCGCATCGGCCCTCAGCGTGCGGCGGAGCGGGCGCTTGCCGTTCTGGACAAGGCGCTTGGCGCGGTCGCCGCCGCAATCCTTGCGACTCTTCTCGTGGTGGTGCTGGTCAATGTCACCCTGCGTTATCTGTTTCACACCGGCTTCATCGGTGCGGAAGATCTCGGCATCTGGCTGCATGTGGCGATGATCGCGGTCGGCGCGCCGCTCAGTCTCAAAAGCGCGCTTGCCATGCGGCTCGATGTTTTCGTGCGGTTTTTGCCTGAGCGGTTTCATGCCGCCACCGAAGTTCTGGCGGATGCCTTCTCCTTCATCGCAGCACTGATCCTCGCCTTCGGTGGCGTTGAAATCGCGGCGATGCTGGGTGGTACGTCTCCGACGCTCGGTCTGCCGGAATGGGTGCGTTTTGGCTTTCTGGGTGCAGGCGGCGCGTTGATCCTTCTTTACCTGGCGCTTCAGCGTGTCAGTGAGGGCAAGACATTTGCCGTTCTAGTGTCTCTCACCATTGCAATTGCGGCCTATGTCGGCCTGCCGGAAGTCTTCGTAGATACGAGCCTGCCGCCCAGCCTATTTCTGGCGCTGACGGCGGCGGTGGGGCTGGTGCTGGCAGCACCGCTCGCCCATGCCTTTCTCGCCGCAGCCTATGTGGCGATCGCCTTCGGCAGTACCTTGCCGGAGCCGGCCATCGTTTCCTCAACGGTGACAGGCATGTCGAAATTCCTGCTGCTCGCCATCCCCTTCTTCCTGCTGGCCGGATGCCTGCTGACGGAATCGGGCGTTGCCAACCAGCTGGTTCGGTTCGCCGCCTCCATGGTTGGACACCGCCGGGCAGGGCTGGCGCAGACGACGCTGTTGACCAGCGTGCTGTTTTCCGGCGCATCCGGCTCCTCTGTCGCCAACGCCGCCTTCGGCGCTTCAACCTTCCAGCCGGAACTGGTCAAACACGGCTATCCGCCGGCGCAGGCGGGCGCGATCATTGCTGCAACGTCGGTGCTCGACAATGTCATCCCGCCCTCCATTGCCTTTCTCATCCTCGCAACGGCTACAAACCTGTCGGTGGGCTCGTTGCTGGTCGGCGGCTTTTTCGCCGGTGGGCTGATGGCGATCTGCCTTGCGGTGGCTATCCATTGGAGCGTGCGCAGCGTCGATACGCTGCCGCGCGCCACGGGCACGGAGCGCTGGCGCTCGGCTGTCGCCGCCATACCCGCCTTCGGTCTCGGCGTCATCGTGGTGGTCGGCATCCGCATCGGTGTCGTCACCACCACGGAGGCGGCCGCACTTGCCGCACTCTACACGCTGCTTCTCGGCTTCGGGTACCGGCTGGGCGCGGGGCGTATCTTCGCAACTTTCCGGCAATCAGCCGGTGAGGCGGCGGCCATCGGTCTCCTTATCGGCACGGCAGGCCCCTTCGCCTTTCTTCTGGCGGTCGATAATGTCTCCGGCCTCGTCACGGATTTCGTGACATTGCTTGGCGGCAGCAAGATCGCGGTGCTTCTGCTTTCCAACCTCATCCTGCTCTTGGTGGGGCTGGTGCTGGATATCGGTGCGGCCATCCTGCTGTTTGGACCGATCCTGTTGCCCGCGGCCGTTGCGGCCGGCATCGATCCCATCCATTTCGGCGTCATTCTCGTGGTCAACCTGATGATCCATGGCCTCACACCACCGCTCGGCATGCTGATCTTCGTCGTCAGCGGTGTCACCCGCATTCCGGCGACAGCGCTATTCCAGGCCGTCGTTCCCTATCTCCTATCCCTTCTCGTTTCCCTCGCCATTCTGTGCGCCTGGGCCATTGTCTTCTAAATCCGGGGTTTTATTCATGACTATTATCGATCGTCGCAATCTCCTGAAACTCTCCGCTGCGGGTGCGGCAGCACTTGCCACGCCCGCCTTCGTGCGCAACGCAAATGCCAGGACCCGCAACATTACGGTCGCCTCCCTGTTCGCGGACGACAAGCCGGAGACGAAAATCTGGGTGAAGATCAGCGAGCTGGTGGAGGCAAAGCTGCCCGGCCGTTTCCGCTTCAACATCGTCAAGAGCGGTGCGCTGGGCGGCGAAAAGGAAGTGGCGGAAAATATCCGTCTCGGATCGGTTCAGGCGAGCCTTTCCACGGTCTCTTCGCTCTCCGGCTGGGTGCCGGAACTGCAAATCCTCGATCTGCCCTTCCTGTTCCGCGATGCAGACCATGTGCGCAAGGTGGTGACGGGCGAGACCGGCAGCGAGCTGAAGACCAAGCTCGGCGCGCAGCAATTCGTGGCCGTAGACTTCATCAATTACGGTGCGCGCCATCTCCTGACCAAGGAGCCGGTAACCCGGCCAGAGCAGCTCAACGGCAAGAAGATTCGCGTCATCCAGAGCCCGCTGCACACCAAGCTGTGGAGCGCCTTCGGCACCACGCCGGTCGGCATTCCCATCACCGAGACCTATAATGCACTGTCAACCGGCGTAGCCGACGCCATGGATCTGACGAAGTCCGCTTATGCCGGGTTCAAGCTTTACGAGGTTGTACCCTACATGACCGAGACCGGCCATATCTGGGCATCGGGCGTGGTTTATTATGGTGCGGCTTTCTGGAACCAGCTCGATGACGAAGAGAAGAAGGCCCTGACCGAAGCATCAAGCGAAGGCGCGCTCTATTTCAACCAGTTGATCGTCGAGGACGAGGCGAAATCGGTGGAGCTCGCCGTTTCGAAGGGCGGCAAGGTGTTGCAGCCGGAAGCCTTGGATGAGTGGCGCAAGGGTGCGCAGGGCGTCTGGCAGGATTTTGCCGGCACTGTCGGCGGCTTCGAGAAAATACAGGCGATCCAGTCGGCCTGATACCGATGCACTATTGTGAATGGGGAGGGCGCAGGAGCGCCCTCCCCATTTTTTTGATCAGCGGATATCCTGCGGCAGAACGTCCGAAGGAATATTCTGGTAGGAAACAGGGCGCGTGAAGCGTCGGATCGACATGGTGCCGACCGAGGTCGCGCCGAAGTTCGTGGAAGCCGGGTAGGGGCCGCCGTGAACCATGGCTTCGGAGACTTCAACGCCGGTCGGGAAGCCGTTGGCGAGAACGCGGCCGGCCTTGCGCTCGAGGATCGGCAGCAGCTTGCGGCCGAGTTCGGCGTCACCTGCGTCAAGATGCATGGTCGCCGTCAGCTGGCCTTCGAAGCTCTTTGCCACTTCGATCATTTCTTCAGCGCTGTCGACCGTCACGATCAGGCCGAGCGGTCCGAAGACTTCTTCGGCGAGCGCGTGGTTGGCAACCCAGTCCTTGCCCGAAACGCGGAACAGGTAAGGCGTTGCGTTACGCAGGTCGCAGGTGGTGGTCAAAACGTCGCGCACGCCGTTACCGGCTGCGATGCGGTCGCGACCGTCACGATAGGCAGCGGCGATACCGTCGGTCAGCATGACCTGCGGGCCGACTTCGGAAAGGGCCGCCCGTGCGGTTTCCGACACGGCATCCGCCTGCGAGGCAAGCACCACGGCAATGCCGGGATTGGTGCAGAACTGGCCAGCACCCATGGTGAGCGAACCTGCCCAGCCCTTGGCGATGGCTTCACCGCGCGCGGAAACGGCTTCCGGCAGCAGGAACATCGGGTTGACGGAACCGAGTTCGCCGAAGAACGGGATCGGTTCCGGACGCTGGGCGCAGAGATCGAACAGTGCGCGGCCACCGGCGAGCGAGCCGGTGAAGCCGACTGCCTTGATGCGCGGATGCTGGACGAGCGCGGAACCGACATCGCGGCGGCCGCCCTGGATCAGCGAGAAGACGCCGGGATGCAGATTGTGCTTCTCGACGGCGGCGAGAACGGCCTCGGCAATGATTTCACCGGTGCCGGGATGGGCGGAATGGCCCTTGACCACAACCGGGCAGCCGGCTGCGAGAGCGGCGGCGGTATCACCACCGGCGGTCGAGAAGGCGAGCGGGAAGTTGGAAGCACCGAAGACCGCAACGGGGCCGATCGGACGCTGCATCAGACGGATATCCGGGCGCGGCAGCGGCTGGCGGTCCGGAAGCGCTTCGTCGTGGCGGCGGTCGAGATAGTCGCCCTTGCGGATATGCGATGCGAAAAGGCGAAGCTGTCCGGTGGTGCGGCCGCGTTCACCCTGCAGGCGTCCTGCGGGCAGGCCGGTCTCGGACGTGCCGATCTCAGTGATGGCGTCGGCGCGGGCCTCGATCTCATCGGCGATGGTGTCGAGGAATGCGGCGCGCTCTTCGCGGGTCGTGTAGCCGTAGCTCCAGAAAGCCTCTTCGGCTGCTTCTGCGGCCGCATTCACCAGATCGACGGTGCCGACCGAAAAATCGAAAGCTTCGCCATGTGCAGGCTCGCTGCGGAATTTCGCTTCCGTGGCGACCCATTCTCCTGCAACCAGATGTTTGCCGTGCGGCTTGAAACTCATTGTGCTCTTCCCTGAAAATCTGATCCTGTGTGGAAAATCCACCCGATACCGTAAAACCGGACCGAAGGGCGACAGCCTGAAAGGCCATCAGCCGCGATCCTTGTCCGGTTGCTCTCTGCCTTAGCCCGAGTAAGGCTTCAGCGAAAGCCGGTTTGTGCAGTATCTGTCCAAAAAGTGTGATTTATTGGGCGGTGGAAGAAAAAGACGATCTTCCGTTTATGCGCGCAGCGCTCTATTGTGACGCCATGATGACAAATAGACTTCCGAAATACATCGCCTGGTCGGTTCTGCTGCTGATCGTGATCGTTACAGTTTGCCCGATCGGGCTTCGGCCGCATACGCTGACGACCGTCGGCATCGACCGCGCCGCCGCCTTTGCCTTCTGTTCGGCTGCCTTCGTGCTGGCCTATCCGCGTTACTGGCTTGCCATCATTGTCGCGGGTGTCGTGGCGGCTTTCGGCATCGAGGCGCTGCAATTTCTGTCGCCCACACGGCATCCGCATATGACAGATGCAGTTGTGAAAGCCGTTGGCGCCATTGCCGGTGGGCTTGCCGCCTTTTCGTATCTTCAATTCAGGACGCGATTGACCGCAAGCTAAGAGGCTGCCGGCGGCCAATCGTGACGGCTTAATTCGCCTGCTTCGCCAATCCGAAACGGCCATGCGACAGCGTGCGCTCGATGCCGCGAAGCTCTGCCAGCCCCTTCAATCGGCCGATGGCGGGATAACCCGGCTGCGCCCCTCGCGTCAGGTCATCAAGGATTTCCTGGCCATGGTCGGGCCGCATCGGAATGGTGTGGTCTGCACGGCCCTCCGCACGACGGCGGGATTCTTCTGACAGAAGTGCTGCGATAACGGCGACCATATCCGTTCCACCTTCCAGATGCTCGTCTTCGAAGAAGGAGCAGGGCACGGTGTCCGTGTCGCGCGTGACGTTGCGCAGATGCACGAAATGGATGCGGTCTGCAAAACGGCTGGCGATGAAGGGCAGGTCGTTATCCGCCCGCGCGCCGAGCGAGCCGGTGCAGAGCGTAACGCCATTGGCCCGGCTGTCGACTTGCGAGAGCATCTGGGCGTAGTCGGACTCCGTTGAAAGAATACGCGGCAGGCCGAGCAGCGGCCATGGGGGATCGTCGCCGTGGGCGCAGATGTTAATGCCGACCTCTTCCGCGACCGGCGTCACTTCCGACAGAAAATCGATCAGGTTCTGCTGCAGTTTTTCGCGGTTTATGCCGTGATAGGAGCGCAGCTTTTCGAGAAGCTGGCTGAGCGTGTAACCATCCGCCGAACCCGGCAGGCCCGCGCCGATATTACGTCCGAGTGCGGCGATCTTCGTATCCGGCATGTCGGCGAAACGTTTTGCCGCTTCCTCGATCAGCCACTCCGGATAATCGGCCTTTGCGTCGGGGCGTTTGAGAATGTGAATGTCGAAGGCGGCGAAATCGGAAAGGTCAAAACGCATGGCTTTTGCGCCGTGCTTCGTTTCCCAGCGCAGATCGGTGCGGGTCCAGTCCAGCACCGGCATGAAATTGTAGCAGACGGTGCGAATGCCCGTGGCGGAGAGGCGGCGCAGCGTCTCCTGCCAGTTGGCGATATGGTTTTTCCAGTCGCCCGTCTGGGTTTTGATCTCCTCGGAGACCGGCACGCTTTCCACCACGTCCCAATAGAGCCCACCGGCCTTGATCGCCTCATGCCGCTTGGCGATTTCATCCACCGGCCAGACATCGCCGGTGGCGATGTGGTGCAGCGCGCTTACGATGCCTTCCGCCCCTGCCTGAGCCGCATCCTGAACCGTGACCTTGTCCACCGGGCCGAACCAGCGCCATGTATGTCTCATTTTCTGTCCTCAAATATCATTCTGCGGAAAATGTCAGCTGCACCTTGCAGGCGGCGGAGCGGTCTCCAGCCTGCTCGAATGCGGATTTCGCTTCTTCAAGCGGGAAGCTGTGGGAAATGATCGGCCGCACATCGATCCCGCGCGTGGAGATCAGGCGGGCGGCAATGGCGAATTCGTCGTGGAAACGCTGCGAGCCGCGCCAGAGGATTTCCTTGCCCACCAGCGCATTGAGCGGAATGGTTATGTCACCGGTGACGCCCACCTGCACGACAGTACCGCGCGGACGTACACAGGCGAAGGCGGCGCGAAGCGCAGGTGCCGCGGCGGAGCAATCGAAAACGACGTCGAAATACCCCTTATTGTCCTGATAGGGCAAAAGTGCTTCTGCGTTTTTCGCGACATTGATGGTGCGGTCCGCCCCCATGGCGGGCGCGCGCTCCAGCGCCGCATCGGTCAGGTCGGTGGCGAGAATGATGCCGGCACCGGCATGGCGGGCGGCGGCAATCGTCAAGAGGCCGATCGGCCCGGCGCCCGTTACCAGCACCTTGGCGCCGGTCAGATCGCCCGCTTGTGCGACGGCATGCAGGCAGACCGCAAGCGGTTCGGTGCAGGCGGCTTCGGCGGGCGAAGTGGTGTCTGAAAATGTCGCGCATTGTTTTGCGGGAACCACGAGCCGATCGCGGAACATGCCCTGTTCGTGCGGCAGGCGCATGGCGCTGCCCATGAAGCGCATATCGAGGCAATGGATCGGTTGGCCCTTCAGGCAGAAATGGCAATGGCCGCAAGGCTGCGAGGGATTGACGGCGACGAGCTGGCCGAGTGCGAGCCCGTTGACGCCTTCGCCCAGCGCCTCCACCCGCCCCGATGCCTCATGGCCGCAGATGATCGGCTCGCGCACCCGCACAGGCCCGAAGCCGCCGTCCTGATAATAATGTAGATCGGAACCGCAAATGCCGCCCGCCGCCATGGTCAGCAGCACTTCACCGGGGCCGGGCGCCTGCATGTCCTGCGTTTCGACGCGGATATCTTCACGGCCGTATAGACGTGCCACGCGTGTCTGCATCACCGTGCCTCTCATCGTATGTGTATTGGATGAATGAAACCCGCGCGGCTAGCCGCGCGGGCAGTGCGTCGATTAGCGGATCAGGCCCATCTCGGTCGGCAGCCACAAGGTGATTGCCGGGACGAAGGTGATCAGCAGCAGCGCCACGAACAGCGGCACCAGCCATGGCAGAATGGCGACGGTGGTGCGCTCGACGGAGAGTTTCGCCACGCGTGAGAGCACGAACAACACCATGCCGAGCGGCGGATGCAGCAGCCCTATCATCAGGTTGAGGGTGATGATGAGGCCGAAATGCACCGGATCGATATTGAACTGCAGCACCAGCGGCAGCAGGATCGGCACGAGGATGGTGATTGCCGCAATCGTGTCTAGGAAGCAGCCGACGAACAGCATCAGCAGGTTGACCAGCAGGAGGAAAATCCACTTGCTGTCGGTGATCGTCAGGATCGCCGCCGATAGCAACTGTGCTGCCTGGCTGACCGTCAGAAGCCATGCGAAGATTGATGCCGCCGCAACGATGAAGAGAACCGATGCCGTGGTCTCTATCGTGTCGAAGGTCGATTTTGCCAGCGACTTGAACGTCATCGTCCGGTAACGGACAAGCCCGAGGAACAGAGACCACAACACGGCTGCGACAGCCGCCTCCGTCGGCGTGAACCAGCCCATCGTCATGCCGCCGATCAGGATCACTGGCGTCATCAGGGCCATCACGGCAGAGAAGTCGAAATACCAGTCGCAGGCGAGCAAGACCACCAGCACGATCAGGATTGACAGGTTGAGCGACAGGCCAAACAGCGTCAGGAGATAGATGCCGAGCGGCACCATCATGACGATGAGCACTTCAAGCGAAGCGCCGAAGATGGTTCTGAGGTTGAACGGCGTATCGGAACCCCAGCCCTTGACGTAGGCGAAAACTGCAACGGTGATCATCATCAAAAGTGTCATGACGACGCCCGGAACGATGCCGGCCATGAACAGTGCGCCGATCGAGACGTTTGCCATCATGCCATAGATGACGAAGGGCAACGATGGCGGAAAGATCGGCCCGAGCGTTGCGGAAGCGGCGGTGACGCCGACGGCCGCTTCGACCGGATAACCATGATCCTTCATGGCCTTGATTTCGATGGTGCCGATGCCGGCGGCGTCGGCGAGGGCCGTGCCGGACATGCCGGAAAAGATTACCGAGCCGATGATGTTGACCTGTGCCAGACCACCTTTCATCCAGCCGACCAACGCCACGGCAAAGGAATAGATGCGTCCCGTCACCCCCGCCGTGTTCATAAGATTGCCGGCAAGGATGAAGAAGGGAACGGCGAGAAGCGGGAAGCTTTCCACGCCCGCAATCAGACGCTGCGCCGCGATGATATCTGGCGCGACATTATACGAGACGATGTAGAGAAGCGATGCCGTGGCCATTGAAATGGCGACTGGCAGGCCGATCAGCATCAACAGAAGAAACGAGCCGATAAGAATAAGCATATGTTCAATCCCCCGCGCTCTGGAATTCTTCCGGCCGTTCCAGAACGGAATAGCCACGCTGCATGTTGGCGATGAAGACCTGCACCGAACGGAAGAACATGAGGACGAAAGCGGCCAGAACCGTATAGAAAACGATGTTGCGCGGCAGGGCGACGGTGACCATTTCCTCGTCCGCGACGATTTCCAGATACCGCCACATCAGCCACGAGGTGTAGGCGAAGAACACGATGCGCAGCACGTCGACAAGGATCGACATGACGCGGGCAACCTGCGGCGGAACGTAGTGATAAAGCACATCCACCTGAATGTGGCGTGACATGCGCACGCACATGACCGAACCTAGAAACACCACGCCAATCAGGCAGTTGACGGCGATTTCTTCCGTCCAGGCATAGCTGTCGTTAAGCACGTAACGGGTAAAGAATTGAAGGAACACGCAACCTGTCATCAGCCAGAAAAGGCCAAGCGTAACCCAGTCCTCGAAGGCGTAGACCTTCAGGTCGACTTCGGGCGGCGCCTCGTCAAACGTGTGGGCGAGTTCTTCAGGCGTGACCTGAGTATGAATTTCCTGCGACATTGAGATATCCCGTCTGGAGAGAAAGGGCGGTGCGGCAACGGAGGCCGCACCGGATCTTGGCTCACTTGACGGCGCGAATGGCTTCCCAGTCGGCCTTGTCGTAACCGAAGTCCTCGAACTTCACCTTCTCCATGACGTTCTTCTCAAAGTCCGCCTTGTCCACCTCTGCGACGTTCAGGCCACGCTTCTTGAACTCTTCCACGAGGCTTTTTTCGCGTCCTTCGATGGTCTTCGTGGTCCGCACGGCGGCTTCCTGCATGACGTCCGTGAAGATTTTCTTGTCTTCATCGGAAAGCTTCGACCACAGGTTCTTCGAGATCACCGTGTTGAGGTGGTCGACGATGTGGCCGGTCAGCACGATGTTCTTCTGCACTTCGAAGAACTTCTTTGCCTCGATGGTGGTCAGCGGGTTTTCCTGTGCATCGACCGTGCCGTTCTGAAGCGCCAGATAGACTTCTGCGAATGCGATCGGCGTCGTGTTTGCGCCGCAGGCGCGTGGCATGGCGAGATAGGCCGGAACGTCGGGAACACGCATCTTCAGCCCCGCCATGTCGGCGCAGTTGGCAATCGGCTTGTTCGACGTGGTGTGGCGCGTGCCGTAATAGCTGACGGCGGCGATGTGGTTGCCGGTCTTGTCCTCGTAACCCTTGGCAAGACGCTTGAAGATATCACTCTTGGTATAGGCGATCAGATGGCTCGGGTCGCGGAAGATATATGGGAAATAGGTGACGCCGATCGGCTTGAAGTCACGTGCAGCAAAACTGGAGCCGGAGATGATGATATCCACCGTGCCGATCTTCAGGCCCTGGTTGATATCCGCTTCCTTGCCGAGCTGCGAGGCGGGGAATACATCCACCTTGTAGCGGCCGTCGGTGCGCTTGGCGATTTCTTCCGCAGCCCAGACCGAATCCGTGTGGAACGGTTCGGAGGTCTCGTAGACATGCGCCCATTTCAGCGTTGTTTGCGCCTGTGCCGCCAAAGCCGAAAGCAAAATGGCAGCGGTTGCACCCATCAAAGTCGACAATCTGATTTTCATTCTTAACTCCTCCCGAATTAAAGCCAGATTTCTGTTTTTCCCGTCGCCGGTTGCGGCGCGGTCACTCTTCTCCGATCGTTTCCTCCCCGAAACTCTCGGAAAATCTCTTTTGCGACAGCGTCAGATGCTGGCGCATCGCCTCGCGTGCGCCTTCCGGATCGTTCGCCGCGATCGCGTCGCGGATCACCCGGTGTTCCTGAACGGCAAGAATCCATGTGTGAGGACCCTCGAAATAGCTGGCGAGCTTTTCGAAATAGGGCGAAAGGCTGCGCTCGTCATAGATCAGGCCGGTAAAGCGGTTCAGCGCCGAGTTGCCGATGATGTCGGCAATGGCGGTGTGGAAGGCGCGGTCCAGGTTGAGGGCCTGCGGCGAATTGTCGAGCGCCCCGGCCATGCGTTCGATGATGTCGTCCAGCCTGGCGATGCATTCAGACGTGGCAAGCCGCGCGGCCTCCTCGGCAATAGCGCTTTCAATGATGCAGCGCGCCTGCAGGATTTCGAAGGGGCCGTGCGCGTCCGGTGCGGGCGACTTTGCCTTGTTAGCCGTGCGGGACGTGTTCACATAAACGCCCGAACCCATGCGGATATGGATATGGCCTTCCACTTCCAAAACGATCAGTGCTTCCCGCACCGTCGGGCGGGACACGCCAAAACGTTCCGCCAGATCGCGTTCCGCCGGCAGGCGCTGACCGTCCGTCAGTTCCCCGCTCTCGATAAGCAAGCGAATTTGTTCCGCGACCAGCCTGTAGAGGCGGCGCGGCTCCAGAGCCACAAACATGATGTCCTCCCAGCGCGAAAGTCTCCCCCCTTCGCGCAAGCGGTAAGATGGTCTTACCAATTTTATTAGGTAGGATTTATGCGGTGCTGTCAATTGGCCGCTAGAGGAAAACTACACGGCGAAAGACTGGAGACCGGTGCGGCAGGCTCAGCGCAATGGATTGGATTTTACGAAACGTGATTGATCCTCGGGACAGACCCGAGGATGACACCGCATGTTTGGATCGGCTTTTCAGCCCTTGTTACTTGTGAGCTTCAAGCCGCCGTCGTCGCCGATGGTGACGTCCAGCTCACCGTACCCACCGATCGAAAGGTGCGGCGTTTCGATGGGATGCGAATGAGTGGCGTTAATGACCACGACCGTTGCGCCCATGCTTTCCCCCGCCAGAATGCCGGCGGGCGCATCTTCGAAGACGACGCAGTCTTCAGGTGCGACGCCGAGCTTCGCAGCAGCCTTTCTGTAACCCTCCGGGTCAGGCTTGCCGTTCACAACGTCCTCGGCACAGATCATCACTGGAGGCGGGGTGAGGCCTGCCGCAGCCAACCGGAGTTCGGCAAGGGCGCGGGCGGCGGAGGTGACGATAGCCCATTTTCCGGCCGGCAATTTCTCAAGAAATGCGGCTGCCTGCGGAATCTGGAGGATGCCGTCAACATCGTCCATTTCCTTTTGCAAAAGCATATCCGCCTGTTCCTGGATATCGAGGCCGGGAACTGCCTCGCGACGCACAACCTCAGATGCGCGCATGCCATGGATGCGCTGCAGGAAAGCCTCCGGCTCTATGCCGTTGTCTACGGCCCATTCGCGCCAGACCCGCTCTACCACCGCGATGGAATTCAGCAGCGTCCCATCCATGTCGAACAGGAAGGCGCCATATTCGCGCGAGGAGATCTGGGCGGTCGCCGGGACTTTGCTGTGCATCGCATTCTTCCGTTGGATGTGTCGGGTTGGCCTCGTGTCTATAGCATCGGCAGGCATAACGGAATCGTTTTTCCGCTCATCAAGCAAATGGCGACCCATCCGCCAGTGGCGAACATCGTGCCGGAATCGGACAGTTTGCACGGACTGCGACTCGGGGCATGGTCAGGCAGGGGAGGCGGCGTCCGCATAGGGTCATGCGGGCGTCAGGTTGCAGCAAGGATCAACTGCTATTGTGAGTTTTCGAAAGCAGTCAAAGTTCGCAAAATCAAAAGCTAAACGGAGCTTATGAATGTTGTGCATGAGATTTTTCGCAGCGGAATTCTCTTAACGAAACCGTCGTTTAAGGGGTGTTGTTAACCATTTGTTAACCATATTCGAGGTACCTAATTGTCAACGATTTGTTTACCAAGATGACCAAAGTGCTAACAGACCAGCGTTCGATCCGTATCAAAGGCCGCTCCTTCCTCGCGGTCGTTCTGTCCCCTGAAGCTCCGCTCGATCAATGGCTGGAACGGCTGGATGATCTTGCTGCACGTTCGGCCGGGTTCTTCCTTTCGCGTCCGGTGGTTCTGGATGCGTCTGAACTGTCGCTGGACAAGGCAGGGCTGAAGGCTCTGCTGGCAGCGCTGACGGAACGTAATGTCGGCATCATGGGGATCGAAGGTGTTCGCCCCTCGATGATCGAGCCGGGCATGCCGCCGTCGCTGAAGGGCGGAAAGCCCGCTTCAGATGTCGAGGTCGAGCCCGTCGCCATCGCTGCCGAATTGCCGGAAGAAAAGCCGCGCGCTTCGGGCGAGGTTCGGGCCGTGGTCCAGTCGCTGGTCATCAACGAGCCGGTGCGCTCCGGCCAGTCGATCATGTTCCCCGAAGGCGATGTGACCGTCATCGGTTCGGTCGCCTCGGGTGCGGAAATCATCGCGGGCGGGTCGGTGCATATTTACGGGGCGTTGCGCGGTCGCGCCATGGCCGGTTCGCTTGGCAATGTTTCGGCGCGCATCTTCTGCCGCAAGCTGGAAGCGGAGCTACTGGCAATCGACGGCGTCTACAAGGTTGCCGAGGACATTGATGACAAGCTGCGCGGCCAGCCCGTTCAGCTGTGGCTGGAAAACGATACGATAAAGGCCGAAAAACTTGGCTGACGACATAGAGAAAACAACACAGGAACAGGAGAGCCGTATGGGGAAGGTAGTCGTTGTTACTTCCGGCAAGGGCGGGGTTGGCAAGACCACCTCGACCGCAGCGCTTGGCGCCGCATTGGCGCAGAACAAGCAGAAGGTCGTGGTTGTCGATTTTGACGTCGGACTGCGTAACCTCGATCTCGTCATGGGTGCTGAACGCCGGGTGGTTTACGATCTCGTCAACGTCATCCAGGGCGATGCCAAGCTGACGCAGGCGCTGATCCGCGACAAGCGCCTTGAGACGCTGTTCCTGCTGCCCGCCTCGCAGACACGCGACAAGGACAATCTGACGCCCGAAGGCGTGGAATGGGTCATCGCCGAGTTGAAGAAACATTTCGACTGGGTCATCTGCGACAGCCCGGCCGGTATCGAACGCGGCGCGACGTTGGCCATGCGCCATGCGGACGTGGCCGTCGTGGTCACCAATCCGGAAGTCTCCTCGGTGCGTGACAGTGACCGCATCATCGGCCTGCTCGATTCCAAGACGCTGAAGGCCGAACGCGGCGAGCGCATGGAAAAGCACCTGCTTCTGACGCGCTACGATTCGGCCCGTGCCGAGCGTGGCGACATGCTGAAGGTCGACGACGTTCTGGAAATCCTCTCCATTCCGCTGCTCGGTATCATTCCCGAAAGCACGGATGTGCTGCGTGCTTCCAACGTCGGTGCACCGGTTACGCTCGCGGATGCCCGTTGTGCACCTGCCATGGCTTACTTCGACGCTGCCCGCCGCCTGTCAGGCGAGGACATTCCGGTGGTCATTCCGGGCGAAAAGCGGGGTATCTTCTCCAAGATCTTTGCTAGGAGGGCTGCATGAGCATTTTCGGCCTGTTCCGTAAACAAAAGTCGGCACCGCTTGCGCGCGAGCGACTGCAGGTGCTGCTTGCCCACGAAAGGGCGTCGTCGGGAACCGATCTCGTCGCCGTCCTCCGGGAAGAAATTCTCGCCGTCATCGCCAAGCATGTGCAGATCGATAACGATCGGGTGCATGTGAAGATGGATCGTGACGAGCACGTCTCCATACTGGAGATCGATGTCGAGATACCGTTGAGCGCCGACCTGCGCGCCGCGTGATGTTTTCTCCGAATACCGCCGCCCCTTGCAGGGCGGCGTTTTTCTTTACTCTGCCGTCGTATCGACCGGCATTCTAAATGCCTCGGCCAGATCGTCGGGAAGCGGGCGCTTGAGGTTTATGCCGTTCGGCGGGATCGGCGCGTTGAACCACTTGTCGTAGATCGCGTTGATTTCGCCGCTTGCATAAATTTTCCCAAGGGCTTCGTTGACGGCGTTCTTGAAGGCGGTGTCGCCCCGTCGGAGCATCAGGCCATAGGGCTGCGGTGGGGCGAGATATTCGTTCGAGATGGAATAGTCTTCGGGCTTGCCCGTTTCAGCGACGAAGGACCTCAGAAGAATATCGTCCATGACGAAGGCCGAGGCTCGATCTTCCGTCACCATGTCGAAACTGCCTTCCGTACTGTCATTTTGCAGGACGGCGATGTTCAGTCCCAGTTTGCGGTTAAGCACATTCAGCTGACTGATATTGATCGTTCCCGTCGTCACCACCACGGTTCGCCCGGCAAGATCGCTGACGCTTGTCATGTTGCTTGATTTCAGGGCGACATAACGCGTGCCGGTGATGAAGTGGCTGTAGGAAAACCACACGGCCTTGCGTCTTTCCTCCGTATTCGTGCTCGCCACGCATTCCATGTCGATTGTGCCGTCATTGAGAAGCGTGATGCGGTTGCTGGGGGTGCGCTTGACGAAATCGATTTTCAATTCCGGCAGGCCCAACTTCTTCTTGATGGAATCCGCCACCTTCAGGCACAGTTCGATGCTGTAACCGATCGGCTCCGGACCAATTCCCATGTAGGAAAAGGGAAGATTTCTGTCGGCAAAGCCGAGCCGGATGGTGCCGGTTCTGGCAATGGTTTCGAGTGTAGGCGGTTGGGTCTCGTCGGCGGCTGCAATGGTGGGTAAAAGACTAAAAACCCCAAGCATGAGCCACAATGTCGATCTCTGCATCGCGCATCTCCAGCCAAAATTATCTGTCAAAACATTTTCATAAAATAGAGGTGGGGTTTTTACTCCCTCAGTCCCGGTATTCGCTCGGATGGTCATAGGCTTGTTTCAAGGAGGCGGTCATCGGCAGGTTCAGGTTCATGCCATTGGGCGGAATGGGTTTGGTGAACCATTTTTCGTAAAGGCCGTGAATGGTGGGACCGGTGAAGATCTGCCGCAGACTTTCGTTGACCGCCGCCTTGAAGGCCGGGTCGTTGCGCCGAAACACCAGGCCATACGGTTCGGGTGCGCTCAGCGTTTCGTCCGAGAGCGCGTAGAGGTCGGGATTCTCCGATGTTGCCGCCAGCGCCGCCAGCAATATGCCATCCATGACGAAAGCAGAGGCCTTGCCGGCAACGACGAGTTCGAAGGCTTCCTCATTGGTTTTCGTGGGCATCACCGAGATATTTAGGTTCTTTTCGCGGTTCACCGCATTCAGCTGCTCGATGTTGACCGTGCCGGAGGCGGATGTGACGGAGCGTCCGGCCAGATCGGCAAGGCTCTTCAGATTGTCCTGTTTACGGGAGAGAAATTGCGTCGCGGTCATGAAATTCGGATAGGAGAAATCCACCATTTTCCGGCGTTCGCTGTTGTTGGTCGTCGCCGCGCATTCAATATCGATCTTGCCGCTACGGACGAGAATGAACCGGGTTGCGGGCGTGGCCTTTACATATTCAATGTCGAGTTTGTCCAGCTTCAGCTGCGTGCGGATGTCCTCGCTGATCGCGCGGCAAAGATCAGTCGAGAAGCCGGTCACTTCTCCATCCGGCAGCTGATAGGAAAACGGCGGTTCGGCCTCACGATAACCGATGCGGATTTTCGCGGTCTTGGCAATCTGCCGAAGCGTATCGCCTTCGCCGGCGGCCTGCACCGGAGTTATGGGGATAAAGCATGTGAGGAAAAGGCAAAATACTGAAATACGCATTTTATGTCCTTTTGGCTGTCAGCCGCGTTCTCAAATCGCTTTTTGTGGCGGGTAATAGGTTTCCTGCATCGGTCGCCCGACGTCGCTATATTCGTCGTTTCCGGTTTGGGCGATGACGGCACGGTTCTTGAGTATCCGGGCAAGCGGCGCCGGCTCGGCAAAATAATAGCCCTGTGCCTCGTCACATCCGGAAAGCTTGAGGGCCTCGACCTGTTTCTTGTCTTCCACGCCCTCGGCGGTGACTTTCAGGCCGATCTGTTCTGCCATGTCGATGATGGTGTTGACGATGGCCGAGCACATTGGATTTTCCGGCAGGCCGGAAACGAATTCGCGGTCGATCTTGATCTTGTCGAAGGCAACATGCGTCAGCGTGCTCAACCCGGCATAACCGGTGCCGAAATCATCAAGCACGAGGCGGACGCCCATTTCCTTCAGCAGCTTTAAAGCCCTGGCGCTGTTGTCGCGCTCCAGCATTGCCGTTTCCGTCACTTCAAGCTCGAGCCGCTCGGCCGGGAAGCCGGAGGCTTTCAGCGCGCCGTCAACGATCGGGACAATATCGTCATTGCAAAGCTGCACGGCGGAAAGATTGACGGCAAGTCGGATATCCCTGGGCCAGGTCATGGCGTCCATGCAGGCCTGCGCCAAAACCCATTCGCCCAGAGGTTTGATGAAATTGTTTTCTTCGGCAAGCGTTATGAAGCGATCCGGCGTGATGATGCCAAGCTTGCTGTGCCGCCATCTGGCAAGGGCCTCGTAGGCGACAATGCGGCCGCTCTCCAGATTGACCACGGGCTGGTAATACAGCTCGAATTCGTGGTTTTCGAGCGCGGATTTCATGTCTATTTCGAGCGCGTGCTTGTGCTGCGCCGCCATGTCCATGCCAGGCTCGTAAAAGACAAAAAAGCCGCATCCCATGGATTTCGCCCGGTAGAGACCAAGGTCCGCATGTTGCAGAAGCTGGGTGGCGGAGTTGCCGTGATCGGGCGCGCAGGCGATGCCGATGCTGGTATCGACGCTTATATGGCTACCTTCGAGGCTGAAGCTGCGCGAGACCGCATGGACCACGCGCTTTGCCAGCGCGCCCGCATCCTCGCGACAATTATCGGTCACCGCTTGTATGATCGCAAATTCGTCGCCGCCGAGCCTGCTCACCATGTCGTTTTCACCGAGCACGGAGGAAATCCGCGAGGCCACGGCCACCAGCAGGGCGTCGCCTGCCGCGTGTCCCAACGTATCGTTGACGGCCTTGAAGCGGTCGAGATCGAGCAGCATGACGTTGAACGGCTGGCCTGACGTGGAAAGATGTTCGAGACGGTTCTCCAGCGTCTTCATCAAGAGCACGCGGTTGGGAAGCCCCGTCAGCGCATCATGATGGGCCATATGTTCCAGTTGCTGCGCCATGTCACGTATCTGCCTGAGCCGTCCACGTTCCAGAACGGCCTCCCGCAGGGTTTCGATGGCGGTGGCCATATCGCCGATCTCGTCCCGTCGATCCTGAAACGGTGTGACGACATCGGTTTCCTCACGGGCGATCCTGAGTGTCGCCTGCACCAGCGCCGGAACGGGTTTCAGAAAATGCCTGGCAATCAGCGTCACGAGAACGCCGGTGACGGTCAGAACAACGATCAGGGCGACGAGCGAATTGTAGATGAGCTTGCGCTGCGCGCCATAAAGTGCGTCCGAACCGCCGATGCTGACGGCGACCGCGCCAATCGGTTTTTTCGTTTCCGTGCTGATGATCGGCAACAGGCCGATATAATGGCTGGAATCGCCAATCGTCGCAAAGCCGGTGGCAAAACGCGCGGCGACCGCATCTCTGGAGAAGATGGGATCGGTGGCAATCGGTTTTTCGGCGTCGTCGGTGGCGTTGTCGAAGGCCGCCGCGATTTGACGGAATCCGGAATCGGCCTCATCGTAGCGGAAAAGCCAGACGGCATTCTTGGTCTGCGCACCGATGAGGGCGAGAACGTCGCTGGGGTTGAAGCCGGTAACGAGAATGGATGCGTCGTCGCCAATCGGCTTGTCGGTCAAGATGCCGTTCACCTGTCCGTCCGTGTCGGCGGTGACGCTGACATAGGTATAGATGCTGCGCAGGGTGGCGCTGGCAATCTGTGAATTGACGCGGGCCTGGTTGAGCCATTGCTCGCTAGCTGCGGCAACGAACATGTACCAGCCGACGAGCGCCCCAATGCTGTAGGAAAAGATCACGCCGCCGAGAAATATCAGGGTTATCTTGCTGGCGAGCGAACGCCGCCGCGAAAAGCGGCCTGGTACCGGCTGCGTCGTTGAGCGAAGCGTGTCACCGGTTTCAGTCTGTCTATCTATCCCCCGATAGGCAGTCTCTTCCATTCGCGATATTCCCCCGCGATGTCGCGTTATGATTGTTTTATGGAATTTTTATAGGGCATGTATTTCAATGGTGTCTGCTAAATAATTCAACAAAGTTTAGATGCGATTAAGAATTAATCCGTCTTTTTATAGTCGCCGCTTATATAAGGCGCCGAAAATATGCACCTCAGGTTGAAATATTCGATGGCTTGCGATGGGACATCGACGCCGAATACGACGATGCATTGGGGCCTCTTTTCGCGCTCATCAACCGGGCTTTATGGTTGCAAGGGTACCGCGATTGACCTTGCCAAGCTGCCGATAAACGGCATGTTGTGCGTAACATGCCGGTTTCAGGGAACATATCATGGCTCACAAGGGCAAAAACATCGCGCAGCTTTCCATTCTCATCCAGAGCGGCCATCTTGATCCGCGCGCCTTGGCGGAAGAGACGCTTGATGCAATCGGGAAATCGGAAGACCGGGCGATCTTTGTCGGCTTGACGGCGGAGCGGGCCATGGCTGAGGCGGAAGGCGCCTTGAAACGCATTCGCGAGGGTCGATCCTGCGGCGTGCTCGACGGCATTCCGGTCGCCTGGAAGGACCTTTTCGATCTCGAAGGCACTGTGACCACGGCTGGATCGACGGTGCTTTCGAATGATGCGCCTGCGTCCCGTGACGCGGATGTTGTGAGCGCGCTGATGGAGGCCGGGATGGTCTGCGTCGGCCGTACCAATATGAGCGAGTTCGCGTTTTCCGGCCTTGGCATCAACCCGCATTACGGAACGCCGCGCAATCCCGCTTCCACGGATGGCCACCGGCTGCCAGGCGGCTCTTCTTCCGGCGCGGGTGTCGCGGTTGCGGCCGGCCTGGTGCCGGTGGCAATCGGTACGGATACCGGCGGATCGGTGCGCATTCCCGCCGCCTTCAACGGTGTGGTGGGGTACAAGGCGAGCCGCGGCCGTTACTCGATGCGCGGCGTCTATCCGCTGGCTAAAAGTCTCGATTCGCTCGGCCCGCTCACTCGCACTGTGCAGGACGCCGTGTGGGTAGATGCCGCCATGCGCGGCAAGGCGGCTGTTGATGCGGCGCGCACGCCTCTGTCCGGCTTGTCGCTCGTCGTGCCGGAAACAGTGTTTTTCGATGGCATCGAGGAGGGCGTCGCGGTCGCTTTTGAGCAGGCAGTGGAACGGCTTTCCCGGGCCGGCGCTTCTGTACGGCGGCAGGCATTCCCGGTCTTTTCGCAATTACTCGATCTTATCAAGGAAAAGGGTGCGCTGGTAACGGCGGAAGCCTTCGCCCTGCACAAGGCGCGGCTGGAAGGTGCTGATGCGGCTCGCATGGACCCGCGCGTGGTTGCGCGAGCAAGACTGGGCGCGAATATCTCCCTGCCGGATTACATCGCCATCATCGAGGCGCGCGAACGCATGACGGCGGCTTTTTCGGGCATGATTGGCAAGAATGAGCTGCTGATATCGCCGACATTGCCTCATGTCGCGGCCAAGGTCGCACCGCTTGTGGAGAATGATGAGACCTTCTTTGCCATGAATGCCAAGACCCTGCGCAACACCCAGATCGGCAACTTCTTCGATCTCTGCGGCGTTTCCATTCCCTGCGGCACGGGCGAGGCGGGCATGCCCGTTGGCCTGCTGCTATCAGGCCTGCACGGCACGGATGACCACGTTCTGGGTGTGGCGATGGCTGCGGAAGAAATTATCCGGGGTTGATGATAGGGAAAAGGCGGCCTTGTTTGGCCGCCTCTCAATGCACGCTTTAACGTGCCGCCCAGTTGGCGCCGCGGCGGAACATGGTCTTCATCTGCGGCACGGAAAACTCCTTGGCCTGATGGCCAAGCGCCGAATAGAAGACGCGGCCCTTGCCGTATTTGCGTTTCCAGACCACCGGCATCACTACACCGTCGATCCACCAGGCGTGGTCGCCGGTGAATTTTGTCGTCGCCAGCACCTCGTTGGAGGGATCGACATGCATGTAGTATTGCTCCGATGTGTAGGGGAAATCGGAAATTCCCTCCATCAGCGGGTCGTCGGGGCGGGTGATGTTGACGTGGTAGTCGATGATATTGCCGGGATGGGCGACCCACTGGCCGCCGATCATGAACTGGTATTCGACGCAGTCGCGGAAACTGTCGCCCGCGCCGCCATGAAAGCCGGCAATGCCGACGCCGTTTTCGACGGCGGCGGTGAGGTTCTTGATCTCTTCCTTCTCGATCTTCGACATTGTCACGATCGGCACGACAAGGCTCAGATCATGCACGGACGGATCGGCGAACGCCTCCGTGCTGTGTTCGACATATACCTTGAAACCATCCTCTTCCAGAATGTCTTTGACGATGGTGGCGCATTCCTGCGGCTCGTGGCCGCTCCAGCCGCCCCAGACGATGAGTGCTTCGCGCATTTATTTCCTCCTCGGGATTATTTGCCGAGCTGGCCGTCGACCAGCGAAGTTTCAAGGGGAGCAGGGCGCTCCACCTCGGTGGTGATGGAAACGGTGGTGCCGCTGTCCGATGCCGTCTGGAAGGCCTCCATGACCTCCAGCACGTGCAAGGCAAGATCGCCATTGGCGCGGTGCGGGCGGTTTTCGCGGATCGCATGGGCCATGTCGGCCACGCCGATCGAGCGGTAGTTGCCGTCAGCATAGGGCGAAGACAGTGCCTGCGGCTCGAACTGGCCGCCCTTTTTCAGCAATTGCACCTCACCGCCGAAATGATTGGGGTCGGGCACGATCAATGTGCCTTCCGTTCCGTAGATTTCCAGCGGTACATGTTTGTGGCCCGCCACATCGAAGCTCATGCCCACCTGCACCACCGCGCCGTTCTTGAATGCCAGCACGCCGGAAACATGGGTGGCGACATGGACTGGGATTTTCTCGCCATTCTTAGGTTCGCTGGTGATGAGACGTTCGTTGCGCGGCGCGATGGCGAAACCTGCCACCTTGGCGACCGGGCCGAACAGGTTGACGAGATCGGTGATGTAATAGGGTCCCATATCCAGCATCGGCCCGCCGCCGACTTCGTAATAAAAGGCGGGGTTGGGATGCCAGCGCTCATGGCCGGGGCACATGAAGGTAGCCGTTCCGCCAACCGGCTGGCCGAGCACACCTTCGTCTATCAGGCGGCGCGCGGTCTGGTGCCCGCCGCCGAGGAAAGTGTCCGGTGCCGAACCGATGCGCAGGCCCTTTGCCTTTGCCGCGTCCGCAAGCCGTTTACCCTCCACGAAATTGATGCCGAGCGGCTTTTCCGAATAGGCATGTTTTCCCGCCTCAAGTGCGCGCAGGCCCACCTCCACATGCGCCTTGGGAATCGTCAGGTTGACGATGATTTCCACGGAGGGGTCAGACAGAAGTTCATCGATACTTCTTGCCTGAAGGCCGAACTCGTCTGCCCGCGCTTTTGCTGCCTCCTCGTTCACATCCGCCAGTCCGCGAATGTCGAGAATGGGAAACGACGCCATCGCCTTGAGATAGGCGCTGGAGATGTTGCCGCAGCCGATGATGCCGATACCGACCTTGTTCATGTGATTTCCTCCCGTAAATCAGAAATGCCTAAGCCCACTCTCAACCTTGCCGGCTAGAGCGCCGGCCCTGTGGTGTTCCATGGCGATTCGTAAAGCTCGTAAAGTGCGACGGCTGCCGCCCCTTGCGCCCACAGTTCGTCGCTTGCGACGTCGAAAACCAGCTCTGCGACGCCTGCCAGCGATGGCGGCACGGCGGCGTTGTAACTGTCGCGGATGCTGGTAATGAAGGGTTCGCCGAGCTCGAGACTGGAGCCGGTGATAATGACCCGTGGCGGCGCAAACAGCGTGACGATATTGGCAAGCGTCAGGCCAAGTGCTGCACCGGCGCGCAAGGCTGCCGCAATAAGATCGTTGTCTTCCGCCGCAATCAGTGCATGGGCATGCTGCATGCCGCGACCAAGCCGGATAGCTTCTGCAAAACGCCCGACCACCGGGCGGGAACCGAGAATGGCGTTCTCGCCCGCCTGGCTCGCCAGCCGCACGGTTCCTTCACTGGCAAGGCCAATCACGAGGTCGCCGAGATTGTGGCTGAGGCCGCCTGCACCACGAAACAGCTGGTTCTGATGCATCACGCCAAGCCCGAGTGTCTGCTCGAGCGAGATCAGCACCATGTCCTCCAGATCGCGCGCATGGCCGAACCAGTGATGGGCAAGCGTGATGGCGTGGGCGTCGCTTTCGATGATGGTGGGGGAATTCAGCCGTGAGGTCATTTCCTCGGCAAAATCGACGTTTACTTCCCGCAGGATAGGGCTGCTGCGGATCCTGCCGGTGCGATGTTCGATGACGCCTGGCAGGCCAAGGCAGACCATGTCCACATCTTCCAGTGACAGTCCGGCATCGACCACGCAACGCCGCACCCCGTCTTCCACCAGATCGGCAATGACGCCGATCGGTTGGCGGTCTACACGGATCGGCAGCGCGAGGGTGGACAGCACGTTGCCGCAAAAATCGGTGACGACGAAGACCATGCGGCTTGCCGCAATCTTGGCGCCCACCACGCGGGCCGCATCCGGGTTCAGCTCCAGCATCACCCGCGGCCTGCCGCGTGCGCCCTCCGTGCGGATATCGCCGATATGGCGGGTAAGGATAAGCCCGTCATCGAGCAGCGATGCGGTGATCGCCGATACGGTGGTGGTGGAAAGCTGCGTTCTTTCGCTGATTTCCACCCGGGAGATCGGTCCGTGGCGGCGGATGCTGTCCAGCACGCTTAGCCGGTTGATCGCGCGCATCAGTTCTGGGTCTGCGGTCTTCATGGGGTCCTGCTGCGATCAATGCCGGTTCGAAAACCAATTTATGTCGGATTGCGGATTAAATAACGGTGTGAGGGAGGGGTGTGTCAAGCCATTCGCTCAAAAAATCGGCATGGCGCCTTGACAATGAGCGAGTGCTAAGGTGAATTAATCCGCATTGGGGAATAAATGAGGAAATCCCCGAGGGAGGATCACGATCATGACGATTAGGCACGCAGGCGCAAGCCTGAGCGGCAGGCTGATAGGCTTTGCCACAACGACAAGCATTGCTCTCATGCTCGGCGCCGCAAGCGCCTCGGCCGCAACGGTCGTTAAATGGATGCATGTGGAGCTGGACCCGAAATCCGTGGCCGTCTGGGAGGAGATTGCCAAGGAATATGAGGCCAAACATCCTGACGTGGACGTGCAACTGCAGTTTCTGGAAAACGAGGCGTTCAAGGCAAAATTGCCTACCCTGCTGCAGTCCAACGACGTTCCCGATTTCTTTTATAGCTGGGGTGGCGGTGTTCTTGAAGAACAGTCCAAAACCGGTGCGCTGAAGGACCTGACGGAAGTTTTCGACGCCGATGGTGGCAAGCTGCGCCAAGCCTATAGCGCGGCCGCAATCGATGGTCTGTCGTTTGACGGCAAGGTCTGGGCCGTACCTTACCGCGTCAGCCTCGTCAGTTTCTTTTATAACAAGGAGCTGTTTGCCAAGGCGGGCGTAAAGGCGGAAGACATCAAGACCTGGGACGATCTCGGCGCCACCGTCAAGAAAATCAAGGCAGCGGGCATCGTTCCGATTGCCGGTGGTGGCGGTGAAAAATGGCCGATTCATTTCTACTGGAGCTATCTCGTCATGCGCAATGGCGGGCAGACCGTGTTCGACGCCGCCCGCAAGGGCGAGGGTGAAGGCTTCATGGATCCCTCCATCATCAAGGCGGGCGAGCAACTGGCCGAGTTCGGCAAGCTCGAACCCTTCCAGCCCGGCTATCTCGGCTCCACCTGGCCCCAGGCGCTCGGCGTTTTCGGTGATGGCAAGGCCGCGATGATCCTCGGCTTTGACAATACTGAAGCCAACCAGCGCAAGAATGCCGGTGACGGCAAAGGCCTTGCGGCAGACAATATCGGTCGCTTCGCCTTTCCCGCCGTCGAAGGTGGTGCTGGCAAAGTCACTGACACGCTGGGCGGTCTGAATGGTTGGGCAGTCACGAAAAACGCTTCCAAGGAAGCGATCGATTTCGCGGCCTTCCTGACCAGCAAGGAAAGTGAAGAAAAGATGGCGGCTGCGGGCATGATCCTGCCGGTTGCGACGGGTGCGGATGGAGCGGTCAAGAACCCGCTGCTGGCAGATTCGGCCAAGCAGCTTGCAAGCTCTACCTGGCACCAGAACTTCTTCGACCAGACACTGGGCGCTGCCGTTGGCCGCGTGGTCAACGATGTCTCCGTCGAAATCGTTTCCGGCCAGATGAGCGCCGAAGAGGGTGCCAAGCAAATTCAGGATGCTTTCGAGCTTCGCTGATTTCGGTTCCATGACGGCGCCGCGCGGGACGCGGCGCCGCAGTATCTGCCTGAATGAAAGCGGATAGAGATGACGGATATTTCCATGACTTCTGCGTCCATACCGGCGCGCGGCGCGTCGAAGACGAAGCGCAAGCAAAGCTCGGTCGCGCATGACCGTGCGCTGACCCTGCTGGTCTTCCTTCCGCCCGCATTGCTGCTCTTTACCCTGTTCGTCATCCTGCCCATGGGCGAGGCGGCATGGTACAGCCTTTACCGCTGGAACGGTTACGGCACGCCGACCGATTTTGTGGGCTTGAAGAATTTCCAGGTCCTGTTCGGCAATGCCGCCTTTTCGCAGGCTCTGCTCAATAACGGCCTCATCATCCTGATTTCCGTGCTGATCCAGATCCCGCTGGCGATCTGGCTTGCCATGATGCTGGCGCACCGCCTTCCGGGCGTCGTTGCCTTTCGGCTGGTTTTCTTCCTGCCCTATGTCCTTGCGGATGTCGCGGCCGGCCTGATCTGGCGCTTCGTATATGATGGCGATTACGGCCTTTTCGCTGCCATCTCCAATTTCTTCGGCTTCGCCAATCCTTACGTGCTGGCCGACAAGGATGTGGCGATCTACGCCGTGCTTGGCGTCATCGTCTGGAAGTATTTCGGTTTCCACATGATGCTTTTTATCGCCGGCCTACAATCCGTCGACAAGAACGTGCTGGAAGCTGCCGAAATCGACGGCGCCTCCGGCTGGCAGAAGTTTCGATACGTCACCTTGCCGATGCTCGGCTCAACGGTGCGCCTGTCCGTCTTTTTCGCGGTGATCGGCTCGCTACAGCTGTTCGACATGATCATGCCGCTCACCGGCGGCGGTCCGTCCAACTCCACGCAAACCATGGTCACCTTTCTCTACACCTACGGCGTCATGCGCATGCAGGTGGGGCTTGGCAGCGCGGTGGGTGTCGTTCTCTTCGTTATCTGCGTGACGCTCGCCTTCGGTTACAAAAGGATTTTCATGCGCCATGACTGAACCATCCACTTCCGTCCGCATGCCGCTGCAAACAAAGCTCTATCTTTATATATCGCTGAGTCTGATCGCGGCCATCGTGCTCATCCCGCTTCTGACGACGGCGCTTGGCGGCTTCAAGACGCTGGGGGATCTGCGCGTCAATCCGTTCGGCTTGCCAGCCGAGTGGCAATGGGCCAATTACGGCGATATCCTCTTTGGCAAGCGCTACTGGCTGCAGATATTCAATTCGCTGGTGATTGCGCTGTTGACGGTCTTTTTGACGCTGACCGTCTCGGCCATGGCCGCCTTCACCTTTGCGCATGTGAAGTTCTTTGGCTCGTCTTTCCTGCTGAATTACTTCCTGCTGGGACTGATGTTCCCGGCGGCGACCGCCATCCTGCCGCTGTTCATTCGCATCCGCGATCTCGGTCTGCTCGATACCTATTGGGGCGTGGTTCTGCCGCAGGTGGCTTTCGGGCTCGGCATGAGCATCCTTCTGTTTCGCAATTACTTCCGCAATCTGCCGGAAGAATTGTTTCAGGCCGCTTTCGTGGATGGTTGCGGCTATCTGCGCTTCTTCTGGCACATTTCGATGCCGCTCTCACGACCCATCGTGGCGACGGTTGGGATCGTTTCCTTCGTCGGCAGCTGGAACAGCTACATTCTGCCGCTGATTATGCTGAACTCGGAATCGAAATATCCCTGGCCACTCGGCATCATGGTCTATCGCGGCGAATTCGGCACGGAATGGCAGCTCGTGCTCGCCTTCATCACGCTGACGATCCTGCCGACCGTCATCGTCTTCTTCCTCGCACAGAAACACATCATCGCGGGCCTGACGGCCGGTGCCGTCAAATCGTGACTTGAAAGGAGCAAAACATGGCTTCCGTCGAACTTAGGGATATCCGCAAGTCCTATGCCTCGCTCGATGTCATTCACGGCATCTCGCTCGATATAACCGATGGCGAATTCATTGCGCTGGTCGGGCCTTCGGGCTGCGGCAAATCTACCCTGCTGCGCATGATCGCCGGGCTGGAGGAAATCACCGATGGGGATATCCTCATTGGCGGCACCGTCGTCAATTCCATGACGCCGCGCGAGCGCAATATCGCCATGGTATTCCAGTCCTATGCGCTTTATCCGCATATGACGGTCGCCGAAAACATGGGCTTCAACCTGAAGCTTGCCGGGCAGCCGAAAAACGTCATCGATGAGCGCGTTGCGGAAGCCGCCCGCATGCTCGATCTCGGCAAGCTTCTGGACCGCAAGCCCTCGCAGCTTTCTGGTGGCCAGCGCCAGCGCGTCGCCATGGGCCGCGCCGTGGTGCGCAACCCGGCCGTCTTCCTGTTCGATGAGCCGCTGTCCAATCTGGATGCCAAGCTGCGCGTGCAGATGCGTAGCGAAATCAAGGCTCTGCATCAGAAAGTAGGTACGACCTCCATCTACGTCACCCATGACCAGATCGAGGCAATGACGCTGGCCGACCGGGTGGTGGTGCTCAATCACGGCCGTATCGAGCAGCAGGGCACGCCGCTCGAACTTTATAAGACACCTGCCAATCTCTTCGTTGCAGCCTTCATCGGCTCGCCGGCCATGAACCTCATCGAAGGCGTGGTCGACGGCGAGGGCGATCAACCTGCCGCCCGGCTGAAGGACGGGACGGCGATCCGCATTGCCGCCTCAAGAAATGTCAAGCGCGGCCAGTCGGTGACGATTGGGTTGAGACCGGAACATATCGGTTCGACCGTCGGCGGCGATATTTCGCTGTCCGGCAGGACGGTGTTGGTCGAGCCGACAGGCGCGCAGACGCATGTGGTCTTCGAACTGGCGGGCGATCAGGTTACGGCGGTGGTGGATGGCGAGCAACTGGTCAAGGTCAACACCCCCTTTGCCGCCACCGTGCATCACGAGCGTGTGCATGTGTTCGACAGGGCAAGCGGTCTGGCGCTTTAGACGTGTTTCGTTTTTTAGTGGAATAACGAAATTCTCTCGATCCCCGGCATTTGGGGCTTGTCTGAAAATTATGAGCGGTTAGCTTGGCAAATTGGGAGCCAAAGCGGTTTTACCGCTGAACTGTATCGATACAGGAGGAGATTTTTATGAAAACGATCAAGGGACCGGGTCTTTTTCTCGGTCAGTTTGCCGGTGATGCTGCGCCTTTCAATACATGGGACGGCATTACCAAATGGGCGGCAGAAAAGGGTTATGCCGGCGTGCAGGTTCCCACCTGGGCCGGGCAGTTGATCGATCTGAAAAAGGCTGCGGAATCCAAGGATTATTGCGATGAATTTGCGGGTGTCGCCCGCCAGAACGGCGTCGAGGTAACCGAGCTTTCCACCCATTTGCAGGGCCAGCTGGTTGCCGTTCACCCCGCCTATGACGAGGCCTTCGATGGTTTTGCAGCACCTGAAGTGCGCGGCAATCCGAAGGCTCGCCAGCAATGGGCGGTGGAACAGGTGAAGCTTGCCCTGAAGGCTTCGAGAAATCTCGGCATCAACGCACATGCGACCTTTTCGGGTGCTCTTGCCTGGCCCTTCATCTATCCGTGGCCGCAGCGCCCGGCCGGTCTGGTGGAAACCGCCTTTGACGAGCTGGCAAGACGCTGGACGCCGATCCTTGATTACGCCGATGAGCAGGGCGTGGATGTCTGCTACGAAATCCATCCCGGCGAAGATCTGCATGATGGCGTGACTTTCGAGATGTTCCTGGAGCGTGTGAAGAACCACAAGCGCGCCAACATGCTCTACGACCCGTCGCATTACGTGCTGCAATGCCTTGATTATCTTGACAATATCGACATCTACAAAGACCGCATCAAGATGTTCCATGTCAAGGACGCTGAGTTCAATCCGACCGGCCGCCAGGGCGTGTATGGCGGTTATCAGGGTTGGGTCAACCGTGCGGGCCGCTTCCGCTCGCTGGGTGACGGGCAGGTGGATTTCGGTGCGGTATTCTCGAAAATGGCTGCCAATGATTTCGACGGATGGGCAGTGGTTGAATGGGAATGCGCGCTGAAACATCCTGAAGACGGTGCCCGGGAAGGGGCCGAGTTCGTCAAGCACCATATCATCCGCGTCACGGAAAAAGCCTTTGATGATTTCGCATCTGCTGGCACCGATGATGCGGCCAACCGGCGCATGCTTGGGCTTTAAAAGCATTTCCAGGAAAAGTGTGAAGCCGTTTTCCGTGTGGGAATGCGCTTAGAATATGCCGAGGAGACATTATGGCTATTGAAGGAAAGACAACCGACAAGGCGAACACGCGGATTCGCCTGGGCATGGTGGGTGGCGGTTCGGGTGCATTTATCGGCGGCGTTCACCGCATGGCCGCGCGGCTCGACAACCGCTTCGATCTCGTGGCCGGGGCCTTGTCCTCGACACCGGAAAAATCCCTCGCCTCCGGCCGCGAACTCGGGCTTGCTCCAGAGCGTTGCTATGGGTCATTCGAAGAAATGGCCGAGAAGGAAGCGCTTCGCGAGGATGGTATCGAGGCGGTAGCGATCGTCACGCCCAACCACGTACATTATCCTGCGGCAAAGGCGTTTCTGGAACGCGGCATCCATGTCATCTGCGACAAGCCGCTGACCTCCAATCTGGAGGATGCCAAAAAGCTGAAGGACGTGGCGGACAAGGCGGACGCGCTGTTCATCCTCACCCATAACTACACCGGTTATCCTATGGTGCGGCATGCGCGTGAACTGGTGGAAACCGGTGCGCTCGGGAACATCCGTCTGGTGCAGATGGAATATCCGCAGGATTGGCTGGCTGAGCCGTTGGAGCAGACCGGTGCGAAACAGGCCGTCTGGCGCACCGATCCGGCGCAATCCGGTGTCGGCGGCTCCACAGGGGATATCGGCACCCATGCCTATAATCTCGGCTGCTTCATTTCCGGTCTGGAAGCCGATGAACTGGCAGCGGATGTACATACCTTCGTGGAAGGTCGCCGTCTGGACGACAATGCGCATGTGATGCTGCGCTTCAAGCCAAAGGACGGCAAGCAACCAGCCAAGGGCCTGCTTTGGTGCAGCCAGGTTGCTGTCGGGCATGAAAACGGGCTGAAGGTCCGCGTTTACGGCGACAAGGCAGGCATCGAGTGGACGCAGGCTGATCCGAACTATCTCTGGTTCACGAAGCTTGGCGAGCCGAAACAGCTCATCACCCGCGGCGGTGCTGGCGCCGGTGCCGCCGCCGCACGCGTCACGCGCATTCCCTCGGGCCATCCGGAAGGATATCTCGAAGCCTTCGCGACCATCTATACCGAAGCGGCCCACGCCATCGAAGCCCGCCGCACCGGTTCGGAGCTAGACAAGGCGGTCACCTATCCGACCGTCGATGACGGTGTCAAAGGCGTCGCTTTTGTCACCGCCTGCATCGAATCCGGGAAGAAGAATGGCGGCTGGGTGAAGCTGTAAGATCGACATGGCGTCGCGGCGTATTTCTTCTCCCTGCGGGGGGAGAAGGGTCGGATGAGGGGGCAAGCTCTCGGCTTCTCTGCCCGCTTTCCCCTCATGACCCACCTGAAGAGGTGATCAATTTACGCGTCTCATCTGCTGCTGCATTCGTTCAGTCACGGGGCAACCGTCCTGTATTCTCGTCCAGGATGAGACGTTGAGTTTCATTTCGCAGCGCGCGAGATAGGAGCCGCCATCGACCCTCAGGCAGGATGTCTGGCCGAGTTCGAACATAACACCGCGATTTCGGCATTTGCAATTGTGGGCATCCGCCAAGGTGGGGATCAGGGCCACGGCTAGACCAATTACGAGCACTCCAAAACGCATGGCTGAGGCTCCAAAAGACAGGCCACCAGATTATACCTGTCCGACGGTATAGTCAAAACAGCCACCCTCAACGATGCGCACCGCACGGCCATAACAGGCTTGAGCTCTCCCGCTTTCACCCGATCAAAATCGCCCTGATATCATTTACATTCGTCAGCGTCGGACCGGTCACGACAAGGTCGCCAACCGCCTTGAAGGCGGTGTAGCTGTCGTGTCCCACCAGCGACTGGCGCGGATCGGCACCTGCCTTGCGCATACGCGCAAGCGTATCCGGCGTCACCAGTGCGCCTGCCGCATCCTCAACGCCGTCTATGCCGTCGCTATCGCCGGCGATGGCCCAGATACCGCCTGCACCCTTCAGCGTCAGCGCAAGGCTCAGCAGAAATTCCGTGTTGCGCCCACCCTTGCCGGCCAGCCCTTTGCCGATCGTCACCGTGGTTTCTCCGCCGGAAAGCACCACGGCCGGGCCTTTGACTGGCAGGCCCTTGCGGCTGGCGGAGAGGGCGATACCCGCCATCATCGCGCCGACATCCTTTGACTCGCCCTCCAGCGAATCCCCGAGGATGAGCGGCGTAAGGCCAAGCTTCACCGCCTCGTCCGCCGCCGCCTGTAGGGCGAGCGAGGGTGTCGCGATCAGCCTGATGTCCTCTTCTATATCGCCTGCCTTCGGCGTTTCCTCCCCTTTTTCCAGCACTTTGCGCACATTCTCGGGAAGATCGAGCGCATAACGGGAGACGATTTCCCGCACATTGTTGATATCGCTCGGATCGGCAACCGTGGGGCCGGAAGCGATTTCGGAGGGATCGTCGCCCGGTACGTCTGAAATCAACAGCGAAACCACTCTGGCCGGTTTGGCGGCCAGCGCAAGTCGCCCGCCTTTGATGCGGGAGAGGTGCTTGCGCACGGCATTCATCTCGGAAATCGTCGCGCCGCTGGCAAGAAGTGCGCGGTTGACGGCCATCTTGTCCGCAAGCGCCATGCCTTGTGCAGGTGCGACCATCAATGCCGAACCGCCGCCGGAAATTAGCGCGATCACCATGTCGTCTGCGGTCAGCCCTTCAACGGCGGCAAGAATGCGTCTTGCCGCTTCCGCACTCATGTCGTCGGGCACGGGATGGGAGGCCTCGATGATTTCGATGCGCCCGGCCGGAACGGCATGACCGTAACGAGTTACGACGATACCGGAGAGGTTCACATCCGCCCAGGCCTTATCAAGCGCTGCGGCCATGGCAGCCGAGGCCTTGCCCGCGCCGACCACCACGCACCTGCCCTTGGGCGGGGAAGGAAGATGATGTTGCAGCACCTTTGCGGGATCTGCACTCGCCACTGCCGCCATAAATATGCGGTTGAGGGCGTCTTTTGCGCGGAGGTCGTTCCATGCGGTCATAGGTTCATACTCCGATCCAGAGGAAGCCGAGCGCAAACAATGCCGGCAAAGCCTGAATGAACAGGATTTTCATATTGGCGGTAATGGCGCCGAAAATGCCGGCTATCAGGACACAGGTGAGGAAGAAGACCTTGAAACTCAGTCCTTCATCGCCCTGCGTGAGCCCATAGATCAATCCGGCTGCCAGAAAACCATTGTAAAGCCCCTGATTGGCGGCAAGCACCTTCGTCTGTCGCGCAAAATCCGCAGAAAGGGCGAAGGCCTTGCGGCCGGCCGGCTTTTCCCACAGCAGCATTTCCAGAATGGTGATGTAAACATGGATGGCCGCAACCACGGCAATCAGAATGCTGGCGATCATCGGCGGTTTCCTCCAAACCCTGATGTCCGGCGCGTCAATTATCCGCAAAAAGGGAGAGGCGACCGGATAATCCGTTTTAACGGTGGTACACATGGCCGCAAGGCCATAATCCCTCTCTTCCCGCGCAAACCTGTTGAAGAGCCACACAGCATTGCTTGACTCTTTGCTGAAATAAGAACAAAACAGGAACAATAAAACTGAAAAACCGGAATTGAAACCTGTCATGCCATGCAAAAGCGCGCGGAACAGTTGCTCGTTGTCGAAGAGCTGCGTGAAAGGCTGGAAAGGATCGGTGGCGGTCCTCACCGCCTGCACGAGGCCTTGCCTTTTGGCGTGGATGCCATCGATCACCATTTGCCTAGAGGCGGGCTGAAGCTCGGTTGCCTGCATGAGGTGAGCGGCGGCGGCAATGGCGCCGCCGATGGTGCAGCAGCGGCGCTTTTTGCGGCCGGTGTGGCAGCAAGGCTGTCCGGCAAGGTCTTATGGTGTGTCACCCGCAGGGATCTGTTCATGCCGGGATTGACGCAAGCGGGCCTGTCGCAGAACCGGGTCATCATCGTCGAATGCCGCGATGAGAAAGGCGTGCTCGACTGTTTCGAGGAAGGCTTGCGCTGCAACGGTTTTGGCGCCGTGATGGGCGAGCTTGCGAAGTTGCCGATGAATGCCTCGCGGCGGTTGCAACTGGCGGCGGAAACCTCTGGTGTCACCGGCATCGCCATCCGCCGCTTCCGGCGCCCGGCCGATGCGGCGTTGTTTGGCGAGCCGACGGCCGCTGTCACCCGCTGGCGTGTCTCTGTCCGGCCATCTTCGCCCCTGCCGGTGCCGGGGGTGGGCAGGCCACGCTGGTTTCTGGAACTTTTGCGATGTCGCGGCGGCGAAAGCGCTGCATTTGAAGTGGAAGCCTGTGATGCAAAGGGTCGTCTCGCTTTACCTGCCGACATGGTCGACGGATCGCTACCGGCGTCTTTCGGGGCAGAACGCGCCGCCGGTTGAAAAGCCGCTGGTCATGATCGGCCGTCAGGGCAGCCGCCGCCTGGTGCTGGCGCTGGACAAGGCAGCAAAGGCGGCGGGCATCAGGCCCGGTACACCTGTCAGCAAGGCGCAGGCTTTGGTGCCGGGTCTCGTTGTCGAGGATCTGGATGCGGCGGCGGATGCCCGCGCCCTGCAACAACTCGCTTTTCATTTCCTGCGTATCTATGCCCCGATCGTCGCCGCAGATCCGCCTGATGGGCTGGTGCTGGATACGGCAGGTGCGGACCATCTGCACGGCAATGAGACGCTGATGTTGAGCGGCATGGTGAACCGCCTGCATACCGCAGGCTTCGCCGCCCGCGCTGCCATTGCCGATAGCTGGGGGGCGGCCCATGCGCTTGCCCGGTTTGGCCGTAAGGAGATCAGCATCGTATCGCCGGGCGGGCAGCGGGCGGCGATCAGCGGGCTGCCGCTGGCGGCGCTCAGGCTGGAGGAGCGTATCGTTTCCGGATTGAAGGTGCTCGGTTTTCGCACCATAGGCGAACTTGCCGAGGCTCCACGGGCGCCGCTGACCCTGCGTTTCGGCCCTGAAGTGGTCAGGCGGCTCACCCAGGCTTTCGGCGAGACTGGCGAACCTATCGAGCCGGTGCGCATTGCCGAACTGGTGGAGGTGCGCCGCGCCTTTCCCGAGCCGATCGCGGCGGCGGAGACAATTGCCCGCTATGTGCAAAAGCTGGTTGCTGAGCTTTGCGTCTCGCTGGAAAAGCGCGGCCTTGGCGCACGTCGCGTCGATCTGGTGCTGCACCGGGTGGATAGCGGCTTGCAGGCCGTGCGGGCCGGCACCTCCAGACCGGTGCGTGATGTCAAACAGCTTGTCCGGCTTCTGACCGACCGTATCGATACCATCGATCCCGGCTTCGGCATCGAGTTGATGGTGCTGACCGCCACCCATGCCGAGCCGCTTGTCGCCGCGCAGGCCCGGTCCTCGCTTCTGGAGGAAGGGCGTGCGGAAATCGCCGATACGGTCGATGTCATCCTCAATCGCGGCCACAGGGTCTATCGTTATGCGGCGGTGGCAAGCGACGTGCCGGAACGTTCTCTTGCCAGCGTTGCGGCGTTGGCACCTGAGGATACGCTCGGCTGGCCTTGCCACTGGCCGCGCCCGGTCAGGCTTTTTGCAAGGCCGGAACCCATCGAAACTCTGGCGCTGCTTCCGGATCATCCGCCGCGTTATTTCATCTGGAAAGGCGTGCGCCATAATGTGCGGCGCGCTGATGGGCCGGAACGGGTGTTTGGCGAATGGTGGAAACGCGACCGCGAAAAGGCCGCCGTGCGCGATTATTTCACTGTCGAAAACGAAAGCGGCGAGCGTTTCTGGATTTTCCGCTCCGGTGATGGCGAACATACCGAGACGGGCTCGCAGGGCTGGTTCATCCATGGGGTCTTCGCATGAGCACGCCGCGCTATGCCGAGCTTCAGGTGACAACGCATTTCTCCTTCCTGCGCGGTGCAAGTTCCTGTGATGAACTGTTCGAACAGGCAAAAAATCTCGGTATCGAGGCACTCGGCATCGTCGATCGCAATAGCCTTGCGGCCATTCCCCGCGCTTATGAAGCGGCCGATAATCATGGCATCCGGCTCGTCATCGGCTGCCGGCTCGATCTGGATGACGATCTTTCCGTGCTTGTCTATCCCATGGATCGCCCGGCTTACGGGCGGCTTTGCCGGCTGCTTTCCGTCGGCAAGAAGAGGGGTGGCAAGGGTAAATGTCGGCTCACATGGGACGATCTCGTAGCTTATGGCGAAGGCCTTATCGTGGTGCTGCTCGCCGATCTGGCTGACGATCTCTGCGCGCTTCGCCTGCGCCGGTTGAAAGCCGCTTTTGCTGACCGGGCCTATATGGCGCTGAGCCTGCGAAGACGACCCAACGACCAGATGCGGCTTTTCGAATTGTCGAATATGGCTGCAGCCGCTGATGTGCCGACTGTTGTTACCAATGACGTGCTGTTTCATGTGCCCGAGCGGCGCATGCTGCAGGATGTCGTTACCTGCATCCGGCACAATTGCACCATTGACGAGGCGGGTTTCCGGCGCGAGCGGCATGCCGACCGCTATATGAAGCCGCCTCAGGAAATGCACCGGCTGTTTGCCCGCTACCCGGAAGCACTGGCCCGCAGCCTCGAAATCGCGAAGCGTTGCACCTTTTCGTTGAAGGAGCTGGTCTATCAATATCCTGAAGAGCGCAGCCTGCCGGGGCTGACGGCGCAACAGGCGTTGGAAAAGCTCGTCTGGGAAGCGGCGCCGGGGCGTTATCCGGATGGTCTGCCGGAGAAGGTCGAAAAGGCACTGCATCATGAGTTGGGGCTTATCGGCAGGCTGGAATATGCACCCTATTTTCTGACAGTAAATGCCATCGTCCAATTTGCGCGGGGGGAAAATATTCTCTGTCAGGGGCGCGGCTCAGCCGCCAATTCGGTGGTATGTTATGTGCTCGGCATCACCGCCATCGATCCTCTCAAGGTTGATCTCCTGTTCGAACGTTTCGTTTCGGAAGAACGGCGCGAGCCGCCTGATATCGACGTGGATTTTGAGCATCAAAGGCGCGAGGAGGTCATCCAGTGGGTTTATAACACTTATGGTCGCGACAAGGCCGCGCTGTGCTCGGTCGTCACCCGTTATCGCGGGCGCGGGGCGCTGCGCGATGTCGGCAAGGTTCTGGGCCTGCCGGAAGATTTGACCAAACTTCTGTCCTCGCAGGTCTGGCGCTGGAGCGAAGGGGTGGGCGAAAAACAGGTGCAGGAACTGAACCTCAATATGGAGGACCGCCGCCTGAAGCTCGCCTTCGAGCTGGCCAACCAGCTTGTCGGCACACCGCGCCATCACAGCCAGCATCCGGGCGGCTTCGTTCTGACCCATGACCGGCTGGACGAGTTGGTGCCGATCGAACCCGCCGCCATGGACGACCGGCAGATCATCGAATGGGACAAAGATGACATAGATATCGTCAAATTCATGAAGATGGATTGCCTGGCGCTCGGCATGCTCTCCTGCATGAGACGCGGTTTCAACATGCTGGAGGAGCGCACGGGCGTTAAATACGATCTCGCCACTGTCCCACAGGATGATAACCCCACCTATGCCATGATCCAGAAAGCCGACACGCTGGGTACCTTCCAGATTGAAAGCCGGGCGCAGATGTCCATGCTGCCGCGGTTGAAGCCAAAGATATTTTACGATCTCGTCATTCAGGTCGCCATCGTTCGTCCCGGTCCCATTCAGGGCGATATGGTGCACCCCTATCTTCGTCGCCGTGACAAAAAAGAAGAAGAACATTATCCCAAAGAGGAGCTGAGAGGCGTGCTGGGCAAAACGCTGGGTGTACCGCTGTTTCAGGAGCAGGCGATGCGCGTCGCCATCGAATGCGCCGGTTTTTCACCCGGTAAGGCGGATCAGTTGCGTCGCGCCATGGCGACCTTCAAGAATGTCGGCACCATCTCCAAATTCCGTCAGGATATGATCGATGGCATGGTGGATCGTGGTTATGAGCAAGAATTCGCCGAACGCATCTTCAAGCAGCTGGAAGGGTTCGGCAGTTATGGTTTTCCAGAAAGCCATGCGGCCTCCTTCGCGCTGATCGCCTATGCCTCCTCATGGCTGAAATGCCATCATCCCGATATTTTCTGTACGGCGCTTCTCAATTCGCAACCCATGGGGTTTTACGCCCCGGCGCAGATTGTGCGTGATGCGCGTGACCATGGCGTGGAGGTGCGCCCGGTTTGCGTCAACAACAGCCGGTTTGATTGCACGCTGGAGCCCACGGGCAAGAAGAATGCGAATGGTAAAGAGCGCTACGCCGTGCGTCTTGGCCTGCGCATGGTGAAGGGGCTTTCCAACGATCATGCAGCAAAAATCGTCGCCTGCCGTCAGGATCGCGATTTCGTTTCCGTGGACGATCTCTGGCGGAGGGCAGGTGTTCCCGCCGCTGCCCTAGTCTGTCTCGCCGAAGCCGATGCCTTTCTGCCGTCGCTGTCGCTTTCCAGACGCGAGGCGCTGTGGGCCATCAAGGCGTTGCGGGATGAGCCGCTGCCGCTTTTTGCTGCCGCTGCCAGTCGGGAAAACGCTGTGGTGGATGAGCTTTCCGAACCCTCCGTCGCGCTGCGGCCGATGACTGATGGCGGCGAGGTGGTGCAGGATTATGGCCATGTGGGGCTGACCCTGCGCGAACACCCCATGTCCTTCCTGCGGCGCGATCTTTCCCGCCGGCGGATCGTCAGCTGCGCGGAGGCGGTGCGCGTCCGTGATGGCACGTGGCTGGAAACGGCGGGGCTGGTTCTGGTGCGCCAGCGCCCAGGCTCGGCAAAGGGAGTGATCTTCATGACTCTGGAGGATGAGACAGGTATCGCCAATGCGGTTCTGTGGGTCAAGACCTTCGAAAAATACCGGCGCGTGGTGCTTTCCGCCGGTATGGTCGGCATTTACGGCAAGATCCAACGGGAAGGCGAGGTGGTGCATCTGGTCGCACACCGGCTGACCGATCTGTCAGAGGCGCTGGCAAGCGTGGGTGAGCGCAACCACCCCTTTCCTCTGCCGCATGGGCGCGGCGACGAGTTCCACCACGGTATTCCGCCGGACGATCATCGCAACATCAGGAAACGTCCACCGCCTGCGACCCAGGATGGAGATGAGGTGGAGCGGATAAAGGTAATTTCCCGCAATTTCCATTAGAGCATTTCCAGTAAAAATGCGTAGCGGTTTTACGTCCGGAAAATACGTAAAACAAAGAGATAGAGCGCGTCCAAAGATTCTGTTTAAACCGGACGTGCTCTAAGATGCGCTCTATGCCGCATCTTCCAGACCAGAGGTGTCCTTCCTGCGGAACTGGCTGGGCGGCGCGCCGATCACGCGTTTGAAGGCGCGGCTGAAGGATGCCTCGGAATCGTAGCCGAGCTTTTCCGCCGCCAACGTGACACGCATACCCTCGCGCAGCCACAGTCGCGCCTGATGCATGCGTATGCGAACGACATAACGGGCTGGGCTTTCACCCACCACACGGGTGAAGCGTTCTGCAAAACTCGAGCGGGATGCACCCATCAGGGAGGCAAGCTCTTCCACGCTCCAGTCTTTCTCGGGGGTAAGGTGGATCGCTGCAAGCACCCGTCCGAGTTCGGGATTGCGCACGGCGGCAAGCCAGCCGCTGGAATCGCCGCAACCATATTCTACCCATGTGCGGATCAGTGTCGCCGTCAAGACATCGGCAAGCCGCGCCAGAATGCCACCGGCACCAACACGGTTCAGTTCCACTTCGCGCGCCATGGCTTCCAGGAGATGCGGAATGGCCGGATCGCTTTTGGCGAGATCGCTGGTCAGCATCACATCCGGCATCAGTTGCAAAAGCGGATGCAGATTATCCATGTTGAAACGCATCGAGGCGGTAAACGCTACCGTGTCGCCGCCGGCACCGGCACATTCCATGTCGAAAATGCCCTGACACACTTCCTTCTTACCGAACCGGTCGAAGAGGGCAGGCGTTACATCCTCGCCGCTGCCCAGCACATGAGCGTGGCCACGGGGAAGAAGCACTGCATCGCCGCACGTAAGCGTCAGCCATTCTCCGGAAGGTTTGCGTAATTTTGCCTGGCCCACGCCAATAAAATGAAACCGCGCCGCCTCCTGCTCGGGAAAGGCCGTCGCCCAGGGCGTTGCCATGCGGCAGCGGCCATATTCCACGCCGTCAAGCCGCAGACCACGCAGCATTTCCGTCAATGCATCATTCATGGCAACTCACAAATTCGGACGTTTGGTTAAGGAATGCGGATTTTTTAGCATGGAAACGCCGAGCTGTCACGCGTAGCTTACGACCATCGATTTGTGAGGCGACGCACCGGGCTCCCACCGGCTTCATCGTTTTGCCATTCCGTTTCAGGGCTCGTTCCCAGAATGCGCATCAGGAGATTTTCATGAATAACCGAACAATCAACGAACTTGAATATGCGCCACACAGACAAGAGCCGGATGCGAAGTGGGCGGCGGTGGTTTCGCTTTCGCTCGGTGTCTTCGGGCTGGTAACGGCGGAATTCCTGCCGGTCAGCCTTCTGACGCCACTGTCGACCGATCTCTCCATCAGCTCCGGCATTGCCGGCCAATCCATCACCGTCACGGCACTGGTCGCAGCGGTTGCCGGTCCTGGCGTCGTCATCGGCACGCGCAGCATTGATCGCCGGTGGACCCTGCTTGGCCTCACGACGTTGCTGATCATTTCCAGCACATTGGCCGCTTTTGCCAACGGTCTTTTCATGCTGTTTACATCGCGCGTTTTGCTCGGCATCGGCCTTGGCGGCTTTTGGGCCATGTCGGCGGCGCTGGCGCTAAGGCTTGTTCCGCTGGATAAGATGCCGCGCGCCATGGCCATCATCCTAACCGGCGTTTCGGTTGCCACCGTTTGCGCAGCCCCTGTCGGAGCGTGGATCGGCGCGACGCTTGGCTGGCGTGCGGCCTTTGTCGTCGCCGGCGTGCTGGGTGTCATCGCACTTGTCGTGCAGTTGCTCACCGTTCCCTCGCTGCCGCCGGCCGGTGCGCCCGGCCTGTCCACCATGTTCCGGCTATTGCAGCGCCCGCAGGTCAGGATCGGCCTTCTGACGACGCTATTCATCGTTGCGGGTCACTTCGCCGGCTTCACCTATGTTCGCCCCTTCCTCGAAGACGTGCCGCAGCTTGGCGTCGAAGCGATCTCGCTCGTTCTTCTGGCTTACGGCGTGGGCGGTTTTTTCGGTAATCTCTTCGGCGGCTTCCTCGCCGAGAAAAACACGGCATGGGCCGTGACGTTTGCTGCCACCCTGATTGCCGCATCCGCTTCCGTGCTGGTGATTGCCGGTGCATCTCCCGTTGTCGCTGGCTTTGCCATTGCCTCCTGGGGTTTCGCCTTCGGTGCGCTTCCTGTCAGCGTACAGAGCTTCATCACCCGCGTCGCCTCAGACGAGGCCGAAAGTGCGGGCGCGTTGCTGCTCACCACCTTCCAGATAGCCATTTCCAGCGGCGCTGTTCTGGGCGGACTGCTGATCGACCTTCAGGGTGCGACCATGGTCTTCGTTTTCGTCAGCATTGCAGCACTCCTCGGCGCATCGCTCATGGCATCGCGCCGTGGCGTGGTGCCGCAGATTGAAGCGTCGCAGGGGTAAGATAGTTGCCGGAAGAAAAAGGGCCCGCATCCGTGCGGGCCCGAATTTTATGATGAAAAGCAAACCCCGCCTCCGTCATGCTGGCATCAGGCCCGGGGTGACAGAAGGGATGTCGATAGGCTTTTCGCCTTCAAGGCGTCTTGATTGCCTTTCGCGTCCGGTCCTTGCCGACCTCGATTACATGGCGCATGGCTTTCACGGCGGCGTCCGCATCACGGGCGGCGATGGCGTGCACGATCCGCAGATGGTTTGCGGCGATCTCGGCGATGGTTCCGGGCGACGAGGCCGGGGATGAAAGCTGGAATGAGATCGCAAGGGCGGCCTCGATCAGCCCGCTTGCCGAACGCATGAAGGGATTGCCGGACATGTGCGCCACGGCGAGGTGGAATTCGAGGTCGACCTTGGCGATGGTTTCCGGCGTATGCTGCGGATTGTCGAATTTGGCGGCAATCACATAAAGGGAAACGATATCGTCATTCGATGCCTGAAGCGCGGCAGCTGCCGCTGCCGCCGGTTCGAGCGCGAGGCGGATTTCCGCCAGATGTGTCACGAATTCCTGGTCTATTCCGGCCTCGCAGCGCCAGCCCAGCACATCCGGGTCAAAGAAGTTCCAGCTCGAACGGTCGAGAACGCGGGTGCCGACCTTTGCCTTGGGTTCGACCAGCCGCTTGGCCGCCAGCGTCTTCATCGTCTCGCGCAACACGGTGCGCGAGACCCCGAAACGGAGAGACAGTTCGGCATCGTTAGGCAGCAGGGATCCTTCCGCAATCCTGCCCGAGACGATGGCGCTGCCGAGTTCGGAGACCACATGCGCGTGGCTGTTCCGGCGTTTTCGCCCGCTTATCGTCGTTTCGAGCAGCCCCAATAAAGCCTCCGTGTTGGTTATGCCGGATGTGGTCCGGCCAGTCTCCTGTTTGAATACCAGATGATTGCGCGCTGCAACACGATGAAGACAAAAAGCAGCACGCCAATAACGATTTTGGTCCACCAGGATGACAGGGTTCCGTCAAAAACGATGTAGGTCTGGATCAACCCCTGGATCAGCAGTCCGACGAAGGTTCCCGCCACCAGCCCCATTCCACCCGTCAGAAGCGTTCCGCCAATGACAACAGCTGCAATAGCGTCCAGCTCCACGCCCACCGCCGCCAAGGAATAACCCGACGAGGTGTAGAGCGTGTAGACGATGCCGGCGAGGCCGGACAGGAACCCGGAAAGTGCGTAGATGCCGATTGTCGTTGTACCGATCGGCACCCCCATCAGTTCGGCCGATTGCGGGTTACCGCCAAGTGCGTAGACATTCGCGCCGAAGCGGGTGCGGCTGGCAATCAGCATGCCGGCGGCAAAGACGAGAAGCATGACAATAGCAAGTGCTGTCAGCCTGCCGCCGCCGGGAAAGCGGAAATAAAATCCCTGTATCGCATCGATGAAGGGATGCGAGATCGGCACGGATTGCGTCGAGATCAGATAGGCCGCGCCACGCGCCAGGAACATACCCGCCAACGTCACCACGAATGGCGGGATCGACAGGAAGCGTATCATCGCCCCCATCAAGCAGCCGAACAGCGTTGAGATCACGAGCACGATGGCGAAGGCCAGCAGCGGGTGAATATTATAGGTGCCGACCATGACAGCCACGAAAACGCTGGTGAAGGCGATGACGGAGCCGATGGACAGATCGATGCCACCCGACAGGATCACGAAAGTCATGCCAACGGCAGCGATGCCGAGAAAGGCATTGTCGGTCAATAGATTGCCGATCACCCGCGTCGACAGGATCGCTGGATATTGCAGCACGCACAGAAGATAGGCGATGAGGAAGATCGTCAGTGTGGTGAGGAACGGAAGATTGCGGCTGTGGATCATCGCGCGGTACCTTCCTTGGTCATTCCGTTAGCCGTGGCCGGTTTTGCGTGTGGCTTTGGCGTTTTGACAAAGCCCAGAACCGCCATGATTGCCGGCGACTGCAGCGTGAGCACCACCATGATGATGCCAGCCTTGATGATGAGGTTGAATTCCGGCGGGAAACCGGAGACCAGAATGCCGGTATTGATGGTCTGGATGATGAGCGCGCCGATCAGCGATGCGGTGATGGAGAAGCGGCCGCCATTCAGCGATGTACCACCGATCACCACCGCCAATATGGCGTCCAGTTCCAGCCACAGCCCGGCATTGTTGGCATCCGCGCCGCGAATGTCGGCGGTCACGATCATGCCGGCGATGGCCGCGCAGAGACCGGAAACGGCGTAGACGAAAAACAGCAGGAACCGTGCCCGCACACCGGCAAGTGCCGCCGCGCGGCGATTGATGCCGGTTGCCTCGATCAGAAAACCGAGCGCGCTCTTGCGCACCAGAAGGCCGATTACCAGCGCCGCCGCCATCCAGATGATGACGGGCAGGGGAATGCCTGCGAAGGAGCCGGAGCCGATGGCGGAAAAGCTGTCGTCGTTGAAGGTGAGAATGACGCCTTCGGTGATGAGCTGGGCGATGCCGCGCCCCGCCACCATCAGGATCAGCGTGGCGATAATCGGCTGGATGTCGAGAAGGGCGACCAGCACCCCGTTCCACAGGCCGCAGGCAATGCCGACAGCAAGCGAGATGGCGATGACGGTTGGGATGGAATGGCCGTTGCTGATGAGTGTTGCAGCCACCGCGCCACAAATGGCGATAACAGCACCGATCGACAGATCGATGCCCTTGGTAGCGATCACCAGCGTCATGCCAATGGTCAGGAGCGCCACGGGTGCGGCACGCACGAGAATATCCATCAGACTGCCGTATAGCCTGCCGTTCTGGAACGAAACATGCAGGAAGCCCGGCGAAACGATTGTAATCGCTGCCAGAATGACGATGAGGGCGATCAGTTGGGGAGCAAGCCTTTTCAGGCGCCTTGTCACAGCCACCATCATGCCGCCTCCGTTCTGGCCGCATCCGCAATTGCCCGCATGATGTTGTCGGCCGTCACCTCGCCGCCCTTTAATTCGCTGACATGCCGGCGGTCGGACAGCACGACGACCCGGTGGGCAACGGAGGTCAGTTCTTCCAGTTCGGACGAGATGACGACGAGCGACATGCCCTCGGTGCAGAGTTTTTCGATCATTTTGAGGATTTCCGCATGGGCGCCGATATCGATACCACGGGTCGGCTCATCGAGGATAAGAAGCCGGGGATGGGTTGCAAGCCAGCGCGCCAGAATGGCTTTCTGCTGGTTGCCGCCGGACAGGAATTTTATCGGCCGGTCAGGATCGGCCGGGCGGATGTCGAGGGATTTGATGAAGCTTTCGGCCAGTTCCACCTTCTGCCGGCGCGAAAGCGGCCGCGCCCACCCCTGGCGGGCCTGGAGAGCCAGAGCAATATTGTCGGTCACGGAAAAGTCGCCGATGATACCGTCAGTCTTGCGCTCCTCCGGGCAGAAACCGAAGCCGGCCGTGATTGCGGCCTCAGGCGAAGAAAGAGCGATGGTCTTTCCGTCTATCGTGGCCTTGCCGGTATCGGGCTTGTCGATGCCGAACAGCAGGAAAGCCGTTTCCGTTCGTCCCGACCCCAAAAGACCGGCGACGCCGACGATCTCTCCCGGACGAATGCCGAGGTCGAAGGGGGCGATGCTGCCGCGTTTGCCGTACCCCTCGAAACGGATCGGCGGTTCGCCCTCGGCAACCGTGTCGTCAGTGGCCTGATGCTCGTGGGTGATGTGCTGAAGCTCGCGGCCCAGCATCATGGCGATGAGTTCGGACCTCGGCAGGTTGCCGATGTCGCGCGTGCCAACGAGGCGGCCGTTGCGCAAAACCGTGACACGGTCTGCGATATCGTAGACCTGGTTTAGGAAGTGGGTGATGATGACGATGCCGATACCCCGCGCGCGCAAGTTCCGCAGCACACCGAACAGCATCTCGACCTCATGGGCATCGAGGCTGGCGGTCGGCTCGTCCAGCACCAGAACCTTGCCGGAAAGATCGACGGCGCGGGCAATGGCGATGATCTGGCGGATAGCCACGGAATAGCTGGAAAGCAGGGCGTTGACGTCGATCGTAAGCCCGTATTGGGACAGCAGCGCCTGCGATTGTCTCTGCATCGAGGCTCTGTCAATGAGCCCGAAGCGATGCGGTTGGCGGCCGAGAAAGAGGTTTTCGGCAACGGTCAGATTTTCGAGAAGGTTTACTTCCTGATAGACGGTGCCGATACCGAGGGCCTGCGCTTCGCCGACATTGGTGGGCGATATCTCGCTACCTTCCAGAAAGATGGAGCCGCTGTCGCGGTGGTAAACGCCGGTCAGTATCTTGATGAGTGTTGATTTCCCCGCGCCGTTTTCGCCGAGAAGCGCGTGAATTTCACCGCGCCCGAGCGAAAAATCGACGCCGTCCAGCGCCGTTATCCCGAGAAAGGATTTACCGATGGCGCGTGCTTCCAGAAGTGGTGCCGTTTCGGACATTGCGCAGGCCCTGCATGAAAGAAGCTGTGACGGAGCGGCACGCATGACATGCCGCTCCTTCCGAAGATAAGGGGTCTATTAGTAACCCAGACCCTTCTTCGCCTCGTAGACCTTCATCGGGTCGTCAGACGCTGTGTAGAGCTTGGATTCGGTCTGAATCCACTTCGCCGGTGCCTTTCTGTCTTTCAGATAGGCTTCGAGAGCGTCGAAGGCAGGACCGGCCATGTCAGGTGTCAGTTCCACCGTCGCATTGGCTTCACCGGCGGCCATGGCTTTGAAGATGTCAGGTACGGCATCGATGGACACGACCTTGATGTCGGATCCCGGCTTCAGGCCGGCTTCCTTGATCGCCTGGATCGCGCCGACGGCCATGTCGTCATTATGAGCGTACACGGCACAGATATCCTTGCCGCCGCCTTCGGCCTTGATGAAGCTTTCCATCACTTCCTTGCCCTTGGTACGGGTGAAGTCACCCGTCTGCGAGCGCACGATCTTGATGTTCTTGTGCGAAGCGATGGCTTCTTCGAAGCCCTTCTTACGGTTGATGGCGGGCGAAGAGCCGGTCGTGCCCTGCAATTCGACAACCTTGCAGTCCTTCGCGCCGACATCCTTGACGAGCCAGTCGCCGGCAACCTTGCCTTCGTGAACCTGATCCGAGGTGACCGCGGTCAGGTAAAGATCATCCGGCGCTTCGATCTGGCGATCGAGCAAGATGACAGGGATTTTTTCTTCCTTTGCTTCCTTCAGCACGGCGTCCCAGCCGGTTGCGACGACAGGTGCGATCAGGATCGCATCGACGCCCTGCGCGATGAAGCCGCGAACGGCCTTGATCTGGTTTTCCTGCTTCTGCTGCGCGTCGGCGAATTTCAGCGTAACGCCGCGCTTTTCGGCCTGCTGCTTGGTGACAGTGGTTTCAGCGGCGCGCCATCCGGATTCGGAGCCGATCTGCGAGAAGCCGACGGTCAGCGATTGTGCGGAAACACTGGATGCAAGGCATGCGGAAACGGCGACAGTGATTGCCGCAAGAGCTTTTCTCATCTTATCCTCCCAGAAATGATGTCAGCGTGACGACGTCACTATGAGCATATAGTAATACTCTTGAAAAGGGGTTTTTTAGCGGATTTCCAATTCACGTCATGTCGATTTTATGGAGGTACAGAATTAAACTGTAGTAAATCAATGGCTTATTGTGTGTATTCTAATTTCTGCGCCGCGCAAAACTCGCCCGCAATATAGTCTGATCCGGCTTGACAGGCCGCGCCGCCATCTAATAGTAATACAAATAAGCAAGTCAGGTCGTGACGGAATGTGGGGCCTCGGGGTCAGTTACAATCCGGCAAGGCAGGGAGGGAAGAGGCCATTGCGCAACGTCGGTATGGTCGTAAACACCGAAAAATATTCGGCTAAAGCTGAAGAACGGCTCCAGGTCACTCGTCTGGCGCTCGTCTGTCGGTTATGCGTGCTTCCGAGAAGCTGATTCCATTTTCCTTGCGCACAACATAAGCTTGTCGCATTTCGTAATATTTTACCGTTGGCCACTTCCGGCTGGAGACCGCATCATGACAAAATCCGACAATCTGCCCGCAACCCAAGGCAAGCTTCGTTCGCGCGCGTGGTTCGATAACCCCGCAAACGCTGATATGACCGCGCTTTATCTCGAGCGTTACATGAACTTCGGTCTCAGCCAGGCCGAGCTTCAGTCCGATCGCCCTATCATCGGCATCGCGCAGACCGGCTCGGACCTTTCGCCCTGCAATCGCCACCATCTGGAGCTGGCGCATCGCCTGCGCGAAGGCATTCGTGAAGCGGGCGGCATTGCCATTGAATTTCCGGTGCATCCGATCCAGGAAACCGGCAAGCGCCCGACGGCGGGTCTCGATCGCAACCTCGCCTATCTCGGCCTCGTGGAAGTGCTTTACGGCTATCCGCTCGACGGCGTTGTTCTGACCATCGGCTGCGACAAGACCACGCCTGCTTGTCTTATGGCGGCGGCCACCGTCAACATTCCGGCCATCGCCCTTTCCGTCGGCCCCATGCTGAACGGCTGGTTCCGTGGCGAGCGCACCGGTTCCGGCACCATCGTCTGGAAAGCGCGTGAACTGCTGGCCAAGGGCGAGATCGATTATCAGGGCTTCGTCAAGCTCGTCGCTTCTTCCGCACCTTCCACCGGCTATTGCAACACCATGGGCACGGCGACGACGATGAACTCGCTTGCCGAAGCACTCGGCATGCAGCTGCCCGGCTCGGCCGCCATTCCGGCGCCTTACCGCGACCGTCAGGAAATCTCCTATCTCACCGGCCTTCGCATCGTCGAAATGGTCAAGGAAGACCTTAAGCCTTCCGACATCATGACCAAGGATGCCTTCATCAACGCCATCCGCGTCAACTCGGCCATCGGTGGCTCCACCAACGCGCCGATCCATCTGAACGGCCTTGCACGCCATGTCGGCGTTGAACTGACGGTCGATGACTGGCAGACCTACGGTGAAGACGTGCCGCTGCTCGTCAACCTGCAGCCGGCCGGTGAATATCTCGGCGAGGATTATTACCATGCCGGCGGCGTTCCGGCTGTCGTCAACCAGTTGATGACCCAGGGGCTCATCATGGAAGACGCCATGACCGTGAATGGCAAAACCATCGGCGACAATTGCCGTGGTGCCATCATCGAAGACGAAAAGGTCATCCGTCCCTATGACCAGCCGCTCAAGGAGCGCGCCGGTTTCCGTGTTCTGCGCGGCAACCTGTTCTCCTCTGCCATCATGAAGACGAGCGTGATCTCGGAAGAATTCCGCAAGCGTTATCTCTCCAACCCGAACGACCCGGAAGCCTTCGAAGGCCGTGCCGTGGTGTTCGACGGTCCGGAAGATTACCATCACCGCATCGACGATCCGTCGCTGAAGATCGACGCCAACACCGTTCTCTTCATGCGCGGTGCCGGTCCGATCGGTTATCCGGGTGCGGCAGAAGTGGTGAACATGCGTGCGCCGGACTATCTCTTGAAGGAAGGCGTCAATTCGCTGCCCTGCATCGGTGACGGCCGCCAGTCCGGCACGTCTGGCAGCCCGTCCATCCTCAACGCTTCTCCGGAAGCAGCGGCAGGCGGTGGTCTGGCCATCTTGCAGACGGGTGACCGCGTTCGTATCGATGTGGGTCGTGGCAAGGCCGACATCCTTATTTCCGGCGAGGAACTGGCCAAGCGTTACGAAACGCTCTCCGCCGAGGGCGGCTTCAAGTACCCCGATCACCAGACGCCATGGCAGGAAATCCAGCGCGGCATCGTCAGTCAGATGGAAACCGGCGCGGTTCTGGAACCGGCCGTGAAGTATCAGCGCATTGCCCAGACCAAGGGTCTGCCGCGCGACAACCACTAAGGCAGGGTCGTTTACGGCTCTTTGATGGAAAGGGCTTTGCCCTTTCCATCGTCATTCCCGGGCTTTGTCCAGAGCATCTGCAAATATTTGATTGTTCGAGATTTTGTAAATCCTCGGGTCAAGCCCGAGGATGACGTCGCATGTTTAAAGTGTACGTCACGGATCGACTGTTTCACCGTGTTTGAGGCTACGCTGAACACATTTCGGCTCAAGGCCGCAGGACGGGAAAACGACGTTTCAACCGCCCCGTCAGCCTGCGCTTAAAAACTTAAATCACAGGATAAAGCGACCAGAAGAACAGTTCGTATTCCTGATCACGGTCGTCATCGTTGGACTGGTCGTCCGGTCTGCGTGGCGTCCTGTCCTGCAAATCCTTCTCGACCCGCTCGTTTATGGTGGGCGTTCTTCGGCCGATGCCAAAGAGGTCAAAGGAGAGCATGTTGAACCCTGCTACCATGGCCATTTCCCTTCTTCACGCGAGTTAACAGTGCGTTAAGTTTCGCGCGTTGCCATGATTTCGTCAAGATTGACCAAGGAATTTGTCTACCATTTTTAACAACAATGGCGTGACTGACGTTCCGCCAGCACCCGATTTCGCGCAACGAACGTTTATCGGCGCTGTCAGAGACCCTTCGAGGAGGTGCCGGAATAGCCTTTTTCGACCGCTTCCAGCGCGGAATCGGTATCTGCGGCATGGCCGAGGCTTCTCAGGGCGCTTGAAACAGCGGTTATATTGGCTTGCACCGAATCCGGGTTGGCGCGCCGGCCGGTGTGATTGAGCCTTATCAGCCGTTCCGCACCGGGACCGACACCGCCCGAGACATCCGCACCTTGCTCCCTGGACGCAGCCGCCAGAAATGCGCCGGTATCCAACGTTTCCGGCAAGATCGCTGTCGAAACCAGAGCAGACGCGTCAGTCTCCTCCACCCACGTCGACATGCCAAGGGCCTTGATGCCGTTACGAGTGGCTGTCGCCGCTCGTTCGTGGCGTTCATTGGCGGATGCCAGACCCTCTGCCTCTATCCGGTCGAGCGCCGCCTCCAGCGCATAGAATTCCAGCGGCGCAGGTGTTCCCGGGAGCGCGCCGCGGCCGGTATCGAGCCAGAGTTTCTTCTGGTCGAGAAGTGAAAGCATGGAGTTCTCAGGTGCATTGCCATGTGAAAGAAGTTTCCAGGCACTTTCGCTGACGGAGATGGCGGATAAGCCCGCCGGGCCTGCCAGCGCCTTTTGCGGGCCGATGACCGCAATATCTATGCCGAGCTGGTCAACCTCGAAGGCATGGCCGCCGATGGAAGCGACGGCATCGACGACCGTGACGATGCCTCTGTCGTTGGCGAGCGCGGCAATGGCGGGCAGGGGGTTGAGAATGCCGCTTGCGGATTCCGCGTGCACGATAGCGAGAAGATCAAAACCTGGCCCTTCGTCCAGCGCTCTCTCGACCTCGTGAAGTGATATCGGCTTTGCCGGAGCGGTGGTCAGGTTGCGAACCGTTGCGCCGCCACGCTCCAGCCAGCCCCCAAACCACGCGCCATAGGGACTAGTGACGATATTGAGCGCTGTCAGACCAGGCCGCGCGAGGCTGGTGGCCGCAGCTTCAAGCGCAAGCACTGCTTCCGCCTGTATCAGAAGTACATCGTTCTTCGTGCCCATCAGCGTCGCCAGCCGGTCGGCGAGAGCGGCGTAACGGTCTGCTGGAAAGGCGGGCGGGTCGAGCAGCAATGCGTAATCCGGGGCGGGCATGTCTTATCCTTGCGTGGTGGTGGTCAGGCGCGGCGCAGCCTCGATCAGGATTCTGGCAGTCGAGGATTGCGGCGTGGAAACGATGTTTGCTGTCCTGCCGATCTCGACGATCCGACCCGCCTCCATGATGGCGACGCGGTGGCAGACGGCGCGGATGACCGCGAGGTCGTGGGAAACGAAAATACAGGCGACGGCCGTCTCTCGCTGTATTTCGACCAGCAGTTCTAGAATTTGCCTGCGTACGGAGACATCGAGCGCTGAAACGGCCTCGTCCAGAATGAGAAGGGATGGTTTGAGCGCGATGGCTCTGGCAATTGCCACGCGCTGCCGCTGGCCGCCGGAAAGCTCGAACACCGAGCGGTCAGTATAGCTGGCGGGCAGCCCGACTCGCTCGAGAAGGCGGCGGATTTCTGCCGGGCGTTCGCGTCGTTCGACGATGCGATGAATACGAAGCGGTTCGCCTATGGCATCCTCGACGCTGGCGCGCGGGTTGAACGCGCCATGCGTATCCTGAAACACCATCTGCATATGCCGCCGCGCCGCGCGCAATTCGCCGCCATCAAGCGCCAGCCAGTCGCGAGTTTCAAAACGGACCGTGCCTTCGTCGGCCGGGATCAGCCGGATCAGGATGCGTGCCAGTGTCGATTTTCCGCAGCCGGAGGGGCCGGCAAGCCCAAGCGTCTCGCCGGGCTGAAGCGAAAAGGATATATCGGACAGTGCTTCCACCGTGCGTGCGCCGGTCCGGTAGGTTTTCGAGAGGTTCTCTACGCTCAGAAGGGCTTCGTTCATGATGCGGCTTCATTGATCAGAGGCGGTGTCGAAAGGTCGAGATAGTCGGAGAGCAGTGCGCGCGTATAGTCGTGCGCAGGCGCGGATAACACCCGCCTGGTGGTGCCGTGCTCCACCAGCCGTCCGGCATGCAGAACGGCGATCTCGTCGGCAAGGCCGGAAGCAAGACCAATATCATGGGTGATGAAGACCAGCGTTCTTTCTTCTTCACGCACCAGCCCATCCAGCAGTGCGGCAATCGCGGCCTGGCTTACCGTGTCGAGCGCGCTTGTCGCCTCGTCGGCGATCAGGATTGCGGGGTGCGCGGCAATGGCGGCTGCAATCGCCACACGCTGTCTTTGCCCGCCGGAAAGCTGGTGCGGATAGGCGCCGAGGAGATGGGTGGGATGCGGCAACCGCACCCGTTCCAGAAGATCGCGGGCAAGATCTCGTGCCTGCTTCCATGAAAGGCCCAGATGCCGCACAGCGCCTTCCGCCACCTGTTCACCGATGGTGAGAACCGGGTTCAGCGTCGCACCGGTATCCTGGAAAATATAGCCGATATCGCGACCCGGCTGCGGCCTGTCTGTGAAAAGACCGCTGTCGCGGCTCCAGGAAATATCGCCGGAAACCCGTGCGCTCACAGGCAGAAGCCCGGCAATTGCCTTGGCGAGCGTCGATTTGCCCGAACCGCTTTCGCCGATGATCGCCAGCCTTTGTCCCTGCCGGATCGTCAGCGAAATATCCTGCAGCGCCGGTCCGTCGCCGGCCGCATAGCGGACGCTGAGATCGTCGATCCTGCAGAGTGCATTGCCGCTCATGGCGTTTCTTTCCTCGTCGCCATCGCTTTGTTGATTCCCTCCGCGAGAAGATAAACGCCGAGAACCGTGACCAGAAGACCGATGCCGGGGATGACGGAGAGAAACGCCGCCGAGCGCAGGACGTTGCGTCCTTCCGCGATCATCGAACCCCAGGTGACGATATTCGGATCGCCGAGGCCGAGGAAGGACAATGCCGCCTCGGTGAGGATGGCGGCAGCGACGATGATGGCGGCGAGCGCCAGAACCGGCGGCAGCGCATTGGGAAGTATTTGCCGAAACGCGATCTCCAGCGGATACATGCCGATGGCGCGGGCGGACTGCACGTAATCCCGCTCGCGGATACTCAACACCTGCGCCCGCATCAGTCGTGCTGGATCCGCCCAGGCGCCAAGCGCAATCGCAAGGATGACGATGGGCATGGATGGGCCGATGGTGCTGACGAAGGCGAGCGCCAGAAGGAAATTCGGCACGATCTGGAAGGCGTCGGTAACACGCATCAGCGCCTCATCTACGAGGCCACCGGCAAATCCGGCAATTGTGCCGACGACGGTGCCGATCATGAGGGCGGCAGCGGCAGCGCCGATGCCGACGAGCAGGGATGCCTGCGCACCGTGGGCAAGTCCCGCCAGTACATCGCGGCCCAACCGGTCGGTGCCGAGGGGGGAGGCGGCGTCGGAGAAGGGCGCGATGAGCGGCTCACCGACGATCGACAGCGGGTCACCGGGAAACAGAAGGGGAGCGGCGAGCGCCGTCACAGCTAGCAGTGTCAGGATGATGGCACCTGCCGCACCTTCGAAACTGCGCAGGAGCCGGAGGGTGAAACTCATGTCTGTTGCTCCCCGCTGCCGATGCGCGGATCGAACACGGCATAGAGAATATCAACGACGAGATTGATCAGGATAACGAAAACGGCACTTGTCAGAATAATGCCCATCAAGAGCGGTGTGTCGCGGCCGCTGACGGCTTCCTGCGCAAGCCGGCCAAAACCGGGAATCGCAAAAACGCTCTCGATCACCACGCTGCCGCCGAGCATGGTAGCCGCTTGCAGGCCAAGCACGGTGACGAGGGGCAGTGCGGCGTTGCGTGCGACATGGCGCAGCACGATCCGCCGTCTCGAAAGCCCCTTGGCCTTGGCGAAGAGTACGAAATCCAGCGGCCAGACCGCCGCCATGGCAGTACGCATGACGCGCAGGAAAAGCGCCAGATAGATCAGCCCGAGACTGGCGACCGGCAGGACAAGATGGCGGGCAATATCGAGCGCCCTTGCAAATCCCTGTTTTCCGGATGCGATGGTTTCGATGCCGGATGTTGGCAGCCACCTCAGTTGCACGGCAAAGACGATGGCGAGCACAAGGCCGAGCCAGAAGCCCGGCGTGGCGTAAAGCGCCAGCGACAGGGCCGAGAGTACCCGGTCGGTCAACCCGCCGGGACGGGCGCCTGCCAGGATGCCGAGCGCGGTGCCGGTAATGAAAGCAAGCGCGGTGGCACTGCCCATCAGGAGCAGCGTGTTCGGCAGCCGTTCGAGGATCAGCCCCAGCACCGGTCGGTCAAACGCAAGCGACCAGCCGAAATCAAGTCGCAGCACCGAGCTGGCGTAAAGCCAGAAACGGGCCAACACCGAACCGTTCAGACCATATTGCTCGCGCAGGGCATCCCGCAGTCCGGCGTCGCCGCCGCCGATGGAGACGAGATAGGCGTCAACCGCGTCACCGGATGCGTTTTCAAGCAGCACGAAGGTAAAGACCAGAACGATCAGCAGCACTGGAATGGCGCTGATCACCCTTCGCCGTAGCAATGTCGCCGCGCGCCTCACGGCGCTTCCTCAGGTGCCGACCACCGTATCCGCCCAGTTGGAAACGGCCCAGCGTGGATTGCTGGCGACGTGTTTGACAGTATCGCGCGCAACCGTGATGAAACCCCATTCGGCGACATTGATCAGCGGCAGATCGGCGGCGACCTGCTTCTGGAAATCCTTGTAGAGTACCGTGCGGGCTGCCGTGTCCACGGTTTCCGCCGCCTTGTCGATCAGTGCATCGAGCGCCTTGTTCTCATAGCCTCCCTGATTGGAGAAGCCGACGCCGGCTGGAATGCCGGAGCGCACGAGAATGGTGGTAGAGATCGCCGGATCGCCACGGAAGACCGGCGGCGCGATGGCGAGATCGAAGGCATGGTCGGTATAGACGGCCTTCTGGTGCGCGGCGGCATCATTGTTGACCAGCTCAGCATCGATGCCGATTTCCTGTAGCGCCTGGCGAAGATAGGAACCGAATTGCTTGGTTTCATTGAAGTAAGGCGCCGGCAGAAGCTTCAGTGAAAATCGCGTTCCGTTCGCTCCACGTGCATAACCCGCCTCGTCCAGCAGGGCGTTCGACTTGGCGACGTCGAAATCGTATGTTTCAACGTCTCCCGTGTAAAACTGGGGTGCATTTTTCGGTACGGGGCCGGTCGATGCTGTGGCGTAACCGAGGAACACCTTGTCGATGACGAATTTCTTGTCGATGGCGTGGGCGATCGCCTTCCTGACCTTGAGGTCGGCCAGCTCCTTGCGGCGGTGGTTGATCTCCACGACGAGCTGATAGGTGAGGGCTTCGTAACCCTCCGGGATGACCTTGATGCCCGGCTCCTTCGCGATGCGGGCAAGATCGGCAAGCGGCACGGCGGAAAAGGCTGCGAGGTGGGTTTCTTCGGCTTCAAGCGCAGAAGCGGCGCCCGCCCGGTCGGGCAGAACGCGATAGATGATCTCATCGAGTTGCGGCTGGTTCTTGCCCCAGTAATTGGGATTGCGGGTCAGGCGGTAATATTCGCCGGGCTTATATTCCGCAAAAACGAAAGGTCCGGTGCCGACTGGTTTCGTATTGGCCGGATTGGTGGCGATATCGCTGCCTTCATAAAGGTGTTTCGGCACGACGCTGGTGACAACCGGCAAAGCGTTGCGGATGAGCTGGAAGGGTGTCGGCTTGGAGAAGCGGAAAATGGCCGTGTGGTCATCAGGCGTATCCACTTTTTCAAGATTGGCAAAGACCAGCCGCCCAAGGTTTTGCAGCGGCTTCCAAACCGAAAGTGCGGAAAAGGCCACATCTGCGGAGGTGAAGGGTTTGCCGTCATGCCAGGTCACGCCTTCGCGCAGCTTGAACGTGGCACTCAAACCGTCCTCCGATCCATGCCATTCCGTCGCAAGCCTTGGTTCCAGCCCGTCCCTGCCATTGAAGGAGGCTTCCGCCAGCGGCTCAACGATCTTGCTCGAGATATAGAACACGCCGTTGGAGGCAACGATGGCCGGGTTGAGGTTCTTCGGCTCCGAATCGGCCGCAACGATCAACCGCCCACCGGGCTTTGACTGCTGCGCGGCGGCAATGCCCGCAAGTCCGGTGGTTGCGGCAAGAAGGAGCGAGGTCTTGAGAAGCGAGCGGCGGGACAGGTGGACAGGCGACATGAGGTTCACTCCGGAATGAGGGCGGGCGGGCCTTTCCGCTGGGCCGCGGCCTGCCCGATCTTAAGACTGCAACCGCAGCAGTGTCCACGTTAATTCACGGGCTTTACAGCAATGATTTTACGTTGCGCGACCGCTTGCGGAAACAATATGCTTCAAGGCGTCACTCCCCTTTTCTTAAGCCGCGCCGGTTGCCGTAAAACGGCGATGAAAAACTGATTTAACGCAATAAATATAGAGGCTTGGAGTGCCGATTCCTTGCTGGTGCATGTCACGTCTCACCTGTGGCTAAAGCGAAATTCTGCCTGCGTGACCCGGTTTGGAAAGGGGTAATTAACCTTTATTTTCTATTTCAGGGAGACCGAAATATGTACGTTTATGATGAGTGTGCACGCTGCCATGAGCTTCTCCCGATCCAGATTCCAGAATTCGTCCAATAGCGTAGGGGAGGGGAGCGATAAGGCTCGTCATGCCGGCGGCAAGGCCGTTGCCGGTCAGGAGCAGGCCGCGGCAATGAAGGCGGGTGTTGTGCCCCGGCCGAATGCCGATGTCAGCGCTGCGGACGCCATCGAAGGCCGCGCTGAAATGCCGGGCTGGCAGAATGCTTTCGTGCTTGGCCCGAATGTGCGTTTCACCCGCACGCCGGAAAGCGCCTTTAGCCGGCGAATGCCGGTCGAGACGCCGCATCTTGCGGAAGAGGAGGCACCCGCCGACATCCTGTCTGAAGCTGCCGAGCCTGAGATGGTCGTGCAGCCGGAGGCTGCTGTACGGGAGCCTGAACTTGCTACGGTGGTAAAGTCGCCGGAGCCGCGCATTCAACCGCCACGCATGCCGTTTCTGCCGCAGCCGCCGGATGCGCGGGGCGCAAGGGCGCTGACCTACAAATTGCGACTGGAGCTTGCGCGCAAACAGGCGGAAGAAGCCGCTGCAGCAGCGCTGATGCCGCCTCAGCCGGTTGACGCAGCCGCCGTCTTCGAAGCGCCGGTACCGGGAACCGATTCACCTGTTCAGGCGCTGCCCGCCGCGTCGGTTGCATCTGTCGAACAAGTTGTAACGCCGCAGGCATCCATTCCCGCCTTTGCCGCCCATCTGCCGGATGAGCTTTTCTGGGAAGTGATGACGCTCGATCTGCCGGATGACGCCGGCGAAGGCCTTCCCGCATCTGCGCGCACCGTTCTCGCAAACCCGTTGCTGACAGCGCCTGCGATTGCCCCGACGCTGGCATCCGCATCTCCGGTCGCTCCGGCAATCCGGCTTTCGGCCGTACCGCCCGTCATCAGGATTCCGGGTGGTTCAGCGATCAGGCTTTACCGCGAAATCGGCGTGCATCATCCTGCAATTCCAGTCCCAACTCAGGTCGTTGAACCAGAGATCGTTCCGCAGCCGGTCGTGGAGACGGTCGCAGTTGCTGAGCCGCAGAGACCTGTTGAGCAGGTTCAGCTGGCGGAAAGAATCGTTGCCGAGCCGCGTTTCACGCCCCGCGCGCCCATACAGGCCTCGCAGCCGATGTTCCGGGAAGCGCCGGTCTTTGCAGACGGCGAATATGAATACCCCTCCATCGATCTTCTGCAGCAGGCCCGCGTCCAGCAGACCACGACCATGACGCCGGAGGCGCTCGAGCAAAGCGCCGGCCTGCTGGAAAGCGTGCTGGAGGATTTCGGCATCAAGGGTGAGATCATCGATGTCCGCCCCGGCCCAGTTGTGACGCTTTACGAATTCGAGCCCGCCCCCGGCGTGAAGTCCTCGCGCGTTATCGGCCTGTCGGACGATATCGCCCGCTCGATGTCGGCACTCTCGGCGCGTGTCGCCGTCGTGCCCGGCCGCAATGTCATCGGTATCGAGCTTCCCAATCCGGTGCGCGAGACGGTCTATCTGCGCGAGCTTATCGAAGCGACCGATTACAGCGAGACCCGCCAGAAGCTGGCCCTTTGCCTTGGCAAGACCATTGGCGGCGAACCTGTCATCGCCGAACTGGCGAAGATGCCGCATCTGCTCGTTGCCGGTACCACCGGTTCGGGTAAGTCGGTCGCCATCAACACCATGATCCTGTCGCTGCTCTACCGGTTGAAGCCGGAGGAATGCCGGCTGATCATGGTCGATCCCAAGATGCTCGAGCTTTCGGTTTATGACGGCATTCCGCATCTTCTGACCCCTGTCGTCACCGATCCGAAGAAGGCGGTCATGGCACTGAAATGGGCCGTACGCGAAATGGAAGACCGCTATCGCAAGATGTCGCGTCTCGGTGTGCGCAATATCGACGGTTACAACGCAAGGGCCGCTGCCGCCCGCGCCAAAGGGGAGACGGTGTTCTGCAACGTGCAGACCGGCTTCGACCGCGCAACCGGCGAAGCTGTCTACGAGCAGGAGGAAATGGACCTCACCGCCATGCCCTATATCGTCGTCATCGTCGACGAGATGGCCGACCTGATGATGGTCGCAGGCAAGGAGATCGAAGGCGCGATCCAGCGTCTTGCGCAGATGGCGCGCGCTGCCGGTATCCATCTCATCATGGCCACCCAACGCCCCTCGGTCGATGTCATCACCGGCACGATCAAGGCCAACTTCCCCACCCGCATTTCCTTCCAGGTGACCTCGAAGATCGACAGCCGCACCATCCTTGGCGAACAGGGTGCCGAACATCTGCTCGGCCAGGGCGACATGCTGCACATGATGGGTGGCGGCCGCATCTCCCGTGTCCATGGTCCGTTCGTGTCGGACGAGGAAGTGGAAAAGGTCGTGGCGCATCTGAAGACCCAAGGTCGGCCTGAATATCTCGGTACCGTTACGGAAGACGCCGACGAGGCTGACGACGAGGCGGAAGAGGAAACGGCGGTCTTCGACAAGACATCGATGGGCGACGACGATAGCGACGATCTCTATGAAAAGGCCGTTAAGGTGGTGATGCGCGACAAGAAATGCTCCACCTCCTATATCCAGCGCCGCCTGTCGATCGGATACAATCGTGCCGCCTCCCTGGTCGAGCGTATGGAGCAGGAAGGCATTGTCGGTCCCGCCAACCATGTCGGCAAGCGCGCCATCATCGCCGGTGAGCGCGACACCTACGAGGCGATTGGCGGCGACGACTGATTGATCCATTCGGGGCGCGATATTCGATTGCAAAAACGCGCCCCGTGACTAGCTTGTGCGGCATGGATTCTGGAATCGGGAGGTTCCCCTGATGTCGCACAGCAATGAAAATATCACTGTCCTCGCAAGGCTGGATGAACTGGAGCGGTTTTGCCGTTCCGTTTTCCTGGCTGTCGGCACCGATGATGAAACCGCCGATGCGGCGACCCGCGCCATGATGCATGGCACACGGCTGGGCGTAGACAGCCACGGCGTTCGGCTTCTTGCTCACTACATCGCAGGACTTGAAGGCGGGCGTCTCAATCCGCGGCCGCAGATCAGCCGCGTGTCCGGCTTCGGCGCAGTGGAGACGATCGATGCCGACCATGCCCATGGCGCCCGCGCTACCTATGCGGCCATGGACAGCGCCATGGCGCTTGCTGGGAAATTCGGCATCGGCGCCGTTGCGATCAGGAATTCCTCGCATTTCGGCCCCGCTGGCGCTTACGTGCTGGAGGCGGCGCGGCAGGGGTATATCGGCATTGCCTTTTGCAACTCCGACAGTTTCGTGCGCCTGCATGACGGCGCGATGCGTTTCCACGGCACCAACCCCATTGCAGTCGGCGTGCCGGCAGCCGATGACATGCCCTGGCTTCTGGACATGGCCACCAGCGCCGTGCCCTATAACCGGGTTCTGCTTTACCGCAGCCTGGAACAGCAATTGCCGGAAGGAGTTGCGTCTGATGGCGACGGTATCGACACGCAGAACCCCAATGCCGTTGAAATGCTGGCTCCGCTGGGCGGTGCCTTTGGTTTCAAGGGAGCGGCGCTTGCGGGAATGGTGGAAATCTTTAGCGCCGTTCTCAGCGGCATGAAGCTCAGTTTCGATATCGCCCCAATGTCGGGGCCAGATTTTTCCAAGCCGCGCGGGCTTGGGGCCTTCGTCCTGGCGTTGAAGCCCGAAGCCTTCCTTGAGCGCGAAGTATTCGACGAGGGCATGAAACGCTATCTCGAGGTACTACGGGGATCGCCAGCGCGGGAGGACTGCAAGGTCATGGCGCCGGGCGATCGGGAATGGGCGGTAGCGGCAAAGCGGGAGAGGGAAGGCGCACCTGTCGATCCCGTCACGCGTGCTGCGTTTTCGGAACTTGCGGCAAAATTCTCGATCATTCCGCCCGCATATCACTAAGACGGGGCGTGTCGGTGACGGCGCTTGCCGCCGCCATCGCATCGTCAGGCGGGGCGCTGTAGCATTTTGGGCTGCGGGTAGGGGGTAGTCGCCACGTTCAGCCTTTCGGCGACGACCGGGCGTCCGATATAATAACCCTGCGCATAATCGATCTCGAGCTGGCGCACGAGCCTCAGCTGCTCTTCCGTCTCCACGCCTTCGATCAGGATCTTGTGGCCGCGATTGCGGATGAGACGGATCATGTCCTGCAACATCGCCCGGCCGCGGGGTGTCTTGCTGTCATGCAGGAAGGAGCGGTCAATCTTTACGGTATCGAAATCCGTCATCCGCAGCCAGGAGAGGCCCGCAAATCCGGTTCCGAAATCATCCAGCCATATATTGATGCCGAGCGTCTTCAGATCGTTCAGACAGCGTAATACATCCGAATGCATCTCCATATCCAGACCCTCGGTGATCTCGAAGGCCAGCCTGCCGCCGCCAATCCCCGCCTCAACGAGGATCGCTGCGACCGAAGTGGCAAAACCAGGATTCTTCAGCTGCATCGGCGATACGTTGACGCTGACCACCGATACCTTGTCATCGGCGAGTATCTGCCGGCAGGCGGTCTTTATGGTCCAGAGACCGAGCTCCATTATCGTGCCGGTGCGTTCGGCAATCGGGATAAAGGTGCCGGGCGAAACGGAGCCACCGTCGAGCAGGCGAAGCCGCATCAACGCTTCGGCTCCCGCCGTCTCGTTGGTCGATATGTTGAGGATCGGCTGATAAACGAGAGAAACGAGGTTTTCCGCGACAGCGATTTTCAGAAGTGCGGCGATATTTTCGGTTTCGTCGCTGGTCTGCGGATCGTCCGGATCGAACAGCTTCATGCAATTGCGGCCATTGGCCTTGGCAATATAAAGCGCCCGGTCGGCCTCGTTGATGATCTTTTCGAGCTTGCCATCCGGATTGGGACGGGTGAAAGACGCGCCAATGCTGACGGTGACGATGAAGGTTCCGTCCCGGCGCTGATCGTGCGAAAGCGACAGGTCTTCGACGGTGTGGCGGATGGTTTCGGCAAGCTCACCCACCTGCTGTCTGGACTTGAACGGAGCGAGTACGATGAACTCCTCACCGCCATAACGGCCGATGGAGGCGCCATGGTCGATGATCGCGTCCTGCAGGGCGTTGCCCACTGTCACGAGGCACTTGTCGCCTTCCTGGTGGCCGTAGCGATCATTGTATTTCTTGAAGAAATCCACGTCGATCAGAAAGACGGCGAAACCTTCCCCCTTCTTGCTCCAATTGTCCCACAACAGGCGCAGATGCTGGTCGATGGCGCGGCGGTTCTGCAGGCCTGTCAGGGAATCGGTATTTGAAAGCCGCAACAGCGCCTGCCCGCGCTCGTCCGCCGCTTTCTGCTGGGCCTTGGCCTCGAGTGCGTTGAGAAAGACGTGGTAGCGTTCCCGGTTCAGGTTCCAGTTCACGTAAGAGGTGAAGACGAAGCAGGAGATATAGAAGGTGCCGAAAGCGAGCTTGTAGAACGCATCTTCGGGAAACTGAGTCGCCGCCAGAAAGTAGGTGACGAGAATGATGCCCGATGACACGAGCGAAAGATGGAAGCGGAAGGTGAAAAACAGATTGGCGCCCATCATGAAAATCGCCCCGAAAACCATGTAATAGGACATGTTTTCGAGATTGTCGGTCAAGAGCGAGGGCACAAGCCAGCCAATATAGCCCATGACGAGCGCTGTGGCGCAGGTGAGGTCAAGTGCTGCGGTGCTCGCGCCCATGCGCAATTGAATTTCGAGCGTCAGCAGGGACGTCAGGACGACGATAACTCTTGCGATTATGGTGTAAAAGGCGACGTCGGGCACCAGAATGATGTCGGTAATGGCAAATAGCAGATAGATGAAAACAGCCGTCCACAGGCCCCGCCTGATCGAACCCCGGCGGCTACGCTCACCTTCCTGCTGGTAAAGGGCAAGAAGTTCATCAGAAAACCGGGCGTCCGGCCGCCGATATTCTTGCTGTCCACTCACCTCGCCTAACGTGTGCTTCATGCACTTTCCCATAGTGTTGCGTATACTTTATCAAGTAACTGCTTATTCGACCTTTGCGTGTACTTTCACGCTAAGCGCGATTTCCTGCCGATTTCTCTCCATGCGGGCGGAAACATGAAAAGCAAGAGCGCATCATACGCTCGCAACATTAAGTTTCACTAAATCGCGTATCCGCTTTCTCCTCCGGTCCACGAGTGTGACCAAAAAAATACGCTAATAAACTAATGTATCCCTACACTGCTCAAAAATCGAAAGCGAGTGGCCTTCCGTCTCCCAGAAACGTATAGTTAACAATGTGTTAATACTGGAGGCTGAAGTGAGGCAGGTAAAGAAAAGAAATCTGGACGGGGCAAGTCTGATCACTCCTGATACTGTCGCAAAAGAGATTTTTGCACGGAAAACGGAAGCGTTCGATGAGCATTTCGCAGTTGCGAAAGCAGAGATCGCGATCATTCTCGAATTGGCACAACAGCAGTTCGAAAATGGTGTTTCAGCACATGAGATAATACATCGAACGGCTGGCGCACTGCATGGCCTGCGCGAAAAGCTCCACTCAAGCGTGTGGGCTGAACTGATTCCTCTGGTGCAGAATCACTCCGTGTCGGACTATTTTCTGGAAGATCCCTTCACGCGCTGGTCGTTCGAAAAGCCGCGGGGCTATTCGGGCGATGCGCAGCTTCTCGACTTCATCTACGGTCACGACAGCGTTGCCGATAAGGTGAAGAACGCAACGCCGCTTGGCGCGGCTCTCTACGATTATACGAAGGACGCCAGCTCCTCGGTCGCTGTCCGCGAGCGGCGGGATTTGCTGACCCGGTTTGTTGACGAGGCTGCGGCCCGGCATGGAAGCGAAACGGAAATCCTCACCATTGCATCGGGACATCTGCGCGAGGCGGATTCATCCGTGGCCTTGAAAGAGGGCAAGATCCGGCGCTGGGTGGCGCTTGATCAAGATCCCCTGAGTGTCGGTTCCGTTGCCCGCGATTTCAACGGCAGCTGCATCGAGGCGATTGACGGTTCGGTGCGTGACATCGTCCTGCGTTCGCACGAGCTCGGCAAATTCGATCTGGTATATGCCGCCGGTCTTTACGATTACCTGAACGACAAGGTGGCGATCAAGCTCACGCGGCGCTGCATGGAGATGCTGAAGCCCGGCGGAATGTTCCTCTTCGCCAACTTCTCCGAAGACATTGTGGTCGATGGCTACATGGAGACGTTCATGAACTGGGCGCTGCTGTTGCGTTCGAAGGCGGATATGTGGCGGATCGTCAACGCCAGCGCCGATCCCGCAAGTATCGAGGCGGAGGTATTTTTCGGCGAAAACCACAATATCGTCTATGCCACGATGCGCAAAAAGGCCTGAGCCCAACCTCGTTTCGCATGTCCGCGCGAAATAGGCCGCCCGCATTTTACCATGCGGGCGGCAAGGCCTGTGCACGCCAATAATTATTTGATTAAACGTCGCTACAGGCCTAAGAATTCGCGCGAAATGCGTTGCAGAATGGAATGGCTGAAATGAAGAAATATTATTCGGATATGGGCGGTCTGCCGGGTCAGACGGAACTGCTGTCGAGCAAGGCTGTTTTCAAGACTGCCTATGCGGTCATCCCCAAAACCGTCATGTCCGATATCGTGACGAGCGTGCTCCCGCACTGGACCGGGACGCGGGCCTGGATCATCGCCCGACCGATGACCGGTTTTTCCGAGACTTTTGCGCAATATATCGTTGAAGTGCAGCCTGGCGGCGGCAGTGAGCGGCCGGAGCCGGACGCAAGGGCGCAAGCGGCGATCTTTGTCGTTGATGGTGAAATGACCGTGGAGTTTGAGGGCGTGCAGCATGCATTGCGGACCGGCTCCTTCGCCTTCCTGCCCGCCGGCTCGCGCTGGCAGCTGCGCAATTCCGGCACGGCACCGGTCAAGTTCCACTGGGTCCGCAAGGCGTTTCAGGCGGTGGACGGGCTGGAGCCGCCGCCGGCGATCTTCACGCATGAAGATGAACACGCTCTGTCGGCGATGCCCGATACGGACGGCAAATGGGCGACCACCCGGTTTATCGATCCCGACGACGTGCGTTACGACATGCACCTCAACATCGTCAGCCTGGAGCCGGGCGCTACCATTCCTTTCATGGAAACCCATGTCATGGAGCACGGTCTTTACGTGCTGGAAGGCAAGGCGGTTTACCGGCTGAACGAGGATTGGGTGGAAGTGCAGGCGGGTGATTTCATGTGGCTGCGCGCTTTTTGCCCGCAGGCTTGCTATGCAGGCGGGCCGGGCCGTTTCCGCTACCTGCTCTACAAGGATGTGAACCGCCACGTGAAGCTCTGGTAACGGGCGGAATCTTGGCGAAACCGAGATTTATCGCGCAATCCGTTGGCTTGCGCGATAAAGGCTTGCGTTGGATCGAATATCCCTAATAAATCCAGATATGCGGTCAGTCATCGCTGTCTCGCACGATTTCGGCATTCGGCATCCGCCCTTATTATCCTGAAGAAGACTGCCCGTATGATTGAAACGATCGATACCAATATCTTCAATCTTGCCCCTGTGGCGATGTGGATCGAGGATTTCAGCGAGGTGAAAAGCCAGTTCGATATCTGGCGGGCGCAGGGCGTCGAGGACATCCGGGCGTTTTTGCTGGAAGATCTGTCGCGGGTGGCGGCGTGCTCGCAGAAAATCCGCGTCGTGCAGGTTAATGCCAAGACACTTGAACTGTTCGAAGCGCGGGACAAGGCGCATCTGATCGATAATCTGCACCGGATTTTCCGCGATGACATGCTTGAAAGCCATGTGAACGAGCTTTCCGAGCTTTGGGCTGGAAAAACCGAATTCATCAGCAACGCCGTCAATTACTCGATTGGCGGAAAGCGGCTGGATATCCAGCTGCGCGGTGCGGTCATACCCGGCTACGAACAGACACTCGGGCGGTTGCTGCTGACCACAGAGGATGTGACGGAACGTGAGGAGGCTCGCCGCAAGGAGCTTTTCAACCGCCGTTATGCTGAAGGCATGTTCCAACATTCGCCCGTTTCCCTGTGGGTGGAGGATTTCAGCCGGGTTCGGCGTCTGATCGAGGAGGTCAGGGAACGCGGCATCATCGACTTCCGGGTGTTCATGGATGTGCATCCCGAATTCGTGCGCCAATGCATGAGCGAAATCCGCGTGATCGACGTCAACCGGGCGACACTGGACCTGTTTTGTGCACCGGACCGTCAGGTTCTGTTGCAGCGGCTTGGCGATATTTTCCGTGGTGAAATGGAAAAGCCCTTCCGCGAACAGCTGATGGAACTGTGGAACGGCAATCTTAACCATCATCGCGAAGTGGTGAACTACGCGCTGGATGGTTCAGAGCGGCACGTGCTGCTGCATTTCTCCGTTTTTCCGGGCCACGAACGCGACTGGTCACTGGTGCAGGTGGCGCTGACTGATATTACGGCGCGGAAAAAGGCGGAAGCCTATCTCGAATATCTCGGCAAGCACGATGTGCTGACCAAGCTGCACAATCGCGCCTTCTATTCGGACGAAATGAACAGGCTGGAACGCAGCACGATCCGGCCCGTTTCGGCCATCGTCATCGATCTCAATGGCCTCAAGGACGCCAATGACAAGCTGGGGCACGACGCAGGCGACGCGCTGTTGCGGCGCCTTGGCGAAGTCCTGAACGGTGTCGTTACTGCGCCGAACCATGCTGCGCGCATTGGCGGTGATGAATTCGCCATTCTTTTGCCCGGCGCAGACAAGCAGATCGCCGCGGCGATGGTGGATACGATTTACGAACTGCTGAAGATCAACAACCAGTTCTACTCCAATGCGCCGCTTAGTCTTTCGCTGGGCGTGGCAACCAGCGAGGCCGGCGAGACGATGGAATCGCTGGTGCGCCGTGCCGACATGCATATGTACGAGCAGAAAAATGCCTATTACGCCGCGATGCGCAACAGGTCTGCCGACAACAGCGACACAACGAAGGCCTCCCCGCAAACCGAAGCCAGCTCCCTGAAGCGCCTTCTCTAGCCACAGGCATCCCGTGGGTGCCTTGCCTCACTGAGGATTTCCAACGCTCTGCGGGACCATGGCCGCCTATTTTTTAGTCCTTAGGCACCATCGTCCTGGTCAAATTTGAGTGTATTCTAAAAGACCAGCGAAATTTGCTTTACGTACCTCAAAACGGACGTTAGCTTCTTCCCAAGAGCTTTGGGAGGAGTTCGTGCATGATGATTTCAAGTAAAATCGAGGGGCAAGCTCCGTTCATTCGCACCGCGTACCGGTGACGACACATGGCTTTTGCTGAGGAATCTCCAGATCAGGTCCTTATACGGACTGTCGGGTTGTCCAAGTCTTTCGGTCCCGTCCAGGTTCTGAAGGATATAGAGATTGCCGTGCGCGCCGGCGAAGTTCACGCCATCATTGGCGAGAACGGCGCTGGTAAATCGACGTTGATGAAACTGCTTGCGGGCAATGAGAAGCCTTCAAGTGGGGAAATCAGGATCGATGGCGAGGCAGTTGCGCTGAGCGGACCTGTCGACGCCGAACATCGCGGCATCGTTCTCGTGCATCAGGAAATATTGCTGGCCCCGGATCTGACGGTGGCTCAGAACATCTATCTGGGCCGCGAATTGTGCAAAGGCCCGATGATGGACGACCGCGCCATGCGTGCCGGCGCCCTGAGGGCTATCGCCGATCTCGGCGGTACGATCGATCCCGATGCCGTCGTCGGCAGCCTGTCGATTGCCCAGCGCCAGCTGGTGCAGATAGCCCGCGTTCTGCTCGTGCCGCATCGCGTCGTCATTTTCGACGAGCCGACCGCAAGCCTCACGCCCATTGAAACCGATGCGCTGTTGAACGTTATCAGGGACATAAGGGCAAAGGGCGTGGCCGTGCTCTATATTTCGCACCGCCTGCCGGAGGTGAAGGAGATTGCCGACCGTGTCACCGTTCTGCGCGATGGCAGGTTGGTCGGCTCCCACCCAATATCGGCGCTTGAGCCCGCCGATATGGCGCGGTTGATGGTGGGACGCGATTTCGCCAAGCTCTATCCGGACAGGAACGCCGGCGGCGAGCACGAGCCTGTCTTGCAGGTGGAGCATTTCACCGTTCCCGGCTATGCGCAGGATGCCGGTTTCAGCCTGCGAAAGGGCGAAATCCTCGGTTTTGCTGGTCTCGTCGGCGCGGGCAGAACGGAGCTTATGGAGGGCGTGCTTGGCCTGCGTCCAGGGCGGGGGACGATCCGCCATCTCGGAAAGCCTGTGCATTTTGCAAAGGCGGAAGACAGTCTGAAGGCCGGTATCGTTTATCTTAGCGAGGATCGGAAGGGCAAGGGATTGCTGCTGACGAAGGATTTGCGGGTCAATCTCACACTCGCCTCGCTGAGGAAATTCAGCCGCCTGTTCCAGATCGATATCCGTCGAGAGAAGGCAGCGCTCGATGATGCGGTGCGTGATTTCGATATTCGCACGGGAAGCAAGGACTTGCTCGCGGGCCAGCTGTCCGGCGGTAACCAGCAAAAGCTGCTGCTCGCCAAGATGATGCTGCTCGATCCATCGATCGTCATCATCGACGAGCCAACACGCGGCATCGATATCGGCACCAAGGAACAGATCTACCGTTTCATAGCAAAGCTTGCAGACGAGGGCAGGTCGATCATCGTCGTGTCCTCGGAGATGCCGGAACTGATCGGCATCTGCGACCGCGTCCTTGTAATGCGCTCCGGCAGGATCGTCGGCGAGGTAACGGGGGAACGCATGACCGAAAACGATATCGTGGCACTCGCGACTGGCGTGCACACACAGGAATTTGCCTGAGGGCTGATGTCCCGGCAGATTGGCCTGAAGAAAAGACAATTGAGGGGAAATATGACTGAGGCCGCACTTGATAACGGCAAAACGCCGAAGACCTCGAAAGACTGGGACCTGCGCGCCGTTGCGCCCTTTGTGGCGCTGGCTTTGCTGCTGGTTCTCGGCGCCGTCGCCAATCCGAATTTCATCGGTATCGACAATCTGCTGAACGTGGTTACCCGCAGCGCCTTCATCGCCATCATTGCGCTCGGCGCCACCTATATCATCACATCCGGCGGACTTGATCTCTCCGTCGGCGCGATGGTGGCTTTCGTTGCCAGCCTGATGATCCTGTTCATGAACAGTGGCGTTATTGCCAATCCGCTGGTGATGCTACTGGCCGCCATGGCGCTGGCCATCGCCATCGGCGCCGCTTGCGGGCTTGCAAACGGCCTCATCACCACCATCGGCCGCATCGAGCCCTTCATCGCCACGCTTGGCACCATGGGCATTTATCGTGGGCTGACCACCTGGCTGTCGCAGGGTGGCGCGATCACGCTGCGCAACCCGGAAATCCAGACGCTTTATCGCCCGGTCTATTTCGGTAATGTGATCGGTGTGCCGGTGCCGGTCATCGTCATCTTCGTCACTGCCGCCATCGCCGCTTTCGTGCTTTACCGTACCCGTTACGGCAGGCATCTGACGGCGGTAGGTTCCAGCGAGGATGTGGCGCGTTACTCCGGTATCTCGGTCGTTCGAGTCCGCACGATTGCCTATGTGGTTCAGGGGCTTTGCGTCGCCGTTGCCGTCCTGCTTTACGTGCCGCGTCTTGCCTCCACTTCGGCCACTACAGGCATGTTGTGGGAGTTGCAGGCCATCACCGCCGTCGTCGTCGGCGGCACGGCGCTACGGGGTGGTGTGGGCCGCATCTGGGGTACGATTTGCGGCGCCTTCATTCTGGAAATCGTTGGCAACATCATGATCCTGTCGAACTTCGTCAGCGAATATCTGATCGGTGCCATTCAGGGCGCGATCATCATCATCGCCATGCTGGTGCAGCGTTCGCTCAGCCGCAGATAGCCGGACGATCGATGAGACATCTGGCCGCGCAATCTGGGGCATGCGCGGTTTAAACAGGAGGAACGCCCCGGTCTTGGGAGGAAGAGACTATGCGTAGAAAATTCATCGGCGTGGCATTTGTCGCGCTGGCTGCCGTTCTTGCGGGTTCTGCCCATGCGCAGGAGAAGAAGGTAACGATCGGGGTATCCATTCCGGCGGCCGACCACGGCTGGACGGCGGGCGTCGTTTACCATGCCGAACGGGTGGCAAAGCTTCTGATGAAGGAGCATCCGGGTCTGAACGTCATCGTCAAGACCTCGCCGGATGCCGCCAACCAGGCAAACGCGCTTCAGGATCTTGCCGTGCAGGGGCTGGACGCACTGGTCGTGCTACCGTCTGATCCCGATCCGCTCGTCAACGCCATCAAGGAGATCAAGGACAAGGGCACCTTTGTCGCGCTCGTCGACCGCGCGCCGAGCGTCAACGACAATTCGATCCGCGATCTCTACGTTGCGGGTAACAATCCGGCACTCGGACAAGTGGCAGGCGAATACATCAAGAAAACCACGCCTGATGCGGAAGTGGTGGTCATTCGCGGTCTGCCGATCCCGATCGACCAGCAGCGCCAGGATGGTTTCGACAAGGGTATTGCCGGCTCCAGCGTCAAGGTTCTCGACCGCCAGTACGGCAACTGGAACCGCGACGACGCCTTCCGCGTGATGCAGGACTACCTGACCAAATACAAGAAGATCGACGTGGTCTGGTGTCAGGACGACGACATGGCGGTTGGCGTGCTGGAGGCAATCCAGCAGGCGAAACGCACCGATATCAAGTATATCGTTGCTGGCGCCGGTTCCAAGGACATGATCAAGCGCGTAATGGACGGCGACAAGCTAATTCCGGTCGACGTGCTCTATCCGCCGGCGATGGTGGCGACCGCCATGCAGCTTACGGCTGGTCATTTTTACGATCAGGTGCCGGTTGCTGGCGAGTATATTCTCGACGCTACGCTCATCACCAAGGACAATGCCAAGCAGTTCTACTTCCCGGATTCGCCGTTCTGATAAGCCGTTTCCGGCTAAGCAACGCCCGCTGAAAGGCAGGCGTTGCATCCGCACTCCTGCACCCCGGACCAGATTCGGGGTGCAGCGCGATCAGGTCGTTGATCGCGATAGAGTCCTTCATAGCGCGGGCGCGCCGCGGCTCGATGCCGGATTAAATACGGCATGACGAGGGGAAGGTCGGCGGAAACTATACCGCTCCCCCGCTCTTCATCCATTTTTCCTGAACCACGCCGAGAGATAATCCACGAAGCTGCGCACTTTGGCGGGAAGGTAACGGCGGTGGGGGTAGACGGCATATATGCCGCGGTCTTTTGAAATATAGTCGTCGAACAGGGTCACAAGCTCGCCGGACTGGATGAAGGGTCTTGCAATGAAGTCCGGCACCATGGCGATGCCAAGCCCTGCGCGGGCGGCGCGCAGTGTCGCCTGCGGGCTGTTCACCTCGATCGGTCCACTGATGGTAACGGAGTTCGAGCCGCCATCCGCTTCAAGATAACGCACGGTGTTGTGGAAGCGGGTGTTGGTGTCGATGATGAAGGGCACGCGGGAAAAGTCCTGCGGACCATTGAGCGGGCCGTGTCTGGCGACAAAATCCGCCGTTGCTACTGCATAGACCCGGAAATCGGAGATCTTGCGGGCGATGAGGCCTGAATCTTCCAGACGCGTTATGCGAATCGCAAGGTCGAACCCTTCCTCGATCAGATCCACGAATCGGTCATCGGCGACGATTTCCAGCGACAGTTCCGGATTTTCCTTGGCGAAATCGATGAGGCTCTGGCCAACATCGGCGTCGATGAAGGTGCGCGGAACGGATATTCTAAGCTTGCCCTTCAGATCGGCATTCTTCTCGCGCACCAGATCGGCGAGGTTGTCGATCTCCTTCAAAATGTCGGAGGCGGTGCGGTAATATGTATGGCCGGCCTCCGTCAGCGAGAATTGCCGGGTGGTGCGGTTGAGAAGCAGTGCACCGAGATCATCTTCCAGTTCCCGGACATATTTGGACAAAAGCGCCTTGGAACGCCCGGTCTTGCGGGCAGCGGCGGAAAAACCCTCCGCTTCGACAACGTCGATAAAGGCGCGGATGCGGGTGAGAGTGTCCATAAAAATCCTCCGGTTCGTTCCATATAATTGAACGCTGAGGCGTGACTGTTCAACCCGTAAAATGGTTGCCGAAAAAATCCGCTATATGGTGAAAAAATCCTCTTGATTATGACGGCGAATATTCTTATCTCCCGTGCTGCCCAAAGTCGCACGTGCCCATGTGTGTCCGCCGAGTCCTCGATGTGGTGAGGAGTTCGGTAAGGTACCTGGAACTAACCCCTCCAGTCGCTATTCCGGCCAACCGGGAAATGCGAGGACATATGAAGCAACGACGGTGCGGGCCTTTCTGGTTCTCTGCCGGCTTTCCATCAGCCGGGGTACTGAAGAGGCACACCATCATTGCCTGAAGTGCGGTCGGGTCATTCCCTCCAATCGATGGCAGACAAAGCCGAATGATGCTCTGGCAGGGCGTCATTCATATTTGCGCCTTGAGCGTATGCTATCGATTCTGCGCCTCCACCGGCTGATTCGTATGCATATCTCGAGCGTCCTTTGTCCTCCGGATTTTCTGGAGCCGGTTTTATAGGGAATATATCGATGACGACTGCACGCATTCTCGATTTCATCAAGACCCGACGTCCCGAAGGCCCTTGCCTCGTCGTCGACCTCGACGTCGTGCGCGACAATTTCAACGCGTTCCGGCATTCTCTGCCGAACAGCGCGATCTACTATGCGGTCAAGGCAAACCCGGCTCCTGAAATCCTGAAGCTGCTTGCTTCGCTCGGCTCGAACTTCGATTGCGCCTCCGTGGCTGAAATCCAGATGGCGCTTGATGCAGGTGCGACGTCCGACCGGATCTCGTTCGGCAACACCATCAAGAAGGAACGCGATGTCGCCCGCGCTTACGCGCTCGGCATCGATCTCTTCGCCGTCGACAGCCATGAGGAAGTCGAGAAGGTTGCCCGTGCCGCTCCTGGCGCGCGCGTGTTCTGCCGCGTGCTGACGGACGGTGAAGGTGCCGAATGGCCGCTGTCGCGCAAGTTCGGTTGCGTACCGCAGATGGCTGTTGATGTTCTGGTCTACGCACATCAGCTGGGCCTCGAATCCTACGGCGTTTCCTTCCATGTCGGTTCGCAGATGATGAATCTCGACGCATGGGATGCAGCGCTGGGCGATGCCAAGCGCGTTTTCGCTTCGCTGTCCAAGCAGGGTATTCACCTGCAGATGGTCAATATGGGCGGTGGTTTCCCGACCAAGTACCTGCGCGACGTTCCTGCTGCCGAAGAATACGGCCAGGCTATCGACACGGCGCTGCGCAAGCACTTCGGCAACCAGATCCCGAAGACGATCATCGAGCCGGGCCGTGGCATGGTGGGTAACGCTGGCGTCATCAAGGCGGAAGTTGTTCTCGTGTCGCGCAAGTCCGACAACGACAACCATCGCTGGGTGTTCCTCGACATCGGCAAGTTCGGCGGTCTCGCCGAGACGATGGATGAGGCTATCCGCTACCCGATCCGCACCGAGCGCGATCAGGACGAGATGGAGCCTTGCGTTCTGGCCGGTCCGACCTGCGACAGCGCCGACGTGCTGTACGAAAAGAACATGTACCCGTTGCCAGTCTCTCTGACCATCGGCGACGAGGTTCTGATCGAAGGCGCAGGTGCCTATACGACGACCTATTCGGCGGTTGCCTTCAACGGTTTCGAGCCGCTGAAAGCCTACGTCATCTGATCCGAACGCCGCCCGCTGAGTAAGGCGGCGTCTCGAACAAGCTTCCGTTCCGGCTTTGCCGATTGTGCTGTTGCGCAAATCCCTGCTTGCTGCTCCTCTTCCAGCCGAGGAAAGCGTGTCGGCGGGCCGGAACGGCTCCACCATTTTTGATCAAGGGCCGCGTGTGGGCGGTTGTGTGATGGAGGGCCGAGAGATGGCCGCTCTTATGAATTCGGTACGTGCATTTTTCACCCCGCAGACATTTCATGTCGATCAGGAAAATCCGGGCGATGTCGTTGCCCGTGAAAACCTGCTTGACCGCGCCATGGGCGCTGGCCGCCGCCGCAAGTCTTCCGAAAAGCTGCGCGCCGGCCGCGTGCCAGCGGAAGGTCTGGCGCTCGTTGCCCGTGACGAGGACGGCCATGTCATCGGCACGGTGCGCCTGTGGAATGTCGAAGCTGGCATTTCGCGCGAAGGCCGCGCTGTCGAAGCGCTGCTGCTTGGCCCGCTTGCGGTTGATGCTGCCCATGAGGGCAAGGGCATCGGTTCGGCGCTGATGCGTGCGGCAATCTCCGAGGCAACCAAACGTGGCCATGGCGGCATTCTTCTGGTCGGCGACGCCGCCTATTATGAGCGCTTCGGCTTTTTTGCCGATAAGGCCCAGCACCTGATCATGCCCGGCCCGTTCGAGCGCAGCCGTTTTCTGGCGCTTGAACTCAAAGCCGGCTGGCTGGAAGGTGCGGCTGGTATGCTGGTCGCAAGCGGCCGCAGGCTCTCTGCCTGAGACGATATCCGTATCTAATGCCCCGGCTGAACGGCCGGGGTTGATCCGGCTGAAATTGGATTGCTGCAAAATGTTCTTTTATGCAAAGCTGCGGGTTCGGACGTGATACCGGTTCGGGCGGCGACAAAGTTGCATTTGGCTTTTTTGGACATTGCATCGGGTATGTCTGCACCCGCGTGATTTCAAAAGCGGAGATCAGCTATGCAGGCAGCTCTACTCAGAACGAACCGTGACTACCGTCTTCTGTTTTCCGCGAGCGCCGTATCCAATCTTGCCGATGGCATTTCGATGGTGGCGATACCTTGGCTTGCAACCCTGCTGACCAGCGATCCGCTCTTGATCTCTATGATTGCGGTGGCGCAACGGCTGCCCTGGCTGCTGTTCGCGCTTCCCGTCGGTGTCTGGGCGGATCGAAGTGACCGGCGCCTGCTTATGGTGCGGGCCGATGTGGTTCGGCTGGCGCTGATGATCTGCGCGGTCGGCATGATCTCCACCACTGCAAACCTGCCGTCACCGGCAGAATCGGGATCGGCGGCTATTTTTTCACTGGCGGTAATCGCTTTCCTTCTCGGTTGCGCTGAGGTCGTGCGGGACAATGCAGCCCAGACGATATTGCCTTCACTTGTCGCACCGAGCGATCTCGAACATGCCAATGGTCAGATGTGGAGCGCCGAACAGGTCACTGGCCAATTCATCGGCCCGCCACTGGCAGGCTTGCTGATTGCCGCGGGCATTGCCATTCCCTTTGGTCTGGATGCCAGTTTTTACGCGGTTTCGGCGGCATTGGTTTGGCTTATCGTGCTGCCGCCACGCAAACCGTCCGGCATAGTCTCTTTCTGGCCCGCATTGCGAGAGGGGCTTGGCTGGATGCGGCGCAATACGATGATCCTGCGGCTTGCCATCATGCTGGGGGCAGTCAACGCCATATTCGTTGGGGGAATGACGGTCCTCGTTCTCTACGCGCAGGAGGTGCTCGATCTTTCCGCGATAGCCTATGGCGTGTTGTTGACATGCGGCGCGGTTGGCGGTGTTCTTGGCGGGCTGGCCTCGCCGTGGTTCGCCCGTAGACTGGGCGCGAGGACAAGCCTCGTTCTGGCGCTATGCACATTTGCGCTGTTCAATCTGGTGCTCGGCCTTTCGAGTTCCGCGCCACTGGTAGCAGTCGGCCTGTTTCTCGAGGCTGCGGCGGGTATGTTGTGGAATGTGGTGACCGTGAGCTACAGGCAACGGCTCATTCCGGACGAGTTGCTTGGACGCGTCAATTCCGTCTATCGGTTTTTCGGTTGGGGTGCGATGTCGTTCGGCGCATTTGCCGCTGGCGTTCTGGTCACCATTGCCGAACCGGCCTTCGGCCGCATCGAGGCGCTGCATATGCCCTATCTGATTGGAGCCGCTGTTTGTGCGGTTCTGGCGGTCTACGGTCTTCTCCGGCTGCGTTTCTGAAGTGCCGCGGCGCTGTAGTCGGTCATTGTCCCTGCATGATCTTATAGTGCCTCTTGCATTCGGCATTTTGCGGGTATATACCCGAGACAAATGCCAAACGATAGTTGTCACTGCATCCTGCTGCGCAAAGCGTCCCGTAAGGTCTCGTCCTATTACGATGAGGCGCTGGCGCCGCTTGGCGTCAATATCGGCCAGTTCAGCCTGTTGCGGAACATCAACCGCATGGCGCCGGTGTCGCTCACCGATCTCGCCGCGCGGGTGGAACTGGACCGCTCGACCGTTGGACGCAATACCAAGGTGCTAGCCCGCATGGGGCTGGTGGCCATCGGCCATGGCGAGGATCAGCGCGAAGCGATGCTGACCGTGACGGAGCAGGGACAGGAGATCCTGAAAACAGGCGCGCCCCTCTGGGACGGAGTACAGGACGAAATCGAGGCCAGGCTTGGCCCGGAAAAAACCGCTCAATTGCAGGAACTACTCGCAGCCCTGTAATTTTTTTGATGATAAAACGGGTATCTGCCCGCAATATAGGGTATATACCCGTAAAATTTCGGCCGCTGGCCGCTGGAAAGGGATTTTGAACATGCTCTCCACACGCCTTGCCAGCTGGATGGCCGACAGAAACATACATTATGGCTGGCTTGTTGCTGCAACCACCTTTTTGACGATGCTGGCAACCGCCGGCGCGATGGGATCGGCCGGGGTGATGATCCAGCCGCTGCATCAGGAGTTCGGCTGGGATATTGCCGATATTTCATCTGCCATGGCGGTCAGGCTGGTGCTCTTCGGCCTGCTCGGGCCCTTTGCCGCTGCCTTCATGAACCATTTCGGTATTCGCCAGGTCGTGTCGACGGCCCTTGCGCTGATCATGGGCGGCATCGTCGCCTCGTTCTTCATGACTGAGGTGTGGCAGCTGTTGCTGTTATGGGGCGTGGTGATCGGTGTTGGCACCGGCATGACGGCACTGGTGCTGGGCGCGACCGTGGCATCGCGCTGGTTTTCAAAGCGCCGGGGACTGGTGATCGGCCTGATGACGGCCAGTAACGCCACCGGCCAGCTGGTATTTCTGCCTTTGCTCGCGGCGCTGACGGAGGCCTATGGCTGGCGCACCGCGCTGACGCTATCCGTTGCGGTGATTGCTATCGCCATGATTCTCGTGCTGCTCTTGATGCGTGACCATCCCGCCGATGTCGGCCTGCCAGCCTATGGCGAGACGGTGGTGGTAAAACCGCCGAAGCAGGACCACAAGTTTCTTGCAACACTGGCATCCCCGATACTGACGTTGAAGAGCGTGTCCGGAAACCCGGTTTTCTGGGTGCTTTTCGGCACGTTCTTCGTCTGTGGACTTTCCACCAACGGCCTTATCCAGACACACTGGATTTCCATCTGCGGTGATTTCGGGATGGCGGCGGTCACGGCGGCCGGCACGCTGGCTGTGATCGGCATTTTCGATTTCTTCGGCACCATCTTTGCCGGCTGGCTTTCCGACCGTTTCGACAATCGCTTCCTGCTCTTCTGGTTTTACGGTCTGCGCGGGCTATCCCTGATCTATCTCTCCTTCTCGGGCTTCAGCTTCGTGGAGCTTTCGGTCTTCGCCGTATTTTACGGGCTGGACTGGGTGGCAACCGTGCCGCCAACGGTGAAGCTTGCCGCTGAGAGTTTCGGCCGCGAAAAAGCGGGCCTGGTTTTCGGCTGGGTGTTTGCGGGGCATCAGTTGGGGGCCGCCACCGCTGCCTTTGGCGCAGGGTTCTTCAAGAGCGACTTCGACACATACATGCCCGCACTGCAGATTGCCGGCGTGATGTGCATGATCGCTGCTGTCTCGGTGCTGCTTCTCAAAAAGCCGGGTTCCGCGACTTTGGCACCGCAGGCCGCCTGAGATTGCAAAGGAGAAGGCTTGTGAAACAGGCCAACTTCCGACTGCCGGCCCCGCTATTTTGACCGTTGTCATGGCTATCCGTTGCGTATTTGTCACACCAAGCACCGGGTAGCTGCCCGGGCTTATCGTTCGCCTTTCGGTTTGATCCATCTCAATCCGCTCACCTCTCCCTTGGCGATAGTGGCCGTAGCGGCTGCGGCAAGCGAGGATTCGCGAAGGCCCGCCGCCATCAGCCGGTTTGCCGGGCTTGCCCGGCTGCGGCGCGCGATAGGAGAGATGGAATGACGAACAGAAAGAAAAAAACCGCCTTGCTTGCCAGTGTGACGGTGAGTGTCGCGGCGATGCTGATGTCGGCCAACGCGATGGCGGCAGATCTGGCCCCGCCGGCACCAGCCCCCACCGCTGAAGAGGCGATTGCGGCGGCGAGTCCATGGATGCTGCGCGTGCGTGGTCTCGGGGTCATTACCCATGACAGCGGCAGCGTTGACGGTGTGCCGGGTGCGGGTCTCTCCTATTCGGATACGGTTATTCCTGAGCTCGACATCAGCTATTTCTTCACCCCGAATATCGCTGCCGAACTCATCCTTGGCACCACATACGCCAAGATCAACGGCGAGGGTGTGCTGGCCGGCACGCCGGTGGGCAAGACATGGTTGCTGCCGCCGACGCTGACCCTGCAATATCACTTTACTGATTTCGGCGCCTTCAAGCCCTATATCGGCGCGGGCGTGAACTATTCGATGTTCTACAACCAGTCCGAAAAACCCGGCTTCAGCAATCTTGATGTCAAGAACAAGTTCGGCGCGGCCGTGCAGGTGGGTTTCGACTATATGTTGGACGAACATTGGGGCGTGAACTTCGACGTGAAGAAGATTTTCCTGAAGACCGACTGGACCGCAGAACTTGGCGGCACGCCAATCAGTGGCAAAGCGAAACTCGATCCCTGGTTGATCGGTGCGGGTATCACCTATCGCTTCTGACCCCTTGGCCTCGCGCCGTCGCTGCCTTTGACGGGCGGCGCTTTCTAAGCTATATGGACGGCCACGGGCAGAAGAGCCCCGGCCGTCCGCAGGCGTTTACGCCCTTGGTGAAGCTCTTTTTGGAATAACGGTCATCCCCATGTTTTGCATGTCGTCGATGGCAACGCGGACCCCTTCGGAAAAATACGGCATGCGCATGTTGGAGAACCGTTATGAACGTGTCCAAACCGCTTCCCGCGCTTGAGGGACTGAAAGAGCAGGCAAAACGGCTGCGCGCCGCCCTTGAAGGGCAGGGGCAGGCAATCACCCATTCAAAGGCGCTGGAACTCATCGCCGCGCAATATGGCTTCCGCGACTGGAACACCCTGCATGCCACGGCGGGAAACCGTCCCGCATTCAATCCCTATCTTCTTGGTTCGCGGGTGGAAGGCCTCTATCTAGGCCAACCCTTCGTAGCCTCCGTTCTGGGCGTGCAAACGCTAGGCGGCGACCCGGAACGCTATCGGCTGACCCTGCATCTCGACGATCCCGTGGATGTGGTGACCTTCGAAAGCTTCTCGGCTTTCCGGCAGCGTATCCACTGCAATATCGATACGTCCGGACGCACGGTGGAGAAAACCTCCAACGGTAGGCCACAGGTTGAGCTGGTCTGGTAGGGAAACGGGCATAGGCTGTTGTGATGCCTCACAGGCTGGGCCAACATGGATAGCACTGCATTCCGGTCGTGGGCCGGGATGCATTCAACAGGTGCTACACTCGCGTCGCTGATGTCATTGTGCCCGTGGAGAGTGGACTTTGATAGTGCCTGCACGTCGTCATTCGCTGAAGTAGATGAAAGAAACGACTGCCCGCTATTTGCGTTTCGAGCGCATTGTAGTATGTTATAAATATACATTTATTATATTTTATATATTTTCTAAATGAGGTATTTATGAGCGAAGATCGTGTTCCTGGTCGTTGGCTATATGTCGATTCTATTCGCGGTATAGCGGCTTTGGCAGTGGTGTATTTTCACATTGCAGAAGTAGCTTACAAAAATAACTACACAAATAATGAGGTTGAGTATTTTTTGTTTAATATTTTTAGTGAATACTTTGATATCGGAAAAATTGCCGTTGTCATGTTCTTCGCTGTTTCCGGTTTTGTTATCCCATTTTCTCTTCTGAAGGCGAGCAAAGCGCCCTTGCGCAGCTTTGCATTTTCCCGATTTTTCAGGCTTTATCCCGCATATTGGGTGTCGATAGCCCTTGCCGTGGCAATCATTCCACTCGTGCGAGGAGATCTTTTTACGATCACCCAAATCCTCGCCAATGTAACGATGCTGCAGCAATTTCTGGGACAGCAAAATATTCTCGGTGTTTACTGGACGCTACAGATAGAAATCGTTTTTTATGTCGTCAGCGCAATGCTGTTTTATGTTAGACTCCTCCATAAGCCGGAGGGTGCGGTCGGCGCGGTGGTGTTCTTCCTGCTGTGCGCGGTTGCCATGGGTGCTGCGCGTTATGCTTTGGGCATCAAGTTACCGGTCGCTATTCCGCTTGGGCTTACTGTGATGTTTTGGGGTTTGTTGTGGCGTCACGGAGCCGTTGATCAGGCTGATGTGTATATGCGGCGGCTTATCATATTCACTTCCCTTCTTGTGGTCTTTACGGTGCCGCTCGTCAGTTTTCTGAGCTATAATGTTGATATGGGCTTTGGTGAGACTTGGTATCGCTATACCATCGCCTATTATTCAGGAATGGCACTTTTTGCTCTGTTCACGACAAAACTTCGTATCACGCATCCGATATTTGTCTGGCTTGGCGCGATAAGCTATTCTGTCTATCTACTTGGGCCCGTAGCCCAGCCTGTCGTGGAATACATTCTTCCGTACAGACAACTGGCTCCCTATCCGGTTCATGTCATGATCGTATTGGCTTGGGTTCTAACGGTGGTCATGGCTTATTTGAGCTATAACTTCATTGAATTGCCGTCCCAGAAGTTCGGAAAGAAGTTGGCGTCCCGCCAGTCTGCTCATGAGGTGGTCTCATCGGCGTAAAATAGGCCGGGCATTGCCGCAGGTAACGGCAATGCCGACACACAGACCCTAAATCCGCTTCCCCGCCGCATCGAACAGATGGAAGTCCTTCGTCTGGGCGGCAATCCGCAGGTTCTCGCCGATGCCAAGCTGCGAGCGGCCGGGAACGCGGAAGACGATGGTGGTGCCGTCTGTGAAGGAGCCGTGCACGTAGCTTTCCGCGCCCACCAGTTCCACGGCGTCCACCCGCACGGTGCCAGTGAAAGCGGCATCGGGAGCTTCTGTTTCCGCGAGCGTGATGTCTTCCGGACGGATGCCCAGTGTTGCGGTGGTTTGCGGCAGCGCGCCTGATCCATTCACCGACCACCCGGATGCGCCGTTTGCCGATGGGGTGCCGTAGGGCAGGAGGTTCATGGAGGGCGAACCGATGAAGGTGGCGACGAAGGTGGTGGCCGGTTTTTCGTAAAGCTCGATCGGAGTGCCGATCTGCTCGATGCGGCCGGCATTCAGCACAACGAGGCGGTCGGCCAGCGTCATGGCTTCCATCTGATCATGGGTTACGTAGACGCTGGTGGTGGCGAGAGAGCGTTGCAGGCGGCGGATTTCGACGCGCATCTGCACGCGCAGCTTGGCATCGAGGTTGGACAGCGGCTCATCGAACAGGAATGCGGCGGGCTTGCGCACGATGGCACGGCCCATTGCCACGCGCTGGCGCTGGCCACCCGAGAGCTGGCGCGGCCTGCGCTCCAGATATTGTTCGATTTCCAGCGCCTTGGCTGCCTCGGTGATACGCCGGTCGATCTCGTCCTTCGGCGTGTTGCGGTTCTTGAGGCCATAGGCGAGGTTCTGCCGCACTGTCATATGCGGGTATAGCGCATAGTTCTGGAACACCATGGCAATATCACGGTCTGACGGTTCGAGATCGTTGACGACGCGGTCGCCGATGACGATCTCACCGCCCGATATGCTTTCCAGCCCGGCGATCATGCGCAGCAATGTCGATTTTCCGCAGCCGGAGGGGCCGACCAATACGATCATCTCGCCATCGGCTATATCCATCGATACGCCCTTGATGGCGTCGACATTGCCGCCGTAAACCTTGCGGACGTCTTTCAGCGCAATTTTTGCCATTACTTCTCGGTCTCCACCAAACCTTTGACGAACCAGCGCTGCATCAGCACCACAACGATAATCGGGGGGATGATGGCGAGGATCGCCGTCACCATCACATAATTCCAGGGCGTCGAAGCGTCGGTGAAGTCCACCATGCGCTTGAGGCCGATGATGATCGTGTTCATCTTGGCGTCGTTGGTCACGAGCAGCGGCCAGAGATACTGGGTCCAGCCATAGATGAACAGGATCACGAAGAGAGCGGCGATATTGGTTTTCGACAGCGGCAGCAGAATATCGCGCATGAAGCGGAACGGCCCTGCATTGTCGATACGAGCCGCCTCGACCATTTCGCCGGGGATGGTCAGGAAAAACTGCCGGAACAGGAACGTCGCCGTCGCGGACGCCATCAGCGGAAGCGTCAGTCCCGCATAGGTATCGATAAGCCCGAGGTCGACGATGACCTTGTATGTGGGCAGGATACGCACCTCGACCGGCAGCATGAGCGTGATGAAGATCATCCAGAAGAAGCCCATGCGGAAGGGAAAACGGAAAAACACGATTGCGAAAGCCGACAGGAAAGAAATGACGATCTTGCCGATGGCAATGGCGAGCGCCACCACGAAGCTGTTGAACAGCAGCCGTTCAAGGCTGACGCCGACCACTCTTTCGACGCCGCCGACCATGGCATCTGTATAGTTTTCACCAAGATGGTCGCCGGGCAGCAGCGACATCGGTGGGCGAATGATGTCATTCGACGTCATGGATGACGCGATGAAGGTGTAGTAGATCGGGAAGGCCACGATGATGATGCCGAGAACCAGCATCAAATGGGCGATCACGCGGGCGACCGGGCGATTTTCAATCATCAGGAAATCCTCAGCCGTAGTGCACGCGCTTCTCGACGAAGCGGAACTGGAAGGCGGTCAACGCAATGACGATCACCATCAGGATGACGGATTGCGCGGCGGAAGAGCCGAGGTTCAGGTTAACGAAGCCATCATTGTAGACCTTGTAGACCAGTGTTTCTGTCGCCTTGGCAGGGCCGCCGCCAGTAACTGCGTGGATGATGCCGAACGTATCGAAGAAGGCATAGACGGTGTTGACGACCAGCAGGAAGAAGGTTGTCGGCGCCAGCAGCGGGAAAACGATGGTCCAGAAGCGCCGCGAGCCGCGTGCGCCGTCAATGGAGGCCGCCTCCAGCAATGATTTCGGAATTGCCTGCAAGCCTGCGACAAAAAACAGGAAATTGTAGCTGATCTGCTTCCATGCGGCGGCTGCGACCACGAGCAGCATGGCCTGATTGCCGTTGAGCAGCGGGTCCCACATGATGCCGTTGCGGCGCAGGATATAGGAGAAGGTTCCCATGGCCGGATTGAACATGAACAGCCACAGCATGCCAGCCACGGCGGGTGCCACAGCATAGGGCATGATCATCATGGTGCGGTAAAAACCCTTGCCGCGCACCACGCGGTCTGCCGCCGTCGCCAGAAGTAATGCCAGCCCCATCGAGACGAGTGCGGTCAGGACGCTGAAAATGACCGTGACATGCAGCGCGTTCAGATAGCTTTCATCCGAAAGTACGGCGGAAAAATTGGCCAGCCCGACGAAATTGCTGTTCAGCCCGAAGGCATCCTCGCGCATGGTCGACTGGTAGAGCGCCTGACTTGCGGGCCAGAAGAAAAAGATCACCGTCAGGATGATCTGTGGCGCGACCAGCAGATAGGGCAGGATCTTGTTGGGGAATACGACGCTTTGCACGGCGATCTCCTGATGAAATGGGAATACCGCCCGCACCGGGTAAGGATGCGGGCGGGGGCAGGGATCGTTTAGTTGCCGGTTGCCTGCTTGATGGCCGCATCACCGCGCGTGACAATCTTGTCGAGTGCGGATTTCGCGTCCTGCTTGCCGGCCAGCATCGCCTCGAACTCTTCGTTCATGATGTCGCGGACCTGCGGCAGGTTCACGAGGCGCACGCCCTTGGAGTTTTCTGTCGGAGGCTTGCCCATCATCTGCAGAAGTGGCGTTTCTCGGCCGGGATTCTTGTCATAGAAGCCGGATTTCTTGGTTTCCTCATAGGCCGCGATCGTTACCGGCATGTATCCAGAGACCTGATGCAGACGAGACTGGATCTTGGTCTGGGAAAGGAAATGGAAGAACTCGGCCACACCTTTGTATTCGGCATCGCTCTTGCCGCCGAAGACCCAGAGGCTCGCGCCGCCGGGAATGGTGTTCTGCGGACCATGACCCTCGTAATAGGGAAGCTGGCCGATACCGTAATTCATGCCGGTCTTGATGATATCGCCAAGGCCGCCGGAGGATTCGGTAAGGATGCCGCATTCGCCGGACATGAACAGCTGCTTGGCTTCCGAAGTGCGCCCGCCGTAACGGAAGGTGCCGTCTTTCGCAAGGTCGGCAATGGCCTGGAAGTGTTCGACGAAGAGCGGCGCGTTGACGGCAAGCTTCACATCGGTGCCGCCCAGCCCGTTTTCATTGCTGCCATAGGAGACGTTGTTCCATGCGGCAAAGTTTTCGGTCTGGATCCAGGTCAACCATGTTGAGGTGAAGCCGCATTGGGCAGCGCCGCTTGTCTTGATCTTCTTGGCAGCTTCGAAAACCTCCGGCCAGGTCTTCGGCGGATTTGCCGGGTCAAGGCCTGCCTTCTGGAAGGTGTCCTTGTTGTAATACAGGATCGGTGAGGACGAATTATAGGGGAAGGACAGCATGGTGCCGTCAGGCTTGGAATAATAGGCGACGATGCCGGCCAGATATTCGTCCTTGTTGAAGGTGTAGCCGCCCTCCTTCAGTACTTCCGCCACCGGTTTGATTGCGCCGGCAGCACCCATCATCACGCCGGAACCGGCGTCGAAGACCTGAATGATCGCCGGCGGCTGCTTGGCGCGGAAGGCCGCAATGCCTGCATTCAGGGTTTCCGGATAGGTGCCCTTGAAGACGGGCATGATCTTGTAGTTTGTCTGGCTATCGTTGAACTCTTTCGCGAGCGCGTCCACGACCTCGTTATTGGCGCCGGTCATGGCATGCCACCACTGAATTTCCGTCGCGGCGAATGCGTTCGATGTGACAAAAAACGAAAGCGCAGATGCCGCAGCAAGACGGTAGCTGAGTTTTTTCAAGGCGATTCCTCCCATTTTAAAAACAGTAAAAGATACAGCCCCTTATTGCAGCCTATCCTCCTCGATATAGCTGCGGGCGAGCTTTTCTGTATTAGCGGCCTGATTTAAAGCGAACTCTAATGAAAATGCAATAGACGGTGGAACGAAAAAAACGAAAGTGAACGAAACGGTTTTATTATTCCATTTTGGGTCCGCTTTGGTTTTTTCGTGTGCTTGCGGGCAAGGCTCGGGACGGGATACCGGAAGCGGTCTGCCGAGGCCATGTTCAAGGGGAACTTCTAACAAGGGGCATTGATATGTTATTACATTACGTATTAAGTCTCTCCAAGATTTGTTGCTTAAAGGTGCGGATGTGTTCGGAATGAAGCGGAAGAAGGCGGTTGCACCAGAAGACGTCTCGTCCGTCACCCCATCCACCGGAACGGTGCCTGTCACACTGCTTACCGGCTTTCTGGGGGCGGGCAAGACCACGCTTCTGAACGAGCTTTTGAGCGAACCGGAAATGCGTGGTGCCGCCGTCATCGTCAACGAATTCGGTTCGGTGCCGATCGATCACGGCCTGGTCCGCACCGGTTCGGAGCGTTATTTCAGGACCACGACCGGCTGCATCTGCTGCACCGCCACCAGCGATATCCGCACCTCGCTTTACGAGTTGCATCAGGCCTTTCTGGAAGGGGTGGTGCCGGAAATATCTCGTGTCGTCATTGAAACCACCGGCCTTGCCGATCCTGCGCCGATCATCAACAGCCTGATTCCCGGCGGTACGCCTGCCGCCGGCCTGCGCGACCATATCGTCGCCCGCCACTTTCATCTCTCCGGTGTCGTTACTGTTTTCGACATTACCTCCGGCCAGGCGATGCTCGACAGTTTCATCGAGGGCTGGAAACAGCTTGCTTTTGCCGATCACATTGTTTTAACCAAAACCGATCTCACTGACGGGGCGGAGATGGGCTGTGAGAGCCTCTCCGATCTCAATCCTGCCGCGCGTCTGCATGACCGCAACGCGCGCGACTTCAATCTGATGTCGCTGTTTGCGCCGGCGGATTATTCGTTGCGTAACAAGCCCGAAGACGTGACGGGCTGGCTTGCCGCCGACAGGCTGAGCCTGCATGCGGCGCACGGGCACGATATCAATCGTCATGGTGCGGGGGTCGAGGCGTTCGATTTGACGTTCGATGGCGCTTTCGATCCGCAGGCGATCGTTACCTTTCTCGAACTCGTAACCAGCAACGTGCATTCCGGTCTGCTGCGGCTCAAGGGAATTTTCGGTGCGACGGATGATCTGGACCGTCCAGTGGTCGCCCATGCCGTACAGCACCGGCTTTATCCGCTGAGCCGTCTGGAAAGCTGGCCGGATGGCAACCGTGCAACCCGTGTTGTCCTCATCGGCATGGATATGCCGCAGCAGCCGATCCGCGATCTTTTCGAGGCATTGGCCTCGCAGGCAGCAAGGAAGGTTTCCCGATGACGGCAAGAGCAAATCCGCTTGCGCGCAGCGGCTCTGCGATAGTCTCTAAGGCCCGTCTTGTGAAACACTGGACGCGGGAACTGCTTGCCCTCCGCGAAGACGAGATCGTTTCCGTCAACGAGACTGCCTGCGTACAGCCGGATTGCCCGCCGAAGGAAACGGTAATCCTCGTTTTGTCCGCATCCGGCAAAACCCGGCAATTCTCAATTCACCAGGCGCTGCTGGATATAGAGCGTGATGATATCGTCAGAGCCGTCGCCGCCAATCCGCCGTAAGGCCATCTGTATCGAACGCCATGGCGCTTGACGACAGGTGTCGTCATCCGGCACTTCAGGAGCAGCGGGATTCGCTAAAGGTGAAGGGTACGGAATGGCCGATCTGGCGGTATATGCGGGTTTGTTTCTGACGGCTTTTGTCGCGGCAACCATCCTGCCCATGCAGTCGGAGGCCGCACTTGCCGGCCTGATCCTTTTGAAGTCCCAGCCGGTCTGGCTGCTGGTTACTGTTGCCAGCGCCGGCAATGTCGCCGGATCTCTCGCCAACTGGCTGCTCGGCCGTGGCATCGAACGCTTCCGGCATCGGCGGTGGTTTCCTGTGGGGGAAGCCGCGCTGCAACGTGCCCAGAACTGGTACAGGCGTTACGGCAAGTGGTCGCTGCTGCTCAGCTGGGCGCCGCTGATCGGCGATCCGCTGACGGTTGCGGCCGGCATCATGAAGGAGCCGCTGCCGGTTTTCCTTCTGCTTGTTACCATTGCCAAGGTTGGGCGTTATCTTGTGCTGACGCTGGTGACACTGAATTTTCTTTGAATTGCATTGCCGATACCTTCTCCCCGGCGGGGAGAAGGCGAAAGAGGCATGCGCTGGTCAAAAAGGTCGGAGTTGAGAACCAATCAAGCCGCCTGCCTGTCCCAGCTGGCGAAGGGGTCGGGCAGGTGTCGCCATGCGTCCGGGGTGAAGGCATCTGTGTCGATCAGGCACGCATCGAGCTGCGCGCGGATGCGCGCTTCGCTCATGGGATCGGAACCGATGAAGACGATTTCCTGACGGCGGTCGCCAAAGACCGGGTCGAGATAGGGCTTCATCATGTCGAGGAACTGCTGCTCGCGCGGCCATTGCTCGCTCGGCACGGCGGACCACCAAAGGCCCATCTTGCCGGTGCGCACCAGTGCGCCGGCCTGGCTTATCTCGCCGACATAAGCTGGCCGCGTGGCCAGCCAGAAGAAGCCTTTGGCGCGCACCACACCCGGCCAGGCGCGGTCGATAAAACGCTGGAACAGCACGGGATCGAAAGGCTTCCTGGCGCGGTAAACGAAGGAGCGGATGCCATATTCCTCGGTCTCGGGAATGTGGTCCTTGAAACCGTGCAACTCCTTGAACCACAGCGGGTGTTCTTCGGCCTTGGCGAAATCGAAGCGGCCGGTGCCCAGCACCTCCTTCAGTTCCACCTTGCCGAAATCGGCCTCGATGAGTTTCGCATCCGGGTTCAGCCCGACGATGATCTTGCGGGCTGCGTCCCGCTCATCCGGCGTGGCAGTGCCGATCTTGTTGAGGACGACGACATCGGCAAATTCGATCTGCTCGACCAGGAGGTCTACGATGGTTCGGTTGTCGCCTTCGCCTGCCGTATCACCACGGTCGGCAAGAAAGTCAGAGGAACCGTAGTCGTTGAGAAGATTGGCGGCATCCACCACCGTCACCATCGTGTCCAGATGCGCGACATCGGAAAGGCTGCGACCGTTTTCATCGCGAAAATCGAAAGTGGCGGCCACCGGCAGCGGCTCGGCGATGCCGGTGGATTCGATCAGCAGATAATCAAACCGGCCCTGCTCGGCGAGCGCGCGTACCTCATTCAGAAGGTCGTCGCGCAGCGTGCAACAGATGCAGCCATTGGTCATTTCCACAAGCTGTTCCTCGGTGCGCGAAAGATTGGCGCCGCCATCTCGCACAAGTGCCGCATCGATATTGATCTCGCTCATGTCGTTAACGATCAACGCGACCCGCAGACCGTCGCGGTTGGCGAGAATATGGTTGAGAAGCGTTGTTTTTCCGGCACCAAGAAAGCCGGAGAGGACAGTGACAGGAAGTTTTTTCGACATGCGGGCCTCGTTTTATTAGCGGTGGTAGCGTGGGAGTCATCGTCGTCACGACTTGCGGTAGAGAACGACGGGGCTAGTGGTCACCTCGCTTGTTGTTTGTAACGTAATAACATTACATAAGCGCAGCGTGTCAACTGGCTTTAGAAAAATTGCTTGCCGGATGCTTCCTTCGGCTTGTCCCGGGAATCCAGAACCTGGCACGACCATACCCCCGAGGTGATCCTGGAGGTTTCGTCCAATGTGAGATGGAACCTACCTTTCCGATAGTTAATGTTATTTCATTACATATTCGTTTGACGAATGTAATAACATTACATATGAGGGGTCATCAAATGACATCATGCCCCGGAGGGATCGATGAACGATCCGTGCCTTGCCTTTCAAAATCTGACACTCGGATATGCCGGCCGCGCGGCGGTGCATCATCTGGATGGCGATATTGCCAAAGGGTCGCTCACGGCGGTGGTCGGCGCCAATGGGTCGGGAAAGTCGACGCTGATGAAGGGCATCGCCGGCATTTTGAAGCCACTTGGCGGTGAATGCCGGGTTACTCCAGGCGTTTCCGTCGCCTATCTACCGCAGCAGTCTGAACTCGACCGTTCCTTTCCGGCACAGGTGCGCGATCTGGTCGCGCTTGGTCTCTGGCCCAAACGCGGCCTGCTCGCTCGCCATCGCCAGTCGGACCGGGCGGCCATGGCTCATGTGCTGGAAGCGGTCGGACTTTCTGGCTTTGAAAAACGCAATATCGATTCACTCTCCGGCGGCCAGATGCAGCGCGCCCTTTTTGCCCGCGCCATGTTGCAGGATGCGCAGCTGATTTTGCTGGATGAGCCCTTCAACGCTGTCGATGAGCGCACCGTCGCCGATCTCATGGTGCTGATCAAAGCATGGGTTGCCGAGGGGCGCACGGTTCTGGCCGTTCTTCATGACTACGAGCTGGTGCGTCAGCATTTTCCGCAAACGCTTCTGCTTGCCAGACGGTTGGTGGGCTTTGGCCCGACACGGGAGGTTTTAAGGCCCGAAATGATGCAGCAGGCACGACGGTTTCACGAGGCATGGGACGGCGACGCCCCATGGTGCGAACCCGCAGCAGCGACGGTGAACGCCGACCTGGCGGAAAAGCCGCAGGATTTCCCCAAACACTCGCAGGCGCATTCGCATATCCATGTCTGATTTCTTCATCGAGCCATTCATCCAGTATGTCTTCATGCAGCGTGCGCTTGCCGGTGCCTTGATCCTTGCTGTCAGTTGCGGGCCGGTCGGGGTGTTTCTGATGCTGCGCCGCATGAGCCTGACGGGTGATGCCATGTCGCACGCCATTTTGCCGGGGGCGGCGGTGGGCTTTCTGTTTTACGGGTTGGAGATTTTGCCGATGACCATCGGCGGGCTGGTCGTCGGTCTTCTGGTGGCATTGGGTGCCGGTGCGGTTTCGCGCTTCACCATCCAGAAGGAGGATGCCTCGCTTGCAGCCTTTTACCTCATTTCTCTAGCGCTCGGCGTGCTGCTCGTCTCCTGGCGCGGCTCCAGTGTCGATCTCATGCATGTGCTTTTCGGCACGGTGCTGGCACTGAACAATGAAGCGCTCGGCCTGATCGGCGGTATCTGTGTCGTCACACTGACGGTGATGATGGTTTTCTGGCGCGCGCTGCTGGCGGAATGCCTCGATCCCCTGTTTCTGCGCTCGGTCAGCAACTGGGGGAGCCCCGTGCACTTCCTCTTCCTCGCCATCGTCGTCCTCAATCTGGTCGGCGGGTTTCAGGCGCTCGGAACCCTGCTTTCGGTTGGCCTGATGATGCTGCCCGCTGCCGCCAGCCGCTTCTGGTCCAATCGCGTCGCGCCAATGTGCTTCATCTCGATCGGCATCGGCATGGTCTCGTGTTTTGCAGGCCTGCTTCTGTCCTATCACGCGTCGCTGCCATCAGGTCCGGCGATCATCCTGTCCGCAGGCGTCATCTATGTCCTGTCCATCGTCGTCGGCACACGCGGTGTGCTTCGCGATCTTCTCGGTTCCGGTCGTCACAGAACGGCCTGAAAACAGCGTTTGAAAAAAGGAGAACCCTTCATGTTCCAAACCCTACGTCTTGCTACCTGCGTAAGCCTTCTCTCCCTTTCCCCAGTCCTGATGGCGCAGGCTTCTGCGGCTGAACTCAAGGTCGTGGCCAGCTTCTCGATCATTGCCGACTTCGCGAAGAATGTCGGCGGCAACCGCGTCGAAATCACCACGATCGTCGGACCTGACGGCGACGCGCATGTCTACGAGCCGCGCCCGGCCGATGCCGTTGCCGTCAGCAAGGCGGATGTTGTGCTGGTGAACGGCCTTGCATTCGAAGGCTTCCTGAAGCGGCTGATCGATACCAGCGGCACAAAGGCGCCGGTGGTGGAGCTGACCAAGGGCGTGAAACCCCTCAGGATTTCCGACGAGCCAGCCGGTCACGCACATCCGGAAGCCGAGGAAGAGGCGGGTCACGACCACAAGGCAGAGGAAGCGCATGACCATAAGGGACACAATCACGGTGAATTCGATCCGCATGCCTGGCAGTCAATCAAGAATGCGGAAATATACGTGAAGAACATCGCCGGCGCATTTTGCGAGGTCGACAAGGCCGGTTGCGCAACTTACACCGCCAATTCACAGGCCTATATCGCCAAGCTCGCGGCTTTGAACGAGAAGGTGAAGACCGAGATCGCCGCCATTCCGCCGGAAAAACGCAACATCATCACCTCACATGATGCCTTCGGTTATTTCGAGCATGCCTATGGTCTCGAATTCCTGGCGCCGGAAGGTATCTCGACGGATTCCGAAGCGTCTGCCGCCGACGTCGCCAAGCTGGTGGATCAGATCAAGCACGACAAGGCTTCGGCGATCTTCGTCGAAAACATCACCGACAAGCGGTTGATGGACCAGATTGCCAAGGAAACCGGCCTGAAAGTTGGCGGAACGCTTTATTCCGACGCGCTCTCGACAGCCGACGGCCCGGCCGCAACCTATATCGATATGGTCAACCACAACATCGATACCATCAAGGCGGCCGTGCTTAGCCAGTAAGAAGACAAAACGGGCGAGGGTGGCACCAGCCACCCTCAGACACCTGACTAACGTATCCCAACACTCGATGTCATCCTCGGGCCCGTTCCGAGGATCCAGTCACGTATCGTAAAATCAATAGCTGGCAGATGCTCGCGATAGGCCCGAGCGCGACGGAGGAGAAGTTTTTTCCTTCTGTCCTAGGCCCCACGGTCGATTGTGCCGTCTCGCAAATTTTGCCCAGCCGGTAAGCCTTCTCCAGCGTTACCAACGCCCAAATCTCTAATTTCCTTCTATTTTTTCCCGAATACGCGGTTCAACAGGGATGTGATCTCCCTGTTTAGGCTGCTTGCGTTCCCCGTTGACAATCGACCGACCGTTTGAAATGGTAAGATGTCAGACCAATTCAAAGGGTAAGTCTTGGATAGATCCAGCCGCGAACTGATGCAGCCTATTCCACCCAGCGACCGTGTGCGCCAGGTCGAGGCGGCACTCTCCGATTACGTCGAGAGGGCGGGACTGAAGGCTGGAGATCGGTTGCCGGCCGAGCGAGAGCTGATGGTGGCGCTGGGTGTCGGCCGTTCCACCATTCGCGAGGTCATCCGTAAGTTTCAGGCGCTGGGCGTTATCGACAGCCGCAAGGGCAGCGGCAATTATCTGCTTAAGCCGATTTCCGCCGCAACCGTGCATATGCCTATCTCCATCGATGCCGAAAGCCTGCGCGATGCGTTGTTAATGACGTTGGAAGTCCGGCGTGGCATCGAGGTTGAGGCCTCGATGGCTGCGGCGCGCCGGCGCACGGTGGAGGATATCGCCACGATGGAAGCGCGGCTCGATGAGATGGAGCGGGTGCATCTGGCTGAAGGCACGTCCGGCAAGGCCGACCTTGCCTTCCACCTCTCCATCTATGACGCCACGCATAATTCGCTGTTCAAGCAGCTGCTCGAGCAGATGCGCGAAGGTTTCGAACGTTTCTGGCTGAAGCCTTTCGACCGGCCGGACTTTGCAAGCCGCTCCTTCCCCTTTCACCGCACGCTGTTCAACGCCATCGCCGCCGGCGATGCGGAGACCGCCCGTGAAGAAACACTGAAAATCCTCGCTGTCGTCGAGGAGGATATCAAGGACATGTCGAAATGAACCAAGGCAACGATCTCTTCGATCCCGCCTCCCTGATCGTCGCCCATGACGAGACCCACGCTTTCGAAGCTGTGGTCCCGCCGCTTGTGCAGACTTCGCTTTTCACCTTTTCCAGCTACGACGAAATGGTTTCCACCTATCGCGGCGAAAAGGTGCGGCCGGTCTATACGCGAGGGCTCAACCCGACCGTCAGGATGTTTGAGGAAATGCTGGCAAAGCTTGAGGGCGCGGAAGATGCGCTTGGCTTCGCCAGCGGCATGTCGGCCATTTCCTCCACCGTTCTCTCCTTCGTTTCGCCGGGTGACCGCATCGTCGCGGTGCGCCATGTCTATCCCGATGCGTTTCGCCTGTTTGGCACCTTCATGAAGCGCATGAATGTCGAGGTGGTCTATGTCGACGGCCGCGACGAGGCGGCGGTTGAAAAGGCTATGCCCGGCGCGAAACTCTTCTACATGGAAAGCCCGACTAGCTGGGTGATGGAGGCCCATGATGTCGGTGCGCTCGCCGCGATCGGCAAGCGCCATGGCGCCGTCACCGTCATCGATAATTCCTGGGCAAGCCCTGTCTTCCAGCAGCCGATCTCGCTCGGTGTCGATCTCGTCGTGCATTCGGCGTCGAAATATCTCGGCGGGCACAGCGATGTGGTCTCCGGCGTGGTTGCCGGTTCAAAGGCAATGATCGACCGCATTCGTGCAGAGACCTATCCTTATCTCGGTGGCAAGATGTCGCCCTTCGATGCGTGGTTGCTCATCCGCGGCTTGCGCACCCTGCCGCTGCGCATGAAGGCGCATCAGGCATCGGCGCTGGATATTGCCAGCCGCCTGCAGGCGCTCGATGTGGTGGAAAAGGTTTGCCATCCGGGATTGGCGAACCGCCTGCCGCCCGGCCTCAACGGTACGTCTGGCCTGTTTTCCTTCATTTTCAAGGAAGGGGTGGATGTGCGCGCTTTTGCCGACCGCCTCAAACTTTTCAAACTGGGTGTTTCCTGGGGTGGGCATGAAAGCCTGATCGTCCCGGGTGAAGTGGTGCTTGAACAGAAGGCGCAGCCAAACTCCGCCCACACGTTCGGCATCAGCGCGCGTTCCGTGCGCCTGCATGTCGGACTGGAGGGCACAGAAGCGCTCTGGAACGATCTCGAACCCGCGATCAAGGCGGCCTCGTCCGTCTGACGCGTCTTAAAACTGACGACAAAAAGGGGAGAACGACATGAAAAAACTGGTAGCAGCAGCAATCTTTACCGCCCTGATGACCGGAACGGCGCTGGCGGATACGACCTTGAAACTGGTCGAGGTCATTACAAGTCCCGAACGGACGGAAACGCTGAAGGGCATCGTCTCGAAGTTCGAAAGCGCCAATCCCGGCACCAAGGTGGAGATCATCTCGCTGCCCTGGAGCGAGGCCTTCCAGAAATTCGCCACGATGGTCTCCGCCGGCGATGTGCCTGATGTCATGGAAATGCCCGACACCTGGCTTTCGCTTTATGCCAATAACGGCATGCTCGAAAGTCTCGAACCCTACCTCGCCAAATGGGAATACACCAAGGGTCTGAGTGAACGCACGCTGGAACTCGGCCGTGATGTGAAGAACACGGCCTATATGCTTCCCTACGGCTTTTATCTCCGGGCCATGTTCTACAACAAGAAACTGCTGGAACAGGCTGGAGTGAAGGAGCCGCCGAAGACGCTCGACGAATTCGCCGATGCCTCCAAGAAGGTTGCAGCACTTCCCGGCAAATACGGTTATTGCCTGCGTGGCGGGCCGGGCGGACTTAACGGCTGGGTCATGTTCGGCGCGTCCATGGCGGGATCGAACGAGTTCTTCACCAAGGACGGCACCTCCACCTTTGACAGCCCTGGCTGGGTGAAAGGCCTGACCTATGTGATCGATCTCTACAAGAACGGGTTGGCGCCGAAAGACAGCGTCAACTGGGGCTTCAACGAGATCGTCGCGGGATTTTATTCCGGCACCTGCGCTTTCCTCGATCAGGATCCGGACGCCCTTATCGCCATTGCCCAGCGCATGAAGCCGGAAGATTTCGGCGTCATGACCATGCCGAAGGGACCTGACGGCAAGACCTTCCCGACCATCGGTTTCGCCGGCTGGTCGATCATGTCGGCATCCGCCAATAAGGACCTCTCCTGGAAACTGGTCGAGACGCTGGAAGGTCCGGAAGGCAATATCGAGTGGAACAAGAAGACGGGTGCGCTGCCGGTGCACAAGTCGGCGGAGAAGGACCCCTTCTACGCCAGCGAGCAGTTCAAGGGCTGGTTCGACGAACTGGCGGACAAGAACGCCGTGCCGACGAAGATGCCGACCTATCTTGAGGAATTCGCATTCTTCAAGGATTCACTGGTTATCAAGACATCGCAGGAAGCGCTTCTTGGTGATATCTCACCGGAAGACCTCGCCAAGCAATGGGCTGACTACATGACGAAGGCGCAGCAGAAGTTCCTCGCCTCCAAATAAACCACACGGTTGGCCGCGCGAGGTTTGAACCCGCGCGGCCGTTCTTGCGGGCTGTCACCAACGGCAGGCCCCATTTCAAAACGTGCGGACCGGCTGGCCAGAAGCGTTAGAAAAACCTGTCCGCCCCGCCGTCCGATCAGGAGCGATCAATCATGTCCTATGCCCATGGCGCCGGACCCGTGGCCGCGCGCAACCGCGCCGGCAAGCCGGCAATGCAGCGTTTTGCCGACTGGGCCGAACCCTGGCTCTATAGTGCGCCGGTTCTCGTACTCATTGTTGCCGTCATGCTGGTGCCGCTGGTGCTCGGCCTGTCCTATGCGTTTCGCGACGTGCAGCTGCTCAATCCTTTTTCCGGCGGTTTCGTTGGCTTGAAACATCTGGAGGCACTGTCGCAGGATGCGGCCTTTTACCGGGCGCTGAAAAATACGCTGTGGTGGACGGGGGCTTCGGTATTCCTGCAGTTTTTCTTCGGTCTCATTCTGGCGCTGCTGCTGGACAAGCCGTTCGCGGGCAGGGGGCTGGCCCAGGCGCTGGTGTTTCTTCCATGGGCCGTGCCAACCTTTCTTGCCGGTCTCAACTGGGCGTGGCTGTTCAATCCGGTCATAGGACCGCTGCCGCACTGGATGGTCTCGCTCGGGCTTCTCTCCGCGCCCAACAATATTCTTGCCGATCCGCAGCTTGCCATGTGGGGGCCGATCATCGCCAATGTCTGGTGGGGCATTCCTTTCTTCGCCATCACATTGCTTGCCGCACTTCAGGCGATCCCGCGTGATCTTTACGAGGCCGCTTCCATCGATGGGGCAAACCCGTTGCAGCGCTTCACCTCCATCACCCTCCCATTTCTCGCACCCACCATCGCCATCACCGTTTTGCTGCGCACCGTCTGGATCGCCAATTTTGCCGATCTCATCATCGTCATGACCAATGGCGGACCGGCAGACCGCACCCAGATCGTTGCGAGCTACATCTTCACGCAGGCCTTCCGGCGGCTTGATTTCGGCTATGCCTCGGCCATCGCGCTGGTACTTCTGGTGCTGCTTCTGGCCTATTCCATGCTCATCGTGCTCCTGCGCCAACGCCTTATCGAGAAGGACTGACCGATGACATCAAGGATATTCCTCACCCTTGCCCATCGCCTGGCGATCCTCGCCTATATCGTCTTTGCGCTGTTTCCGCTGTTCTGGCTGCTCAAGGTCTCGGTCACGCCGAATGACCTGCTTTATAGCGAAGGCGTGCGAATGTGGCCGTCGCACGCGACGCTGGATCATTATCGATATGTCATAGAAAACAGTGCCTTCCCGACATTTTTTAAGAACAGCGTCATCGTTGCCGGCTCCACGGCACTTGCCGTTACGGTACTCTCGTCACTGTCCGGTTATGCGCTGTCGCGGTTCCGCTTCAAGGGCAAATACTGGATCGTGGCGCTGATGCTGATTACCCAGATGTTTCCGCTGGTCATGCTGGTCGCGCCGATCTTCAAGATGCTGTCGCCGCTCGGCCTCACCAACAGCCTGACGGGTCTCGTCATCGTCTACACCGCCTTCAACGTGCCGTTTGCCACTTTCCTCATGCAGTCATTCTTCGACGGTATTCCGAAGGATCTGGAAGAGGCGGCGATGATCGACGGGGCAAGCCGCTTCACGGCATTCCGCCAGATCATCCTGCCGCTGACATTGCCGGGCATCGCTGCGACGCTGGGCTTCGTCTTCACCGCCGCGTGGAGCGAGTTGCTGTTTGCGCTGATGCTGATTTCGGGCAACCAGAGCGCCACATTCCCGGTCGGGCTGTTGACCTTCGTTTCAAAATTTTCCGTCGATTTCGGGCAGATGATGGCGGCGGGTGTTCTGGCGCTCATTCCGGCCTGTCTCTTCTTCCTGCTCATTCAACGTTATCTCGTGCAGGGCCTGACGGCCGGCGCGGTGAAAGGATAATCCCATGGCTTCCATCGAGCTGAAGAATGTCGGCAAGACCTATGGCGACCTCGCGGTCCTGCACGGGGTCGATCTCAAGATCGAGGACGGCGAATTCATCGTCCTCGTCGGCCCATCCGGCTGCGGAAAATCGACACTGCTGCGAATGATTGCCGGTCTGGAGGAGATTTCAGCAGGCGAATTGACCATCGACGGTGAGCGCGTCAACGACCGCAAGCCGAAGGACCGGGATATCGCCATGGTGTTCCAGTCCTATGCGCTTTATCCGCATATGAGCGTCGCCGACAATATGAGCTACAGCCTGCGCCTGCGCCGCAGCACCAAGGAAACAATCGCGGCGGCCGTGGCCGGTGCTTCGGCGAAACTCGGTCTCGATCCCTATTTGGCACGCCGTCCGAAGGCGCTTTCCGGCGGCCAGCGCCAGCGCGTCGCCATGGGCCGGGCCATCGTGCGCCAGCCTAAGGCTTTTCTGTTCGATGAGCCACTCTCCAACCTCGATGCACGGCTTCGCGAGCAGATGCGGGCCGAAATCAAGCGCATGCATGCTGATCTCGGCGCTACCTCGGTTTATGTCACCCATGACCAGATCGAGGCGATGACGCTCGCATCCCGGATCGTCGCGATGAATGCCGGCCATGTGCAGCAGATCGGCGCACCGCTCGATCTTTACGATCGCCCAGCCAATCTGTTCGTCGCTGGATTTATCGGTTCGCCGGGCATGAATTTTCTGGAAGGACGGCTCGGACGGGAGAATGGCGGTAGTTTCGTCGTGCTCGGCGATGGCACACGCCTCGAACTCGGCCGCGACGTGAAGCTTGCCGATGGTGAGCCGGTCACACTCGGTATCCGGCCGGAACATGTCACAGTCTCGCCTGCGGATGGTGCTGTCGAGGCGACCGTCGATCTCGTCGAGCCGACGGGTCTCGGCATCATCCTGCACCTGACCGTGCATGGATTGCCCTTCAAGCTGTTTTCGTCTGATCGGGCGCTGTTGCAGCCGGGCAAGTCCCTGCGGGTCGGTTTCCCGCAGGAACGGCTTCATGTTTTTGACCGAAACGGTGTCAGGATCGACGAGGCCTGAACTTAAGGCGTCATATCGCGATGCCCTTGTCATCGAACCTGTGGATTTTGGCATCATCTGGTGTGATGAAGACGGTATCGCCGTGTTTGCATTCGAATTCACCGTCGGTTCTGGCGGTGATGGGGCCGATGCCGGGGACGTCGAGGTGGAGGAAGGTGTCGGAGCCGAGATGTTCGGCAACCGTGACCTTGCCCTGCCACAGGCCGGTTTCTTTCGACAGCGTCAGGTGCTCGGGCCGCACGCCGGCGGTGGTCGCACCCTTTTGCCGGGCGTAATCGCCGGT